>DATDOV010000090.1:0-60922 GCA_035293105.1 Blastocatellia bacterium
TGGTACACGGACTTCGTTCGCGCCAAGGCTGCCGCGAAGATGAGCCGCAAGCCAATCCTCTCGCTTCGATTGCTCGGGCGTCTTGATGAAGACCTGAGCTGCGCCAACAGCCGGTTCTTCCGCACGACGCTCTACTCGAACGCCGAAGTCTCGCGGTTCCTGCGCGAGCGTTTCGTCCTTCACTGGGAATCGGTGCGGCCGGTTCCGAAGGTCACGATAGATTTTGGCGACGGCCGGAAGCTCGAACGAACCTTGACCGGCAACAGCATCCACTACGTGCTCGACCTGGAAGGCCGGCCCGTCGATGCGTTGCCCGGCTTGTACGGTGCTCGCGCGTTTCTGCGAGTGCTCGCGAGCGCCGAGCACGCCGCGTCGACATGCGCCAACGCCGGCAGCGCGCAAGAACGTGAGGCGCTGCTTCGCGAGTATCACAAGGCTCGCGTCGGGGAACTCGAGGGCGAGTGGGCGGCAGACCTCGCGAAGGCCCGGATCGCAACACCGCCAAGTCGCGATGCGCGTCCGGCGGCAGCTCCCGATGTGTCTCCCACTGCCGAACAGGCCGCTCGCGGGGCGATAACGAAGATGATGGTCGTCGAGCGGCCAGTCCTTCGAGGGACCTCCTCCAATCCGCGCGCGCTCGACCCAACGGCGGACGACGCGGCGTGGGCGAGGATCGGTGAGCTTTACTCGGCGGATGCGAGGCTCGACGGCAGCAGCCGGTCGTTGATCCGCAGCAAGAACCCCGGCGCTTACGCTGATCGGGAAAAATTCGAGGGCGTCATCCGCAACCTCGAACGCGCGATCGCTGAAGACACGGCGCGTAACAAGTATCTTGTCGAAGCGAAGCTTCACGGGTGGTTTGTCGCGGGCGACTGGACGAAAGATGTGCGCGGCTTGAATGAGAAGGTCTATTCCGAGTTGTTCCTGACTCCGTCGTCGGACCCGTGGCTAGGGCTGTTCCCGCGCGACGCGTACACGGCGATCGAAAACGACGGTGTTCATTCGACACGCTCACCATCCAACTTTTAGAGAGCCGGGACATTGACGATCTCCATGTTGCCCCGGGTGAACTGCTGCGTTGACGAAAGAGATGTCGACACTCTCGATACGGGGGCGGCGGCGACGAGGAGCTGACGACTGTCCAGTTCCGCCGCTAGCAAGTTGCGTTGCCAAGCACCCTGCGCCTTCCTGTCCAGGGTGATTTCGGTCCTCCCGCCCCTGACGCAAAGAGAAACGCGACGGCTCGCCGCAACTATGGTGGGCAAGTTTGTGCAAGCCAGATCACGACGACCGTTCTGGCACTGGCGTCAACTGCTTCTCGCGCCAAGGTCACCTTTCGTGCCAAAGTGCTGGCGGCGATATTCACGTGAGGCTCTTTGGTTTGAAAAGCTCAAACCAGTCGACGGTCAGATATGCACGCTGGGCGCGTGCGGCGATGTGGGTGTCTGCCGTCGCGGTGATCCTGGCCTGCATAATCCGCTACTTGTATGCGCCCTCGTTCTGGCTCGATGAGGCCGTCATTGCCGGTTCGCTCCGCGATCCTTCGCTGCACAGCATTTTCTCCCGGCTGGGGCGCGGTGAGTATTTCCCCCGCGTTTATTTGCTGGGCATCGGTGCGCTCCGCGAAATTCTGGGCTACAAGATATGGGTGTTACGGCTCGTCCCGTCGCTGAGTTTTATCGTCGGAACGGTTCTTTGGGCGCGGCTGCTGGGTAAACGATCGGCGGGGTCTTTACAGGCCGGTCTGCTCGGCGCCGCCCTGCTAGTTGGGTCGGTCTTTTGGCTGAACCAGGCGATCCAACTCAAACAATACTCGCTCGACGTAATGCTCGCGCTCGCGCCCTTTCTACTCGATGACGATCTGTTTCGGGACGCCGTGGCGGATGGCAGGCACAGGCTCAAACTGGTGATGCTCGCCCTCCCCTGTTTCCTGTCATACACGTACCCGATGGCCTTAGGGGCGCGAGCTGTGGGATGGTACTTGCACCACGGCCGCCGCCACAGCTTCCGCGCGCACTGGTCCGGAGTCTGCGCCATACTGATACCTTTGGCCCTTGGAGTAACCAGTTTTCTGGCGATTGACTATAGGCAGGGTGCTGACCTGACACACTACTGGAACCACTGCATACTCCGCTCACGTCTGTTGCAAGCGCCTGGCAGTGCGCCGCTCCTCGTGGGGGATTTCTTTTGGGGCTGGCACCTCGGCCGTCTGATGCCGCTGGTCATTGCAGTCATTGCGCCGCTACAGGCCCTTGGCGCGTTTGAGGTGGTGAAGCGGTGGAGGCGGGGTGAAGGTGATTCCGGTAATCAGTCTTGGGGTTCCCGGTCGCTCGGCTCACTGGTTTTGCTGGTTGGAGTTATCTTGGCCAGCCTGCTCGTGAACTACCCAATCTGCGCAGGCAGGCTCGTGCTTTTTACGCAGGTGCACACACAGATACTAGCCGTGGAGGGAGCCTTGTTCATTCTCGGTTATTGGAAGACGCGCAAAATCGCGCCCTTGCTGCTGTACGTCTGTATCGCCGTCGTTGCGGCATACTCGGGTCACAGGTACGTGAAGTTCATCCGAGAGGAGCCTTCGGAGAATATTCGGCCGATGTTGCCGTTGATCAAACCAGAGGTGGCAAACATCGTCTGGGTGCATCCTTGCTCCGTGGCGCAGGTCAAGAGCCTGCCTGAACCTCTGCCCGTGACGAAGGTCATGCTAAAGACGAAAACGCGGCTCCCCCAGCCCGGACAGAAAGTCTGGATTCTCTGGACACATATGACCGACGAGCACTGTCAGAGGCGTCTAGCAGAGGTCCGAGGGAAGGCGCTTAGCTGGCAGGTCATTCATCAAGGGCCGGACCGAGGGCTGGCGCTTGCGGAGTTCTAGCAACACCCTGATCTGATCTCGATCAGGCGAACTCCTCCACGAACTCATCGAAGACCGCGCGATCGAGGCCCAGCGGTTGATGGGCCAGCGGGCCTTTCTTGAACGCCGGCTCGCTGTCTTCGTAGGTCGGCTGCAGGCCGGCGAAGAACAATCCTATCGGAATGCGATCGCCCCACTCGAATGACTTGTTGACCGCGGCCCTGACGTCCGATGCGTCGTAGCCGGGCTCGCCTTCAAGTTTGTAGACCCGCTCGCGAAACCACGGATAGGTGTTGAGTTTGTTGTAGGTGACGCACGGACTGAAGACGTCGATCAGCGCGAAGCCTCGGTGTTCGATGCCGCCCGCAATCATCCGGGACATGTGGTCGGGGTCGCCGGAAAAAGCGCGCGCAACGTAGGTCGCCCCCGACACCAGCGCGAGCGCGATCGGATTGATCGGCAGCTCGGCATTCCCACGCGGAGTCGACTTCGTTCGCATGTCCTTCATCGTCGTCGGCGACGCCTGCCCCGTCGTGAGGCCATAAATCTGGTTGTTCATCACGACGTAGGTGATGTCGATGTTGCGGCGCATCGCGTGAATGAAATGGCCGATGCCGATACCGTAGCCGTCGCCGTCGCCGCCCGTCACCACAACGTGCAGATCGTGATTGCCGAGCTTGATTCCCTCCGCTACGGCCACCGCCCGGCCGTGAAGGCTATGAACGCCGTAAGCGTGAATGAACCCCGGCAGGTTCGACGAGCACCCGATGCCGGATACGACCATCATATCCTTCGGGTTTATCGCCAGCCTCGAAGCCGCCATCTTCAGCGATTTCAAAACGCCAAAGTCGCCGCAACCCGGACACCAGTCCGGATCGACCGCGCTCTCGTACAGTTCAATCGGCAGTTGCACAACAGTAGCCATGTCTCCCTCCCGATCACCTCGCAAAGAAACTGGTTATGCGATCACTCGACGGGGCGCCACCAGTAGGTCGTCCCGGTCTCGACGCCGATAAGCAACTCGCCGCGCTTCTCGGCCGTCTCGCGTGACACAATCTCGACCTCCCAGGCCGGCTCGTCGAGCCCGTCAGCCTCGCGGCGCGAAACGTTGCCCGGCCTCATCGTCTCCGGCAGCCTCGTGCGAATGTAGTGATAAGCCATCTCCCGCGCCTCATCTTCGGTCAGATCGAGCGAGCGCTCGCGGCCTTCAATAATCGCGCGAACCTCGGTGGCGATCTGACGAGGCTCGAACGGCTCGCAGTCGTACTTTCGAATATGGTCCTCGACCGTGAAGCCCGTCTCCGCGCGAAGGTGCCGGGCGAACTGGCCCGAATAATTCGCCTCGACGCAAATCGTCTTCTTGCAGCGCCGCAGCATATCGAGGGCCTCGGCTGAATGAAACGGATGAAGATACTTGAAGTGAAGCTGATTGGCGCGGATGCCCTCAGCGGCCAGTTGTTCGATGGCCTCGCGGATTACCCCGTAACTCGATCCCCAGCCGATTAGCGTGACCTCGGCGTCGGGCGGGCCTTCGAGCACGGGAGGCGGCAACTCCCGGAGCAGCCCGTCCATCTTGCGCATCCGCTTTTCCTGGACCTTGCGGCGCACCGCGGGCGATGTGAACACGTCGCTTATCAGTATGCCTTCTTCATCGTGATCGTCGGTGGCCGCAACGTATACGGTGTTATCAGTGCCGGGCAATGCGCGCGGCGACACTCCGGATCGAGTGAACGCATATCGCTTGTACTTGCCGTTCGATTCCGGCCAGTTGCCGACGATTTCGCCGCGTTCGACCGGAACGTCGTACTGTAGCGCGCCGGCCTCGATCGTTTCCGGGTGTTCGCTCAAGAGCAGATCGCTGATGATCGTCACCGGGAGCTGGTATTTCTCCGCCAGGTTGAACGCCTCAACCGCCGTATGGAAACAATCGGCAGTTGTCGTCGGCGCGATTATGCATCGCGGGTAATCGCCCTGCGACGCGCCGTACACCTGATTCAAGTCCGCCTGTTCGGTTTTCGTAGGCACGCCGGTCGAGGGCCCGCCTCGTTGCACTTCGATTATCACGACCGGGGTCTCTGTCATTCCCGCCTGGCCGATAGCTTCGGTCATCAACGCGAATCCGCCTCCTGACGTCGCGCACATCGCGCGGACTCCGGCGTGGCCGGCGCCGATCGCGAGGTTGACCACGGCCAGCTCATCCTCGCATTGCTTGACGACGACGCCGCAACGGTCGGCGTGCGACGCCATCCAGTGAAGTATCGAAGACGCTGGGGTCATCGGATAGGCGGAGTAAAACTTGCAGCCGGCGGCCACCGCGCCTAGCGCAAACGCTTCGTTGCCGGTGATGAACGGACGCCGGACGCCGGTGAACTTCCAGTCATCGCAAAGTTGAACGAAGCTCTCTTTGGCGTAGTCATATCCGGCTCGCGCGATGGCGACGTTCTGATCGATGACTGCCTGTCCTTTGTGCTGGAACGTATCGGCAAGCACGCCCGCTGCGGTGTCGAAGTCGAGGCGGGCAAGGAAGAACAGCGCGCCCAGCGCAACGGTGTTCTGCATGACCGGCTGGACCTTGCCAAACGGCTTGGTTAGCGACGCTATGGGCAACGGCGCGGGCAAGACGCCGTCGCGCACCAGCGACGGGTCGAGCTTCAGCTTGTCCGAGTTGTAGATGATCGCGCCGCCCGCGAAGACTTCCGGCGCGTGGCGCTCGATCGAATCCTGATTGAGCGCGATCAGCACGTCGAGCCTGTCTCCGTGCGAGTGGACCTTCTGTTCGGCAACGCGGACTCGCAGCCAGATGTGCCCGCCGCGAATCACCGACTGATAGCTGTTGTAGGCGTAGACGTAGAGGCCCGCGCGAGAGGCCGTCTTTGCCAGCGTATCGCCGGCCTTATCCAGTCCGTCTCCTGCCGCGCCCCCGATTCCAACCGTCAACTCCCGCATATTGACACCTCCTGACGGCCGAGCGGTATTCAGAATGGCCAAAGGCGTATGAGACCGCAACGCGGCAAATAGCCGCCGAGCTTTACTCCAGACTTGTCTGGGGTGATCCAGGCTGTCGCCGGATTATTTTATGAGCGCCGCCATTCTAGCACTGAGGCGAGTCATCTGGAAGGCAGCCGGCGCAAGAGGCGCAAGGCGCGACGTCGGAGGTGTCAAGCGGCGGACGCGTCGAATTCGCGAATCACTCGCTGCGAGTCTCATCATCTTCTCGATGACTGGAGGGTTGGAGGGTTGTGCCTTCCTTGAGTCCCATCAATCTCTGTAGTAGACTTCTGCGTGATTAATTTTGGAGGAACCCTGTGAGCCTTGAATTGAGTCAGCTCATCGAGCTCCAGGAACTCGACGTACAGCTTCAAAGTACAGCGGAGAGGCTCTCGACGATCCCGGCGGAGCGGGATCGAATAGAGAGCGAGTTCAGACAATACGCGAGCGAGTTCCTGGCAATAAAGAGCAGACACGAAGAGATTCTGAATCACCGGAAGCAGTTGGAGCTCGACCTGGCTACCACTCAACAACACCACGAGAAGTACACCCAGGACAAGATGCGCGTGCGAAACGAGAAAGAGTATGCCGCCGCGCTGCGCGAAATCGACGCGGCCAAGAAGCATATCAGCGCGCTCGAAACCGAAATCCTCAAGGAGATGGAGGAGCTCGAAAAGCTCGAAGCCGAATTGAAGGTCTATGCCCCGGATGTCGACCGGAAACGGGCCGAGACTGACGAGATGCTGGCATCGCTCGACAGAGAGCGGGACGAGGCGAACCGTCAGATGCAAGCATTCGCTGAACGCCGCGAGCGGCTCGGCAAGCAGATTCCAAAACACCTTCTGGCCACATATGATCGCGTCGCCCGAATCCGCCGCGGGCAGGCGCTCTCCGAAGTGCGCGACGGAATCTGCACGGCCTGCCGCATGCGTATCCGGCCCCAGATCGTCAGCGACGTGCGCAGGGGAGACCGGTTGATTACCTGCGACAGTTGCAGCCGTATCCTCTACTATCGGCATGAACCCACGCAGTCCGCAGAGATCGCACTCAGTCAGTAAGAACAAGTATCGACAGCCTGCACTTGCCCAAGTGGGAGTTGGAAGGCGCGTCATTCGCAATGCCCTGATCGCGTCGCTTTGTTTCAACCGCTATGACTCCAGGAGAACCAATCAGTAGCCATCGCGAACGCATTCCCGAGTACTGGCTTGAACGCGATGCCGATGAGGGGCCGATGGCCCGACTCCGCTATCGTCCCGCGGTGCTGATCGAGTTCTCAGTAAATTTTCGCAGCCTTCGCGCGGGACTCAACCATTCGGAAGAACGAAGCTACACGGCCTGGCTGCCCGCCGCCGGGCTTGCAATCGACTGGGATGAGCCTGCAGTCGTTCTTGACGACGCGTCGCGGCCTGCCGGTCAGCCTGACCCCAACATCGCGCCTCCGCCAAGGTCGTACTCGCTCACTGAAGCCGAGATCGATCAGTACGAGGCCGATCTGATCGATAAACTCGTCCGCAGCGAGCGCCTATCGATCTATTACAATCCGGTGTTCGAGCTCTTTTCTCCGCCCGGCGATGCGCTGGAAGACTTTCTACCGCGAGTCGCGGAGGCGGCCCTCGCACGCATCGAGCCCGAACTTAGACGGCTGCGCAGCATCTACGAACTTCAACTCGAGCAGATACGCGAGGCCCACTCGGCTCGCGGCTCGCACGCGGAAGAGTTGAGCTTCGAGCGTCTGATCTCGCACAAGCTTCGCTTCTTTGAAAGTGAAAATCGCCTGGCCGCGATGTTCTCCACCATGGCGGGAACGGTCTTCGGCAGCACCGGCCCAAGAGCCGACGAGGAGCCCTACAAACCTGACGAAGCAGAATTGCGCGAAGACCTCGCTTGCGTCGAGCAGGAAGCCAGCGACGCGCTGCGCGAGCTGTACGACGAATACCTCAAACTAGCCAACGAGTACGACACCTTCGAGATCGGACTTCAGCCCGATAACATCCAGGTGATTCGCCGAGCGCTGCTTTGGGTGCCGGTTCCGCCAGCCGAGCCCCAAGAGACTCCAGGCGAGCAATCCCATTTGTAGTCATCTCGCACGCTGCCGCGATTCCTCAACCTGGCGGGTTACTCGATGTGGGCATGGCGGGTTTGAGTGGGGAGTGCGAGAATCTATGCCGAAGGCGGCGTGTGAAGTCCGAAGGGTTACCCGTCGCGGCGGCGGAAGACTATGGCCCCGACCCAGGTGCCGATCCAGACTAAGGCCGAAGTCGCCATCACCGACCAGGCGAAGTCCTCCGCGAACGTTTCCACTCCGAGCGCGATGATAGTGATAGCCGCCGTCAAGGCCCCTAGGAAGGTCATCGTCGCCAGTCGCCTCGCCCACCGAACCTGGTTCGACGCCCGTAATCGCCTGATCTCCGATTCGAGAAACCCGTCATCGCCGATCAAACGCTGGTAGTAGCGGGCTTCGCGTTCCGCCACGCGCGCCAGCGCCGCGTCCGGGCTCGCCGCCGCTGCGTTGTAGAAGTGAGCAACGTGCGCAAGTTTCCCATCCCGCAGCGCTATCTCCGCGAGCCCGACGTTAGCGCGGAATCTGCCCGGCTCGATTGCCGCCGCGCGCCGAAAGCACTCGGATGCACGCTTATAATCGAGCCGCTCGAAGAACGCTTCGCCCAGCCGCTCAAGCAAGGCGGGTTCGGCCCCCGCAAGCCGGGAGGCCAGCCGCAAGCACGCATCCGAGCGCTGCAATAGCCTAGTGTCATTCGATCTGGCGCTCGAGTGGAAGAAGCGCGCCATCTCGTACAGCAACTCCGGGTTGCGCGGCTCTTTCTCGTAGGCAATGCGAAAATAGCTCGAAGCCTGCGTCAGCCGGCCATCAAGTTTCAACGAATTCGCGACGCGCCGCAGCAGCGGCGCCGGCATCGTGGCAATCTCGCTTCTCAGGATCGGCGCTTTCTTTAGCGTGCGCCCGTCCTCGAAGTACTCGAACAACTCTTGAGAGCGGGGGTCAAGTTTGTGCGGCCCGACCGAGCGGAACAACTCCCTTATGAGCGGGACGTAGGCGGCGCGATTGGAGCGGATCACGAGCCCGACTCCCGCGCCGCTGATTCGAGTGTGATATCGGAGCCGCGCATCGCCGCCGCCGAAGCTGACGCTCGTCGTTTCGGTCGTGATCATCTCAATGTCATCGACCGCAATCTCCTGAAGCCCGATCAACAGCCTCAGTATCGCCGCGACCTGGCCCTTGCGCCTGATGGTTGTTCCATCAAACTCTATCCGGTCCGACGCCGCCGCGATGACGACCGGTCCCAGCGCAGCCCAGCACGCGATTGCAGGAACGATCAGGCCGTCCCTGATGAACGCCGCGCCGGCCGTCAGCAGCACGGCCGAAAACAGCGCGTGCTTGACATACGGGGGGCGAATGGTGATTGTGCCTGCCACTAGTCGCGATTGTATTATCGTGAGTGTTTTAAGGGCAACAGTGTTACGCGCCCCGTCACCGAGGAATCGCGCTTTCGGGGGGCGGCAGTTCCTTGAGCCGCTCGGGCGCGAGCGCGGTGAGCCGCTTTTTCGCCTCCTCCCACGCCGGAGAAGTGCTGCCCTCCCTGGCTACCTCGACATAGGCTTCAACGGCCTTTTGCGTGTCGCCGGTCTTTTCATACGCGCGGGCTCGTCCGAGGTTGACGGCGGTTGCGGGAACATACGCCGAAGCCGCCAGCTTTTCGTACAGCGGGATCGCCTTGTCGGTCTCGCCATTGGCGGCGTAGTTCTCGGCCAGCGCCAACTCGGCGAAATCGCAGGCGGGTTGTTCCTTTTTCTCGACTACTTGCCCGAGCATCGCCAGTCCCTTGTCGCGGTCGAAGTGGAGATACGCCACCCCCGCGTAGTACCGCCCGATCGCGCCGTAGTAGCCGGGGTAATCGGCAGCGACGCGCTCGAACGCCTCACTCGCCTCCTGCCACTTCACCTTCTCGTCACTGTAGAACTTCCCGGGCTGATCCACCGGCGGCGTGTCGGTCACCTGCGCGTTGAATTTCTCGAGCGCCTGGGTGAATGCGGCGCCTGCTTTGTCCGCCCGGGCCGAGAAAAAGTAGTTGCCGACGACGTACAACGCGACGAGTCCGGCGACGATGCCGATGCCGATGAGGATCGGTCGCCCGCGCTCCTGGAGCCAGTCCTGGGTCACATAGTATAGGCGGATCATCGGGTCGTGACTGTACTTGATGTCCTTGATACGAACCCGGCCCTTCTTCTTGCCTGCTCTTGCCAACCTGAAGCCTCCTGGATTCTGACCCCGCGGCGCATCACGATAAGGACGGCGTCGGGGCCGTTAAGCGCAAACGACAACATAGCCGCCGGTCGCGCGCGTTGTCAACGCGCCGACTTGCCGCAGACTATCGAAGACTCTAACAACCGATCACCAGGAGGCGGTATAATGCAGGAGTTGGGGGAACCTAATGGCTGGACAGGGTGTCTAACCATAGTGACAAGTGAGGTGAAGGGTCATCGCCCGCTCAGCTTGGAGCTACAACGGCGCTCGGCTCTCGAGAAGATCGAGCGGTGGCCCTATCCGGTCCCCACGAAACACAGGAGCGCCGATGTCATCTGGGGATATGGCCGCACTGGAGCAAACGACGCTCGCACGGCTCGAGTTTGAGACGAGATCGCTCGATCAGGGCCGCGAGGCGGGCATGCTCTCTCGCTTGCGCGAGGGGGACCTCAGCGCGTTCGAGGACCTTGTCTCGCAGTTCGAGCGGCCCGTTTATTCTCTTTGCCTTCGCTTGCTGGGAGACGCCGAGGAGGCGCGCGACGCGGCGCAGGAGACGTTCCTGAAGGTCTACCGCGGTCTGGGCAGGTTTCGCGGTGAATCGGGACTCAAGACATGGATATACCGCATCGCAATAAACCAGGCGATGAACCAGCAGCGCTGGTGGCGGCGGCGGCGAAGGAACGAAACCGTGTCGCTCGATCTCACTCGCGGAGAGCGTAACGACACCGTTGGCGGCACGCTCTCAAGCTCGGCGGCGACGCCCGAGCAGATGGCTATAGACGGCGAACGCGAGAGCCGCGTCATCGCCGCCCTCGGAGAGATCAAGCTCGAGTACCGAGTAGCGCTGACTCTCCGAGAGATTGAAGAAATGTCCTACGAGGAGATCGCCGAAACGCTCGGCATCTCGATGGGCACAGTCAAATCACGCATCGCGCGCGGCCGGGACGAACTCCGGCGGCGCGTCAAGGAACTGATGTAGATCGGATCGTGGTGTTATGAAGTGCAAGAGTTTCAAATCAATAGCTTCTGAATACCTGGACGGAGAATTGGGAGAAAGAGAGGCGGGCGAGTGCCGGCTTCACGTCGCGGAATGCTCTGAGTGTCGTGACTACGTTGGGGACTTGGAGCGGGCAACGTCGATGTTAAAGAGGACACATCGGCCTGAGTCGCCGAGAGAGCTTCGCAGCTACATCATGACCGCCGTCGGGCGGCGCGTCAGTGGAGAGATCACCCTTGAGCAGCGGTTCGTAGAATGGCTCGCCAGGCTGAACCCGCGAGTGGTCTCCTACGCGACCGGGACGTTGATGTCGGCCGTGCTGTTCGGGATGTTCATCTCGGCGGCGAGGTCAATACCGGCTGGAGGGCCGACGCCGGTTGAGGCATCGATAACGCCGATCGTCCGGGGCTCGGATCTGGAGTTTCACAGCTACAACGATCTGCCCGCGGATGCGCTGTTGAGCAGCGCCGGGCACTCATACGAGTTGCCGCGCGTGCTCGACAACGGCGCGCTGGTCAGCTTCAGCCACATCGCGTACAGCAAGCCGGGCGACGAGGGCCTTGCGGCAATGGTCGAGGTCTCGCCTGACGGCCGCGCACAGTTGGTCGACATACTGGGCGAGCCGAGCGACCCGCACCTTGTCGAGCAGCTATGGTGGTCGCTGGGCAATCGCACTTTTCAGCCGGCTTATGTAGAAGGCCGGGCCGTCTCTACTCGCATAGTCCTGTTCGTAGAAAAAGTCGACGTCGGCGGCTGAAGGAACCCCGAGGGATGACGCGCGAGCATGGCTTCCGCGTCACCCCTCACCCCTCATCTGTTGCGTTCGTCGGCCGTCACTTCATCCTTCCAAGAGCGCCAGCTACAACTCATCCGAGCGCCACTAACGAACGCCGCTGCTTGCTTCACCACGCCATGGGTGTGCCCGGCGCGGCGAGGCGATTACGCGGTGTGAAGGAGAATCGTTATGTTTGAAAAGCTGATCATTTCCAGCGCGACCCGCCGCAGCGGAAGGACAATCAAGTTCTTCGCCGGCACCTCGATGACGTATCTCTTGGTCGTCGCGTCGGTCCTGGCGATCTCGGTGATGATTGAGTCGCCCAGGCTGGCTGACGTGGGTACGAAGACCATACTCGTGGGGCCGCCCCCGAAACTGGGGCGTGATCCAAGGCCGCCCGCGGATCATTCTGGAGAAACCACGTCGGCATCCGATTCGCGACGCCCTTTGTCACTTGAGGACATCATTGCGAGGGCGAGCACCCAGCAGCCCGCCAGCCCGCCGAACTTCGTGCCGATTGACCAACGAAACGTCGGGCCGGGGCACGGAGACGGAGGCGACCCCTTCGGCATACCGGGGGGCATAGGACCTAACGTCGGAGGGGCGGGTTCCGGCGGAGACGCGCCACCGCCGCCTCCACAGGTAGTGCGCACACAACCGGCTCAGTCCCAGATGCCGCAGGGGCCTGTGAGAATCCCGTCGAAGGTTCTGCAAGGACGAGCCCTCACGCGTGTAGCCCCACCCTACCCAAGGCCTGCACAGCAGATCCACGTGCAAGGCTCAGTGGCCGTCGAGATCATCGTAGGAGTGGACGGCAGGGTTGAGTCAGCGCGCGCAATAAGCGGCCATCCTTTGCTGATAAGGGCGGCGGTGGAAGCTGCTCGGGGGTGGCGCTTTCAACCGACCTTGCTCAACGGGGTGCCCGTCCAGGCGACCGGGGTCATCACGTTCATCTTCAAGCTGGATCAGTGAAGCGCAAGTGAGGTTGTTGAGTCCCCACCTCCATGTGAGAATGCCCGGCGATGAAACGCGCGTGGGTGGAATTGATCCTGGTCTCTCTGACTGGCGCAGGCCATCTGGTCTTTGACACTGCGCTCAAGCTCCGAGCGTGTTACATCACCGCCGTGGTGATCGGGTGGGCGGCCTATGTCGTCTGGCGGCTCCGCGAGCCCGGACAGGCGCGCGACTGGGGTATGCGTCTGGATACGATACGGCCAGCGGCTGCCGCCAACGGAGTGTTTCTGCTCGTGGCGGGGTTACTGATGGTCGGATACGGTTTGTTGCGAGGCCGCCCCGCTCCGTCGGCAGGCTTCTTCTACCTGATGGCGCTCTATCCGGCGTGGGGACTCATTCAGCAACTCCTGCTCTGTCCGCTGATCTACTCGAATCTCGAACGACTTTCGAGGAACCGCGCGGCGTCGACGCTGATCGGCGCCGCGTTGTTTGGACTCGTCCACGTTCCCGACTGGAGTCTGGCCGTTCTCACGACGACGGCGGCAGTCGTCTGGATCGCTTTCTATCAACGCTGGCCGAGTCTCTGGGCACAAGCCGTCTCACACGGATGGCTGGGCGCGCTCGTTTACCATTACGTGCTTGGACGCAACCCGTGGGCGGAGTTGCTACAGAGCCTGGGCTGGTAACAACCGGCTACCGGTTCTCGCGTGTTCGGCGCCGCGTCTCGCGAATGGCCGTCGCGTAGTTGCGCCCGCCGTAAGTGAGTCCCGGAACTACTCGGCCGGTCACGCCAACGTAGGAGTCCTTGCTGGGGGCGCCGTGTTCTTCGGCGAGCACCCAGATTCGGCCCGTGCCGTCGTCGATCTCGAAGACCCCTTTCCCCAACGCGCCGTAGGAATGTCCCGTCACTCGCCCGACGACCGTCACCTCCTTGTCGCTATAGCGGCCCGGATCGCTGGTTATGTCAGCCACGCGCGTGCGCTCCGGACATGCCGTAAGCGCTAACGCCATCACTGCGATCGAAACGCCGAAGAAAACTCTACTGCCAGTCATGCGGATTTCTCCCTCAGACTTTCTTTGGTATTGAATCTCCGACTCCGCCGGCTCTCAACGACTAGCGACGCCATGAGATGGCCGAGCCCGCTAACCATTGCTTTGAGACCGCCAGGACGCGAAAAGATGCCAGCGGATGAGGGGGGACGGGGGGAGACGGGGAGACGGGGAGATGGGGCGACGCGGAGACGGGGCGACGCGGGGACGCGGAGACGGGCGAGGGGGCGACGCGTCGAGCATCCCCGTCCCCGCGTCTCTTCTCGCCCGTCGCCTCCCCCGTCTCCCCCGTCTCCCCCGTCTCCGCGTCTCCGCGTCTCCGCGTCCCCCCGTCATCCCTCCCCCTCGCCCCCTGCCGGCATCCTGTATACTCTCCGAGTGGCAAACATCGAGGTAATAATCGTCGGCAGTGAAATCCTCCTGGGCATGACCGACGATACGAATTCCGGCTACCTGTGCCGCGCGCTCCGAAGTCTCGGGGGAAGCGTGCGGCGTGCGGCGACGGTGCCCGACGACGTTGAGGCGATATCGCGCGAGGTCAACGATTCTCTACATCGCGGCGCCGACTTGATCTTCACCTGCGGCGGGTTGGGGCCCACTGACAATGACGTAACCCTTGCCGCTGTCGCCAAAGCCGTGGGTGTGAGCCTCATTGAATCCGAAGCTGCGCGACGGTTCATCGAGCAGCGGTACCGAGACCTCGCCGCGGCGGGACACGTGTCGAGCGCCGAAATGACCGACGCGCGATTGAAGATGGCCCGATTGCCGGACGGTGCGCGCATCGTGGCCAACCCGGTCGGAGCCGCGCCCGCTACGGTGCTTGAGGTGAGCGGGGCCCGCATCGTTTCACTGCCGGGTGTGCCGGCCGAACTGAGGGCCATAGTCGAAGGGCCGCTTCGCGAAGTGATCCCTGAAGTGATCGGCCGGGGTTATTACCGCGAGCGCGAGCTGGCCATCGACTGCAATGACGAGTCGGTTCTTGCACCGCCGCTCGCTGAAGCTTCCCGAGCCCATCCCGGCGTCTACATCAAATCACGCCCGCGCGGGTTTGGCCGCGGCGTCCAGTTTCACATTAGAGTTTCGGCGGTGGCCGCGACGGGTGAAGAGGCAGAAACGATGATTGATGGGGCCTCGGCCGATTTGGCGCGCGGACTCCGCGACCTGGGCACGCGCGTTGAGGAACTGGAACCCTGACTCCTGCGTCCGCGTGCTCACCAGCTTGCTCGAAATTTCGGCAAGCGCTTCGAGGGGATCAACAGTGAGATGGCGATGAACACCAGCCTCAAACGCGCAAGCGCGGCTCTCGGCGTCGTGTTCTTGTTGACAGTGGCGCTGTTCTTCCCGGCGTTGCCGTGGTCGGCGCGGTGCCGTCACGCGCTGCACCGAATCGTCACGAAAGCCGAGATGAAGCTCGCAAGCTGGCAAGGGCACGAGCCGCGCCTCGTCTCGATCACGGGCGGCGTGGGCCTGCCAGGTGTCGAAGTTCAAGCCCTCGATTCCAAGTCCGGCTGGGTCGTTGTCACTGACCGCGACGGCAAGTTCACTCTGCCCGACGTGCTGTGGTATCCGGGCGCCGTCTTCGACCTCATCGTCTCGACCGACGGCAAACGCGGGCGGCTCATCTCGATCACTGCGCCCGCTGATGTCTCCGAAGGAGGATCGTTCAGCGTCGGGTATCTGGATCCCGGGCAGGGCCGCGAAGTGACTCTTGATGACCTGCCGGGCGTGCGGTCGACGACCTACGTTGACTTCGACGTTAAGAACCGAGATTACTACGAAGAGCTATTCCACAAGCTAACGTCGGGAAAGATGTCCGACGCAGAGAAGGCGGACGCGATCAATAGTTACGTCGCGACGAAGCTCAATTACAACGAGACTCAGCGCGAGATGGAGTCCCCGCGCCGCGTTCTGGAGCGGGGCTC
The DNA here is from genome assembly GCA_035293105.1 of Blastocatellia bacterium. Taxonomy (GTDB): domain Bacteria; phylum Acidobacteriota; class Blastocatellia; order UBA7656; family UBA7656; genus DATDOV01. The sequence continues at coordinate 15,799 of DATDOV010000090.1, forward strand.
GCAATACTGCGGCCAGTTGAGCGCGGCGATGATCACGCTTCTGGCGGCCGGCGGATACTCCGCGCGCGGCGTCGATATGATCGGCGGCTCGCCACCCCGCAACACCCACTTCGTCGTAGAGGTCTTCTACGACGAAGCGTGGCGCCTATACGATCCGACGTTCGGGGTCAAGTATCAGCGCGCGGACGGAACGGTGATGAGCTACCGGGACGTGAGACTCGACACGAGTCTGATTTCCGAAGACGTGTTTCGGGATCTGAGGGGCAGCGAACGACGTCGAGTACTCGAATGGATGCCGCAGGTCTACGGGACCGGATACCATCACTACTACGTTCTTCGACGGCCGTGACGGGGAGCCGATTCACCGCGGCGTGGTTGACCTGCGGTAGATGAAGAACCCCCCGGTTGCTCCAACGCGCTGGTAGTCCTTCATGAACTCCCGCAGCTCCGGATAACTTTGAATCGACAACGCAGGATTGCGATAGCCGAGTTCATCGACAATGTAGTTCGGCTGCGTCTCGTCGAGGTCGACGATCAATTGAGCGCGCGCGGCTGAGGTGAGCGATTCGTCGAGCACGGGCCGCGAAGCCGCGTGATGCACGTCGGCGGGCACGCCCGTCAGCGGTTGCGTCGTAAGGTAGCGCGACGCGGGCAGAAGCCCCGACCAATAGTAGATCTCCGCACGCGATCCCCATACGAACAGATAATCGGGCGGGCCGGCGGGCGCGCGCATTCGCGGGCCGCCCTGACGAATCTCCTCGCGCCCGACCTTGTCGGCCTCGGCGGCCCCTCCCGGCAACTCTCGCACGACGGCGGCGACCATCCGCTCGTCCCGATTGAGTCTCTCGTGATACCAGCGGGCGTTTGACGGGCTTTTCGTCCCACGAACCCAATCGAGAGCAAGCCCGCCGGTCCGCGTATGGAACCGAACGAGCGTGATGACGAAGCCGAGAGCCAGAATTGCAATCACGGTCGCGCGCACGACCTTCTTCTTTGTTTTTAGCACCGCCAGAATCTCCGGCAGGCCGCGCCCGCCGAGGAGACACAGGCCTGGAAGAATCTGGAAAAAATAGTTGGAATAGAACCTCCCTCCAACTGAAAGCGCCACGAACGACGCCGCGAGCCACAGGAGCACCGCTCCATCCGACACGAATCCACGATCGCTGAAAAGTCGATCGGCGCCGCCGGTGTTCCGCCTCTGTCGGATCGACCGGCGCGCCCGATTGATCGTGACTGCCGCGACGAAAATCAGCGAGATGAGCAGCGTGTTGTTGCGCGCTAGATACACGATCGTGAGCCACGCACCACGCCCGACCATATCCGACACAGGACCGTAAGCCGCATAGCCTGCTGCCCACTTCCACACATAGACCCAATAGGCAGCCAGCGACCCTGTTGACGCGAGGTAAAGAAGGAACGGCAGTGATCCCGCCGCGAAGCCGGCGGCCGCAAGCACTGATAATCGAAGCCTCGAACTGGCCATACCCGTTCCTCTCGAAACAACTGCGGGTTCGAGCTTCTCTCCACCGCCGCCCTCACCCGGCGCGGACCTTCCGGCGACAACCAACAGAACCGCGAAAAACAACAGATCGAAGATGCCTTTATGATTCGTCTGGGCTGCGACAGCGACCAGCGCGCCGCCCAACAGCGCAAACAAGGCTCGGCGCTCAACACAGGCGCGCATCAAGAAGAAAGCGCCGGCCGTGTAAGGCAACAACATCACGAAGTCTGTGTTGAGTGCCTGAACATGGTTGTTCACCGACGTCGTGCTGAAGAAGGTGAACATAGCAGCCGCGAGCAACCCCGCCCGCCTGTCGTAGAGCCGCGAACCGAATAGATAGAGCACCGCCGAGATCGCGACCGAGTAGAAGATCATGAACAGGCGAATGACGATGAGATGCGCGCCGAAGGACTTGAACAGCGACCAGTAGACCAACGCGATGACAGGTGGCTTGTCGAGATAGGCCTCGCGATAGAGCGCCTTTCCGCGCATCAGTTCTTCGCCTACAGTAAACCAGAGTCCGTCGTCGTGGAAGAGATTGCCGGCATAGGGGAGCCGCAGCAACAACGTGACCGCGAGAAGCGCCGCGAAAAAGATCAGCAGCTTTCCGTGCTCGCGATTTCTCTGATGGCCATCCTGACTCGGCTTCAGTGACGGCTCCTCCTCTCTCGTCATCGCCTCGCGCTCAGCCTGACTGACGCCCAACGCGCGCCCCGACTCGCCCTATGATACACAGCCGCGCCCGCGCAGTAGATCGACACCGCTGCCATCACGAAAAGGAAATAGTGAATTGCGAGAACGTAACGGTACTCAGTGTGCAACGCCGATTGAGCGCACAAATAATAGACCGGCACCGCGAGCAATATCAGCAGCTCTTTCCGGCGGCAAGCCAACACAAGCAGAACAATTCCGGCTGCTATCAAAGCGCGCATCGGATTCGTTTTGAACGTTGCCCGCTGCACAGACCTCACGACCGGACGCACCACACGCGTCCATAGTCCCGGCGTTGGACCAAGCTCGAAGAGACTGGCCGCCCCAACTTGGGCGATCGGGTACTCGGGCCCGGGCCCATTGTTGGCGAGTACCAGACGAACCTCGGTGCGAGCGCCGCTCGCGAACGGAATCACTACAAATCCTTCGTTACCGACGCGCGGGTCGACAACCTCCTGGTTCTCGCGGTTTTTCTTCGCCGGTTTGTTACTTCCACTTTTTGCCTGACGGAGTATGACTGCCGCGAGCGCGATTCGGCGGTCATCGCTGGTCACCTTCGCCGCCAGGGGCCCACGTTCCACCTCGACGGGCACCGTCAGCAGATAATCGGTGTGTGGATTAACGGAAAAGGGCCGGGAGGCGAGTTGGTCCCCAAAGTCCGAGCCGTCGCCTTCGACTCGCAGCGATGCACCATCGGCGCCCGGCGAGACTCGAGCTTGCGGCGAGGTGACTCCGCCGTCCGCAACCAAATGGGCCGAGTCGCTTGTCGATACCGGCTCCATTCCAGGAAGGACCGAAACCGAATGGCCGAATGGAGGTTCGGCAGCAACGGCGGGCGCGAGGTTGGTCGTGAACGGCCACGCGCCGGACCGCGAGTCATTATAGCTGAGCATGAACCCGGCACGTCGCAGCGCCACGCCAAGAAACCAGCCCGGATTCGACCGAATCACCCTCAGCCCGCGCGAGAACCGCGCCCGGTCGCGATCAACTCCGTCCGGCACCCACACGTTAGCCGCGTAATCGGGCCTGCCATGCCATTCGGCATCCTTGTCGGCGACGTCGCGATCAAGCGGCGGCATGCCGAATCGGCCCTCGCAGTCGTAATCGGCGATCCCTTCGACCATCGTGATTCCGGCGCCCAACGAGAGCGGCACAAAGCGGTCATACACGATCCAATTGCGAATTGTGATCGGCGAAATCACCGCGACGCTCGTCGCCACGAACGCCAGCCCGTACTTGAGCCGCTTGCCCCGCCTCAGCAGAAGGACGATCAAGGCCGAAAGAAACGGCGCGAGCAGCAGCGCATTCGATCTCAACCAACACGAGAGGCCGACGGCCACCCCTGCCGCGATCAGATGGAAAACGCTCTGTTTCCTCACCGCCAGAACGATCAAGTAGACCGCCACGAGTAGCGGGAGCACCGCCAGGCTGTCAGGCGAGAGCCAGAGCGAGTAGTGCGCGAGGTGAGGAGACAGCGCGACGAGCGCCCCCGAAATGCCGGCTACGGTCAATGCGAAGAACTCTGCGGCGATCAACACGACTAACACTGCGCAAAGGGCGTCGCAGATCACCTGAAATAACCTGATTCCGCGGTAGGAGTCGCCAGGCTGGCTGTCCCCGCAGACGGCAGCCAACAAGATTGAGTAACCCGGAGGATGGACCAACATGCGCGCGTCGCCCTGGTCGTGCGGTGCGGAGGGGAACAGAATGCGTCCTTGCTGGACGATTCGGTTCGCTTCGCTCCGGTAGAGCTTAAAAACCAGGTCGGTCAGCACGGTGTTTTGTCGCTCGATCTCAACGTGAGCGTCCTGCCAATGCAGGAGCCGGACTCCTATCGCCGCGCCGAAGATGATCGCACAGGTCAAGATCAGCCTGCCGAGCCGGGATCGCCTTTCGCGGCCTAATGCATCACGCGAAAACCAACCAGCCAGCCCCTCGCCAAAGCTGGTGAATTGGATTCGCAGTCTTCTCATTGTCGCCATCGAAAGGCTCGCCGAGTCAGTCCGTCAACCTGTCAACCAACAGCCGATGGAGACTGACGGCCGCCGCCTGCCGCGCCGCCAGGCTTGGCGTCAACACGCCGGTCTCGGTAACGATCGCGGCGAAGAGATCCACGGGCGTTGGTTCGAAATAACGATTCATCACGTCGACACCTGCCGGCGCTGCACGCCACAACTCCGCGGCGCGGCGTTCTTCGCGGTGGGAATCAAGACCGTCGTCCAAGCCTACAAACTTCGACGTGTCGCACAGGACATACACCGGAACACGGCGTTCGCCTGCAGCAAGTGCGATCATTCGCGTGCCAATTTTGTTGACGACGTGATGGGGCGTGATGCAGTCCGCCCCGACCAGAACAAGATCGACGCGGTCCATTACGAGGGCGGCCGCGGAATCGGCTATCAGAGCCACTCTGATCGCTTCTCGCGCAAGTGTCTCCGCGAGCGTCCGGCCTTCGAGCATCGGACGGCTCTCGGTTGCGATGACCTGTAACCGGCGGCCTCCCCGCGACGCCGCAGTGACGGCGTTCTCTACGGTGGAACTCCGCGAATGCGTCAGCACGGTCGCCCCATCTTGTATCAACCGCGCGGCGTGCGATTGCGCCTCGATGGCCGCCTGCTTCGCGCGGACAAGGAACCGCTCGGCGGCTTCACGGGCAGACTTCGTTACGTCGTCTGCGCGAACGGCTTGCGCCGAAGCCGCGACAACGCTGCTTGAGAGATTCAAGAGGGGCGCCATGCCGGGCTGCGCTCTAACAAGCGAGGCGGCGGTCTCAACCACTTTCTCGAGTGCTCCGTCTCTGTCGAGGGCATGTTCGCGCTGAACCTCCGACTCGAGCAGTGCGAACACGTCGCCGGCCGAGGCGAGGATCTCGCTTGCCCCCGATCTATTGTCGGCGGCGATGCGGTCGATGGCGGTCCTTACGTTGATGAGTGCCGGTCTCCTTCGTAGATATCGCGGTCGCGGCGCGTATCGTTGCCTGCCCTGTGGTCATCCGTTATAATCGCGAACTAATCCAAACGGACGCTATGCTCACCTGTAGACGAGGTCGTCGGTCCTTTCAATCATCTAATGCCGGGCTCGGAGGGAACCCATGATAAGTCCATTCAGCGATGATGCAAAAGTAATCACGGCAGAAAACCCCTTCGAGTCGATGATGCAGCGCTTCGATGAGGCTGCGGCGCGGCTCGATCTCGACCCGAACGTGTACAAGATCTTGAGGTGGCCTAATCGTGAGCTGACCCTCTACATCCCGGTTTTGATGGACGATGGGAACTACCAGGTCTTCACCGGATATCGCGTGCAGCATAACTTCGCGCGAGGTCCGGCGAAGGGCGGCGTGCGGTTTTCGCCCGACGTGTCGCTGGACGAGGTGCGAGCATTAGCCGCGTGGATGACATGGAAGTGCGCCGTCGTCAACATTCCCTTCGGCGGCGCGAAGGGCGGCGTCATCTGCGATCCGCGCGAGATGAGTCCCGGCGAGCTGGAGCGGCTGACCCGGCGCTACACGGCCGAGCTGCTCGATTTCATCGGTCCCGAACGCGACGTTCCGGCGCCGGACATGAACACCAACGAGCAGGTGATGGCGTGGATGATGGACACGTACTCAATGCACGCCCGCCATACGGTCACGGCCGTTGTCACCGGCAAGCCGATTGAGATCGGCGGTTCGCGCGGACGGAAGGAAGCGACCGGCCGCGGACTGCTATTCGTGTGCGACGAAGCGTGCAAGCGATTCAATTTCGATGTGGGCAACACGAGGGTGATAATCCAGGGAGCAGGCAACGTTGGAGGCACCGCCGCACTGTTGATGCACGAGGCCGGCTACAAGATCACCGGCATCGCCGACATAACCGGAGCGGTCTTTAATGCGGATGGTCTTGACGTGCCCGGAGTGCTCGGTTACTTGAGGGAAAACAAGACGGTTGAAGGTTACGCCGAGGCCGACCACGTGGGAAGAGAGGACCTCCTTGAGTTCGACTGTGAGATACTGATGCCGGCCGCCACCGAGAATCAGATCACCAGCCACAATGCGCCACGCTTGAGGTGCCGGGTGATGGCCGAAGGAGCTAACGGCCCGACTACCGCGGACGCCGACGAGATCGTGGCCGATAAGAACATATTCGTGATTCCCGACATCCTGGCCAATGCCGGCGGAGTGACCGTGAGCTACTTCGAGTGGGTCCAGGACCGGATGGGATTCTTCTGGACCGAGGGCGTCGTCAACGAGCGGCTCAAGGACATCATGGTCAGCAGTTTCAACGATGTCGTTGGTTTTGCCGAGAAGTTCAAAGTCAACACGCGACTTGCGGCTTATATGCTGGCGATCGACCGAGTAGCCTACGACACGAAGCTCCGCGGAATCTACGCGTAAACTGCGAGAGTTGCTGGGAAAAATAGTAACTTTTGTGTTGACCCCGGAGGCTGTTTCCTAGTATAAGATAGGCGCGTAATCACTAAGATGGGTACGAGCCCGTGAGGAACGGCTCAACTAGCGGCAATATTGAAAGGCCCGGCAGGAATGGGCCTCGATGGTAGCTCACACGGAGATTCATCCAACTCGCCTTGTAATTCTGGGGGGAGGCAGAGAGATTACCTCTTGTGGTTTCACAGGCCTTTCGAGAAAGAAGCCACGCTCGGCGGATGAATACATCAGGAGGCAGAAAATGAAAGCGGCTGGAAAAGTATGCTCGCTTGTGCTGGCGGTTCTCGTGTTTGGCGGGACGGTGTTGGCCCAGGACCGGGGCCACGGAAACCTCGCCGAGCAACAGAAGGCGCCAACGGTGCTGGGCGGCACGGGGTTGTTCAACACGTTTTCTACTCGCACTCTATGCAAGGGCGAGTTCAACTTCGCGCTATTCTGGAATAATTTTGATCGCGACCCCGGCGACCTCGACATCAACCAGGTTCCATTCAACTTCACCATCGGGCTGACCAACCGATGGGAGCTGTGGGTGGACTGGGTCACCTGGCAGCAGGTCACGTCGCGGCAGCCCTTTTTACTCAGCGGCTACCAGCTAAGCGCGACTCGCCTCTTCGGCGATCCGTTCACGTTGCTGGGACCGGCGTCGGGCGGCAACGACGGCGGGGCTGCTTTCTTTCCGGGGAGCGGGGCGATATTCGGGGGATTACTTCCGTCGGTGGGGCGATACGGTACGCCGACAAACTTTCCCACCAGCGTCTTTTCACCGGGCGGACTTGGCAGCAACGTTCAGGTTCGAGGACTTGGTCCGCTGATCGCGTCCGACCTGGCGAGCTACTACAATGAACTGCCGTTCTTTGGCGAAACTGACTTCGTTGGATTCGATGGGCTGGGCCGCCCGGTCTTCGGGCGTCGCCAGTCGTCAAACGGATCAGGCGACATTTATGTCGGTTCGAAGTACTCCCTGATCGATCCCAACAAGCACTGGTTTAGCATGGCGTTGGGCGGCTACCTCAAGATTCCCGTGGCGCGCGGCCTGCGAGAAACCGCTCGCGGGCGCGGCAGCGGAGAGTACGAGGGCGGTCCCATCCTAATGTTCGGACAGGAGAGTGCGGGCAAGAGAGTCCGGCTCTACGAAAACGTCGGCTACATTCACACCGGCGATCCCGAGATCGGGGGCGTCAAGGTGCTTGACATAAAAGACAAGCTCCTGTTCAACGCCGGTCTGTCAATCGCGGTCAACAGACACGCGGAGTTCATCACGGAAATCGCCCATACGCGGTTCATCGGCGGCGACACCCCGTCGCTCATTCGCAACGACCCGTGGGATTTGAACGTCGGTATGCGCTTCTTCCTGAAGAACGGCGCGATATCGTTTGGCGGCGCTTACCGGCTCTTCCTGAACAACGAAGACGACATCACCCTGCCGGTGTTCAAAGCCAAAGTGACGTTCGTCGGCCCATTCTTCATCATCAACCCGCTGTTCGAGAAAGTTCCGCAGACGTTCAGGTCGGACGGCAAGAGCGGGTTCGTGGGATTCTTCTCGATCGGGACTCGCAGAGCGTGTCCGGCTCCGCCCGCTCCGACTTGTGTATTGAGCGCGTCGACAACAGTGAATCGTGGCGAGCGATTGTCGCTGTCGGTGAAGCCGTCAACTCCGGGTTACACCGACGACAAGGTGACCTACGAGTACCGCTGGGACGTGAAGGACGCGCAAGGCCGTCCGGTGACGGTCAGCGGCAGCGGGGCTTCGGTAGACGTTTCGACCTCTCAGCTTGCGTGTGGCCGCTACACGGTTACGACTACGGTGACCGCTTCGGTCCCCGCAGTCGATTGCCCGACCGAGTGCGTCACCACCGGCCAGACGAGTTGCAATTCGTCGTTCGAGATCACAGAACCGCCGTGCCCGACGGTTTCTTGTGACGTTGTCGGCACGCCCTCGACGGTCAAAGAAGGCGAGCGAGTGACGTTCCGGGCGACGGGGAGCGGCGGTGGAAACCTGACCTACACGTGGAGTACAACCGCCGGATCACTCTCTTCGACCCTAGGCGCCGAAGTCAGCCTGGATACGACCGGCCTTGCGCCTGGCACAGTCACGGTCAGCGTTGAGGTTTCAACAGATCGCAGGCGTTGCGACCAGCCATGTTCAGGTGGAAGCTGCTCGACTTCGATAACGGTGGAGAGGATTCCTGTGCCGCCGCCGCCGGAGATCGTGTCGCCTTGCGGCCCGATATTCTTCCCGCTCAATTCGGCGAGGATCAATAACGAGCACAAGGCCTGCCTGGATGAGATCTCGCTCAGGCTGCAGCAAGACCCGCGAGCCCAGGTCGTGATCGACGGTCATCGCGATTCGTCGGAGCGCGTGGGCATCTCGCTCACTCGCGGCAACAACGCGCGCGACTACCTCGTGAACGAGAAGGGCGTCGACGGGGCCCGCATAACGGTGCGGAACTTCGGCGACACCTGCGCTCACGAATCGGGCGACCCGAATCTCAATCGCCGAGTTGAGTTCTGGATCGTTCCCGAGGGTGCCAACATCTCGGCAGTCGACGCCGCGAAGAAGTGCGCTGCGGGAGCGTCACCTCAGATCATCACGACGGAACAGCCTGCTCCGTCTGTTGAGAAGAGGCCGGCGCGCCGCGCGCCGCGAAGAAGGGCTGCTCCAAAGAAACCGGCTTAGTCAGTCGGAAAGGAGCGAGCTCAGATCGCTCGTGCAAACCAAAAAGGGGCGGCCTTTCGGGGCCGCCCCTTTTTCGTCGGTTCGGTCCCAATCCACCCGGCATCATCTTTCGCCGCGGACGATGCCCAACGAGGCGGTCGAGGGTTTCAAATAGATTCCGGCGACCCGCTTGATCTCGTCGGGTGTGATCCTGCCAAGCCGATCGGCCAACGAATCGGCTTCCGCAGGCCGGTGCTCATACAGAATCGTCCGCGCGTACTCGAGCGCCCGCTCGCGCCGGTGTTGCAAACGCCCTAGCCTTGCGGTAATCGTCTGCGCGCGAGCTGCCGTCACCTGGTCGACGCTCAGACCGTTCTTGGCGAGCCTCTCGATCTCGGCCACTACCGCGGTGCGCACGCGCTGTTCGTTCTCGGGTGAAGTCACGATGTCGACACGAAACGCGCCCCCAGCCAAGAACGACTCGCTGCTTGATCGCGCGACATAGAACGAGCCCTGCTTGCTCCCAAGCTCGCCGAGCAGTACGTTCATCGCCGACTCGATCAGCCCGAGAGCAAGCGCTTCATCACTGCCGCCCCTTGGGCCTGGGAAGCCAATTGAAAGCACCGACTGCGGACGCTTGTACTGCTCGGCTCTGTCGGTTGGTTTGGTCGCCGCCGCGGCAGGGTAACGAGCCGGGGGATCAGTTTCGCGCCGCTTGAATCCGTCGGCCACCGTGCCGGACACCAACGCCGATCCCTCGGTGTCGCCAACAATGATCGCCACCGGAACGCGTCGCTTAATTGCTCCTTCGTGCCATTCGCGGACCTGATCGCCGGTGAGTTTGGAGACGACTTCCTGCCGGCCGTGAGGCGGAAGCGAATAAGGATGCCCGGCAAACAGCGCTTGAAACAACAGCTCGCGTGAACGCGCGGCGCCGGACCCGAGGCTCTCTCGAATCACGGCAGTCTGCTCGGCGCGCGCGCGTGCGAGGTCGGAATCTCTGAATGCAGGGTCCTCGATCAGGTCGCGCATAATCTTCAGCGCGCGGTCCGCGTTGCGGGAGAGCACCTCCGCAACGAGGCCAAAGAAATCGGGCTCGGCGATGATCTCGACGTCGGCGCCCAACTGTTCCAACTCGAATGAGACTTCGTTCGACGGCCGGCGCGGCGTGCCCCGCAGCATCGCGCGCAGCATGAATTCCGTGATCCCGCTTCTGGTTTCGTCTTCGGCGATGCGTCCGCCTGGAAACAGCAACGCGATCGTCACCTTCGGCTCGGAGTGGTCCTCGCGCACGAAGGCTCGCGGGCCGTTGAGCGTTGAGAAGTCCCTGATCGGAAGCGGTTCAATCGACTCCAGGGCCGCGAGTTCGTCGGCCGGGCGCTCTACGCCTTGCGCGATGACGGGCGGAGCATTCCGCGGGTCTGGTGAGATCACCTCTTTTGGACTGACGGCTTCTGCGAATCCGGGAGCCCATGCCAGCACGGTCGCCGCAAACCGCTCGGAGTCGAACGTGCGAGGCGGCGCAGAGACGGGTTCGAACTCGTGCACCGACGCGCCCGCGAGCGTCAGGTACGCGGAAGCAGCCCGCTGGACATCTTCGGCGCGGACCTCGCGAATCAGCCTTCTGTAATCAAGCGCGGCGCGAAGTCCGCTTGGCATCGCTTCAGCATGGGCAAGCAGAAGGGCGCGATCGCAGTAGCTCTCGACGCGATCAATGAAACGCCCCTCGAGGACGGATTTAGCCCGCGCAAGTTCCGCCTCAGAGGGGACTACTCGGCGCAGTCGATCAATCTCCCTGAACAGCGCCGACTCAGCTTTATCCATCAGCGTGCCCGCACTCGGGTCGAACGCGGGCTTCATTTGAATCGTCAGCAGCCCAGCATCGGCGAGCGCGACGTAGTCGGACTGAACCGCCGAGACGACCGCTTGCTCGTCCAGCAACGCTCTCGCCAACCGGGACGCTCGCCCCCGCCCGGCAAGCGCGGAGAGCACCTCGATTGCGGGCCACGATTTTGAGTTCAATCCCGGGACGCGGAATCCGACGGTCACTACTGACTGCTCGATGTCACCACGATCGGCGGCGTATCGCAGTTTGGTTTGCTCGGGCTCGGGGAGCCGCGTGGTCGCAGCGGGTTCCACGAGAGGCGGTTTCTGCGCGGCGGCCGGCCGTGTCTGCTGAGCGGGCCCGGCGTCGCCTGAAGCGGGAGACTTCGCTGGAGTCGCTCGATTCGCGGTCTGGTCCTTTGGTGGCTGAGGCTCCGCCGCCGGGGGCGCGAATCCCGCATACAGACGCTGAATCTCGACAAGAGCATGGAACGTCGAGACCGCGCCGCACACACTCAGGATCAACTTCTCCGGCCTGTAGTGCATGCGAGAGAACTCCAGGAGATGCTCACGCGGGACCGACGGTGTGTCGGTGTTCTGCAATTTGCCGGTCCCTCGCCGCGTGAAGGCGACACTCTTGAGCATCTCCAGGTGTTTGCCCGCCTGCCCCTCGCGGTCTGTCGTCTCATCGAACGATGATCCGCCCTGGGAGTCGTCGCTCGACAACGGCAAGCTCCGGATCATCTGCGCTTGAACTGAAAGCGCATCCTTAAGCCGTTCCGGGGCAACGGTCAGATAGAATGCCGAGTGATCGGCGGCCGCGTAAGCGCCGCCGCTTGCCCCCAACGCGGCGAGGTCCCTTGCCTTGGCCGCCGCCGAAGCGCGCGCGAGCAGCTCGGCGGCGCCAAGAGTCAGTTCTGTCTCGTCCATTCGTCCCGCCTTGAAATAGGCCACAGCAGCCGCTAGCGGGGTAGCGTGCTGCTCGCTGATGATGACGGTGATGCCGTTGCGCAGCACAAAGCGTGAGACGTTTCGAATCTGTTCCTGCCTCACGACGCCGGCGGCCTCCGGGACCTTAACCGGCTCGGGTGGCGCTTCGGGGATGCGAGTTGGGACTCTCGGACGGCTCCTCCCGCTCTGCGAACTGACCGCGCTGAGCGGTGAGAACACGAGGACGATGAGAATAAACAGCGAGATCGCAGTCGGCTTGTTTCGCGGCACTAAGGCGCTCCTTCTAACTGCTGGTAACTGCTGGCAAGATCATAGGAGCGCGCGCGGATACTCGTCAACGGGCGCGTCGCGCTTCGGGGTCGCGGTTGGCCTCACTTGGGGCATTCCCGGGCTGTCGTGATTTAGGGAGAGGACCGGATCAGCCTTATCAAAACCCCTTGCCTTCGATGGCGCGGTCGACTTGCCAGCTATAGGTGGTGACGAGAAAGTCAATGGTGACACTGTAGTTCACGACCAGCCGCGTTCGGTTCTCCTCACGCGAGGTGAGCTTTATCGCACCTTCGGGGAGGCTGAACTCCTGCCTGATTCTCTCGATTTCCGTGGTTATTTCCTTCTCCTTGGAGTTCCTCACGGTAGCCTTGTTGGCAACCTCCTCGACCCGGTAAATGACTTGGCGTTCGTCGAAGTAGACTGGAGCAACTCTGATGACCACGAAGGCCACGATGGCCAACGCCAGGAATGTGAGTACGACTTGAATCTTGACGGCGCCGCGCTCTTCCAACTTCAACCGGCTATACGCATCCTTTTGCATGTCCCTCTACTCCGAATCTTGTGCTCTTTGAGTACCTGTGAGGCGAAAGGGGCTTTCCGACCGCTCGACTAATCTCGCCGCGATAGGCAGTCTCGAATAGCCTTGCGGACTACTGGCAAGGGAACATCCGATCTGACCACCACACGGCCAATGCTCTCGGGCAGAACAAATGCAACGCGGCCGCCTTCTGCCTTCTTGTCGTGCGTCATCGCGGACATTATATCACCGACGGCAAGATTAATTGCGCGGGGCAGGAGTGCAACCCTTGCGATTGCCTCGTCGATCGACGCTCGCTCTTCCTCGAACAACAGTCCGAGATGTTCGGCCATTCGAGACGCCGCACGCATGCCATATGCGACTGCCTCTCCGTGAAGAAAGCGGCGATAGTGTGTCACGGCTTCCAGAGCGTGCCCAACCGTGTGGCCAAAATTCAGGATGCGGCGCAGGCCTCGCTCGCGCTCGTCGCGCGCGACAATCTCCGCTTTGATCCGGCACGAGCGAGCGATCAAATAAGTCAGTTCGGCCGCGTCGAGGTCCTTCAGCCGGTCCGCACGCGCCGCTACTCGCGCGAACAGCCGGCGATCCCGAATCACTCCGTACTTGATCGCCTCATAGAGCCCGGATCGGAATTCTCGAGTGGCGAGGGTTTGGAGGGTCTCGGGGTCGATGACGACGAGTGAGGGCTGATGGAATACGCCGATGAGGTTTTTGCCGAGTTGATGATTGACGCCGGTCTTTCCGCCGACCGAACTATCGATCTGCGCAAGCAGCGTGGTGGGAACTTGAACAAACCGGAGTCCTCGGAGAAAAGTGGCGGCCACGAACCCCGCGGTATCACCCACGACACCTCCGCCTAGCGCAACCAGGATATCGGAGCGCTCGGCTCGCCGCTCGATCAGGAACGTGTACAGCGATTCGGCGGTGCGAAGGGTCTTGTGCTTTTCTCCGTCGGGGATCAGAAACCGGCTTGTGCGGAATCCGGCTCGGTTGAGTGATCGGGTAACTCTGGCGCCGTAGTGGGAGTCGACGGTCGGGTTGGTCACGATCACAGCTTGTTGGGATCCCTCGCCGATCGCGGAGCGCAGTGAGTCACCGACCGAGTCGATCAATCCAGCTTCTATCCTAATGGGGTAACTGCGCTTGCCGAGTTTGACGGTTATTGTCGTCATTGGAGCCGAACTTAACGATACAAGACGCCGGTCTCGGGTGCCAGAGCCCGACACTCGGAAGATCCTGAGGTTGTTCGGGAACCGCGACCGTGAACTAGTTCAGCGCCCGATTGAACTCGTCGCTGAGCGCGTCGAACGAGATTGGGCCCAGTCCGAGTTGCGCCGCGATTTCATCCGCGGTGAAGCGTTCGCCGGTTTCCCACAGTTCCTTCAGGAACCCGCCGGCCCTGCGAGAGCGCCACCAGGACTTGCCGAACCGAGTGCGCAGATAATCCGCGAAGGCGACCTCAAGAGCCCAAGCCCGCAAGTAGTTGGCCGAGTAGAAGCCATCGTCGATGTCAAAGAGGAACTCGGCGGAACTGGTCCGAAATCCAGTTGCCTCCGTTTGCAGTTCCCCGTAGCTCTCTCTCACCTGCGATATGTCGCCTCCCTTGTGCAGCTCGCATTCGTAGGTGAGTTTGGCAACGTAGCGTCTTAGGGTAAGAAGGCGTGCGAGAGTGGCGGAGAGAATGAACGACTCGCTGTCGCGAAACCCGAGCGACTCGGCCAGCCATTCGCGCTCGGTGATCAAGTGGTTGAACAGGAAGGCGTAGGTCTCCGTCAGCGCGTAGTCTCCCGTGTATTTGAACTCCGGCTTCAGGTCGGGTGAGGTCCACCCGTAATGCTGCGCGTGGCCGGCTTCGTGGAGCAGAGCTTGATAATCGGTCTGGCCCCCCATGGCGCGGAGCACGAGCCGGACGTCGTCGGGGATCGATATCGGCACGCAGAATGCCCGCGAGCTTTTTCGGGGGCGCGGCTCTGAATCGATCAAGATGTTCCGTTGCTCGCCTGCCCGAATGCCCAGGCCCGCCATCGTGGCTTCGTAGGTCCTGAGCAACTCAGTTCCCGGAAAGCGGTCGTCGTAGCCGGCCATGTGGAGGAGGAAGAGGGCATCGGACCGCTCGGCTTTCTCGATGGGGATGCCGAGATCGCGCTTCAGGGCTTCGCTAAGGCGGCGGGTGTAGACGGGCTCGGTTCTCGAGATCACCGAGGACGCGGCGTGGGCCAGCGCCGCGTAGTCGATCTTTCGCATCTGTTCGTAGAGAGCGATGTAACTCGAGAAACCGAGTTTCCGCGCCGTCCCGTGCACGCTCGAGGTCCGGGCGGCCCGCATCTCGTTCGAGGCCTCGATCATGTCCTCCCGCCGCTGGTGGATAACTCGGCGCGCATCGCGGTCGTGTTGGGTCCGAACCGCTACCGCGCAATCCTGGAACGTGAGTTTTTGTCCCCGCCACTCGGTAGCCGCTTCGCCTTCGTACCGGCTTAAGGATTCCGTTAGCTCCTTCGCGGCGCTTTCCTCGAAGTGTTCGATGGCGAATAGCAGGAGCCGCCCCACCGCAACGCGGTCGGCCTCGTAGTGCTGCGGGAGCGCCGCAAGATGCTGCCTGAGCCCCGCTATGGAGGCTTCTGTGAATAGTCCGCTGTGCCGATCATAGATGTCAGCCAACTCGAGTTCGCTCTTCTGGCCCGACAAGTGGAGGTAGTGTTCCCGCATCCACGACGCGTTGAACTCGACGTATTGGTCTCTGTATTCGTCAAGCATGGGCGGGCTCTACCAGAAGGCTGAAAATATAGGCGCGCCCTGGAAGAACTGTCAACTGACCGAAACCCCGGCCAAGATAGCCCATACGTGCTGAGTCCAGCGGGATTATTTACGTTCGCGGTCGCGTTGGAGGGGAAAAATAGGCGACGCAGCGTGGGAAGACTGCGTCGCCTTACTTCCGGTTACCGTCCTCACCACAGTAACCGAGAATCGAGAACACAGGAAGTGATGTTTTGCATCACCCGTATCTCTTGCCCCATCGAGTTGGGTGCAATCGACATGCCACACCGTGCCCGGCACTCATGTTGGTTATGGTCCCCACGGAATTCGGCGAACTTCAAAGCTCCTCAATTCTTCTCGTCAACCAACAGAACATCCCTGCGTGTAAAAAATACATATGTGCCGGAAACATTTACGCGCGGCTACACTGAGTCACGGGTGACCGTCGAGTCGGCCTGTTGGTGCAAACCACGGTGCAAGAACCACGCCGCCGCGTGTTCACATGCCGAACGGACCGTCCGGGCTTCCAGTGCTATACTCAGCGGGTGACTCTCCTGCTCGCCAGCGCTAACAACGGTAAAGTCCAGGAGGTCCGTCGCATCCTTGGAGAATACGGAATAGACATGATGGGGTTGGCATCAGACGCTCAAACAACCGGGATTGAGATTGGCGAGAGTTATTCCGAGAACGCGTTGCTGAAAGCGCGGCATTTTCATGCTCGGACCGGGTTGATTACGATTGCCGACGACTCCGGCCTTGAGGTTTCGGCCCTCGACGATCGACCCGGAGTACACTCGGCGCGGTACGCAGGCGCGGGAGCAACCGACCGCGACCGCATCCAGAAGCTGCTTCGCGAGATGGAGCATGTGCCAACTGGAAGACGAGACGCGAGGTTCGTCTGTGCTGCCGCAATCGCGTGGGAAGGCGGCGAGCGGGTGTTCGCGGGTAGCGTGACCGGCAGGATTCTCACCGAACCTAGCGGGGTTGGTGGCTTTGGTTTCGACCCTCTCTTCCACTACGAAGCGCTCGACCGGACCTTCGCGGAACTAAGCGAGGAGGATAAGTCCCGCGTGAGCCATAGAGGACAGGCTTTCAGATGTCTGGCCCTATGGTTGCGCGAATCGCGCGAATCGGGCTTGCTTGACACGACCGGCATGGGTGATAGAATGGGCCTTCCCAAACAGTGACTGCCTGGCTCTCTAGTAACGAGGTGACGCATGAAGTACATGAAGTATTGGTTGAGGTTCTTCTCCATACTAGCCCTCGGCGCAATTGCGGTCTCAGTCGCGCGTGAGGGTCATGCCTCCAGCATGGGATCGATCCGTGGCGTCGTGAAGGACAGTCAGGGTAACCCTCTGGCGGGAGCTGCGGTGGCGGTGGTCCGGGAGGGTGAGCAGCCAAAGTCTGAGAAGGTGATTAAGCGCGCCAGCACGGACAGCGAGGGCAGGTTTGTCGCCGCCGGAATCATTCCCGGCCGCTACCTGGTGAAGGCCGAGGCTCAGGGGTTCAATCCGGTTCAGCTTCCCGCCGACGTGAAGCCCGACAAGGTCACGATTTTTGACTCGATTCTGCTGCGCCGCACCGGCACACTAGCCGAGGAAGCGGCGCTTAACCCCGATCCGAAGTTTGCTACTCGCGGCGCACGACCGACAATCTTCCAGTACGACAAGTCCAAGGATCCCGCTGCCAGCTCAACGGAAGATTCGACGGTCGCGCTAACCGACCGTTCGCCTGAACTGCACGGGTTCATTCACGCCTACAGCCAGACTTCGACTTCGGCCGGCATCAGCGGCAGCTCATTCGTCGGTGCGAATTTCGCAATCTCTGAGCAGATCGCAAGGAAGGCCAATCTGGTCGTCAGCGGCCAGGCCGGCTACGGGCCAGGCGCTCCGCAGAGACTCGAAGTTCTGACCAGCGGAGCCGTAGGCGACCGGCATCACGTTGGGGTCGCGCTCGGCTACGGGCGCTTCACCTTCTCTCGCCGCAGCGCTATTCCACGACTCGGACAGGTCTCAGTGTCGGCCACCGATACGTGGCAGGTATCGGGGCCGGTGTTGATTGTGTACGGCCTCGAGTTCGCTCGCTTCACTGAAGGGGCGACTGGAACGAGCGTGCTGCCGAGACTCGGCGTCGCGTTTGACGCCGGCGCGCGCACGCGCTTGTTTGCCGGGATGACACCAGGAGCCTCGACCGACCAGCAGTCGAAAGTGGACCTCGAATCGGGAGAGATATTCTTCTCCGACCAGAAACCGGTTGCTGTTACGTCGAGCCGGCAGCCAATGGTGGACCGAAGTTACCGGTTGCAGTTTGGCGGGGAACAGATCCTCTCGGAGAGGTCTTCGGTCGAATTGATGGCGTTCTTCGACACGGTGTCCGGTCACGGGATAGGCCTTCTTGCTATACCTGCCCAAGGCGACGTTGCCGACGCAATGTTCAGGTCTGAAGAGCAACGGGGACGGACGCGCGGCCTGAGAGTCGTCTATCACAGGCGCGTCAGCAAAGTCATCGAAGGCTCGGTCGGCTATGCGTTCGGGGAAGGGCAGCGTTTCGGCGCTCACGGCGTGTCCGAACCGGCGAACTTATTCTCCAACGAACTTTTTCATATCTTTGCTGCCAAGATTGACGCCAACTTCGTCAGCACGGGAACCCGCGTCTCAACGGTGGTCAGGCTGGCGCCGGGTCAGGCAGTTTTTGCCATCGATCCGTTCCAGGGGCAGATCGCTACCTACGATCCGAACCTGAGCGTCTCGTTGACCCAGGACCTGCCCAACATCGGGAATCTGCCAGGCCAATGGCAAGCCCTGATCGACTTGCGAAACCTGCTCGATCAGCAGGCCTCGGTAGCCGATGACAGGCAGGAACTGGTTGCCAGTCGCTTCCATCGCTTGATTCGCGTCGGCGTTTCGTTCCGGTTCTAGTTTTCTCCGAATTCTGGACCTTCACTCCGGCGGACAGGAGGTTCCCTATTTCTCGAAGCTATTCCTCATTGATTTCCGAAGAATTGGATGGCGTCCATAAATTTGGACCCACGTTGGGACATCGGCAAATGGAATCGGCGTCAGTGCTTCGCGTTTCGACCTGTGAATAGGGGAGGGCGAGCAGGAATGGAAGTTGCTGATAAATCATAAGTTCTAGCCTCCCGCGTTATTCGGCATGGTGTTAGGTTATGAAAGATCTGGCAAGCAAGGCAAAGCTCTTCGCCATCCTGGCGGTGACGGCCGTGCTCGTCGTGGTCGGCGTGCTAAACCTTCGCGACCGGCTCAGACCTAACCCCGTTCCGCACGATGGCATCGAGTGGATCGAGACGGAGAACGGAATCCAGGCGCGGTCAGTCGATCCCGAGTCGCCGCTCGCCTCCATCATCAAGAAGGGCGACTTCGTCCGGGCATTCTACTATCAGGGAAAGTACGAGCAGGTAGATCACGTCGGCACTCTGTACTTGTACCTGGAAAAGCTTGGCGTTGGTGGCGAGGCGCGTTACGTTGTTGAGCATCCGTACCAGTTGCTCCAGGGCATCTACGGCGTCGAAAGGCCGGTCTACGACGTTCCGTTCAGAGTAGCCACGCGGCCTCAACATCCCGAACGCGATCTCTATCTGGCATTCATCGGGCTCGTGTACCTCGCAATCGGGCTGTTCGTGTTGTTCAAACAAGGTCGCGCGGTCCTGACCTATCATTTCTTCGCGTGGTCGCTGATATCTTTTGCCGTCTACTTTTACAAACCTACGGCCGAGCTCGGGCGGCTCGATTCACTGGTGAGCCTGCTCGACAACGGGGCTGCAGCGCTGTTGGCGCCGGTGTTCCTGCACTTCTGCGCAAACTTCCCCACAGGCCGGGGGCTCGCGGTTCGCTGGCGCGGCGTCGTTGCCGGGCTCTACTTGCCGGCGATTGGGCTAATAGTCGTCGAGACGCTGTATCACTATCGAGCCGGGGTCTTTGGCGGGTCGCTCAGCGCGGCGCGGTCGGCGTTGAACTCAGTTGAGTTTGCACACCTGGTGCTGTTCTTCGTGATTGGCGGCGCGCTGCTCGTAAGGACATACATGCGCGCGCAGAGAGACCTGCTCAAGCACCAGTTGAAATGGATCATCTGGGGCCTGGGGCTATCGGTTATTCCCGTGGCGTTGCTCTATTCGGTTGCGCAACTATCGGCGCTCAACGTGCCGGGTGTCTCAAACGTGGAGATCACACCTGCCCTGGAGACGCTCGCCTGTGTCCCGCTCATTCTGATACCGCTGTCGTTCGGCTATTCGATCGTCCGCTACCGCTTGATGGACGTAGACGTGATCATGCGCCGGAGCTTCGTGCACGTCGCGGCAACGGTTGCCTTGGGCGCGATTTACATGGCGGTGTTGCTGGGGGTCAGCGACCTGGTGAAGTTCATCTGGCAGACGGCCGACTTGAACTCGTTCAAGACGAAGGTCGTCGTTGTAGTCGGGATGCTCGTCGTGGCAATGCTGTTTGCGCCGATCAAGAACAGACTTCAGATATGGGCGGACCGCTGGTTCTACGGTGAGCGGTACACGCTGAGGACCGGGCTTCAAGATTTCGGCCGGACTCTGGCGCAGACGACGGCGCTTCCGCGACTGCTCGACTCGCTCGCGCGGCGCTTGAGCGAGATGTTGTCGACGGAGAAGGTCGGCATCTTCATCGCGGACCCGGAGTCGCCCTCGGGGTTCCGGCTTGCTCACGCCTCCGGCATCACGTCCGATATAGCGCTGCCCCCAGACACGAGGACCGCCATGCGAGTGCGCTCAATCGGACGCGGTTTCATAACGGCCGCGGACCTGACTGGAACGGATGCAGGGCCCGGAATCGAGCTTCAACAAACGGGTGGCGAAGTTGGCGACGAACTTTATTATTACGTTCCCTGCGTTGTGCGCGACCGGATGATAGCCGTCGTCGGCGTTGGAAAGACCCAGTCGGGCGCGCTGCTCACGAGCGAGGACACCGATCTGTTGCGCGCGCTGTCGGGCTACGTTGCGGTCGCGATAGACAACAGCCTGCTCTACCGCTCGGAGATCGAAAAGGCCGAGGAGATGAACCGGCTGAGGGAGTTCTCCGAGAACATCATCGAAAGCGTCAACGTCGGGATACTCGCGGTCGATTCCGAAGGCACGATCACGACGTGGAACAGTGCGCTTGAAGAAGTATTCGGCATCAGCCGGGAACGCGCACTCCGCAAGAGTATTTACGAGGTGCTCGACCCGGACCTCGTCGATACGATACAGAACGTGGTCGGCAAAAGCGGCTGGGCCATACGCGAGACGCGGCATATCTACAAGTTCAACGCCTCAACCGAAGACGGCCTTCCGCTCACTCTCAACATCTCGATCGCGCCCTTCGAGGCTGCTCGCGGAGTCGTGACCGGCACGCTGGTCGTTATCGAAAACGTCACCGAGCGCGCCCAGCTTGAAGAACAGTTGCTGCAACGCGAGAAGCTGTCCTCGATCGGATTGCTGGCCGCCGGCGTTGCGCACGAGGTGAACACACCGCTCGCGGGTATCTCGTCTTATGCGCAGATGTTGCTTCAGCAGGTCTCCGACGTGGATCCCAAGCACAAGCTCCTGGAGAAGATCCACCTTCAAACTTTGCGAGCGTCGGGAATAGTCAACAACCTGCTTAACTTCTCGCGGACAGGCGACGCGCAGTTCCGTGAAGTCGATGTCAACCAGGTGCTCGACGACACCTTACAGTTGCTCGAACCGCAGCTTCGCAACAGCAAGGTGGCGGTCGTCCGCCAGTACGATGAGGACCTGCCCGAAGCCTACGGCAATCCGTCAAAGCTGCAGCAGGTCTTCATGAACCTTATCCTCAACGCGCGCGACGCGATGCCCGACGGCGGTAGGCTTACGATCCACACCCGAATGGTTGAGACATCGCTCGTCATCGATTTCCGCGACACGGGCATTGGCATCGCGCCCGAGAACGTAGCGCGAATCTATGATCCGTTCTTCACCACGAAAGAAGTGGGCCAGGGGACGGGTCTTGGGCTTGCGCTGTCGTATGGAATAATACAGGAGCACGGCGGGCGGATCTTTGTTGAGAGCCGCATCGGCGAAGGCGCGCACTTCACGATCAAGCTGCCCACCGCATTCGCCCGGCACATGCAGGCCGCGAGCGATTAGTTTCGTTAGAGGACCTTCTGTTGAGGCTTGAGCCGGGAAGAAGGCTGATAACCGTGGCGGGAGGAAGCAGCAGCCAGTCGAAGAACCTCGGACTGCCAAGAATGCCCTGGCTCATCCGGCGAATCACGTACGGCGTCGCCACCACTCCGGCCTCGCTCTTGTGCGCTACGATCACCTGACAGCCTTGCCATAGTCGTTTCTCCGCGTGACTAATTGAGAGACGTGCAACCGATTTCCGCGCGTCAGGCGATGTAAATCCCCCTCCAGTAAAGGTTGCGCTAATCATGATGCACAACGGACCAAATACCCAGATTCCAAGAAGCATTAGTGGAACGATTGCAACATCTGGCCTCTCACGGCCGGCCTCCCTGGTAACAGTAATAGAACGGTGTCCGAGGATCACAGCACACGTGCGGATGACGATATCGCTTGTCCGGCTGATTGTCGTCGTCGGTCCGCCGAGTGTACCCAATGTGTCCCACGCCGTCCTTGATCTCACACTCGAAGCTCAGCCATCCTACGAGTCGTTTCGGACCAGAGTCCGTACCGTAACGGCCAGTCTTCCATTGTAAGAGCGCTTCAGTGATCGCCTGTTTGATCGACGGATGAGGCGCTTCCAACACATCCACGGTTGAAAGATCTCCGTTTTCATCAAACACGACCGCGGCGATGACCACGCCGCGGGCCTCGGCTTTCAGTGCCTCATTAGGATAATCGGGCATGATGCTCTTTCTAACGCAGGAGCGTAAGTGCCTTTCGCTAGAAATGATGTCGCCGGCGCCCTGCGCTTGAAGGCCCGAGGCCAACAGCAAAAGCGCAAGTGTCGCGACAAATCCCAGTGGTGATCGGCCGCTCATAGTACCCCCATCATCTCTGGATTCTCGGCTGCAACGTTCCTACGCAATCCCCTGAAACCACGCGTTCGCGAGATCGGCCGCACTCAGATCACAGCATTTTAAACAGGTCGCACAACTCACTATTTAGCGCCATCAATTTCACAACCGCTTACCGGAGCACGGCTTACTCGACACGACTAATACTCTATCACGATTTGATCCCCATCTTCGCACGCATTGCAAGTACTACCGCTGCAGAGGAATGCGTCCCCGACCTGGCCGTGGTCAATGCAACTAGGAATGGGACCGCAGTCCGGCCATTCACCGGTGAGCGACTCACAAATGGAATTCCCAGTTGTTTCACCGTTTCCGTCGCGTTCCGCGACGCACAAACGGTGACTCCTCTCATTAGTGCCACACGGGGCTGCTCGTCCAGAAGACCCGCCGAATGTAAACACAACAAGAAGCAGCACCGCTGTGAGTCTGACGCAAAGAAAAACGCTCCTCATATTCCTTACCTCCCATTCTTAGAATAGAATCCAAGTCGTTGGTTTCTCCGCGAGACACCCTCCGCGGAATGGAGTTTGTTTCCATCATTGAACATACTTGGATAACTCCTTGCTAGTTTTGGGCATACCCGCGGCCTTCCACGCCTCAAGCCCTCCAGCCAACACGAACACATTGCCAGCGTCACTCCTGCCGGACTTGAGTATCCTGGCCCCTATCTCACTCAAATCATCGTTCCGACATCCGCAATAGAGCACCACTGGATACTCGGCGGACAGCTCTTGCGGCGCGCGGGCTTCCAGTTCATCGGCCGGGATGTTCTTGGCCCCTGGGATATGGCCCTCGGCGTACGTCTCTCTCCCTCCCACATCGACAATTTGAACCTTGCGGCCGCTCTCAATCGCTCGCCTAAGGTCTCCCACGGTCATCCTCACTAGAGGCTCGTAGTCCCGGAGCTCAGACAGTACCTCCGCTTCCTGGACCTCGTTTAGCTTGCCCACCCACATCTTCGAGATGGCGCCCTTGGGGTCGGCGACCAGCAATGTCGGTGTGCCACGTATGCCAATGGCTTTGAATGACACCTTCTTGACTTCGTTAGGCTTCACACCGATTTGGCGAAGGTAATCTTCCGGGTCGTTACTTGAATCAGGTGATATCGCGATGAGCCTGAGGTGTTCATTCTTCTCTACGGCCGACGACAGGAACCGGTAGAAAGGGGCACTTTCGGCGCAGAAGTCGCATCCGGGCGCTACCGCGAGCACGAACGTCTTGTGTGAACTACCCCAGTCGACACCTTGCATTTCGATATTAGCGCCTGCACGGAGAGACCTTCCGGCATCATTTCCTCGCTTCCCCCCGGGGACGTAACGCGAGATCAGTATGCCACCGCAAACCAGCACGGTAACTATTATTATTATGTTGGCTGCGAGCTCAACCCTATCTCTTAGGTTCTTCATCAGCGCGATCCCCCTTCACTCTAAAGGTCTACCTTGCTTGGGCCGGGAACTTGGGATTCATAACCCGGGCTTTTCCGCGCTCGACCACAAAATAGAAAGTCAGCTTCCCCTTGACTCGCCACGCTCTTCCTTTGTGCATCGACGGCTCAAACTTCCACCGGCTGATAGCGTTGATTAGCGCAGCTTCGATGTATTCGTCTGGCGCTTGCAACACGTCCACCCGTTCCACATTCCCTGCCTCGTTGATCTCGAGCTCCGTGACCGACACCCCTGTGGCTCGGTTCTTCGCCGATCTGGGTGGATAATCGGGCATCACCGTCTTCGTTGCGAGTCTCCGCAAGTTTGATTCGGTTCTGGTGAGATAGCCCTGACCATCCGAAGCTAAACTACACAGAAGAACCCAAGATAACGAGCCAACAAACATTGGCACCGAACGTTTCATACAGGCTACTCCGCCAAAACAGTCGCGAAAGAATTTCACCTGGGCGCCGAGCGCCGCGAACCAACGTGTCGCAGCTTGTAGTCGCTGACTTGCTGGCAAGGCTGCAACTCAACGCCGATGCCGCGCGCCTTCCCGTCTCCCCAGAGTCTCGCGCGCTTTGAAGCATCCCACGCCTCCGGCGGCAGGTAAGCTTCGCTCGAGGGATCGCGAGACGCCACACGCGCAACCAGCCAATAACGGCCGGGGGCAATATTGCTTAGACTGAACGAACCGTCGTCTTGCACCCGAGCTTCGAAAAATCGCAACGCACTATCGCGATGTTCTGGCTCACTGGGTACGAGATGAACGCGCAATGTCTCGAGAGCGCTCTGCCGGGTTGCAAGCACGCGCCCTGTCAGAACGGCTGCGCCACGGGCAATCGTCACAGTCACGCCCGCGGCTCGCTCCCCGGACCGGATTAGAATTCCCGAAGTCCCAATATCAATCGAGGATTTTGAAGACAAAGACCGCGTTATCGCGCGCGTGTACCAGCCCTCATTCCGCAATCGCACGTCGAGGTGATACAGGCCCGGCTCCAGGTTGCCCACGAAAAACTCCCCGTCGTCACTCGGCGCGGTGTCGAGAGGCGACCCCAACATGAAGGGACCTTCCGCTTTGTCATCAGTTGTGTCACGCCGCGCTACAATCACCGTTTCGCCGGGCGCCGACGGAGAGTCGCCTTGGCATTTGTTCTTCTGGACCGGTTCGTCGCCGGCTTCCTCCAGCACTACCTTGCCCGCCAAGGACCCGAGCGGCCCGAGCGATAATTCCAATCCGGTTACGTCCGCTCCTTTTACCGTAACGCGACGGGCCCCGGAGCGTGCGCCGACGTCATTCCCAACGCCCCGACGCTCGGCGGTTACGGTGTATTCGCCATCGGGCACTCCGCTGAAAGAGAAAGCGCCGCCCTCCCGCGTCCCTGAATATGTAGCTGCCGCGACCGAGCCGCTCGCGACATGGGTGAGCGTCACGTGATGAATGAGCGGGCTAACGTCACCCGTCAACCGGCCGCTGATCGTGTGGCCGTGCTCGCCCAGGAAGCGAATGTCGATACCCCCGACTTCAAGTCCCGCGCTGACCCGAACGACCGCCGCCGTGTCCCGCGTGGCTGAGGGATGGTAGGTCGGCGCCATGTTCTTGTAGGCGGGACTTGGACGGAACCGACCATGATTGGCCGCGACCACGTAAGAGCCTGGCAGGAGTCCGTAGATTCGGTAGAGGCCGCGGTCGTCCGTATCCGCCATGGCCGAGCCGCGAACAGGGCGGCCCTCTTCATCGCGCACTCGAATCGCAGTGACCGATACCGCGATCACCGGAGATCCGAACTCGTTGGTCACGCTGCCGGTTATTACGCCGCCCTTTAACATCGTGAGCATCACGCTGTCGCCCGCGCGATAGTAACGCCGGTCGGCCGTTGAGTCGTCGAACGCATAGCCCGGCGCTTCGGCCTGCACGTCATACGCGCCCGGCCTCAAGCCGTCCAATCGGAACTGGCCCTTGTCGTCGGCGCCGGTCCGCCGGACCTCGAAGGCACGTGCGCCAACCTTGCGGGCCGACACGATCGCGCCAAAGACCGGACGCCCGTCTGACGAGACAACGCGGCCCGTCATCGTCTCGCCTCTTCTCGCCGAAGACTTCGATTGGTTCTTTCCCCGCACCCCGCCCGCAACGCCGCCCACGATCAGCGCTGCTATTCCAACGACGCAACTGACTCGAATTGTATTCATGCG
The DNA here is from genome assembly GCA_035293105.1 of Blastocatellia bacterium. Lineage (GTDB taxonomy): Bacteria > Acidobacteriota > Blastocatellia > UBA7656 > UBA7656 > DATDOV01. Next base: position 42,061 of record DATDOV010000090.1, read on the forward strand.
CAACTCAGTGAGCCGCTCCATTGACTGCTACTGTTTTTCTTTCCGCGTTGCCTCGAAGACTATAGTGACCTGAGTTTCGGTTCCGTTGACCACATTCACTGTCTTGCTCGCGGTCACCAGTGGAGAAGTCGCTGTCCTACCAGGCGCCTGCTGCACCTCCGCCGTCAACGTGTACTCTCCGGTCGTCAGTCCCTCGATGCGAAACCTGCCCCGCGCATCAGCCTGGGCGGGAACTTCATGTCGGCCCCCGGTACTCGACAGCCTCCTGGCAGTAACAACGACGCGCGCGTTTTTGGGAAGCTCACCGCCCTCCACTCTGATTTGTCCTTGCACCCCTGCCGTCCCGTAGGCTACGAACACACGAACGTTGCTCAACTCTTCACCGGGTCCGATCTCGATTTCCTCCGGTTGTTCGATCCCGTCGCGCTCGACTCGCGTGATCGCCAGACCGGGGACGGGGGTAGGAGTCCGCCCGAGTCCCAATCTGACCTTGCCCGGCGGGATACCGACAATCGTGAAGCTGCCTTCGGGGCCGATCCTGTTGTCGCTCCCGAGTCGTGACACCCTGAAGTCGATCGTCGCCGGGGTGGCCCATAGCGATATCTGGGACAGTACCGCCATCGCGCCAGGGGCGCTCGCGCTGTCCGGCACAATGGTCCCTCTTATGCTGGAGCCGCGATAGAGCTTGACCTCGATTCCCTCGACGTCTTCGTCGCTCACTTGAAACGGAACGGGCAAACTGAAATTGGGGTCCTGGCTGTTGAGAACGGCGTACGCAAAGTAACGCCCTGGGAGAAGACCTCCCAGCCGGAACTCACCTTTGGAGTCGTTCATCTCGACCCGGCCTGGGACACCCAACAATCGCCCGTCTTCGGACACGAGGGCGCAACCGTAGCGGGTGTTCGGCGCTGGCTTTCCTGTTTCCGATTGCACGATGACTCCCGCGACCGAATGAGTTCGAACCGGATCACCTGTTTTGATATCGACGCCCGCCGTTTCGCGGCCCAGCGTGACTTCGACGATCGTAGCTCGGGCCTCATCGGTCGCGTCCGGATGAAACGTGCGCAGGTAGTAAGCCCGGTCGAAGTCCGGCTCGGCCTGGATTCTGCTCGTGTCCGCCCCAACGCCTACGGTGTAGCGGCCACGCGGGAGCCCATAAGCCCGGTAGACTCCCCGGTCATCGGTTCGGACCATCGGCGCGTTCAAAGCTCTGAAAGGTTGTGTGCGTCCGCTTTCATCGACGCGGTTCAGTGTGATCTGCTCGGCGATGAGGGGTTGACCGTGCGCGTCAGTTACCCTCCCGGTGACCACGCCGCCGCGCACGAGAGTCAGGTCGATTCGGTTCAGGCTCTCGTCGCCCGACACGGTGACTGTTGTGATGGCAGCACCTAATCGGCCGTCGCTGGAAGCGAGATAGGCCGGAGCATATGCGGTTACGACGTACTGCCCTGGCGGAACAGCTGTTAACTTGTAGAACCCGGCAATATCGCTGGTGGAGGTGGCCACGGGTTCTCCTTGAACTCTCGGCCCGGCCGTCAATGTCATCAGCACTCCGGGCGCTGCCTTGCCGTCTATGGTCACGCGACCGCCCACCGATGCAGTTGATTGCGTTACCCCCATTTGCGATGGGAAAGTCGACGCGGAGAGGCCCGGCGCGAAGGGGGCTCCTGGCATCTCAGTGATCGTGGCCGACGGTAGCAACAAGAACGCCCATACGATTCGAACTGCGAATAGCCCCTTTAAGGCAACTTCTCGCGATACGGGATCAATGTCGTGACCTCGCTTCCGCATCCTTGAGCACCTGTATCATTGCCTCATTACCTGTGACCATCTGCTGGCGAACCCACTTCCGCCTGAAGGCGGGACTACGCAGTCCTTAGCAATACTGAACATCAACCGTGAGCCTTGATCTTGATGTCGCGCCGTGAGGGCGGTGCGACATCACTCGTGCTGGATAGTTAGCGACCTTTGACCAACTGCTCAAATATGAGCGCCGCGAGCATAAAGTAAGGCACTGCGCGTGTCAAGCAATATTTTTGCTACGAACACACGGAGCGACTAGCCTACCTTCGCGAGGCGTTTTCAAAGCCCGATCCTGCTACTTGCCTCCCAAGTTTAAGCCGAGGAAGTCGTTTCTACTCCCAAGCCGCAACAACGTTCGCCTCGCCCGGCGTGTCAGCCTGCTCACGGGACTTCCGCGCCGCCCTATCCCGCTTCCAAGCTAACCAACCTCGCCGATGCGAGTGACCAAGTGGCACGCTCGCGTGCACACCCGAACCGAACATCATCACTTGTCACAACCGCCGAAAACAGAACGGGCTCGATTCCCTCTTTGCTCCGCCGTCTTCCCGGAACGTCGCCCTGGTTTAGGCCCGACCTCGAGTCTCGCTCGACCTCCGGCAAGCGAGTCGGACTTGCTTCCTGGCAGAAACTTGCCGCGCGCTGGTAGCATCATACCCGTATGGCGAAGAAGGGCAGCGTGCTCGTCGTCGACGACGAGGAGGTCATGCGCGATGTGCTCGGCAGCCTGCTCGCGGGCGAGGGCTATCAGGTCGAGCTCGCCAAGACCGGCGAAGAGGGACTCGACAGGTTTCAGCAGAAACCATTCGACCTCGTGCTCCTTGACATCTCGATGCCCGGAATAGGCGGCTTGCGCGCCCTCGAAGAAATCCTCAAGGCCGATGCCGAAGCCGTCGTCTTGATGATCACCGCCTACGCCACCTTCGACACCGCGATCTCGGCGTGGCAACGCGGCGCGTTCAACTGCATAAAGAAACCGTTCGACAACAAAGAAATCCTTAAGCTCGTCGCAGCCGGTATTCGCCGCAAGCGCAAAGACGAGGAACGCCGCGTCCTCCGCCAGACCCTCAAGCGCAGCACTGCCAACAAAGAGATCGTCGCCCGCAGCGACAAGATGCTCGAGCTGCTCGCGCTCGTCGAGCAAGTTGCGCCCGCCCGCTCGACAATCCTGATCACGGGTGAAAGCGGAACAGGAAAAGAGTTGATCGCCCGCGCCATTCACAATCAGAGCACGCGCGCCGATAAACCGTTCGTCACCGTCAACTCGGCCAACGTTCCGACCGAACTCCTCGAATCCGAATTATTCGGACACGTCCGCGGCGCATTCACCGGAGCCATCGCCGCCAAGAAGGGCTACTTCGAAGTCGCGGACGGCGGCTCGATCTTTCTCGACGAGATCGGAAACATCTCGCTTGAAACCCAGTCGAAGCTGTTGCGGGTCATCCAGGAAAGGGACTTCACGCCTCTCGGAGAGACCACGCGCCGCCAGGTCGACGTCCGAATCGTCGCCGCAACCAACGTCGACCTCAAGCAGGCGGTCGATGAAGGGACTTTTCGCGAGGACTTGTTCTACCGCCTCAACGTCATTCAACTGAGCCTGCCGCCGCTTCGCGAGCGCCACGAGGACATTCTGCCGCTCGCCCAGCACTTCATCCGCAAGTACGCCGCAGAGAATAACCGTCAGGTGTCGGACCATCTCGACCCGGAGGTCCTGTCGGCGCTCGAAGCCTATAACTGGCCGGGCAACGTGCGCGAACTCGAGAACGTGATCGAACGAGCGGTGATCGTCGCGCGAGGTTCCCATATCCAGCGCGAAGACCTCAGGCACGAGATACTGGACCCGCCCCGGGCAGGCGGACAGGCGGGCGGGCAGAATTCCGCCGGTCAGATCGATTTGACCCAGGGCATCTCGTTCTACGACGAGGTGAACCGTTTCCAGATCGAGTTGATTCGGAGGGCGCTGGAGATAACCGGCGGCCACCAATCGCGCGCCGCGAAACTGCTGGGCATGAACACGACGACCCTCAACAGCAAGATCAGGTATTACAACATTCGACCATGAGGGAAGTCCTGAGTACTGGGCGGTGAGTACTGAGTTATGAGTTCAACCTTCAGGTTGCTGTCGCGAAGCGGCAAGCTAAAGCTTGAACTCAAAACCCTGACCTCTACAGGCGAAGCACAAATGGGAGCGAGCGCTCGCCGTTTTCGATCAAGACAATTTGGTTATCGGCGTCGGCGTTGAGTTTGAGCTTACGTCGCTTGGCCTTGATGCTCAGTGAGTTCGTTGGGGCGTCAAACTGAAAGGCGCTTTCGATCAGGGTGCCGTTGATCTCAACTCGCGCCCGCTCGGTGAAATCGCGGCCGGTGATGGTCAGAATCTTCTTCACGTAACTCGCAGCCGTTATCATCGGAACGATCTTTGGCGGTATAGTGGGAAGCGGCTCGGCGCGATTGTAGACTACAAGCGCAAAGTCCTGGTCGAGTTCGATGCCATTTCCCGGCACGCCGTCCCCAGCGATGTTTGCGGCTCGCACGGTTACCGCAAAATTTCCAGCCGATCCCGCCGGTATCAACTCCGCGGCAATCACTATGCACTCGACGTTGTTGAGGCGGTCGGGATCACCGCCTTCCATCGAAAACTCTCCGGCAAATCTGTTCCCGCGATAGAGGGTCTGCTCCCCGATTTTGATCTCGAGGTCCAGATCGTTGACCATCGCGGCGCCGGCCAGCGAGCCCGGCGCATCGGTCCATACGAGCGCGACCGCAAGCGGGCGGCTTCGGTCGGCGATCGAGCCTGTGATCTCGAACTTCTGGCCGCTCTCGATGAAGAGTTGCGTTTGGTCGACGAGTACACGGCTGGCGTCGTCGAACGCGCGCGACAAATTGACCAGACCCCAACCCTGGCGCTCGCCTGGCAGGTCGCCGCCCGCATAGTCGCCGGTCATGTATGTCGCCGAGTTGATGAGAAACGCTTTGGTCATCGCGGGTGACGGCGGCCGGCCATCGCCCAGCAGGTTGTGCGTCGTAAAGTAGCGGCGCGCGAGTGACGCCGCGCCCGATACGTGCGGCGCGGCAATGCTCGTACCCGATGACCACGTGTAGAAGTGCTGTCCCGGCGGCTGAAACAGGGGGATTCCAGGACACAATCCGTTTCCGTTGAATGAGGGTGCCTGCGAGGCGGCGCCGTAAACGTGAGTGCCGGGCGCGGTGATGTCGGGCTTCGCTCGCCCATCCAAAGTCGGACCGCCCGAGGAAAAGCGTAGGATGTCGAGCGCGCTATTGGCGCCTTCGGGACCGATCGGGCCCTCGCCGTCGAGGTTGCAAGAGTCGGAGCCTTCGGGCCTGAAGTTCTCGCTCGCCGCAACCGTGATGACGTTCTTGGCTACGCCGGGCGATCCTATGTTGCCGCCCGGACCGCTGTTGCCGGCGGAAAACACGAAGACCATCTCTTGATTACCCGGCACGAGCGGTTCGGCATCTCTGACAAGCGAATCGTATTCTTGAGCCGCCGCGTCGTAGTCGGCGCCACGGCTGCCCCAGCTATTATTGGAGACGCGCGCGCCGCGGCTGTAGGCTATAGACGCCATGTTCGTAAAGTTCAATTGGAACGGCGGGTTCCCTAGCGAGTCGAATATCCGCGACGCGCCGAGCTTAGAGAACGGATCGACCCCGGTACCCAATGTGAACCCGGCCGCGTCGCGGAAGTCGCCCATCCCGAGGCCGGTCGCAATCGAAGCGACGAGCGTCCCATGACCTCTACGGTCCTCGGCCGGATTCTCTTTCGTGTAGTTGATGTTGTAACCTACGCGGCTTCGTTGTTCGGCGTCGCGAAAGTCCGGGTGCACAAGAGTGTCTAAGGTGCTCCCACGATCAAGACCGGTGTCAGTGACATCGATCAGAAAATCAGCGGGCGATGCGAGTCCCTTGCCTTCGAGCCACAGGAGGTAACCGGGACCAACGGGCTGCGTCCAATCGGCGGTGAGGTTCCCGGCCACGATCTGAGCGCTCCGCTCGTCGTTCGGCCGGAAGTCCGATGCCCTCCCAGCGAAAATCACCTCGTCAAAGCCCGCTATCGTCAGAAGCTCGCCGACGCGTACCGACACGTCAAGGACGATGAACTTGAGAAAACGCCTCGGCGCGCGATTCACGCTCGACGCGACGCCCTTGATGTAGTCGATCGCCGTGACCGACTCGGGCCGGTCGAGCAATTCGATCTCGACGCTAACGGAGCTCTTACCATTCGCCAGCATCTCTTCAGTGAAAGCCGGGTCTATCTTGAACAGCGGCTCGAAGCGGCCTATCCATTGAATCGGGCGGGTGGCGTCCGCTTGAGGGCCGCCGTACAAATCCGCCGCGGCTGCAAGGTCCCGCACAGGGGCGCGAATGATGTAGGCGTTGTTCGGGAGATAACCAATCACCTCGATTCCGCCGGCTTTCAGCCGCTCCATCCAAGCGCTCCGGATGGACCCGTTGAAATGGACTATTCGTGTCTGCGCCGCAGTCTCAAGGTCGGACGCTCCGACGGCCGCGCGTCGAAAGTCCACCTGCGCAACGTCGAGGTCGGCGCGTTCTCGCGTGTTCAATGCGCCTCGCTTGAAGAGAATCAGGTTCTGATCGCTCGATGAAGTGGTGCGCGGGTGATTATCCGTTGCCCGCGCGCGGGACGACGGAAGCGCAGAATAAAGGAGCAGCGCGACTGCAATCAGCGCGAGAGTGAAACCGATCCTCTGCGACATCAGCCAACTCATCCTCTGGATCTCTGGTGCCGGCGGCGGCACGGTCAAGGCAGCGATTATATCCGTCGCTGTGTGGTTTCGCCAAATTCGTGTGTGTATTATCATTCCACCGTTGGGTGTTCCAGCGGGCGACTCGAAGGTCTCAGGTTTCTGGAGGAACAAGTATGAAACGCTATTGGGCGAAGACTCTCCTGCTTGGGTTGACTGCCGCTCTTTTGGCGCCGCAGACATTAGCGCGCGGGCCGGCGGCGTTGGTCCCGGCGGGCACCGAGCTCAGGATTCGACTCAGAAGCACGCTGTCGAGCAAGACGTCGCGAGCCGGCGACAGATTCCGCGCGACGGTGGTAGATCCCGACCGCTATGACGGCGCGATCGTCGGCGGCCACGTCAAATCGATCAAGAAATCCGGCAGCGTAAAAGGCCGAACCGAGATGACTCTCGCTTTCGATTCAATCACGCTTCGCGATGGCCGACGAGGGACAATGCACGCTGAGGTCGTGCAGTTGTACGACTCGAAGGAATCCACAAAGGTGGACGAAGAGGGCACGGTCGAATCGGGCAGCCGCGGCAAGCAGACGCTCAAACGCAGTGGCATCGGGGCGGCCGCCGGGGCCGTCATCGGAGGCATCGTAGGCGGCGGCAAGGGCGCGGTTATAGGCGCGGTTGTCGGTGGCGCGGCCGGAGCGGGTTCAATTGCCGTCACGGGGAGCAAAGAGTTGAGGCTGGAAGCGGGGACGGAAATGCTGATTCGCGTCACTCCGGCATCTTCATCGAGCCGGCGTTGAACTTCCGCGAATCCCGCTCAGCGCGAAGGTTCGACCGCGGCGACTAATCTGATTCGAAAATACGGCAGCAGCGCGTTGTCGGTTATGACTCGGAGTTGGCTCGTGTAGCGGCCTGGGTCAGTCTTGGGCAGCGCCTGGACGACTATCCTGTAGCTCTTGCCCGCCTTCAAGGTTTCAAGCCGCGCCTGGAAATCGGGCTCGGCCCCCTCCACTCGCAAAATGTTCAGCGGTTCCCTTTCAACCGTTACCGTGAACTCGACTTTTGCCGGCTCGCCCGGTGGGACCTTGAACTTCCATCCGTCAAACGGCTCGATGAACAGGGGGCCGATGTGTTTTCCTCGGCGCAGAGTCACGCCGCTGAAGGGTGTGCCGTCGGGATTGGCCTGCACATTAGCCACCAGCGACAACCTGATGCTCGGCTGGGTTGGATCGTTCGTGCGCAGGGTGGCGGTCTTGGTGATTGGGCCGAAAACCAGCGCGGTGTTGACCTCGATAGTGGCTGTTCCCTCCTGACCAGGAGGTACGACTCTGTCCGAGTCGAGAACCTCGCACGCTCAGTCGGCGGTGAAGTCCTTGATGATCAGATCGGCCTTGCCGCTGTTGCGAAACCTGAATAGATGACTGATGACCTCGCCCTTGAAGACTTCGCCGAAGTCATAAGACGTGAAAGGGACGACGGCAACAGGCGCGGGCGCCGCGGGATTCGCTTGCCGCGACGCTGCTGCCGCGACACCGTTAGCCGCCAGCAGGAAGACTGAAAGAGAAGCGAGTACGATACGATTACGGTTCTTCATGATTGGGATCCGCCTTCGGTTTTGACTTGCGATGAAACAGGTTAGACCAGTCGTCGCGGCGAGGCAAATGAATGATTTGGGCGGCCGTCGCGGTGTCCTCCAACCTGTGTCTTGAAGAAACCGCAACCGGGCCGTATCTTTGATCAATAAATCGACAAGGGTACCGTCGGCGACAACCCTAGAAGGGGCGAGTCGCGGCGCTTCTCGCTGTAGGCAGCACTGATTGTTGGTGAGTGAAGGAGTTTGGAAGCATGTGCTGTTGGGCCAAGACGAGGATTGCCAAATGTCTGATTATGGTCTTGGTGTACACCGCGCTCGCCCGACGTTGAACGAACGTTGAATCCGCGGGTATTCCGGCCGCTAGGTCGATTTCACAACCCTGCCGTCTCTCAGCGATATCTGGCGGTCTGCCGCCGCCGCAAGTTCGTGCTCGTGGGTGACCAAAACGAGCGTCGCCTTCCGCTTCCTGTTCATGTCGACCATCAAGTCGAACACGTGCCTGCCGTTCTGCGAGTCGAGATTCCCCGTCGGCTCGTCGGCCAGGAGTATCTTCGGGTCGTTGGCAAACGCGCGCGCGATCGCGACCCGCTGCTGTTCTCCTCCCGAGAGCTGCGACGGATAGTGATGCGCGCGGGCGGTGAGGTCGACGTCTTCGAGCAACTGGTGGGTGCGGACCCTCGCATCGCGAAGCCCCGCGATCTCCATCGGCACAATGACATTCTCAAACGCCGTCAGAGATGGAATCAGGTGGAAGGACTGAAATACGAAGCCGATCTTCTCGCTGCGCAACTGGGCGAGCGCGTCTTCATTCATGTCGATGATGGACCGGCCGTCGATTCGGATGTCGCCCGAGGTCGGCGCGTCGAGCCCGGCAATCAACCCAAGCAGCGTAGACTTGCCGCTGCCGCTCGGGCCGGCGACTGAGACAAACTGCCCGTCGGGAACCGTCAGATCCAACTCGTGAAGTATTGTGAGCGTGTCCGAGCCTGACGGAACCTGTTTTGAAACCTTGTATAATTCGATCATGAAATCTCGCCTGTCCGGTCGCAGCCGTTCTTATCTGCTCACGCTCGCATTGCTCGCCGGCTGCGGCTTCGCGTCGTGCGGGAACGATGCGTCGAAGGAGCCGCCGGCCGTCTCTCCTCCTCAGCCCTCCGGCTCGGCTGCTCGCGCTTCCCCGCCCAAGAGTCTACCGAAGATAGTCGCATTCGGCGACAGCCTGACTGCGGGTTACGGACTGGCCCCGGATCAGAGCTACCCAGCGCTTCTCCAGAAGACGCTCGACGCGGAGGGGTTCGAGTACGAAGTCGTGAACGCCGGGGTCTCAGGCGATACATCGGCAGGCGGGTTGCGGCGGCTGGACTGGTCGCTCGAGGACGATGTAAGGATCGTGATACTTGAACTCGGGGCGAACGACGTTCTGCGCGGACAGCCGGTCCGGGCGATGAAGAAGAACCTCGCGGAGATAATCGAGCGCGTGAAGAAACACGGCGCGCAGGTCTTGCTTTGCGGCATGGAAGCCCCGACGAATTCGGGCGTCGAATACCGCAACGAAGTCCATGCGGCGTTTGACGATCTCGCCCGCGAGCATGAAGCCGCATTCATCCCGTTTTTCCTGGAAGGCGTGGCAGGCGTCGGGTCGTTGAATCAGCGCGACGGCATACACCCGAATGTTGAAGGGACCAGGATCGTAGCCGAAACGGTCGCCAGGAGCCTTCGCCCTCTTTTGAATCCCGGCAGGCCTCACACGGGACGATGAGGGCGAGGGCGAGGGCTTGCGGCGCCGCGCCGTCCGCCCTAATATTCGGGGCTTGCGCGAGGTGATTAGGATGCCGATGAAGCTCAGGCGGAGATCAGACGGGCACAACCCGTTCGGCGAGTTGATAGGGTTGTGCTTTGAGGCCTGGGAGAAAGGGTCCAGCCGCTGCAAGCTCGATGTGAGGGACGAATTGCTCAACACGCACCGCGTCCTGCACGGCGGAGTGACTTACTCGATGGCCGACACGGGGATGGGCGCGGCGTTGTATACGTTGCTGGAGGAAGGCGAGTCTTGCGCGACGATCGAAATCAAGATCGTCTACCTGAAGCCCGTGACCGGGGGGTGTCTGACTTGCGTAACGAAGGTGGTCCAGAAGGGCAAGCGAATCGCCGTGCTGGAGTCGGAGGTGGAAAACGACGGCCGGCTCGTTGCGAAAGCCCTCGGCACCTTTTCCATAGTCGGCGCCGCAAGCCCGAACAACCAACCGACCACGAAATCACCCCAAAGGGATTCGCAGAAAAGCCCGCTCAAGGCGCCACACAAACGGAAGCCGCGGGAACCCCGATAGCGCTACTGACGAAATCCGTAGCCGAGAGAACTCCCTGGCCAGAGTTTCGGGCCTCTTGCGAGAGGTGAGTATGTGGGAGCCAGAGGAGTAGCTAAAGATCGAACCCTCGCTGCGCTGTTGATTTTGTTGACAGCCCGACGCACGGTCGTCTAATGTAGTCTCTCCATCGGTAGCCAAGCGTCGACCAATTAGCTCGCTGGAGGAGTCTGATGCGAATCGCGGACGCCAAATCAATAGCAACGCTGTGGAACTGGATAGCCATGCGTGTCTGCTTGCAGCACAAGACTGACCAGACGGTTGTTGCGCCGTTAGTCGGAACCCGGCGGACGGGGTTCAACGGGACATAGGAAGAACTAATAACGTCAAGAACGACGGCCGCCGCGTCAGTTGACGTTGGCGGCTTTCGATTTTTATGAGCGCCGACTTTGCAAGTCGGAACATCGCGTCGGTGACAGCCGCGTTCACCACAGAGGTTTGGAGTCAGTCATGTCGTCGGCAACATATAGCGAACTGCTACGAGGCAACAGGCATTTTCGCAGCCTGTGGACCGGCCAGATGATCAGCGAGCTTGGGACCTGGTTTTCATTCATCGCCGAGCTCGGGCTGATACGCCTGCTGTCGGGTTCGGCGCTTGCGACAACGGCGCTGTTGGTCGCACGGCTGCTGCCTTACCTCCTGGTCGCCCCGGTCGCCGGCGTGTTGGCAGACCGTCGGTCGCGCAAGCAGATTATGATCGCTGCGGACGTTCTCCGCGCCCTCGTAGCCCTGTTGTATTTGGCGGCGGCGCCCCTCGGCGCGGTCTGGATAGTCATCGCGTGCAGCGTCTTGAATTCCTCGCTGACCATGTTCTTCGAGGCGGCAAAGAACGCCGCGATGCCCAACCTGGTGACGCCGCGCGAGCTGCTGACGGCCAACGTGCTGATGTTCTCGACCCGATTCCTCCAGTTCACGTTGGGTGCGGCGTTGGGCGGAGTCACCGCGGCGCAATTCGGCTATGACGCGGCGTTCGTCGTGAACTCGCTTTCGTTCGTGGCCTCGGCGGCGTTCGTGTGGGTGATCCCGGCGTGGACAATGCGGCGGGCTGGACACAAGACAGGCGAGGCGGGCGCACATCGCGACGCCGAGCCTGCGAACGTTGCGCTCGCCGACCCGATGTCGGCCGACAGCGCCGTGAGCGCGCCCATCGCCGGCAGCGAGCAGCCCGTCGCGCGAACTACGGGGCGCTTCTTTGCGGATCTGCGCGACGGCCTGGCTTACATCTGGGCGACGCCGTTCGTGCGCGGGCTGATACTGGTCAACATTGGCTGGGCAACGGGCGGCGGGATGATAAACCTGTTGTTCGATCAGATGGGCGGGCACACGTTTGCGCATGGCGACGCCGACCGTGGCGATTGGAACGTCGCGGCGCTGTTCACCGCGGGCGGCCTTGGTCTATTCATCGGGATGATGCTTGCGCGGCGCGCGGGTATTTGGGTAGCGAAGGAGCGGCGCGCAGGGCGATTCATCGGGTGGTGTCTGATAGCTCACGGCGCCTTCCTGGCCGTGGGCGGGGTGATGCCGACGCTCTGGCTGGTAGCGCTGCTGGTAGGGGCGAGCCGCCTGGTGCTTGGTACCGAATTCGGCGTTCAGGAGACGCTGATGATGAGAGTGCTGCCCGACGAATACCGCGGCCGAGTCTTCACGACAGATCGCTCGCTAGAGCTGGCGATGATGGCGGTGTCGACTCTGGTTGGCGGCTGGTTGATCACGTCGTTTACGCCGCGCGCCATTATGGTCGTGTCGGGCTTGCTTTCGGCCAGCCCGGGCGTCGTGTGGTTACTCGCGATGTGGCTCACTCGCTTCGGTGTACCAGCCCGCGCGGTGCGCGAGGGCTACGGTGATTAGCCGGAGCGTGGTCAGGGGAGGCAGCTACCGGAGGGGCAAGGGCGGGGGGTCTTACGGCCAGAGGATCAAGAGCAGCGCGCCCACCCCCAGCGCCAGCGCGTACAGTGGCGCTACTCTTGCCAGAAGGGTCCGCCCCGCGAGCACGGCAACGGCCCCGCCCTTGAAGACCAGATTCGACATCGTCGCAACCAGTATGACCTTCCAACCCTCAGCCGGCGCAAGTCGCCCCTCGGTCACCAACTGCGAGGTCGAAAGCGTAATCGCGTCAACATCGGTAAGCCCTGACAGGCTCGCGACAACGAACAACCCGCGGTTGCCGAAGCGGTCCTTGGCGGCTGCCACCGCCAGCAGGACGATCGCATAGATCATGCCGAACAAGAGCGCCGATCTTAGCTCGGACGGATTCTCCTGCTCCGGCAAGTCGCTCGGTTCTCTCCGTCCCCTGAACCACATCACGACCGAGGGGGCCCACAGAACGAGCAGCATGATCAGCAGCGGTGGAGCGGCAGCCCTGAGGAAGGGCCTCGCGACCAGCACGATGATCAAGAGCAAACGAACAAACACGATCGCCGAGGCGATCATTATGATCACCGCCGCCAGCCGGCTGTCGGCCGGAGAGTGCGCGGCACGTCTGGAATACGTGACGGTGGTCGCCGTGCTCGATATCGTTCCGCCGAGAACGCCCCCGAGCAGCACCCCCGCGTCCTTGCCGAAGAACTTATAGATGATGTACCCGCCCAGGCTTATTCCGACTACCAGCACGACCATCCACCAGATCTTCTGCGGGTTCAGAACCGAGTACGGACCATAGGACTCGTTGGGCAGCACCGGCAGTATCACCAGAGAAATCAACGCGAACTGCATGATCGCTTTGAGGTCCCCCTCGCCGAGCTTCTCGACGACGCCGTGCATCTGGCCCTTGAACTGCAGCAACACGGCGACGGTTCCTCCGATCGCTATTGCCGCTTCGAGGTGGCCTACGATCAGATACGCGCCGACGCCGAACATCAGCAACATCGCGACCTCAGTAGTCAGGCCGGGGTCGACCGGGCCGTCTTTCAGCTCGCTTGCCTTGCCTACGAGAATCAGTATGGCAAGCGCGATGAATCCGCCGGCGATGACCAGCCCGCCCAGCGGCTGGGCCACCATCGCGCTAACCGCACCGAGGAACGTAACGAGCGGAAAGGTGCGGATACCCGCCAATCGCGATGCCGCGCTCTCGCGCTGCAAGCCAACCAGCAGGCCAAGCCCGAGCGCGATGCCCAGTCTTTCGAATACGAATGTGAGGTCCATACGCGGACAAATACAGCCGGAAACGATTGGGCGCGATTTCAATGTCGCGGCGGATGAATCGTCAGCACGGGGCACTCGGCCATCCGCACGACCCGTTCAGCGACTGATCCGAACACCAAATGGCGCCATCCCGTGTGTCCATGAGTCGAGATGACAATCAACTGCGCGCCTTCGTCTTTGGCCGCAGCGACGATCTCGTTGGCCGCGTCGCCCCGCCTGAACACCGAGCGCGCTTTCACCTCTTTTGGTATGCGTTGTTCGATTATCTCGGCGAGCTTCTGTTCCGCGTCGGTCTGGAGAGCCTGTTCGTACTGCTCAACGCCAAAGAACGCGTAGTTCGGATCGGCGGGCAGGGGAGGAACGGATGGAACAACGTGAACCAGACACATCTCAGCCCCGAAATGCACCGCGAGATCGCAGGCAGTCTTGAGCGCGTGGAACGACGGCTCGCTGAAGTCGGTTGGACAGGTGATCGATTTGATCGGCAGCATGATCTTGCCCTCTCTTTCGCCTAGAGTATTGCCCATGTTTGTTCAGATTGGGAAGAGTGCTGAAAGCCCGGTTCGTGGCGGCCGGCGTCGATGACATCCCAGCACGGTAAGCCGGCGCGTGTAGTTGGCGCCGGGACTTCCAATCACGCGGCAGCTCGGCGGCTCTCGCCAATATGGGTCTGGTGTGTGAGAGTCACGTGCGATTCATCGCCCCGGAAGGCTCGCGAGTCGCACCCGTCGCACCCGCCTGGCCCTTGAAAGTTCGCAACAGGGTAACTAGTATTCTCCAGTCAATCGTGTTTTCCACTCACCGACACATAAGGCGAATCCTGATAGCGCTCGATCCAGTCTCGTACAGCCGCTCGCTGCGGCCGCTGAAGCACCTCGTGCTCTCGCTCGCTCTGGCGCTCATGAGCGGTCCGGTCATTGCGGAATCTTCGCGTGGAGCGGCAACTCCCAGGAATTCTGCATCGCCCTCTTTGATCATCGACAAGACGAGCCACGATTTCGGCGAGGTGTTTTCGGGCGAGGAGTTGATGCAGGTCTTCAACGTGCAGAATGTCGGCGATGCGCCGCTCGAGCTTTCAGAGCGGCCCATCCTGATACCGCGAACCGCGTCCCTCGCGACCCGAGGGTTGTTCGAGATCCGAACCTCGGGAGCAGCACTTGCGGCGGTTTCAAGGCGCGCCGCCCCGAGTTGATGCCCTCCCGTAGACTTTTTCTACGAGAAGGTCATCCAGCCTGGTCAGGCGGGAATCATCAGAATAACTTTCCATACTGCGGAAAAGACTGGGCCGTTCGACAAGGGCTTCAAACTGTACACCACCGATCCCGATCACCCGTCTATCACCATCACGTTGAAGGCGGACATCAAGCCGCTGCCGGCGTTCGTCAAGCGGATTGAAAGCACCGCAATCGCGCGGGGCGATCAGATCGGGCCGTTCAAGGTCTGGCCGACCGCGCGCCCGGCCGTGACCCTCGAGCCGGGCGAGAGTGTGTCGATAGGAGTGCGAATCAGACTCGACGCCGGCGAGACCGGCGGCTTGCAGTTGGCCTCAAAGGACACAAAGCGAGCTGCGTGCGAATTGACCCGCGAGCCGAACGGCCCGGGCTATTGGCTGCGCATCGCCATTCAGCCGATCAGCGAAGCGGGCGGCGAGACCGAGAAGATCCTGCTGAAGACGGCCGGGCCGAATCCGCAGACGCTCACCATACATCTGACAACTCGCGTGCCGGCCGAAAACCTGTCCGTCACACCGCGTACGATCGAGCTCGGCGAGGTCCCCATCGCGAATCTCACCACTGGCCGGGCTTATTTGACTAGGATTGGGATCCGGAAGGCCGTGGGTTCGTTCCGGCTCAAGGCCGTGTCATCGACGCTTGCCTTCCTCAAGTTCGAGCCGCAAACAATCGTCGATGGAAGTAACTACTTGATCAGAGTCGGTGTCGATCCTCAGAAGCTGCCCAGCGGCGGAATGTACGGCGGCGTGATCCAGATCGAGACCGACGATGCCGGGACGCCGCGCGTGGATGTGACCATCACGCTCACGCTTGTGAATCGGTGACAGCACGAGCACGACCCTCGTGTGTTTTCAGTTTATGTGCTGCTGTGGCCGGCGGAGTTTCGCAGCCTCGCGAGAGTGTGACTCGTAGGATAACTGAGTTAGCTTTGCCGAGCCAGTGTTTGGCTTGCATTAGTCACCATCAGATTCTTGACACTATTCCCCCTACTCGTGGATTCGAACTGCTTCATCTCTGCCCTGATCTGTTTGATGAGCTTTCGAAGCTCGGGCTCTGCGTCCCTTACAACGGATACAAACTCTCTGCCAGACTTTTTGATCTGCTTGTCAATCTCAGCCAACTGCTTGGAGCTTTCTGTCAAAGAAAGCCTTTCCTAAAGAATACTCGTGCTCCTTTTTCTTCTGGATGGAGTCAAAGATCCTCGTTGCAACCAGAGTCGCTAGTGAAGTCGTCAGTACTATCAAGCCACCTACAATGACGTCCGTCATTCTAAAAATCCTGATTTGCTGACATACCTGTCGGGCACGTCAGATTATGTATACACATCCCGACGGTGACCAACTTGAAGGACGGTAACTTGCTGCGCGGTATCGTTGATCTCATAGATCACGCGATAATCGCCTACGCGGATTCGCCAGCCTTCCCGGCCAACTAGCTTTCGGCTTCCTGACCGTCTAGGGTCTCGTGCGAGGCCGTTGATGCCATCTCTAACGCGTTCATAGTCCTTCGTCGGCAGCCGGGACAGTTCTTTCTGAGCGCGGCGCAGAATGAGCACTTGATAGCTCACGGCCGCTGGCTCTCTATTTCCCTTACGGCCTGCTCGAAGGGGATCGCCTCATCGCCAGAGGCTTTGGCTTCATCGTATGCTCGAATGGATTCGATTTCCTCGAGCGCTTCGGTTAACTTCCTGTACTCCTCAATGTCAACTAGGACGGCCACGCGCCTCCCTACTTCGTCTACAACATATCGTTGCTTAGGCTCAACCATCGGATACCTCCGGGAGCGATTATGCCACTCGTCGCTGACGGGAACAACGCGCGGTCGCCCGCGGCCCGCGGTCACTGCTGGCTCTCAGCCTTCGCTTCCTGCTTCTCGATCTTCTTGCGAATCTCCTCAATCCGAAGGCGCAATCGCTGGGCTTGCAATTGCAGGTCGAGAATGTGCTGCTGAGCCGCCGCCTGTTGACTGCGAATGTCCTCAAGCTGGCGTTGGAGCTCGGCGCGCAACGCGGTTTCTGCTTCTTCGCGGCGGAGGATGCCCCGGAAGGCGAGCTCCTGCTGTATGTTGCTTCTGCGACGCACGATCTCCTGTTCGCGCGCGTCAAGCTGGCTCTTGTTTGCCATCGCGTCTTCGATTCTGCCCTCCGCGCGGGCCAGCCGCTCCTCGTAAAGCAAGAGCTCGAGAGTGAAACTGCTCCGTTCCGTTTCCTGCCGCAGCCGCTTCACCTCTTTTGACAACACCGCGACCTGGTCGGCGAGGTTCGCGATGGCGCGGCGAAGATCTTCAGAGGCGGCGTCCGGCATCGGCTGAGGCTCGGGCTTCTGAGCTTCGTCGCCCGGCTGCCTCGGCGCCTGCTGCACCGGGCGAGGCTTGGCGGCCGGGTCCTGGGCATGACCGCCCGGAGCGACTGCGAGGATCAAGGCGAGCGAAAGTACCGCGGGCAGGAAAAATGATCGCATGGACATCTTGTGCTCCCTTCGCCGGCTGTATCGCCGTTTCGCATACGTTAAAAGCCAACGCTCCAAGGTTAGTTCCAGAATCCGATTCCTGTCCATCGCTGTTTGATCTTTCGCCGATTGGAGTGGTAGATTGCGGGGCAGGAAAAGTGCGATGGCGGAATCCGGCGAAGAGACGAAGAATCCCCGGCGTTTCCAAGGTCCCGGCGGCACGCCGGGCGGGCTCGGCACGTTTGTGCTGGGGCTTGGGCTGGCGATCGCGGGCGGCTACTTGATAATGAACCAGGTCCAGGTCACGAGCAGCTACTGGGATTGGTTTGGCCAGAACACATTCGGCCTCACGTTGGTCCCGCTGGTGATTGGCATCGGCGTGCTCTTTTTCAACGGCAAGTCGGTCATCGGCTGGGTGCTGACGGGCGGCGGCGCCGTCATCATCCTCGCCGGGATTCTGGTAAACCTCACCATATACTTCAGCCGGACCAGTCTGTACAACACGCTTCTGATGCTCGCGCTGTTCGCCGGCGGACTTGGGTTGATGGCCCGGTCGGTGAAGAGCTACAACGATGCGCGGTAGACGGGCTTCCCTCCTAACTCTGCTTGCTCGTTCCACAACGGTTCGGACATGCGTGCTCGCCGGCGTCTTTGTCTCGCCCATCTTTGCGGGCGTGCAGGGCCGCAACCTGAGAGACCCCGGCACCGAGCCCAACGACCTCAAGAAGCGAATCGAGGAGGTGATCCGGGCGAGCGGAGCTGAAATGGTCGCCGTGGCGTATCGGGACCTCGCGACCGGCGATGAGCTGCTGATCAATCCCGACGAGAGCTTTCACGCCGCGAGCACGATGAAGGTGGCGGTCATGATGGAGGTCTACAGGCAGGCCCAGGAAGGCAAGCTCTCACTCAGCGACCACATTGTGGTTAAGACCGAGTTCAAGAGCATTGTCGACGGCAGCAGCTACACGCTGTCACCGGGCGATGATTCCGATCAGGCTCTCTACAAAAGAGTCGGCCAGCCTGCGACCATTCGTGAGCTTGTCCGGCTCATGATAACGGTCAGCAGCAATCTGGCGACGAACCTGCTGATCGAGCGAATCACCGCCTCGCGAGTGATGGCGCTGATGAACGAGATCGGCGCTAAGAATATGCGGGTGCTGCGGGGCGTTGAAGACGGAAAGGCATTCCGGCAGGGCTTGATCAATACGACTACCGCGCGCGATCTGTCGATCATCCTTGAACTGATTGCGAAACGGCGCGCGATTTCCGAGAGAGCTTCCGACGAGATGATCGGGGTCCTGCTCGACCAGAAGTTCAACAAGAGCATACCGGCGGGCCTTCCCAAGGGTTGCCGCGTGGCCCATAAGACCGGCTCGATCACCAGAATCAAACACGACGCCGCGATCGTCTACCCGCCGCGCGGAAAGGCGTACGTGCTGGTAGTCCTGACGCGCGGTATCGAAAGCGACGACCGATCCCACCAGTTAATAGCGACCATCTCGAGGTACATCTACGAGGCGCGGGAGTAGGTTTGTGGTTCGTAGTTCGTGGTTTGTGGTTCGTG
>DATDOV010000091.1:0-34810 GCA_035293105.1 Blastocatellia bacterium
CTCGATCACTCACCGCCCGATTGCAAACCCGATTCAATGCCCATATAATCCGCCCGCGGTTTAGTCCAACGGGTTCTTTGCGTGGTGTCCGCCGCCGAACAATTGTTGGCGGTCACTTCAATGCTCGGCGGCGGCGAAACCTCGCAAAGAACCTTGTACGTTCAGTTCAACAAGGTTCTATCCACAATGCCTTCCTGCGCTCCGCTCTCCCAGATCCCCGCAGGCACTGTGGATAAACCCATTACGTTAGGTTTCCCTCAGCGATGTATTCATAACTGATGAAGAACGTGATGCAGACTCCGGGCGGCTTGAAGATTCGCCTCGACCCTGAGCGAGTTGATCGTGTGCTGGCCCCGGTACGGAATTCCATTGATCTCTCCGGTGCATACGTGGATCTTGAGCTTTGGGCGGGGTTTCCGAATGCCTTTTCCTCGGTATGCACCATCTTGATAGCGGTGACGACGCACTCTTTGTTCTGGACACTGGCTGCCTTCTTTTTCGCCTTCGCGTTCGCCAATGCCTTGCAACAGTTCACTTACTCCCGAATCCTGAATGTGCTATTTCCAGCATTTCTCGGTGGCTGGATCATAGTCATCCCCGCCTCGATCGCGGCTGGTGTGTGGCTCTTCACTTCCGGCGCACTGTATGTAGCGTTTCTTCAATTGGCAATTGTAGTGGCGAACTGGTTAGGCTTCACAGACGTTCTACTTCTCCCTCTGATGCCTGTGCGCATAGCCATACGTAAGGTCACTGGACGCACAATGGGAGACGTCGAGATTGCCTTTATCCAGATCTTGGACCTGCAAGTTCGGCGAGCGGGACTTCAGCTGGACTGGAGTTTGTACAAGGGGCGGGAAACCTAACCACCAATCCAGCCGACTCGCGCCTCGGCGCTTACGGCTGAGCGCCAGCGTTGGGCCGCCGGCTGCCGAGTCAGAATGCGATGATCACGATCAGATGCACGTGCGGGGAGACGTATCACGCGGACGAGCAGCACGCCGGACGCCGCGTCCGGTGCGGCACATGTGGGAACCTTCTTGAAATCCCCAAGGATGCTCAAAACATCGCCAACCCCCACGAGCGGTTTGACCTGCCCTCAGCAACAGATCCAAACATGCCTGCGGCATCGTGCTCGCACCGCACGTCGAGGCTGAGAATCCTGCTGTGGGGTGCCGCCGCGAGTCTGGGCGGGATCCTCCTCGTATCCTGGGCCGTCTATCGCATCGTGAACGCGCCAGAAGACGAGACCTCTACGGCGAGTGTCCCCACGCGCGGCACCCAATCCCCCGATCCAGTCGCACCCGTTCAACCCGTGCGGTCTCCATGTCAAACTGGTGCACAAGTTCGCCCGCGTTCCGGAGCTGAGCTGGGATCACGATATCGTGGCGGGCTAGGCGAACTGCGAGTCGCCAACGGAACCGACGCTGACGCTGTTGCGGTTCTGATCGACAACCAATCAGAACTCCCGCGCCGCGCAATCTTCATTCGAAGCGGAGAATCTGGGACCATGACGTCGGTGCCTTCTGGGCGATACCGTCTCCGCTTTCAACTGGGATCGGAGTGGCTAGCTGAGCGACGATTCTGTCGTCCACGCCGCACGTCAGAGTTTGACAGCGCGTTCGACTTTGACGAGGTTGAGTCCGCGGGAGGGATCAGATATAGCGTCCACAAGGTGACTCTGCATCCCGTACCGGAGGGTACGGCACGGACCCATGTAGTACCGGACCAGCGTTTCGAGCTTCCGCCGCCGTGACTGGTCGCGGGCTCGCCACGCAGTGCAGCGGACGGGCAGCGTTGCCGGAGCAGGCAACATTACAACCAATGCGAGGCGGGCGCAGGCTGATCAAAGAGGCGACTCCTGAGTATACCGAAAGACAGCGTGATGCTGACGTAGGAGGCTATGATGAGTAGATGCCAGTGGAATGACTGTATCAATGACGCGACCAAGGTGGTTTATCGCTCCGCCACTGACGATGAGTACAGAAGAAGTCTGGTCGTTTCCGAGCGTGGTGCAAGTTGGACAGGAATGATTCACATAAGTGTGTGTGAAGACCATCTCAATGAGGCTCAGAAACAGTACCCATGGATAGCTAATAAGGACCCGTAAGAAGAATCCACTGAGGGGCGACCACAGCACCGTCTTCTTGAAGAGCTTCCGAGCAGGGGACTGGCGCGAGGTGTTGCACTCACATTGTGAAGTTCGGTCGCAGGATGCCTCAGTAGCGCGGATCGGACGGTTCATTCAAAGCGCCCAAACTTCCGGTTCGACCGTAGCTCGCGATCGGTTGTTGCAATGGGGACGGTGTCCCGTTTAAGCGACTCGTAGACCCGCGCCAATCCATTCTTCCTCCAATCCCAAACCGGTGATTTTCGCCAATGTTTACCTGTGCTATGATCGCCTTTAAGGTTGAGCTATGACTACCAAGACCCAAGCGACTATTGAAGACCTCTATCACGTGCCTGAGAATGGCAAAGCTGAAATTGTTGATGGAGAACTTACACTGATGGCTCCAACCGGTTTTTGGCCAAGCCGCGCAGTAGGTGCTATCTATCGAAGCTTGACCGACCACGAACGCAATACCAAGTCAGGCTATGCCTTCCCTGACAACGCTGGTTTTAGGGTCAGTCTGTCTAATCGCGATTCATTCAGTCCCGATGCAGCCTGGTATACGGGCGAACCCACGGGGATGAGGTTCCCTGAAGGCGCCCCGATCTTTGCCGTAGAAGTTAGAAGCGAAGGAGACTATGGGCTACAGGCAGAAAGCAATATGGCCGAAAAGCGCCGAGATTATTTTGCAGCGGGAACACTTTGTGTCTGGGATGTTGATGTACTGAGTCCGGATGCAATCAAATCATATCAAGCCGGCGACCCGGAGAATCCAATCATCTTCCGTCGTGGTGAGAGGGCTGATGCCGGAGACGCGGTACCTGGATGGTCCATGCCAGTGGATGATCTACTGCCCGAAGACGAGTAGACTTTCGTACGTACCTCGCATCATTCTCCGCTTACCGACTCCCGCAAGCGAGGATACTCACCAACGAGTGAAGCCGGGGCGCTGACCTTCTCACCCGCAAGCTCGGCCTTGATCTCTATCGCGTTGACCACCGCCTTGCCGCGATAGTGATTGTTGGCGATCACGTAAGTCTCCGCGGAATGCTCAGCCACGGTCTTGATGTTGATCAACCACGGTTGCAACTCATCGACCGAGTACAGGTAATCGTAACGATCCGCGGCGTTAGCTGAGTCGCTGAACCAGTTCTCGTAGTTCCGTCCGTGAAGCCGCACGTATCCTATCCGCGAAGTCGCAAGCGCCGAAGGTCCGATCGAGCGCTTGAACAACGGCTGATCGATGTTGCAGAAGCCGACGCCGCGCCGCTCGAGCGACTGGTAGACCGACGGACGGTTCCACGACGCGTGCCTCAACTCGACGACGAGCGGGTAGTCCTTGAATTTGTCGATCAGACCCGCGAGATACTCGCGCTCTTCCTGAGTGTTCTTGAACGACCACGGGAACTGCATGAGCAACGCGCCGAGCTTGCCTGCACCGATGATCGGATCGATCCCATCCCGAACTGCCTTCTCGTCTTCCGGCGTAGCGTGGCCGCGCTCGTGGGTGAATCGCTGATAAAGCTTGGCGGTGAATTTGAATTTTGGGTTAGCGGCGACCCGGCGGACCCATGACTTCGCCGTCGATTCCGAAGGCGGGCGGTAGAAGCTGCTGTTGATCTCGATCGTGTCGAAGAAGCCGGCGAGGTAGGCGAGCGGATCGAATTTGGATCCCGCGCCGGGCGGATAGACGATCCCCTTCCAGTCTTCATAAGACCAACCCGCGGGCCCAACTCGGATCGTGCTCGTCACCGAGCTAGTCTAATCCAGCAGTCGCGATTTAGTGAATCTCGGTGCTGACTGCTGCACTCTTAGCCCCGTGGGGCGGTCAAAAGCAAAGCAAAGCCGCTTCGTGAACAAACCCTGATAGGTAATTCGGCGCCCGAAGTGCACACTCCGCGACCTCATCGCGAATGTGACTCACTACTCGCGAAAATCTTTGCATCGTTTGCGCGCCATTCCGCGTCTATTCGTGGAGGGAAGGAGAGCGGTCCCCTCAGGCTGCTGACGACTCCTGATCCCTGCGATTCAAACATCTCAAGGAGGAACGATTCATGAAGCGATTACTCGTCTCACTTTCGGCTTGTCTGATCCTGACGGGCACGACATTCGTAGTCCGGGGCGGGAACTCGGGCGCACCCACTAAGGCTGAGCTTCAGCAGGCGGCAGTTGACTGCTCCAAGGTCGATGATGCGACCATAACCGCCAACGTGAAGGAGAAGCTGGCCAAGACGGCTTCGCTGAAAGACTTCACGATCGAGGTCGTCACAACCGGCGGTGAGGTCACCTTGACGGGCAAGGTCAAGACCTCAAGTAACAAGGGCACGGCGACTCGCTCGGCAAAGAAGGTCGCCTGCGTCAAGAAGGTCATCAACCAGATCACGTACGAAGTAAGCACGGTACCGAAGAAGACTCCGCCCAAGAGCTGATCCCGTGTAGAGGATCGCCTCTTCGCCACCCGGAATACGGTCGAATGCCACGGGCTTGTCCAGTGGAGTTTCACGCGTCTCGCTCGACGAAGTGCAACGGACTTGCGCTCGCTCGGAGCCGCCATCGTGAAGCTCTGCGGGACAAGCCCGTGGCATCTCAAGAAGGCCCACAGCGCAAGCCCCGACAGAACGACGCGAGAACGAGGTTGTTCCAACGCAAGCGGCTCGTCGACGACCGGCGCCGCCTAAGTCTCCAGCAGTTCCTTCGCTCGCTGCGTCGCCTTCACCACCGCCTTGATCAACGTCACGCGCAAGCCGCCTTCTTCCAACTCGAGAATCCCATCGATCGTGCAGCCCGCCGGGGTGGTCACCATGTCTTTCAGCTTCGCCGGGTGCTCGGCTGTCTCGATGACCATCGAACCCGCCCCGATCACGGTCTGCGCCGCAAGCTCCGTAGCCATATCGCGAGGTAAGCCCACCTTAACACCCGCTTCCGCGAGCGACTCGATGATGATGTAGATGTAAGCCGGCCCGCTCGCCGACAAGCCGGTGATTGCGTCCATGTGCTTCTCGTCCGCGACAATCGTCCGGCCCACCGAATCGAAGATGAACTTCGCAAGAGCGAGGTGTTCGCCGCCGGCGTTCGTGCCCGCTGCAATGCCGGTCATTCCCTTCTTCAGCAAGCACGGCGTGTTCGGCATTGCGCGAATCACCGGGATTCCTGAAGCGACGTGCTTCTCGATGAACGCCGTGCTCACCGAAGCCGCGACCGAAATCAATAACTGGGAAGGCCGCAAGTGGCTCCCGATCTCTGTGACGACGAGCGGCACGGTCTGGGGCTTCACCGCCAGCAGAATCACGTCCGCGGCCCCGGCGGCCTCCGCATTGGACAATGTGCCCGCAACGCCGAAGCGACTCTTCAACTCGTCGAGCCTCGCCTGATGACCGGCGGTTACGATGACGTTGCGAACTTCGATCACCCCGGCTTCCAGCAAACCCCTTATCAGAGTCTCTCCCAACTTGCCCGCGCCCAGCACCGCGAGAGTTTTGTTGCTCAGCATGCGTCGATCTCCTCTTCGTTCGGAATACGTGGGAGTATAGAGGGGAACGAGCAAAGGAAAAAGGCTGAAAGCTCGGGGCTTCGCGCGGGTGTCGGGCTTTGCGCTCCACTCGATTTCGGAAATGCGCGGGGCTCGTGTGAAGTACGTGCGTTGGCCAACGCTTACTCCGGGTGTGATTCAAAACGGGACTTGCGTTGAGCCAACCACGGGCAGTGGAGTGAGACAATGACGGCGGGACGCCATGGGCGGCAGCCCGTGGAGGCTCCATTTCCCGCCTACATCGCGGGCGCTGCGGTGTAGGCAGGACCAGAACAATCCCCAGGCTGCCTCCTGGGTATTCGGCAGGCGTTTCACACCTCACCCCGCTTGCACGAAGTCCCGGTTCCAACCTCATCCTTACTCCACTTCGATACCGTCTTTCTTTGCCTTATCGGGGTTCGCTTTGCTAGGCTTCAGGTCTTCCAACGCCAGCCTCGTGGAGGATTGATCGGATGTCAGAGCGGCCGAGAATCTGCAACAACGTACTTGAGACCATCGGGCATACGCCGCTCGTCCGGCTCAACCGTTTGACGTCGGCGGGGTCGGCGGAAGTGCTGGTCAAGCTCGAATCGTTCAATCCCATGCGCAGCGTGAAGGACCGCATCGGCTTCGCGATGATTGACGCCGCCGAACAGGAAGGCAAGATTTCGCCCGGCAAGACTACGATCGTCGAACCGACGTCGGGCAACACAGGTATCGGGCTTGCGATGGCAGCGGCGGCTAAGGGCTACAGGCTGGTGCTCACGATGCCCGATTCGATGAGCCTCGAACGAACTCGAGTCCTCAGAGCGCTCGGCGCCGAGATCGTGCTCACACCCGACGCGCTCGGCATGAAGGGCGCTATCGAGAAGGCCGAAGAGATCCTGCGTCAGGTGCCCGATGGGTTCATGCCTCAACAGTTCAACAATCCAGCGAACCCCGCGATCCACCGTGCGACTACGGCTGAAGAGATAATGGAGGACACTGGCGGAAAGCTCGATGCGTTCGTCGCCGGCGTCGGCACGGGCGGAACGATCACCGGCGTCGGTGAGGTGCTGAAGGAAAGACTCCGCAAGGTCACGATTGTCGCGGTCGAGCCTAAAGAGTCGCCTGTGTTGTCGGGCGGTCCTCCGGCGCCTCATCCGATTCAGGGTATAGGCGCGGGCTTCGTCCCTCGCGTGCTCAACACCGAAATCATCGACCGAATAATCCCAGTCGAGTACGAGGACGCAAAACAGATGGCACGTCAGCTCGCGCGGCGGGAGGGAATCCTGTGTGGCATCTCGTCGGGTGCGATCTGCTGGGCAGCGCTGCAAGTGGCAAAAGAAATGGGCGGCGGCAAGCGAGTGGTCGCCGTGTTGCCTGACCTTGGGGAGAGGTACCTCTCGACTGACGTGTATGCGATAGATGAGTAAGGGCGTCAACGCGGGGAACGGTCGCCTGTAGCAGCCGCTTTGAATTTGCGCGCGCACTGGCTAGATCTCAGGTTGGGAAGGTGAGCTTGCTCCCGCTTGTCTAGGTTGAATCGACAACCGGCACTCTTTCGGAACAGCGGGAGCAAGCTCACCTTCCCTACCTGAGACTTTCCCATGACTGCGGTTACATTTCGACCTGAGCGATGTCATCAAACTCCATCTGTGCCGTTATCACCGATGAAACCCTGGCGGCCGCGCGCCGCTCCATTCAACAAGCCGCCGCTGTTGCCGACCTCATCGAAGTCAGACTCGACTACCTGCGCGATTTCGATTTCAGCAATCCTGAGAACCTGCGCTCATTTCTCGAAGTCAAATCGCAGCCCGTCATCCTAACGTGTCGCTCAGTCGAGGAAGGCGGAAAGCAACACGTCGACGATGCGATCAGACTCCGCCTCCTCGTGGAAGGCGCGCGACAACTCGCCGACTTCTGCGACATCGAAGCGGCGCATTACGAAGCGGCCGCTACGCTGGCGCCCGATCCGTCGCGGCTCATCGTGTCCTATCACAACCTCACCGAGACTCCCTCGGACCTCGACGCCATCTACGATCGTTTGTCTGGTCTGCCTGCGGCGATACATAAGATCGCCACTCGCGCCCGAAGCATCACCGACACGCTCGCGATCTTCAAACTGCTCGCCCGCGCCCGCAGCGAGGGACGGAACCTGATCGCGCTGGCGATGGGAGAGGCGGGAATCATCACGCGAGTGCTCGGGCCCGCTTACGGGGGTTTCCTGACGTACGGCTCACTCGCCGCTGGAGAGGGGAGCGCACCGGGGCAACTGACTTGCGAGGAGCTACGCGAAGTCTATCGTGTTCACGGAATCTCGCGCGACACTGTGATCACCGGGATCATCGGCGGCAAGGTTGCCCATTCGCTGTCACCGGTGATGCACAACCGAGCGTTTGCGGCCCTCGACCTGGACTTTGTGTACCTTCCGATTGAGGTCGACGATCTCGATGGGTTCTTCCGCCGGTTCGTGCGCGCCGAGAGCCGTGAGCTTGGATGGAACCTTCGCGGCCTGAGCGTGACCATCCCGCACAAGGTCTCGGTTACGCGTTTGCTCGACAGGCTTGACGAGACCGCCAGGCGAGTGGGGGCCGTCAACACGGTGGTCGTAGAGGATGGCGGGCTCGCAGGCTACAACAGCGACGTTCACGGCGCAATCGCCCCACTCGAAAGGGTCTGTGCACTCGAAGGCCGGTTGTGCGGCGTGATCGGGGCGGGCGGAGCGGCTCGAGCGGTCGTGTACGGACTGTTGTCTCGCGGCGCGCGAGTGACCGTCTTTACACGCGACCCAAAGAAGGGTGCGGCCCTGGGCGAGAGCTTCGGAGTTGAAGTCGAGCCGCTCGCATCGCTTGAATCGAGCGAGGTCGAGATTGTCATCAACACGACGCCGGTCGGCATGCGCGGTCACAGCGAAGGAACGAGTCCGGTGTCGAGGTCGGCGCTGCGAGGCCGGCGGGTCGTTTACGATCTGATTTACACGCCGCTTGAGACTCGCTTCCTCGCCGATGCAAAGGCCGAAGATTGCCAAATGATCAACGGCTTGGAGATGCTAGCGGTACAGGCTGAGGCACAGTTCGAATTATGGACGGGCAGAAAGCCGCCCGATTCGCTCATGGAAAAAGCTGCGCTCGAGAGCATCACCGCGAGATGAGTCGCGGTGGAAGCTGGCTCTCCTTGACAGTACTTCATCGCACACCGCACCATTGAACCCGAAGTCAAATCCAACGTGGAGGTAGCAGCCGATGGCTGTTGAGATAGGAGATGCGGCTCCCGACTTTGAGTTGACGAGCCATACGAAATCGAAAGTGAAGCTCTCGGACTTCCGCGGAAAGAAGAACGTCTTCATCGCTTTCTATCCGCTGGCGTGGACCCCGGTCTGAACGGCTCAGATGCCTTCGTATGAGGCTGACCTCAGCCGATTCGAAGAGCGCGATACCCAGGTGCTGGGTGTCTCAGTAGATTCAGTTCCGTGCAATGCGGCGTGGGCCAAGAGCCTTGGTGGAATCAGCTATCCGTTGCTTTCCGATTTCGAACCTAAGGGCGACGTAGCGCGAAAGTTCGGCGCTTACCGGGCCGACGGGTTCGCCGAGCGCGCGCTGTTTGTGATCAACAAAGAGGGCAAGATCGTCTATAAGGACATTCACGCCATCGGCGAACAACCCGACAACGAAGAGATCCACGATGTGCTTCGTGGGTTGGATTGAATAAGGGTTCGTGGTCTGTGGTTCGTAGTTCGTGGTTCGTGGTCCGTGGTTCGTGGTTCGTGGTTCGTGGTCAGTTGTTCGTGGCTGCTTTTGGTCATTTGTCCTTGGCGATTTGTCCTTGCTTAGTTGTCCTTGGTCATTGTCTGTTGGCCATTGCGCAAGGTCTGTTTCCGACGAGCGGGCCCAAAAGTGAAGTTCAACCTCGACCGGAATCAACAACCACGAACAGGGGACAACTGGCCACTGAACAAGTGACAACGGACAAACTGACAACCGGCAACGGACAAACTGACACCTGACAATGTCGTCCCTATCGAGAAAATGCGTTCCGTTCACGCCGCTCGAACGCGAGCTTTCTCGTCTGAAGGTCGCGCTGGTCACCGCTGCCGGCGTGCACAGAAAAGACCAGCCGGCATTCAACATCGCCGACGAACTTGGCGATCTGACTTATCGAATCATCGGGCCTGATGCTCCCGCTTCCGAGTTGATGGTCACTCATCACCATTACGATCATTCGGACGCCGACCGCGACATCAACGTCGTGTTGCCTCTCGATCCGCTGCGCGACCTGATCGCAGAAGGTTTCGTCGGAGGGAGCGCGCGCGCGCACGTAGGCTTCATGGGCTACACGATGCAGCTCAAGCGAATGTACGAAGAGACTGCTCCCCAGATCGCCGAAGAGATCGACAAGAAATCGCGCGCGGACGTGGTCGTGTTGACGGGCGGCTGACCCAATGTCTGCCACCGGACGGTCGTCGCGGTCCAACGTGAAATCGAGATGCGAGGCATCCCAACCGTGTTGATCACCGTGAGCCCCGAAGCTTCGCGCCAAATGAGACCGCCTCGCGCGCTTTATCCAAAAGGGTTCAAGATCGGGAACTCGCTCGGCGGGCCTTTCATGCGGGAGCTTCAGAAGCGCGTGCTGCGCGATGCCCTGTTATTGCTGACCGAGCCGCCGCGTCCGGGCGAGATCGTAGAGCGCGAATACCCTGAATACGGTTCTGAGGGTGACAACGGGTAACGGCGCCGGTCCGTCGGGAATAAAAGCTCACCCAATCGTGATCTCTAGCTTAACAGCGCCGGTGTTGGCCCTGTTGTGTTGGTGGTCAACCGTCGCAGCCGGCCATCACAATGGTGGCGTACGGTGGTGCGAAAACTGAGTGGCACGATTACGTCGTATTATTGAGTCGACGCCCGATTTTGAATCTATGTTGATCAGGAAGCCCGACGACATCAAATTCGCCGAAGTAACGGACGAGAGTCTCTACTTCAACCGTCGCACGTTCATTCGAGGCGCAGTGCTGGCGGCAACAACGACGGCGACCGGACTGCTGTACCGCGCGCTGTCGTCGACTTCCAAACAAGCCCCCGCCGAAGGCGACACCGCGAATACGATCGCCGGTGAGTACCGGGCACTCGCGCCCGGCGATGAACAGCCGACTTCTTTCGAAGACATCACGAACTACAACAACTTCTACGAGTTCTCAACCGACAAGCGCGCGGTTGCGGCGGAGGCAAGGAACTTTGTGACGCGGCCGTGGACCGTCTCAGTCGAAGGGCTCGTCCACAAGCCAAGGGTCTTCGACCTGGACGGCCTCCTGAAGATCAGCCCTCCCGAAGAACGCATCTACCGTCTCCGTTGCGTCGAGGGCTGGTCGATGGTGATACCGTGGCTCGGATTCCCTCTCGCGCAGTTGCTCAAACAGGTCGAGCCTCAATCGCAAGCACGATACGTTAAGTTCGTGACCCTGGCTGATCCGAGCCAGATGCCGAACCTCGGCAGCGACCTGCTTGATTGGCCATACGTCGAGGGCTTGCGGTTGGACGAAGCGATGCACCCGCTCACGATTCTCTCGCACGGGCTGTACGGCAAGCCCCTGTTGCCGCAGAACGGCGCGCCGCTGCGACTGGTCGTGCCGTGGAAGTACGGCTTCAAGAGCATCAAGTCCATCATCACTATTCGCCTCGTCGAAGACATGCCGAAGACGACATGGAACGCCTACGCGCCTCACGAGTATGGGTTCTACTCGAACGTCAATCCACATGTCGATCATCCTCGCTGGAGTCAGGCTACGGAGCGCCGCATCGGCGAGTTCGGGCGGCGCGACACGTTGTTGTTCAACGGGTACGCCGAACAGGTCGCAGGACTTTATTCGGGGATGGACTTGAAGGTGTATTTCTAGGAGTCATGAAGGACACGAGATTCGCCAGATTCGTTTTGCTCGTGAACGGCATAGTTCCGTTGGTGCTGCTCGGATGGGACGCGTATCACCACCGTTTGGGCGCAAACCCGCTCGAGTTCATAACACACACGACCGGCACGCTGACTCTGGTATTCCTGCTGCTGTCGCTCACGGTCACGCCGCTCAGGAAGCTACTGGGCCTTCCCTGGCTGATTCGATTCCGCCGCATGCTCGGAGTCTATGCGTTCTTCTACGGCTCGCTCCACCTGCTGACCTACGTTTGGTTCGACAAGTCGTTCAAGATCGGTGCAGTGCCGGAGGACATCCTCAAGCGGCCTTTCATCGCCGTTGGGATGCTAGGGTTCCTGTTGCTGCTGCCGCTGGCGATAACGTCGACAAACGGGATGGTGAAGCGATTGGGCGGAAAGCGATGGGGCCGCCTTCACAGGGCCGCATATCTTGCGGCCCTCCTGGGCGTGATTCACTACTGGATGCTTGTGAAGGCTGACACGAGACTACCGATGGCATTCGGTGGAGTAGTCGGCGCGCTTTTGGGCTATCGGCTCGTCGCCGCTCTGATCAGGCGATCACGCCGACTGGCGCCGGCACCCGAACGCGGTGAGTCCGTGTAGTCCACGATTCATCGCGCCTGGCCGTCTTGCTGCTTCTGGGGTTTCTTCAACAGCTCTTCTATCTTGCCCGCAAGCCGGCCGCCTCTCAGTCCGACTCCGCGGATGATCCCGTCCTGGTCTATCAGAAACGTCGCCGGGATCGCGTTGACGCTGTAGAGCGTCGCGATTCGCCACTCCTCATCGAAGTATTGAGGCCAGCCGATCTCTTCCTCTTTGATATACGACTTGAGTGATCCGAAGTCTCGGTCGAGGCTCACCCCGAGAATGACAAAGTCCTCGCCGCTGAACCTCTCCCAGAGCCTCTTGACCGATGGCATCTCAACCAGGCACGGTCCGCACCACGTTGCCCAGAAGTCGAGCATGACCACCTTGCCGCGAAACGAATCCAACGAGACTTTCCGGCCGTCGAGCGTCGTTACCGAAAAGCCGGGCGCGAACTTCTCGTTCACCAACCGGGGATTGGCGATTATGGCGCGCACCGCAGTTGCCTCGCTCGCGTTGGGTTCAACTTCGAGATACTTCCTCAGCGCGGTCTTGCCGTCTTCCTCGCGCCCCAGCTTGATCAGCGCGTACCCGAGATTGAAATACGCCTTGGTGAGCTTGCCGCCGCTCAAGTCGATCGCGCGCTGCAATGCGACAGCCGCTTCCTCAAGCGTCGCCGTGTCGTTCTGAAGGTAGAGCACAACCCCCAGAGCATTGTTCAAGTCAGCGGCGTTAGACGGGCTGAGCGCGAGGGCCTCTTTATAAGCCGCCGCGGCGTCTTTGAACATTCCGGTAGCGAAGAGCATCTGGGCGATGAACTGAAAGCACTCGGCGCACCGGCCATTGCGAAGCGCGAGCGCCTTCTTGAACTCGACTATCGCGTCGTCGACTTGTCCGCGACGGGCGTACCTGTGCCCCTGCGCAAGCGTGCGATGAAACTCGTCATCTTCCATCGCGGGATTGCTGAACGGCTGTTGCGGCGTGGACGGTTGCGCGGGCTGTTGAGCTGCCGCGCGTTGACCGAGGCCGGCAGCGAGAATCAGCAGCGCGACGCTGAACGGCTTGAGTCTCCCTCGAGTCCTTCGCATACCCGCCATCATCCACGCCGCGGAGAGCCTAGTCAATCTCACTCGGCTCTTATGCGCAACCACGCTTTTCTTATGAGCGAGAGGATCGCCTTCGACCCAACGATTAGCCAGAGACCCAGTGCCAGTTGAGCTACTGCCTGGACGATGTCTTCGACAGGCACTCTCCTGGCCGCCAGAAGATCGTCGATTCCTGACAAAGTCTCACGCCTGGCCAGAAGATTGACAGTGATTATTTTTGCGAGAGTAGGAATCGTATAGGTCAGAACATACGCGCCCAACACGGCGAGGGCCGTCCTCAGGAGAAGACCATAGTTGGCTTCACTGATTTCGACGGCTGTCCCTCCAAGCCCTCTCGTCAGGATGCGAGCAACCGCCTTCGCGTAGATGAGGAGCAGCAGGGCGATGAGTATGTAGGCAAGCGCCGCGACGGCCAGAACAATCACATCACGGTCGAGCCACTGACCTGGCTCAGTCGTTCGTGCGGTTAACAGGAAGCTCCCTGCAACCGAAAGCGTCACGTTTGCCAGCATGTAGACGCCAAAGGCTCTCGACATCACAACGGTGGCTGAATAGATATCGAGCATGAGTCCTCCTTCGTTAGGAGCCGCGCCGCGCGAGGTCTCACAGCGAGCGCTTCAATTCAGTTTCAACTCGAACCGCACGTCTGAACTTCCCTGACCGATCCTGATTCCGCGAACAACTAACGACGATGGGGTCGCCTTATCGAACTCGCCGCGCAGCGGGAAGAACAACAGCCCTTGTCTCGACTCGCCCGCGCCCAACGGGGACGTGACATCAAGCGCGTGTGACAGGAAATCCTGTTCCGATTGTCTGTAGCCTCGAATCTGATACGTCGTCACTCCATAAAACAGCACGAGCCGCTTGAAGGCGCGTCGCGCATCGATCGGCCTGATCGCTCCGGGAGGCGATGATTGTCGAAGCTCGAACCTCGCGCCCTTCAAGTTGAGCGGACCCACACTTTCGTTGCTGACCTCCACTCGCATCGGCAACAGGCCCGCCATTATCAGGTTTGCGTCGAATGTGTCATACAGAACGTCCTCGTCGGTGATCGCTGCTGCCTGAAGTGAAACACCTGATGACGCCGCGCGGCTGCCGAAGTCGCGCTCCCGCATGTCGGGTGCAGTCTTCACGTTAAAGGGCTTGCCACAACCGCTCACCAAGCCTGCAAGTGCGAGGCCGACGGCAAGCGCACGTGCCCTCTTCGACCTGAACACCGTCGCCTTCACGAATGATTGATCGGCCGGGCGGGACTCAGAAGCGCTTTCGGTCAACGAAGTCGCCATTCGGGCGCAATGCTAAGTCACGCTCTTCGGAGTGTCAACTTGCTACGCTCTCAAGTGGTATGGTAGGTTGAGTTCCTTTTACTAACGCTCGCGTCGCCAACAGTAGACGAAAGTCATGCTCGGCCTTACTTCTGGTTATGGCGCTGGGCGGTCGCGAGTTGAGAGGCCCCAGGATGATCAGGAGTTACAAGGGCGTGCTGCCTCGTGTTGCCGCGACGGCGTTCATTGAAGACAGCGCGCACGTTATCGGCGAGGTGGAGATCGGCGAGCACTCGAGCGTCTGGTTCAACTGCGTGCTCCGAGGCGACGTCCATCAAATCCGTATCGGCCAAAACACGAACATCCAGGACGGCACGATCATCCACGTGACGGGCGGTCTCTTCCCTACGGCGATCGGCGATTGCGTCACCGTGGGTCACGCGGTTGTCCTGCACGGATGCACGATCGAAGACCGGGCGCTCATCGGAATCGGCTCGATCGTTCTGGATGACGTTGTGGTAGGCGAGCAGTCGCTTGTTGCCGCGGGATCTCTCGTGACGCCCGGGACCAGGATTCCGCCGCGCTCACTGGTGATGGGCGCGCCGGCGAAGGTGAAGCGCGAGTTGACGGGCGAAGAACTGGCGCGCACCGAAGAGAATTGGAAACACTACGTCGAGTTGAAGGACGCCTATCTGCGGTGATCTCAAAAGTTCGCGGAACTCAGGATATTCTCCCCTCGCGTTTCACCGACAAGGTTGACGCGCAGATCGAGCGCTGGCTTGTCGTCGAAGACACCGCACGCGAGGTCTTCCGCCTCTACGGATTCCAGGAGATTCGCACGCCTATAATCGAAAAGACCGAGCTGTTCGAGCGAGGAGTCGGACGCGAGACCGATGTGAACAAGGAGATGTACACGTTCGAGGATCGGGACGGCGAATCGGTCTCGTTGCGGCCGGAATCGACGGCCTCGGTCGTCCGCGCGTTTGTCGAGCACGGTTTGTTCAATCAAACCGGCCTGGTGAAGCTGTTCTACATCGGCCCTCAGTTTCGGCGCGAGCGCCCGCAGAAAGGCCGCTATCGCCAGTTCTCACAGGTCGGCGTCGAAGTGCTCGGCCAGAGCGACAACCCGGCGATCGAAGCCGAGGTCATCGAGATGCTCGACGATTATTTCAAGCGGCTAGGAATAACCGACACGGAATTGCTCATCAACTCGATCGGCGACGCCAATTGCCGGCCGGCCTACATCGCAAGTCTCAAGGAAGCAATTCGCGAGCGGCTGTCAAACCTGTGCGCGAGCTGCGCTCAGCGCTACGAAACCAATCCTCTGCGCGTGCTCGACTGTAAAGTCGAGTCGTGTCAGCCTTACTTAAATGAGCTGCCAGCGATCACAGACCAGCTATGCGAGTCTTGCCGCGAGCACTTCGATGAGTTCCGCCGCCTGCTCGACGCGAGAGGCATCAAGTACACGATCGCGCCGCGGCTCGTGCGCGGGCTCGACTATTACATGCGCACGGCGTTCGAGATCATTGGAAGTCATCTCGGCGCGCAGAACACAATAGTCGGCGGCGGGCGCTACGACGGGCTGTCGGAGATGCTCGGAGGCCCGCCCGCGAAAGGCTTCGGCTTCGCGTTCGGCATCGAGCGAATGGTGATGAGCCTGCCGGACTCGAGCGTCGCCGCGCGCGTCGGCGTGCCTGACATCTTCGTCGCTTACATCGGTGAGGAGGCGAGGCTCCATTCATTCGCGCTTGCGGGCCGACTGCGTGACGCCGGTATAAGCGTCGTCGTCGACCTTGAAGCTCGCAAGCTGAAAAAGTCGCTGGCGGTCGCCAATAACCTCGCCGCGCGCTACGCAGTGATAATCGGCGAAGACGAGATCAAGACCGGCAAGTACGCGCTCCGCAACCTGGAAACCGGCGCACAGGTCGCGATCGAGGAGAATGAGCTGATTGCCACGCTTAAGCCGCCGGCTTGAATCAGCACAACATCGGGATACACATGCTTGATAACCTTGGCAATCTGAAACGTAGCGAGTATTGCGGACGCCTGAGAGCTGAGCACGCGGGTCGCGACGTCGTCATTATGGGATGGGTCCACCGGCGCCGCGACTTCGGCCCGCTCACGTTCATCGACCTCCGCGACCGCGAGGGCATCGTTCAGATCGTATTCAACGAAGAGAAGAACCCTGAAGCTCATCGTCGCGCGAAGGGAGCGCGAAACGAATACGTGCTTGCAATCGCGGGCCGCGTCGTGCTCCGCGATGCCGACAAAGTCAATCCGAACATAGGAAGTGGCGCGGTCGAGGTGATAGCCGGCGAAGTCTACCTGTTCAACGAGGCTCGCACGCCGCCGTTCGAGATCGACAGCTCCCGACCCAGCGAAGAAGTGAGACTCAAGTATCGCTACCTGGACCTCCGCCGGTTGAAGATGCAGGAGAACATCAGGCTGCGGCACCGCGCCGCGCTCGCCGTCAGGCGCTATCTGGACGAGCGCGGGTTCTTCGAGGTCGAAACTCCGATGTTGATCAAGACGACGCCCGAAGGCGCGCGCGACTACGTTGTTCCGAGCCGCCTGAGCGCCGGTAACTTCTATGCGCTGCCCCAATCGCCTCAGATATTCAAACAGCTTCTGATGGTCTCCGGATACGACCGCTACTTCCAGATCGCTCGGTGCTTCCGCGACGAGGACCTGCGCGCGGACCGCCAACCCGAGTTCACTCAGATCGACGTCGAGATGAGTTTCATTCAACCGGACGATATCTTTGAGGTCATCGAGCCGATGATGGCGCAACTGGCGGAGCTGGTGTCCGTGAAGACGCAGCTTCCCTTCCCGCGCATGACCTACGCGGAAGCGATGCGCCGCTACGGGTCCGACAAACCCGACACTCGATATGGAGTCGAGTTGAGCGATCTCAGCGGGCTGCTGACTGAGACGGACTTCGCGCCCTATCGCAGCGTGCTGGCCGCGGGCGGGGAGATCAAAGCGATCAGTGTTCCCGGCGGCGCGAAATATTCCCGCAAGCAGCTCGACGAGCTGACTGAGACTGCCAAGCGCTCCGGCGCCGGCGGGATGGCGTGGATAAGAGTCACAGAGTCGGGCGAGGCCGCGTCTTCTCTGGTGAAGAGCCTCGGCGAAGCGAAAGTCGCGGAACTGGCGTCGGCAGCCGGTTCTGCGGCGGGCGACGCGACGCTCATTGTGGCGGGGAAACCCGGTGTCGTCGCCGCTTCGCTCAACGCGTTGCGGTCGGAGGTCGCGGAGCGCGAGGGCCTGATCGATCCGAACAAGTTCTGCTTCTTGTGGGTGACTGAGTTTCCGATGTTCGAGTACCACGAAGAAGACGGCCGCTACTACGCAATGCATCATCCGTTCACAAGCCCTCACGAGGACGACCTGGACAAGCTCGAATCCGATCGCGGCGCGATCCGGGCTAAGGCGTACGATCTGGTTCTTAATGGAGTGGAGCTTGGCAGCGGCTCGATCAGGATCCATTCCCGCGAGGTCCAGCATCGCGTCTTCCAGGCGCTCGGGATGAGCGACGAGGAAGCACATGCCAAGTTCGGCTTCCTGCTCGAGGCACTCGAGTACGGGACGCCGCCCCACGGCGGCATCGCGTTCGGGTTCGATCGGATAGTCATGCTTTTGGCTCGCGAGAAATCGATTCGCGAAGTCATAGCATTCCCGAAGACCGCGAGCGCCGCGGACTTGATGACCAACTCACCGGGGCCCGTATCCGAAGACCAACTCCGCGAGCTTCACATAAGGATAATCGATTGAATTTGGATCGGAGGAGGCGGTTGTTAGGATCGTCGGCGATCCCTAGAATCCGTCTTCGCTGTCTCAACTCTCTGATACCCATCGAGGAGAAGTTCAGTGCCGCGCAAGATCATCCTCTCGTTTATCTGTCTCATTGCGTTGATGCCGCAGCTCGCGGGCGCGCAGGAGAAGCAATCGCCCTCCGCAACCACGATCACGATCCTTCAACTCAACGACGTGTATCAAATTTCACCCGTCGACAAGGGCAAGCGGGGCGGCGTCGCTCGCGTCGCTACGCTCCAGAAATCGATTCGCGCTCAGTCGCCCAACACGCTGTTCCTACTCGCCGGCGACTTCATGTCGCCCTCGGTTGCATCGCGACTCTTCAAAGGCAAGCAGATGGTCGATGCGCTGAACTCGGCGGGGCTGGACATCGCGACGTTCGGCAACCATGAGTTCGACTACGGCGCCGACGTCCTGCGCGAGCGAATCAAGGACTCGGGTTTCGCCTACTCGTCGGCCAACGTCATCGACAAACAGACGGGAAAGCCCTTCGGCGGCGTCCAGCCTTACATCATTCGCGAGTTCGCGGGCGTCAAAGTCGCGGTTTTCGGACTGCTGCTGCCGGCTACCTATACGATGTCGCATCCGGGTCAGGGCATCAGGTTCGACGATCCGATCGCCGTCGGCGCCCGGTTGTCACGGAGGCTTCGCAGGATGGGCGCGGACGTCATCATCGCACTGACCCATCTGCCCATGCGCGACGACAAACGCCTCGCCGCAAGCGCAGACGTAGACTTGATCGTCGGCGGACACGAGCACGAGTTGCTTGAGTCGCAGGCGGGTCGCGCGCTCATTCTGAAAGCCGGTTCCGACGCGCGCAACCTGGGCCGAATCGACGTGAACCTAGTTCGGCGCGCGAGCGGTCGCGGATTCCGGATTGAGTCGCTCGACTGGCAAGCCATTCCCGTCACCGACTCGATCGGCGACGACCCCGAAGTCGCTCGAATAGTCTCCGGCTACGAGAAGCAGTTGAACGCGAGCCTGGGCGAGGTGATCGGTCGAACTTCGGTCGTGCTCGACGCGCGGGCTTCGATGATTCGGCGCGGCGAGACCAACCTCGGTAACTTCGTCGCCGACGTATATCGCGAGGCGGTTGCGGCCGACGCAGCCCTGGTAAACAGCGGCAGTCTGCGCTCGGATGCCACCTACGGTCCCGGTGAGCTGACCAAGAAGGACATAATCACGATCCTGCCATTTGAGAACGGGCTGGTGAAGGTCCGCATCACCGGCGCGCACCTGAAGAAGGTGCTGGAGCACGGTGTGAGCGTTGCGGGTCAGGAGGACGGCCGCTTCCCGCAAGTATCGGGACTCGCGTTCACTTACGACGCGGCGAAACCGGTCGGCTCGCGTGTTACGCGCGTCGAAGTCGCCGGTAAACAGGCAGAGGATGCGAAGGCTTACACGGTTGCGGTCAACGCCTATATCTTCGGCGGCGGAGACGGATACGATTTCAAAGGCGCCGAGGTGCTGCTCAAACCTGAAGAAGGCCCGCTTGAGCCCGACGTGGTGATCGAGGCCATCAAGAAACTCGGAGAGATCGCGCCGCGCGTCGACGGAAGAATCAAAGCAACATCTGAACGAGGAGCGAAGACCGGTGGATAGATTCGAGCCAACCGACCGAACCACAGTGAAGCGGCTGCCGAAACGTGCAGAATACGAACGGGCTACGGTGTACGAAATACTCGACGAAGGATTTGTGTGCCACGTCGGATTCGTCGTTGACGGCCAGCCCTTTGTCATACCGACGTCCTACGGCCGCGCCGGAGATCGCCTGTACATCCACGGCTCAGCGGCGAGCCGCATGTTGCGGGCGCTTGAAGGCGGGGTCGAGGTTTGCGTGACGGTGACGCTGGTGGATGGCCTCGTGCTGGCGAGATCGGCGTTCCATCACAGCATCAACTACCGCTCGGTCGTGGTATTCGGAAAGGCCGAACCAGTCGACGATCGCGACCTGAAACTGGAGGCCCTTCGCGCGTTCACTGAGCACCTCGTTCCGGGAAGGTGGGACGACGTACGCGAGCCGAATGAGGACGAACTCCGGGCGACGACGGTGTTGGCGCTGCCCTTGACCGAAGCTTCGGCCAAGATTCGAACCGGGCCGCCGATCGACGATGAAGAGGACTACCAGCTTCCGGTGTGGGCTGGTGAGATTCCGCTTCGCGTAGTCGCGGCGGCGCCGGTGGCCGATCCGCGGCTGGAGTCGGAGACTGGCGCGCCCTCGTATGCATTGAAGTTCGCAGATTCAACCGAGAGATAAGCGCCAGGAACCCAAGAACGCCAAGAGATTCGCCAACATTATTCCTTCTTGGCGTCCCTCTTGGCGTACTTGGCGCTTTGGCGGTTAGAGTGTCTCAGCGAGCGGCCGCCATCGAAGCGCGAGCCGCCTGGAGTGTCTTGTCAATCACTTCATCGGGGTGCGCGATGCTTATGAACGCGCACTCGAACTGAGACGGCGCCAGATACACTCCTCTGTCGAGCATCGCCCTGAAGAACCGCGCGTAACGATCAGTGTCCGACTTCCTAGCCGACGCCCAATCCCTCACGGCCCCGTCATTGAAGAAAGCCGTTAGCATCGACCCGATGCGGTTGATCGTCGCCGGGATCTCGGCTTCGAGCGCGGCGTCCATCAGGCCCCGCTCGATCCTCGCGCCCGCTCGTTCGAGTTGCTCATACGGGTTCATCTCCGTCAGCAATCTCAAAGTCGCAAGCCCGGCAGTCACCGCCAGCGGATTGCCTGAGAGAGTCCCGGCCTGATACACGGGTCCGAGCGGCGCGATCTGTTCCATCACTTCCGCGCGTCCCCCGAAAGCCGCAAGCGGAAGCCCGCCGCCGATGATCTTGCCGAGGCACGTCAGATCAGGTCTGACGCCGTACAACTGCTGCGCGCCGCCGTAAGCCACCCTGAACCCCGTGATCACTTCGTCGAAGATCAGCAGTGATCCATAGCGCGCCGTCACTTCACGAAGAGTCTCGAGGTACCCCGCGCGAGGCGGTACGCAACCCATGTTGCCGGCGACCGGCTCGACTATCACGCAAGCGATTTCACTTCCCTGCTCTTCAGACAGTTTCTCGATCGCGGCCCGGTCGTTGTAGGGAAGCACGATCGTGTTGCGGGCGAGAGCTTCGGGGATTCCTGCGCTGTCAGGGGTCCCGAACGTCGCAAGCCCCGAGCCGGCCTTCACGAGCAGACTGTCAGTGTGGCCGTGATAGCATCCCTCAAACTTGACTACGCGATCGCGGCCGGTGAAGCCTCGTGCGAGCCTGATGGCGGTCATCGTGGCTTCAGTGCCGGAGCTAACCAGACGCACGCGCTCAATCGAAGGGAACGCGGCGATGATCTCCTCGGCCAGCTCGATTTCGATTTCGGTCGGCGCGCCGTAACTCGTCCCGCGTTCGGCTGCGGCGCGGACGGCTTCGATGACCGCCGGATGCGCGTGGCCAAGTATCATCGGTCCCCATGAACCGACGTAGTCGATGTAGGTGTTGCCGTCGGTGTCGGCGATGTTCGAGCCTGCGGCTGACGTGATGAACAGCGGCGTGCGGCCGACCGCGCGGAAAGCGCGAACGGGGCTGTTGACGCCGCCGGGAATCACGTTCTGCGCACGCTGGAAGAGTTCGTCGGATTTAGTTGTGTCTGTCATTCTCGGCCTCTGACTCTCGTTGGGCGAACGAAAGAAAGCAGAGTATAGCAATCGGCCTCGGGTTCGATAAGTGTTCGACAAACGGACGAAGCGCCGCAGGAGGGTAATCTGCCAGGTGTGTGTTGCTGGAAGGCGGACACCGCCAAGCCGCCAGGAACGCCAAGATCAGCGCCAAGAGCGGAATGAGACCCTCGATCTGCCTTGACGTTCT
Source organism: Blastocatellia bacterium (assembly GCA_035293105.1). GTDB lineage: Bacteria > Acidobacteriota > Blastocatellia > UBA7656 > UBA7656 > DATDOV01. The sequence continues at coordinate 22,138 of DATDOV010000091.1, forward strand.
TGGCGCGATGGCGGTTGAGCGATCGCAACTTAGAGCAACACTGCCCGGCAGAGTCGAGCGTTGTCATTGACGCGTGGCATCGCCTATAATCGCGCTCGCCGTGACCTCACGCATAGACAGACGGGACCTTCCATGGGCCGGCCTCATCGCTGTCTCCTTCATTGTCGGACTTGTTCTCTCGTGGCAGCGGTGGGGCAACCCGCTCGTGGACTGCGGCCGCGAGATGAATCAGCCGCTGAGGCTCGCGCGCGGTGAGATGCTCTACTCCGCCGTGCGGCACATCTATGGCCCGCTGTCACCCTACGTCAACGCGACGCTGTATCGGATCTTCGGACCCTCGCTTAACGTCTTGTATGCGGATGGGATCGTGACTGCGATTCTGATAATCGCGCTGGTGTACTGGCTCTCGCGGCAGGTGATGGGACGCGCGCCGTCGGCAGCCGCCGCGTTGAGCGTTATGTGGCTCTGCGCCTTCAAGCAAGCGGGCAACTACATTCTGCCCTACTCGTATTCGGCGTTGCACGCGTGCGCGCTTGGATTGGTCACGCTTGCGCTGCTCGTTCGGTGGGTTGACACGAACGTCGGGGAAGAGTCACGGGATTCGGGGCAACGCAGGCGTGTGCTCAGCGGCCGCAGTGCGCTGTTCGCAGCCGGAATTGCCGCGGGCCTCACAACGCTGGCCAAGACGGAGATGGGATTGGCGGCGCTGGCGACCGGCGTCCTGTGCGTCGGGATGGCCGGCTACCCGAGAATCGGCCGCTCGATCACTCGGGCGTTGGTGTTTCTTGGTCCGGCGCTCGGGATTGCCGGGGCGGCTTACGCCTTCATCGCCGCGCGAGTCGGTTGGAGCACGCTCTCACATGACGCATTCATCTTCTTCCTCAATCTGCCGCCGGAGCTAGTGTACTTCAACCGGCGGATGTCGGGACTAGACCAGCCCGGCGAATCGCTCTTTCAGATGGTCCTGGCCGCGTTGAGAATCCTATCGGTGGCGGGATTCATTGCCGGGTTATCGATGCTCGCGGTTCGCGTAAAGAAGGCCGGCGCGAATGTTCAGCCGGTGACGGCCGAGCCTGCGGTGAGCGACGCCGGAAACTCGACCGTGCAAATCGTCATGCTGCTGGCCGTGTCGGTGCTGGTCTTCGTCGGCATACCGCTGGTGGGAATGCAGTGGGAGAAAGGGCCGTATCTTGCCATGCCGATACTGCTCGTGGTGATGATAGCGGTCGGATCGCATCGCTATCAAAAGGGAATCTCGCGCGGCGGCGGCGCGGACACGCAGACGTTGATGCTGGTCTTGATGGCGATCTACGCGCTGTTGAACCTCTTACGAGTCATCCTGCGTGTTCGAAGCGGCGGGGCCTACAGCTCATACCTGCTTCCAGCTTCGGTCATTCTGTTCACGTATTGTTGTACAGGTCCATTCCCCGACTTGCTGGGCGAGGCGCGCAGGCGTCGCTTTGCGCGAGGCTTCGTGCTGGCGGTGATATTCACGTGGGTGTTGGTCACCGCGGGCGTTATAGGGTTCCGATACCGCAACAGCAATACTCATCCGATTCGCACGGCGCGAGGCACGATCGTCGCTCAACCGGATCTCGGCCAATCGGTGGACGAGGCGATGGAGTTCATCAGCCGGGCGACACTGCCCACGGAACCGGTCGCCGTAATGCCTGAAGGCACATCGCTCAACTTCTTCACCGACCGGCCCAATCCTCTGCGAGAAGAGATAACGACGCCGGGGTACCTCGATGAAGCCGGAGAGCAGCGGGCGATTGAGAGCCTCATCGCATCGAACACGCGCCTTGTCCTGGTGACGAACCGCGCTACGCCAGAGTTCGGCGCGGCTGTTTTCGGGCGCGATTACTGCCGGCGGCTGATGGGGTGGATCGAGGAGAATTACGAGCCGCAGCTTGTCTTCGGTCCCAACAAGAGCCGCGACCTTCAGATCGGTGATACGACCTTCTTCATCCGCGCTTACGTGAGGAAGGAGCTGCCATCGCCCCAGGCGCGGGCCGGCGCTGCGCGGTGGTGAGCAACGTGGCCTCCTGGCGCCGGTCTCTTCAACGTTGCGCGGCTTCCTCTACGTCCGCAGCACGCAGCACAATGACGCGACCGGTTTCAAGTACCACACACTTTCTCATTACCTTCGCCATGACCGGGATGTCCCCGCGCTCGAGGCGCTTCTTAATCTCTACCGCGGTCGGCCTGAAGCGTCTGGTGATCCAGCCTTGCAGGTACGAGGGCTCGAATGCGTTGCGATCCAAGACGAAAAAGTCGACGTGATACTCGCGGATGAAGTTCCGCAGGTTCTCCGAATCAGTTGTGTATTGGGCATTGAGAAGGTCGAGGCAGCGCTCGTGCAGTTGGAGGTAGTAGCTCCTCTGATAGGGATTAGCGTACTCCGGCGCGATCAGCACCGAGCGCTTGGCAAAAGTCGGAATGTTGTTAGCTTCCCGCGACAAAGTGGCGATGACGCTGTCCTTGGGTTGGCGCGAGAGAAACTCATAGAGCTGAACCTCTTCACCCGCCCGCCACTTTGTTCTGGGGAACCTCTTAACGAAGCTCGGGAACGAAACGAGCATAGCACCGACGAGCGCCGTCGCGCCTGCGGCTACCCAAACTCGCTTGTTGAGTTGTGACGATATAGACCATCGGAGAACCGCGTCCAGCATGACCAGTAACCCCACACCCGCAGCAACGCATATTAGCATCGGCACCGTTTGCCGTATGTAGCGGTCCGGGAGATAGAGCCTGAACAAGACGGCGTGAGCGGCGAAAAACATGATCACAGACGCTAAGGCGGTGAGAGGTAGAAGTTTGGCTCCGGTGATGCGGCTGGCGAGCGGGAATCTCTTAGGGGAGTACATCAATACCGGCAGAAGCAGGCCCGCAATGAGCGCGAACGGCATGGGACTGACGCTCGACAGAAGTCCGCTCTGCTCGCCCCAGAGCCAGTAGGTCCAAAACTCCTCGTCCAAGAAGCCGAGTCGCTCCCCTGCTAAACCGGTGGGTAACATCCTCCCTTCGCTCGCCGTTATTGGCGGCCCGTACCGAGAAGACTGAAGCCAGTACGCCGCGGTGGCGAGCGACGCAACGACGAGCACCGCTGCGCAGAGAAAGTATTCGCCCCGATTCTGGGAGACGCGAAGACGTCGTTTCTCCAATCGAAACAGGTTGAGGGCCACGACTCCCGCTGCGATGAACAGGCCCGAAGGGTAGAAGAGGCCAAGAAGCGCAACCGTCACCACGCACCCGATCAGCGACCTGCGCAAGAAGTGGTACAAGAATGCGAGAAACAACGGACACAAGAAGGCCCGGGGCGTCGAGGAGACCAGGTCCAGGCGGCTCCACAGGACCTGATTGAGCAGAAGCGAGGCCGCAAATCCTGCGGCAGGCACCGGTAGCACGCGCATCGTGACTGCAAAAGAATATGCGGTTGCGGCGAGCCCAAGGACTAATGGGAGAATCTTGGTGAGGAGCAGGGGTTCAACGCCGAGGTGTCCGAAGATCCAGTAAAGAGTCGTGAAGCCCGATGGCGAAATCGATTCGTAATAATCTGCGATCAAGTCATTCGGGAAGAGGCCGGGGTCTACGAAGCGTTGCATCCAGAAGATGTGCTGCCGTGCGTCGTCCTGCACCACGTACCGGCCGCTGAAGCCTTCGACCAAGCCCTGGTACGCGTAGAAGCCCGCAAACAGGAAGCTCAAAGCGAGCCACAGCGCTACTCTTGGCTCCGACGGTTTCGCCGCAGGTTCGGTCAGGAACCTGCGCATGTATCCGATGGCGGTTGCGGCTTTCTCTTCTGCCGGATCCACTTTGTCGGAATCTCCCTGGGCCGCTGCTACTCATTCGGTCTTCCAATAACTCACTGCGGGCTGATCACGAGCACGCCTCTGTCCTCAACCGCCGGACAACGTCATTAACCGATGCCGTCTGATTCATCAGAACTGCGTGTCCCCGGTATCCTAATCCCCGCGGTTCGCGCTGTTCGTTTCGCGTCTTCGTACCCCGCATCAACGTGTCGGGCGACGCCGATGCCGGGATCATTCGTCAACACTCGATTCAAGCGACGGGCCCCTTCGTCGGTTCCGTCTGCGACGGTCACCTGACCTGCGTGCAGCGAATAGCCGATGCCGACGCCGCCGCCGTTGTGAACCGAGACCCACGACGCGCCCGACGCCGTGTTCAGCAGCGCGTTCAACAGCGGCCAGTCGGCGATGGCGTCCGAGCCGTCGAGCATGCCTTCGGTCTCCCGATAAGGCGAAGCGACCGAGCCGGTGTCCAGATGATCGCGCCCAATCACAATCGGAGCTTCGAGTCTTCCGGTGCGGACCATGTCATTCATCGCCTCGCCGAATTCCGCGCGCTCGCCGTATCCCAGCCAGCAGATTCGCGCGGGCAGGCCTTGAAACTGAATGCGGTCGCGCGCGAGCTTTAACCAGCGCGACAACACCTGATCGTCGGGGAACAGGTCCAACGCAAGCTCGTCGGTCTTCCTGATGTCGTCGGAGCTGCCCGAAAGAGCGACCCAGCGAAACGGTCCGCGACCCTGACAAAACAACGGTCGGATGTACTCGGGCACAAACCCGCGGATCTCAAACGCGTCATCAACCCCGGCTTGTTTGGCTTGCGCCCGGATATTGTTGCCGTAATCAAAGGTCACGGCGCCCATTCGTTTGAGGTCGAGCATGGCTTGCACGTGAACGGCCATCGCGAGCATCGAGCGGCGAATGTACTCCTCAGGGTCATCCCGGCGAAGCTCGGCCGCTTCTTCAACAGTGATCCCATTCGGGACATAGCCGTTCAAAGCATCGTGGGCGCTGGTTTGATCGGTCAGCACATCTGGAACAACGCCGCGTCGCGCTAGTTCCGGGACGACATCGGCACAATTGCCGACCAGTCCGACGGAGATGGCTTCACCGCGCGCTCGCGCATCTTCGATCATGCGAAGCGCATCGTCGAGATCGAGAGCCATCTTGTCGCAGTAGCCGGTTCGCAATCGCTTTTCGATTCGCGACGGATCGACTTCGACGCCGAGAAAGCACGCGCCGTTCATCGTTGCCGCGAGCGGTTGCGCGCCCCCCATGCCTCCCATTCCGCCCGAGACGACCAGCTTGCCTTCGAGAGAGCCGCCGAAATGTTTCTGCGCGGCCGCCGCAAAAGTCTCGAACGTGCCTTGAACTATGCCCTGGCTGCCGATGTAGATCCACGAGCCGGCGGTCATCTGGCCGTACATCGTCAGGCCAAGCCGCTCGAGCCGATTGAACTCATCCCAGTTCGACCAGTGACCGACGAGATTCGCGTTCGCGATCAGCACGCGCGGCGCGTATTCGTGCGTGCGGAAGATGCCGACCGGCTTGCCCGACTGAACCAGCAGCGTCTCGTCGTTCTCCAATTCGCGAAGCGATCGCACGAGGGCGTCGAATGAGGGCCAGTCGCGCGCGGCCTTCCCTGTTCCGCCATAGACGATCAGCTCATCAGGCTTTTCGGCGACTTCCGAATCGAGGTTGTTCATCAGCATTCGAAGCGCGGCTTCCTGATGCCATCCTTTACAACTGATCGCCGGACCTCGCGGGGCCTTAACTATTCGGTGCTTGCTCATGGCTTGGTGCGCAGGATTCTAGCACATCGTCGGAGGCTCGCACGAACGGGAGACCCTCGTTGCGACATGCATGACCGTCGGCCTGCGACGTGCCCCAATCAGGTTAGCTGTCAACGAATTACCGAAATTTTTCGTTTGCGTTTTCGCGCCGAGGTCGTATAATCGGCTTACGAGTACGGGCCCCATCCCACTCGACTCAGGGGGATCTAGCAGAAGAGGTTGACATGGTCAGAGAGGGAGTTCTATTCCGTGACAGCAGGTTGTTCCTTTATACCTTAACGGCGCTCGCGATGTCGGGCTACGACGCGGTTGCGACGATGCAGCACATCGGACGCGGTGTGGCGGCCGAAGGGAATCCGTTGATGGAGAGTTTGATCCAGCGAAACGCCGTCGTCTTTTTCCTGGTGAAGATGGCGATAACGGCGGTCTGCTTGATGCTGTGCTACAGCTTTTCGCATTTGAAGAGCGCGCGGCTGGGGATAAGAATGGCAGTAGGCATCTATTCGGTCGTGTGCGTGTATCATGTGGCGATCGTGATGCTGGCCGGGTAGCACCATATTTTCGAAGCCTCTCGAATCTCACTCGACTGTCGGCCACCCTCAGTACCGGCTATCCTATCTCACGTATCAGAGGTACAAGCTCCTCGATGTACTTCGAAAGCTGGGTGTCCCGCTCGAGCGCCGGGACGCGGACTCGGACCTTGGAATACGCTTCTTGAAGACGCGGGCCGGGCCGAAGCGGCTTCAAGAACTCCAACCCTTGCGCCGCGCACATCAATTCAATCGCCAGTATCATCTCGACGTTCTTCACGACTTGCGCAAACTTCAGCGCGCTCGTCATCCCCATGCTGACGTGGTCTTCTTTGTTGGCCGAAGTCGGCAGGTTCGTCACCGAAGCCGGATGCGCCAACACATTGTTCTCAGCTATCAACGAAACGGCCGCGACTTGCGCGATCATCATCCCCGAGTTCGTTCCCGGGTCCGGAGAGAGAAAAGCCGGCAAGCCCGACAACTCAGGATTCACCAATCGCTCGACGCGCCTCTCTGAAATAGTCCCAAGGTCAGCAACCGCGATCGCGGCATAGTCCATCGCAAGCGCTATCGGCTCGCCGTGGAAGTTGCCGCCCGACAAGACCTCACCCGTATCAGGGAAGATCAGCGGGTTGTCGGTCGCGCTGTTGATCTCGATCTCCAGTATCCGCCGGGCGTGAGCGAGCGCATCCCGAACAGCTCCGTGCACCTGAGGCATGCACCTGATCGCGTAGGCATCCTGCACGCGAGGGTCGACGGCATGGTCGCGGTGCGATTCGCGAATCTCGCTGCCCTCAATCAACTCGCGAAGCCGCCGCGCGCTCTTTGCCTGTCCCGGATGCGGCCGCAAGGCTTGAATCCGATGGTCAAAGGCGACCGGCGTTCCTTTCAGCGCCTCAAGCGACATCGCTCCCGTCACGTCCGCCGCATCGGCGAGCCGCTCACCAGCAAGAAGCGCAAGCCCTCCGACTGCGCTCATCGCCTGAGTGCCGTTCAGCAGCGCGAGCCCTTCTTTCGCTTCAAGCACGAGCGGCGTGATCCCCGTCCGCGAGAGCGCTTCGCCGCCCGGCATTCGCCGGCCTTGAAGCACCGCCTCCCCTTCGCCAATCGCAACAAGCGCAAGGTGTGCCAGCGGAGCCAGGTCTCCGGACGCGCCCACAGATCCGCGCGACGGGATCACCGGATGGACGCCTTGATTCAGCATTTGGATCAGGGTCTCGATGACGATCGCGCGGCAACCCGAGTATCCTTTGGCCAGCACGTTCGCTCGCTGCGCCATCATCGCCCGAACTACACGTTCATCGAGCGGGTCCCCTACCCCGCACGAATGCGAGCGCACGAGGTTCACCTGAAGCTCCCGCAGCTTATCGGGTGGAATGGTCACGTCCGCAAGGGCTCCGAATCCGGTGTTTATGCCGTAGACGACCTCGCTGCGCGCGATGATATCTTCGACGAAGCGGCGAGCACGGTCGATGCGCTCGCGCGCCGACGCCGCCAGTGATACCTCAGCGCCATCGGCCACTTCGGCCGTCTGTTCGAGTGTGAGCGATGCGCCGTCCAACTCTACCATTTCGATTCTGTCTCCCGCGCCGTTACCGTGAAGCCCTTCCCATTCTCGCGATGTGTGCCGCGGCACTGCAATCCTATTACATTAATCGACTCCTGGCGAGAACCGGCGTCACGGGGCCGCGCCGCGAGTCGCTTTCCGACCCTGACGAGGCGCCGTGCGGTCGGAGTTCGCGATTTGCTATTGCCTTATCGCCAAAACTCCCCTATATTGGGCCACATACGACCGAGCTAGCCTTCAGCAGGAGGAAAGCCGTTTATGACAAGTTCCAAGGGCGAAGATTTGCGCAGCTACGTCAGGCGGGTGATGAGACAAAAGGGGCTCACGCTGCGTGACATAGAACATCGGTCCGGGGAGAGGATCACTGACGGTTATGTCAGCGGGATCATAGCAGGCACGGCTAAGAACCCGTCCGTGGAGAAACTCAAGGCGCTCGCGGACGGGCTCGGCGTCGATGTCGTCGAGCTGTTCAACGCGGCTTGCGGCGCCTTCGACGGCTCGGTCGACACTTACCGCATCGACACCTCACATTCACTCATGGTGCTTGACATGATGCAGAAGATCATCAGTGACCCTCAACTGATGGACCTGTTGCACGAGGTGATGAACCTCGGCCCCGAAGACCGGTCGCTGGTTATGATGATGGTCAGGTCAATCGGTCAAGACGCGCGACTGGCCCGCCGCAGAGAAGCCGGATAGCATACTGAGGACACGAGCCAGTTTCCTTTTTTTCCGCCCCCTGATAGCCCCTCGCTGCATGCCGGATGCCGATTCGCGCGCGTCACAATCAGCGTAACAATCAAGTGGTGCAAGAGTCCCGGTCTTCCCGTATAATGTCGGGGAAAGTATCAGCCTCATTAGTGGTTTCCACGACTACTCCGACCGGCTCTGGTATCCGAGACGAGTCTAATATGGATCGGGGAGATGTGGCCGAAGCGAAGGAACAAAAGTAGAGACGAACTGCCCGTTATGGTAGCGGTGGCCCTGCCAACAGTAGAGGCGATGAAGCCGAGCGATTTGAACGACTGCTGGCGGCTGGATCAACGGTGCTTCTCGGAGGGTGAAGCCTACGACCGCGAGACTATCCGCTATCTCCTGTCTCACACCCAATCAGTTTGCTACAAGATCGTGGGATCGTCGGACTCAATGGTCGCCTTTGTGGTCGGCATGATAGAGCCCGACGGGACGGGTCACGTCGTTGCGTTGGGTGTCGACCCGATTCATCGCCGTCAAGGGTATGGCCGCCGCTTGATGACCGCCGTCGAGACCGGCTTTTTCCGGCGCGGCGTCGCAACCGTCCGGCTTGAAGTCCGCACTTCCAACGTCACCGCGCAGAAGCTCTACCTCGACATCGGCTATAAGATCGTGCGCTGCATGCCCCGCTATTACACGAGCGGCGACGACGGGTACCTGATGGTCAAGAACCTCGCCTGAGCGTTCGGCGCAGCCATTTCAACCCCGCGCTGACATCGACTAAACCGGACCGGATGGATAAACTATGCGCCGGGACGAACACCCCGTCGCGATGGTGATCACTTAGTGCAAAAGGACCTGCCACACGGATCAACTCAGATCGTAAAGAACGTCTTGATGGACTGGGTCGCGATGGGGACGACCATCGTAGCCGGGTTCTTGATGTCGCCGTTCCTTGTCCGGAACCTCGGAGACTCTGCCTATGGCGTCTGGATTCTGATCGGCTCGCTGGTCGGATACCTCGGACTGCTCGATCTGGGGGTCACCCAGTCGATTGTCAAGTACATCGCCGAACATCGCGCGCGAGGCGATCAAGAAGCCATCAACCGCGTGATCACCGGCGGAGTCGCCTTCTACTCTTTGATGGGGCTGATTTCGCTCGGGGTCAGCTTCGGCGTGGCCTTCCGCTTCAACGGCATCTTCAACACGGGGCTTGACGATCACACCGTTTTCAAGATCGCCGTTCTGGCAGGGTTGAACCTCGCCGTCAGCTTCCCCGCAACGGTCTACGTCGGCGTTCTGCGAGGCTATCAGCGCTACGACATCGACTCACTGGTTACCTCGATCACGATCATTGTTCGAAGCCTGATACTGGTTGCACTGGTTCTTGGCGGCCATGGCCTTGTTGCCCTGGCGATCGTCACGCTCGTATCCGATTTGACGCGGCTGGCGATTCTGATCTTCTGCGTATACCGCATCAACCCCTTGATCACGGTCTCGCGCGTGTATCTCAGCAAGCCGGAGATGAAGCGTCTCTTCAACTACAGCATCTTCGCCTTTCTGATCATCATGGGCAAGCGGATGATCTTCTACACCGATTCGATAGTGATAGGAATCTTCCTGCCGGCGGCGGCCGTCACGCGCTATTTCGTCGGAAGCCGGCTGGTTACTTACCTGCTCCAGGCGGCGGAGGCCGTAGGAGTACTGACGCCGACGACCTCGGACCTCGACGCGCGCAACGACCGGCAGAGCATCCGTGAGCTGCTCGTGCTCAGCACGAAGTACCTGCTGCTGGTCACGCTGCCGCTCGGCACGATCTTCCTAGTGATGGGCGAGACGTTCATCTCGCTGTGGATGGGCCCCGCGTACGCCGGAAGCGCCTCGATACTGACGATTCTGACAATCGCCGCAATCGCCCATCTAATCGAAATGCCGCCGTCGATTGTTCTGATGGGCATCGGAAAACACCGCATCGTCGCGTGGTTCACCCTCTCACAAGCCATCGTCAACCTGATACTGAGCATCGTGCTCGTTCAGCGATTTGGGATCGAAGGAGTCGCGCTCGGCACCGCGATTCCGATGGTGGTCTTCCCGGTGGTTGAGATCGTTGTGTATTTCAAGAAGTACCTCGACCTCCCGCTGGGGAGCTACCTGTGGCGCGCGGTGCCGCTGCCGGTCGCGATTCAAGCTCCGTTCGTGGCGCTGCTGCTGCTGATTCGGACTTACGCGCCACCTTCGTCGTTGCTCGTCTTCGTTGCGTTGATCGCGGGCGCGTTGGTGCCTTACGCGGCGCTGGCGTTTCGGGTGGCAATGAGCCCGACCGAGCGCCGGGTCTTCCTGGGAATTGCCGAGAGATTAGGACTGAAACTCTCGCCGCTGTTCCCTGAAGTTGCCGGCGACAGGTGAGCGGGGATTCGTATCGTATTCTCATCGAAACCGGTTCGAACCAAGAATCTCATTCAGATTGGCATCTCGCTTTTCGGGGCTATCTTCGCTTTTCAATATCGCGGCGCACGGTGTTCATCCACCGCACGAGTTTCAGAACTCCAGACACCTGACGATTGCTGACCTCGTGATCCAGTAACCTGAACGAGATGTGACTGCCCACCTGGTCGTACCAAAGACTATAGAATGTGCCATCGAGAGTGATGGTTCCAACGCCTGTCTCGGCGTCGACGGACCGTTGCTCCAGCGATTTCATCGAAGCACCGACACTATCAGCCAAAGTCGCGCGCCACTGCCTGACCTGCGCAATGGGCACCTCAATTACTCTCTTTTGAACCTCAACCAATCTCGCCATCTCGGCGGCGTCTTCCCTGCCTCCATTTGCCATCACGCTGTTGAGCCTCCTGTAGATATTTCCGCTGAGGGACGTGTATTCTACGACCTCCACCTTACCAACGGTTCTCTCAACAACGATGGGTGACTTAACAACGATCTGCGATTCTGGCGCGAAGCTCGGCTCGAAGCGAAGAACAAGATCATAATCCGGATTCGCTTCATTTCGCGGAAACACCATGTCCAGCACGTGCTCATATGTCTGACTACTGACCACTTTGTGGGTCTTGAGAGGCTCTTGAACTAACGACCCAGGTTGGAACGCAACCGCAGTAAGTTGAAACGGCAAAAGCACAAACGTCGCAAAAGCAACCGCACCCGAAATCCGCAAATTCATAGTTTAGCCTTCCGGTTCTATCTTCATTCAGTTTGGGGCCATACGACTAAGCTGCAACCTAGCGCGGCCTGCTCCCGTTCTTAAGAAGAGGTTGTTCTTTGAATCCCAACTTGCGTCAAAAATTTTTACTCCTCACGCTAGCGGTTTTTTTCGAACCTAGCTAGGGGGGACAACCCTCGCCTTTCAGGAAACCAATACCTTTAACTAGTTGCCTTGATGGCGGATTCGCAGGGTCGTACATTGATAGGCCTTGCCATGACATCACGTAGACCTGAATTGCCTGGTGTCTGCCGTTCTGACTCCTGTTGTAAATGTCATCGAAAGCTCCGATGTCTCCCCTATCGTTGCTCCCATAGTTGCTACTCGGCGTAGAAGGAAGGCCGTTGTTGCCATCGAAACCTCTTGGATGCACGTGAAAGTTGGCAAATGTCGGGGTCGGCGAATTAAGGTTGTTATACCTGATTGTCATCTTACCAACTTCATTTGTGTAGGAACTGCTGACCCGGTAGTTAGTGGGGGTGCCATCCAAATTGAATCCAGCCTCGAACGGGGTCGACCCTGGGTGCGCTTGTCCCGCATTATCAGATTGGCTCCAAGCTCTGTTCATAGCTCTGATTACGTAGGGCTGACACCAAATCGGCTTCTGCTGGACGGGCGTTGGGGGCAATCCACTGGGTGGAATCAGTCCGAGAGTTCTACTGAGAGGTAGGTTAGAGGTCGGCAGTCCAGTCTGACCGGAGCCACTCTGCCCCGAAATCCACGGGCCGCCGACGTATACCCAGCGCGGCTCTACGTACGTTACGCCAAGTCTGATATCCTCTCCGCCCGAACGCCAACGCCCAGCATTGAGAATCAAAAGGGGGGTCAGAACCCATCCACCTTCTGAACCCAGTCCATAATCGAAAACGAAACCGGTGTATACACGCTTATCGCGGTTATAGACGGGCGCCACGCTTTTCAGTGGAGCCGTAACCGCCCCGCCGTTATTCACCATCTGCATCACCAGATTGCAGTTTATCGGAATCCCATCCAACGTGCACCCCGACGACGTGTCAAACGGGTCGGCGTCAATATCGTGCGAAGGCCGGTCTCCTATCAACTCGTCG
>DATDOV010000092.1:0-46315 GCA_035293105.1 Blastocatellia bacterium
CTCGATCACTCACCGCCCGATTGCAAACCCGATTCAATGCCCATATAATCCGCCCGCGGTTTAGTCCAACGGGTTCTTTGCGTGGTGTCCGCCGCCGAACAATTGTTGGCGGTCACTTCAATGCTCGGCGGCGGCGAAACCACGCAAAGAACCTTGTAGGTTATGCTTTCTACTTGAAAGGTTTCTTACCTTATGAAGACCTGTTTTGTGATCGCGCCCATAGGCGAATCAGCATCTGAAACGAGAAAGCGTTCAGATATAGTGTTGAAGTACGTTATTTCTCCGGCTGCGGAACAGTGTGGCTATGCTACGTTGAGGGCAGATCAGATCGCGGAGCCAGGCCTAATTACAAGCCAAGTGATACAACATATCATTGAGGACCCCTTCGTTATCGCGGATTTGTCTGAGAGGAACCCGAATGTCTTTTACGAACTCGCAATTCGTCATGCATTGAGAAAGCCATTGGTTCAAATCATAAAGAATGACGAGCAAATTCCTTTTGATGTGGCGGGAACCCGAACGATTCCCGTTGATCATAAGGATCTCGAAAGCGTTGAAATCGCCAAGCAGGAAATCGTCAAACAGATTGAATCTTTGGAAAAGAAGCCTCAGGAAATCGAGACTCCAATTTCAGTCGCGATCGAATTGCAGTATTTGAGGAAGAGCGATAATCCAGAAGAACGATCGCTCGCGGAGATCCTCTCTTCTTTGTCGGAAATCAAAACAGAGCTATCCAACATGCAAAAGTCCCAGACTAGTGTAGGTGATCAACGAGAGATGGCGATGATGACGGATAGACTTATGTACATATCTTCTAAGATGGACAAAGAACTCTCCTACCGCTTTGAAGAAATGTTTGATAGGCAGGGAGCGTTCCTTGAGGAGCTCAAAACAACGCTTAGCAAAAACGTTGTTAACATTTCTCCTAAAGAAAGGAAAGCATAACCCGCCGCGTGCACCGTAGCCGCAAACTACGCGGCACGGTGACGCGGGGCGTTATGCCGCCTTAACGATAGGCGCAGGCACCCCTTGCACGTTGGGATCTTGCTGAGAAAGGCATCCTGGGAGTCGTGGGTCATCTTCAATTGAAAGCGAGCGGCGAGACACCGCCGGAGCGCGTGGCAGGCTGGTGCCTGTGGGTAACAGTGTGGGGCCCCATCCTCACCATCTTTGCTTCATTTCAGGACGACGTCGATTACTCCTTCTTCATTCGGTATCGCCAGTTCGTCTTCCCCGCGTTGCTCGTTCAGATATGCCTGCGTTTCGCTCAGCCGGCTGGTTTGAAGCTGTGGAAAACAGCAGTTCTGATATTGCTGGCCGGATTGCAGAACCCGATCTGGATGGTCCACTTCGGCATCGCCTGGCCGTGGCGGATCATCAACGCCGCAACCGTCGTATTTTCGTTCATGGCGGTCGCAGAAGTCCGTGACTCACGGGTATCGAGGGAAGCGGCTGCGGGAAGCGCCAGTAACCGGCCCAAGGTGCCCAACATCCGTGCGGAGGCCATCAAGACAACCCTGTGGGGGTTCGGCTGGATCCTCGCGGCGGCGTGGTTGTGGGCATCTGCGGTGGGAAACCCGATTCATGACTTGCGGCTGATGCTGGGGGCTAGCACCACTCCCGGCCAGATCATCGGAACTTGGGAAGATGTACAGGACGGAGACGACGGCCGGGCCCACTGGTATCACGGCATCGCGTACACGTTTCGTCTCCCCGACGGTCGCGAGATACGTGCCGCAACAGGATCGAGAAGCGGCCGACTCTCGCCTGAACTGGTCAACTCCAAAGATCCGATCGCTGTTGAGGTCGAGTACGATCCCCGAGTACCGTCAGTGAACCGACTCAAGGGCGACGGAAGCCAAAGCCTCGGTGATTGGCTGCTCCGGAAAGTCGTTCTGGGCGGTGTACTTCTGATTCTTTTCATGTGGCCTGGCGTAAAGCTACTCCGCGATGGCATTGCGGAGTTCCGGGCCGGACAGCCTCCTGGCATCGCCTCCGTGGCTGACTGAACCGATTGGATCACGCGTGGCGCAGGGGCGGCATAACACGCGGCTGCACCCGACGGCCGCACACGATCAACAGCGGCCGCGGGTGAGCCGCAGCCGTTAGGTAGCTTGCGATTGAATACTGAAGGAGAATGTATGTCATCGTTAGTTTTGCAACTTCAACAAGACGCATTGAACCCGAACGTCCGCGTTGTAGACCTTGTCCGCAAGTCTCTTGTTGTCGCTAGAAAACTTGGCCTTGCAGAATTCGAAGCTTGGATTAGTTCTGAAATGAACGGGTATAACACAGAAGGCGACATTCCCGAATACCGTGAACTACATGGTTTACCTGTCGCTTATAGCCCTTATCATGGATGGTATAGGCTAATGACGTTCAATTTGAGCGATGACGTTGTGGAAAACATGACCACGTTCAGATTTCACCAAGCTATCAACTACTTTGAGCCATCAGATGCGGACAAGCGAGGATCAATAATTGTCACCTACACCACGGCGGCTGAGAAGAAGCTTATGGCAGGATTAGATAATCGAGCGATTCCTGCTGTTCAGTTTGACCCTTCACAATTTAAAGGGGTCTTAGACGCGGTCAGGAATGTCATACTTGAATGGACGCTTCGATTGGAGAGCGACGGCATTCTTGGTGAGAATATGACTTTCACAAATCAAGAGAGGGACCGCGTGTCTTCAACTCATTTGAGTATCGGAAATATTATCAATCAAGTGATCCAGACTCAGCATAATACCGATAATTCACAAGTAAGAGTTGGTGACACCTATGAAGGAGGACAAGTCGGAGCCATGGGCCGAAACGCTCATGCTCACGACATGACGCTAAATCAGACTTGGAATCAGTTGCAAAGCTCTATTGATCTATCTCAGCTTGCGAATGAGCTTTCTAGGTTGCGCCAAGAGATGAAGAAGGAATCAGTTGAGCCTGAGCACGATATTGCTGTTAGCGACATTGCGAAGGCAGAACAATCTGCAAAATCTGGGAATGGCTCTAAGACTCTTGAGCATCTACAGTCTGCGGGAAAGTGGGCCTTAGACATTGCCACAAAGATTGGCTCAAACCTAGCGGTAGAGGCAATGAAGAAATCTATGGGTGGATAATCTGCCGAGACGCTACCTACAAGCCGATGAAGCTGACGGTCGCCTGCGGCGCCCGCAGCTTATCGGCATGGCGTTCGGCGGCGGAAGGCTACCAGAAAGGAGACGCTGATGTCGGAGAAGAAAGCTCCGGACAAACTCGCCCACGCGAAGGGCACGCAGAAGTCCGCCAAGAGCACCACCGCGATCAACAAGAAGTCCAAGGGATTCACGGACGAGGAACGAGTCGCGATGAAGGAGCGCAGCCAAGAGCTGAAGGCGGCCGCACGCGCGAACAAGGCCAAGGCGGACGGGGAAAGCGCCGTGCTCGCGAAGATCGCCGCGATGCCGCAACCCGATCGCGCCCTGGGCGAGCGGCTCCATGCGATCATCAAAGCCAGCGCGCCGGCCGTCTCGCCGAGACTCTGGTACGGGATGCCCGCGTATGCCAAGGACGGCAAGGTCGTCTGCTTCTTCCAAAGCGCGCAGAAGTTCAAGACGAGGTACGCGACGTTCGCCTTCATGCACGACGCGAACCTCGACGAAGGCGCCATGTGGCCGACCGCCTTTGCGCTGAAGGAGTTGAATGCCGCCGAAGAGGCAAGGATCGGCGCGCTCGTGAAGAAAGCCGAACGAGTTACAAAAGGAGGGGTCAGGCTTGAGATCGTTGACATTTGCGTTTATCGGAGTATCCGGGTACATCGCAGCGCACCTCATTCAAAACAAAAGATCGCTCCTCGCGGGGGCTATGGTAGCATCGTTGCTCACGGTTTACTGAAGCCGCGTCACCTCGAAGTCATTCTGTAGGGCAAGCGGCGGCAGCGTGTTCGCTGATATTGAGAAGTTCGCTTGCGGGATGATTCGGTCGCGGGGTGTGGCGCTTTCATTGAGCGACGCCCAACTCCCGCGTCGACCGAAGCGCGCGATCCAGTGTTGACGTGAACCTTGAGTTTCACATGCGCGCTCGGTCACGCGAACGTTAGACTCGACTACGAGAAAAGCCCGCCGCCACGCCTTGATATGGATGTTTCCCTGTACGATAATTCGCGGAGAGGAATGCTCATGAAGAACAAGCAGGACATCATTCCGCAAGCTGTTGTTACAAGAAAGCCTCCTAGGCAAAAGGTGTCAGACGCGGAGTTTCGTCGGAGGTTGAAGCGAATCACTGAGTGGAGGAAACAACGGCTTGCCGACCTTCGCGCCAAGAATACGCGTTGAAGTGTATCTGCCTGTACGCTACGAGGCTGCGTACCAAGACACACTTGCTTGGCTGATCCGGGAATTCACTGAACTGCGGGGTGGCTGTACCGTAATTGAGAACGCCGGCGGATACTATCTTTCGAATTCTAATGAGGTCATCGATGATCGCGTCAGTGTCGTTTATTGCGACTTTCCCATGAACTGGAACAAGCGCGGCGATCGTAATGACGTTTGAAGTATTGCGCCGAACTACATTCATTCTTACTAGACAACCTCTGGGAGGAGGCCGTTCTGATCGTGACGCATCCGGTTTCGCACACGATCTTGTCGTGAACGCAATGCTCTGAAAATCGAGTCGGAAGGCTGCGTCTTGATCACAAGTTTGAGTTTGTCCGGTGGATCTCAAGTTGCGCGCTGCAACAGCGATCGAGTTTGAGTTTTGGTTGTTTACTCGGCACTTGGTCTAACCCGCGGGTCATGGGTCGAAGACAACAACATCCTTCACGCCCTGCGACAAATAGAACCTCGGACCTATCTCGAGGTCTTTGGCCTCGTAGCCCTTGCTGATCACTTCTATCACGGCTTCAGGAATCAGTGTGACGGCTTCTTCTTCCTCGGAGGGCTCGCGGCAGAAGATGGAGATGTCGGGCCGCTTCAGCGACCCATCCGCAAAGCTTACGTACACATCTGCGGCATGGACACATGAGCAAGCTGGATTCGTCTCACTGCTCGCGCCGGTACGCCTTATGCTCGCTCTTATTCGATCGACCGCCTTCTGGTGCTTCCAGCCCGGATGGGGCTCCCAGATTGGCAGCCCTCCGACGATCTCCAGGCGTATGCCAAGCTCTTCCGCGCGAATGAATTTTGCGTCCATGATGAGACTCCTTGAAGATCGAATGCGTGCTCATTAAACCATCTCGCGGACGAGAGGCCCCTGCGAGGATGCCCGCGCGCGGACTTGATGCCGCCGTTGTGCGCGGGCCGGCCAGCCTTGGCCAACCTCTGGAGACGACTCATCACGCCAGCTTCGTCTAATTCCAGTTCTTAAGCCGCGGCCAGATCTCCTGAAGATTCGACCATCCCTTCGGGCCACGGCAGAGAAAGAGTTCCCAGTGCTGCGATGCCATCGCATAAGGGTGCCCCACCTCACCAACCTTCTCGACCGTCTCGAACTCCGCTTCAAGCACCTCCCGGCGGTCTCCCATCACCAGCATGATCTCGCCCGTGTACTCTCGCGGTCCCCAATACCAGTACGTCAGGTGGCCTGAGATCGCCTTCGGCAGTCCCAGTTTCGGACCGTAGAAATCGATCGCGCCCCCTTGACCGTAGTCTTGCCCGAATATCGCGGTCTTCTCTCGCTCGGGTTCAGGAATAGCGTGGTAGGCAGCCGCGACAGCCTGGGCCATCTCAGGCCACCCAAACCGGTCGGCGAATAGCTGCGGCAGCGCGCTCGTTCGCCGGTGTTCGAGCCTTGGCTGAGAGATTCCCAACGCTCCACTGTACATGATGTAGGTCTCAGGTGGCAGCGCCGGCAACGCGAGGGGAGCGAGCATCGCTCCGGTGGCAGCGATCAGCGCCGCGTACGTTGGGGGCGCCCACCGCAGCCGTGACCGGCTGAGCCATCTCTCGATAGCCGTTGCGCCTCCTGCAATCAGCATCGGGTAGCCCGGAAGAAGATAGTAAGTACGTCCATCAGCAGCCAGGAGAATTCCCAGCGCGACGAGGTACGCGAGCCCCAACGTGCGGAAGCGCCGGCCATCTTTTCCAACCAGGAAGTGCCACAGGCCCCCGAGCCATACCGGCAAAGCGGCGGGATGCATGAACAAAACCTGCTGCCCCATGAAGTCGAAGAAGGAGAAGCTGACATTGCGCTGGTTCCTTCTGATGTTGGCGAGTAATTCGAGGTGAGGAAAGTGGTGTTGCCACATCCACACGAGGTTCGGGAGGAATATCAAGAAAGCAATCGTTCCCCCGACTGCAAACCACCGGCTCTTCATCAACCGACGCTCGCGTGTCAGCAACAACGATGCGATCAGCGCGAACCCGAACAGGATCATCGTGTGCTTATTCAGCATCCCGAGCCCTGCGAGCGCGCCGAACACGAGCCACAGTTTCGTGTTGCCGCTGTTGATCATTCGGATCAGGACGAGCGCGCAGCCCGCCACAAGAAGCAGCTCGATCGAATTCATCGACAGATAAGCATGAACCGCAAGCCACCCCGGCGATACCAGCGCGACAAGCGCCGCGAGGGCCTGCGCGTACCGCCCACCACCAAGTTCCCTCGCGATCGCGCCAGTCAGCAAAACAAGTCCGGCACCGGCGAGCGCCGGGAACAGATGAATAGCATAGAGCGAGTCGCCCAGCAGCTCGCGCGCAAGCCATGCCTGTAGCGCGGTGAGCGGCGGCATGTCCACGTATCCCCACGCGAGGCGTTCTCCGCACGCGAGGAAGTAAAGCTCGTCGGTGAAGAGCCCGTAGCTCGCTGCGGTCGCAATGTGAACCAGCAGCTTGATGGCTGCGAGGTAGACGACAATCGCCGGCCCACTGAACCAACCAAATGCCGACTGGCCGGTGATCGTACGTCGAACTCCGTTGTCACTAGGAGAGAGCCGACTCATACTTGAGCTACCGCTTTCAAGAACCTCAGCATTTGCTTTCGTGGACATTCCCGAGACTCGTCAGCGCTGACATCCTTTACCAAAGCGACGTTCGCGTTATTTCGCGTGTTACGCGGGATGATCCAGTTTGACTATCGAGAACACAGCTCCCTGCGGATCTTGAATCGTCGCGAACCGTCCGACGTGTGGAATGTCTGTCGGTTGCACTTTGAGGCTCCCGCCCAGCGCCATCGCGTTCTCAGCAGTCGCGTTGCAATCCGAGACTTGAATGTAGGGCATCCAGTTCGGAGGAACGGGCCCCCACTCCGGCCTGATCTCCATCATCCCGCCTATCGGAACCTCGCCGAGCATCCATTCGGTATAGGCCGGATCGTCGCCCTTGGCACGCCACCCGAACAGCTTCGTGTAGAACTCCGCTGCTTTCATCTTGTCAGTCGTCGCAAGCTCGTTCCAGCACAACGCGCCCGGCTCGTCCTTCACCCGTACGCCGATGTGATTGCGCGCTTGCCATATCGCAAACGTCGCGCCCGTTGGGTCCTGAATCATCGCCATGCGCCCCACGTCCATCACGTCGAAGGGCGACATCACAACCTTCCCGCCGAGCTGCTGAGCTTTTTCAGCGCTCTCGTCGGCGCTCTTCACCGAAATGTAGCTGAGCCAGTGCGGCGGTACGCCTTGCGCCTGATGCTCGGCGGTGAGCTTGAAGAGCGCGCCGGCATCTTTCCCGGCCAGTTGCAAAATCGTGTAGACCATATCCGGTCCGGCGGCAGTGTCGTTGGCGGTCCAGCCGAATAATTGTGTGTAGAACTTCTTAGCCGCCTCGGCATCCGAAGTGCCGAGCTCGATCCAACAAAAACTCCCAGGTGCGTGTTGGTCAAAGTGTGACATATTGATCCCTCCCTTTCGGATTGATCCCTCCCTTTCGGATTGAGATAGCGCAACGTGCCGTCCTCACAAGTCATTTGAACTCGTTGAGCCATCGAATCTGGTTGATCAGATCCTCGGCGTGAAGTGAATTCAGGAGCCCCAACAAGCGATGCAACAGCACTCCGGTGGTCTCCTGTGTGGACAGGATGATGCCCCAATGTTGGCGTCCCTCCGCCATGTACTTCGTATGTATCGAGACAAAATCGCTGAAGTTGAACGTGACCATTGCCCGTTGCTCGGCGACTGCGAAGGCCATCTGTTCTTCGTCGTCCTTAGACAACAGGGACGAGTCTCGGGACGACGTGACGTCAAAGCCGCGCGTGCGCAACTCCGTAGCCAGACGGGGCGAAAGGTGCTCGTTGAGGTGCAGCTTTGGCGGATTAGACGAGGGCATGAGCGTGGTGTTCCAGCCAATGCTCGTAGCTGTTCAGGCGGCGCACACGGTCGATCTCAACCTTGTTGTCGTGGTAATAGGCCAGCGCGCTGAAGACCTGGGCCGGCGTCAAATAATCCCATTCAGCGAGTATGTCTTCCGCCGACATTCCAACTTGATAGTAATAGCCGACGATGTGCCAGACCGCCATACGTGTCCCTTCGATGATCGCCTCCCCGCCGCACACCCCGGCTTCCTTGACGATGTGGGGATAAGTCGTGAATTCCGTGGCTTCACCGCTTTTACTCACTACGACCACCTCATTCCCGGCCGGACCGGCTATTATTGCCGTAATCTTATCACACTCGATGCGTAGCCACCGCCCTCGCCATGAAGCGCATGAAGCGCGCTACACTCGAAGCAAACTACCGCGCGCTGGCAATCCCGTCGCCCGCGAAATCGCCCTCGCGTAGAGCGCCACCTGGGTTTGATACTCCTCGATTCGTCCCTCGATCTCGACATCGGTCTTGAAGTCGACTACTGTCCACGCGCCGCCGCCCTCATCATCATAGAACGCGAGGTCCACAACGCCCTCGACCAACGTCCCATCTTCGAGCTGCATCGCGACCTGAGCCTCGCGACGACAACATCCCGCGGCCGAAGCAGCAGCCGCGCGTTTCAGCAACGGATGAGCAAGCGCGCGCGCGACCGTTTCAATCGCCGCCTGAATCTCTTCGTCGCTCGCTGTCAGCAGCCGCCCTTGAAGCTCGGCGACCGACTGGATGCCTGCGCGATCGGCTTCGAGATCAACGAGCGACAGCACCGCGTGAACCAGCGTGCCGAATCGCTTCCCGTGAGGCCGCGAGAAATCCGCGCCGACGGACTCGACCGCGACCTCCGGTGCGGATTCCCTCAAACCTTTTCCCGCATCTCCCGAACCCGAATCCGCCAAGCCCTCCGCTTCGATTTCATGCGCGCGCTCGGTCGCGGTCACCACTTTCAACGTCGGCGCGCCGGCGCTTTCACGCACGTTCACGCGCGACTCCTGCCATTCGGCGTGAGCCAGAATCCCGGCCTGGGAACGGACTCGCTGATCGTCGGCCGCTATCAGCTTGTTCAGCCGCGACCCGACGTCCTCCTGCTTGCCCAGTTCCAGCACCGAAGGGTCCCACCACACGACTCGATGCTCACCCGCCTCGGGTTGGTGACGCCCCGGCGTTACCGAGCCTCGCGGACGAAGCACGCCGTTCGGTCGCAGGCAGTTGTCAGCGCCGAACTCAGGACAGCCCTCGGGATGATTAGTCTCGGCGGCGAAGCTGCGATCCGCGGCGGGAAAGATCGCTGCGTTGAGCGCCCCAAGCCATCGCTCGTCGTAGCGCTCATCGCCTACAGCAGACACAACGAGCAGGTCACGCGCACGGGTCGCCGCGACGTACAGCACCCGCGCCGCCTCCTCCACGTCGCGCTGCGTCTCTTCATCGGCGTGTTCCACAAGCTCAGGCGGCGAGCAGCCCGCAAGCGTCATCACCGAAAGCCCGCGCTCCGGATCGGTCCATCGCGAAGCGTCGCGCGCGGCATTCGCAGTCATATCGGCGAGAATCACGACCGGGAACTCGAGCCCCTTCGCCTTATGCACGGTCATGATGCGAACGCCGTCGAGCCCTTCTTCGATGATGGGCGCGTCGCCCGCCTCGCCCGTCTCGGCTTGATCGACGAGCCAGTCGACGAACGCGCGGAACGAGATCAACCCGCTGCGTTCGGCTCTGCGAGCCATGTCCATTAACCGCGCGACGTTCGCAAGCGCCTGCTCGCCGGTGCTCCAGTTGGCGAAGCCCGCGTGCGCGCGAGTCGTCGCCAGCAACCGCCCAATCGTGTCGGCGATCGGTCTGCGATTGCGGCCGCGATGAAGATCGCGCAACACCGCGAGCGCCGCCGCAACCTCGGCCGCGGCGTCGGTCATCTCTTCCGGCGGTTGCTTGAACGGATGCAGCGTCGCTTGCGCGGATCGATACGCAAGCAACTGCGCGTCAGTCAGCGCGAACAACGGACCCCGCAACGCCGCGAACACTGCAAGCTCGTCGTCCGGCCGCTCGATCGCCGAAAGCGTGTTTCGTATAGCTTCGATCTCCTCCCGCGCGTGAAAGCCGCTGCCGCCAACCAGCAGGTGCGGAAGCCGCCTCGCTTCGAGCGCGCGCACGTAAGGACGGGTCACGTCGGCCGCGAAGCTGCGGAACCGGCGGAACAGGAGACACACGTGTCGCGGCTGAATCGGCACGCGAGTCGCCGGGTCTTGCCGCTCGGTCACGGTCCAACCGCTCTCCCGCACTAGCCAATCGACGAAGGCAGCGATGCCGTCCGGCTCCGACTGTTCGATCTTCCACAGCGTCGGCTTGCGATAATCGGGACCCGGATAAGGCTCGGGAACCGGCAACGCGACGACCGCCGGTTGAGCGTCTATGCCGGAGCGGTGCGGCGCGAGCGGAACATAGCGCGCCTGAGACGAGCCTTCGGGTGATGGGGCCATCACGCGCGAGAACGCGGCGTTGACTGCTTGCTGAATCTGCGGCACCGATCGGAAGCTGACGTTCAGCTCGACGAGCGCGCCGCCGGTTGCGATGACCTGGCGCTTGACCGCCTCATAAAGCGCGACGTCGGCCCGGCGGAAGCGATAGATCGACTGCTTCGGATCGCCGACGATGAACAGCTTGCCCGGAACCGGCCGGACCTTGCGCCAGTCTTGCTCTTTCGGTTCATCGGCGGCAAGCAGCATGAGCATCTCGGCCTGCAGCGGGTCGGTGTCCTGGAACTCATCCACGAACACATATGTGAATCGCCGCTGCAGCTCCTCTCGCACGGCTCGGTTGTCGCGCACCAGATCGCGCGCGCGAAGCAACAAGTCGAGGAAGTCCAAACACCCCGCGCGCTCCTTCAACCGCGAGTACTCTTGGAGGACCGCCGTCAAATCGTCGCGAAGCCGCGGCGCAAGGTCCGCCCCGGCGCGCTCGACGAACTGCTCCACTCGCTCCTTGAGCGCGTCCCTGCGCCGTTTCAACTCGTCCGCTGGAAAGTCATCTTTCGCGTAGTAGGCGACGTAGTTCTTCGATCTCCACGAAGACAGGAAATCAAACAGCCGGGCTTCGATGCCGTCGTAGTCGCGGCCGGCGTCGTCTTCGGTTCGCGTTATGTCCTCGACGAAATGTTTGAGGTCGAGGAGCGACTTGGTGAACCACTGCTTCGGATCACCACGTTCGGCCCATTCGGCTAGGCCCTTCATCTCGGCAATCAAGTCATCGATTGCGCCCTCGCGATCGAACCCGGGATCGTGCCGCCACCGCGCGGGAAAATCGCGCCGCTCGATCAGTTCCAGCGCGGCACCGCGAAGCCTGCGCCTTGGACCGTCGCCCGAGGGCCGTCGCGCGAGCGTCGCCGGCCTCCCCCTCGTGTACACACGCCGCGTGCGTCGTCTCAGAATGCGCCGCACGGCTTCGCTCGGGTTGCGGAGCTGCGTTTCGAACCAGCGATCGAAGGCCGCATCGAACAGCGGGCGCGAGGTGTCTTCCGAAGCAACCTCGAACATCGGGTCGATGCCGGCTTCAACCGGGCGCTCGCGAAGCAGCTCGCCGCAGAACGAGTGAATCGTTCCGATGCGGGCCTCTTCGAGTTGAGGCAGCGCGTCGGTCAAAAACTGCTTCGCCTCGGGCGATACCTCGGCGGCTTGGCGCTCGCGCTCGATTTCGGCCCTAAGCCGAAGCTTCAACTCGCCCGCCGCGGCATCGGTGAAGGTCACGGCTACGAACCGGTCGAGGCCGGCCCGGCCCGACTTGATGACCGAGATGATTCGGCGGACCAACTCGCTCGTTTTGCCTGTGCCTGCGGCGGCCTCGACCACAAGCGTCGTGTCGAGATCGTTGCGGATCCGGTCGCGCGCCTTCTCGTCCGCGAGCTTCTCCGTCGCCGTAGCTTTTCCTCGGGGCGAACGTTCGGCCGACCGCGTTTGCGCCCGCTTCGGCTTCGAGTCCGCAGCGACGCCGACTGCTTCTCGTTTGGCAAGCGACTCCTCGCCGGATCCCGCGCTGGGATTCTGCTGGCCGCCGGTTACATTGACCTCATCGCCCGGCAGTTCGTCGGGCAATGAGTCGAACAGGCTCGGTGTGTGTTCCCGCTTCTTCACGGCAGCGTTCGCAGCTCCTTGAGCTTGATCAATCTCTCTTGAGGTTTCACTCGCACCCTTCGTTCTTCGTGAGGCCCGCACACTGCAAGATAGTCGCACCACACGCATGCGTCGTGATCGGGAGCAGCGGGCAGAAAACCTTCTTCAAGCGCGCCGCCCACTGTCTCAACCATGATCCCCGCGTAACCGCGCGCGTACTTGTCGAGCATTACGACGCGCTCTTCGTACCCGCCGTCCGCAGTACAGTAATAGAGCCGCCCGGAGTCGACCCCTCCGTCGAGCAGCTTCTCGCACGCGAGCGCGTAAAGTACCGGCTGAAGATGCTGGCCGCCTCCGATAACTACGCCCTCTTTAGCGCGGGCCTTTCCCGTCTTGTGATCGGTCGCCCGGAGTTTGCCGGTCGCGTGGCGTTCGACAAGATCGATCGAACCCCTGACTTTGAGGTCGGAAACGATCTGCACCGGGTCCGCGACGCTCGACGGGTCTTCATCCTCGCGGTCGCGATCGGCGAGCCCGAACGAAAGCTCGAACTTGTATGGCACCCATCCGTCGTCGGCGCTCGCGTGTCGGCGAAGCCATTCGCGAAGATCGGCCCGGATTGAATTGATCCCGTCTTCCCACACCTTCGGGATAGCCGGCCACAACTCGTCTTCATAACGAGCGGCAACGCGATCGAGCACGCGGTCCACGTCTTCGATCGCGGGCTCGACGTTCTGCGGCGTAACCGGCAGCCTTCCCTCGTCCCGAAGCAACGTGAGCACCTCGTACTGGACTTTGTGAAACAACGAGCCGCGCGTGAGCGGATCGATGACTTCGAGCGCGGCGGGTTCCTCGCGAGGCTGAAGCCGATGCACGGCCTGAAGGAAGAAGCGATAAGGACACGCGGCGAAGTTCTGAAGCGCCGTCGGCGAAAACGACCGTGCCGAGAGCCGATGCTGCGCCAGCGCTTCGAGGGCAGACTCATCCGGTTCGACCAGCCCGTCATACGAGGTCCACCGTCGCAGCCACCTTCGCGAGCGGGCTCGCAGCGCCCTCGCCAGGTGCGGGTTCGATTCGAGCAAGTAGTGCGCGGTCCCGGCGGTTGTTTCTGGATCGGCATCAACCAGCGGCCCCAGCAACGCGAGGTCGTATTCCGCTTCGTCGATCGCGTCGCGGGCCGACTCGGGCGCGGGCCAGCCCAGTCTACCGCTCGATCCGGATTCGGCCCGCGTCCCAAGCTCATCGAAGCCTGGTAGCTCTCCTTCGGCCGCGCGCAGAGCTTCCAATCCGTAAAACGACGGCACGCGGGGCCGCGATTGCTGAACGTCGATGCGCGGATAAGAAAGATAGACCCGTTTGGCGGCGGCTCCGAGAGCCAGTCTCAGGGCAAGCCGTTCGGCGGCTACGCGATCGCGCTGCGTCACAAGCTCAACGTCCCCAAGTTGGCGGCGCTCGGCGTCGAGCAGGATCGGGTCCTCGACCACCTTTCGCGGGAAGAGCCTCTCGGCGAGTCCGGGCACGAAGACCACGTCAAAACTCATTCCTCGCGCGGCGTCGGTTGGGCCTACGAAGACGTGACCGTATCGCCGCCGAGGAGGCCTCACGCCGAGATCGCTGAGCCGGGGCGCGAGAACCCGCTGGACCTCGAACAACTCGACCGGCCCGACCGGCGACATCGGCGCAAGCTCGATCAAGGTTTCAATCACGAGGACCGGGTCACGCAAGGCCGTCAGCGCAAACTCCCTCAAGTGCGCAAGCCACTCGCCCCATGTTGCCGAGTCGGGCAACGCCGCCAGCTTCTTGATCAGCGGCAGAGCGAACTCGCCGAGATGAGTCAGGTCGCGAATGTCGCGATCCAGAAGCGCGGCGCGGCTCTCGTCTTCATCGCCAAGCTCATCGCGGCGCAACCGCAGCTCGTGGTCGAGTCCCGCGATCCGTCTCTCCCATCGCTCCTCGCTGCCGATCACCGCCGATTCGACCAGCAATCGCTCCCAACGCCACGGCGCGCGAACGGTCCCGCCGATTATCGATTTGCCGTCGACTTCAAAACCAGGCAGCTCCGCCTCAACCGTCGCCTCCGCGCCGCTCACCGCCTCAAGCGCGGTTGGAAGCAGGTCGCTTTGAGGCGGAGTCCAATGCTCGTCAGCCCGCGAGGCGTCCGCATCCGAGGGGTCCGGGACCTGGGCGAGCGAGAGGTACTCGGCGAATCGCCGCGCCGACAGCCCCTCGGAGCGGCACGAGAGCAGCGCGAGCAGCGCGCGACCCGCAGCGTCGGGCCGCGATGTGCCGCGCGCGAAGTAAACGGGGATTGCCGCGCGGCGGAATGCTTCCTCAAGGTGCGGCCCGTACTCGGCCGGCGAGCGAAGGAAGACCGCGATGCGATCGAACGCGACGCCGCTCGCGGCCTCCCTCTGTATGAAGCGGGCGATCTCGACGCACTCGCGAGACTCGCCGGGCCACGAGGTGAGCGTCACGGTCGAATCAAGTGCGGCACGCGGCGGCGCGTGATCCTCGAAGACGTGAGCCTTCAGGGCCGCGAGTGACCCTATCTCCGAGACAGTTGCCTCGCTGGCTTGGCATGCCAGCGCACGCTCGAGTGCGTCGATAGAGGCCCGATCGCCGCGAGGCGCGGTTGCCATCGCGTCGGGCGACCTGTCGATCAGCGCGTCAACAAACTCTCGTTCGCGCGCCGTCGTCATTGGAAGATCGAGCACCAATAGAGGCCACCCGACGGGATGGGGAGCGAGCTCGCCGCGTGCAACCTCGATCGCGGCTTCGAATACGCCGGCGCGATCAGCGAGTCTCGCCGAGGCGAGTTCACCATCCATGCGCTCGGCGAGTGCGGCAAGGTCCGGCCCGCCGCGGGGCAAACGGCGAATCGCGTCGGCGTTGACGCCGTTCATTCGAAGCTCTTCAATCGTCCGGGCGATCGCCGAGGGGAACCCCGGCTTGGCCGCTACCGGTCCGAAGTAAGACAGCGTGCCTTCCGTCAGCAGGAGATGAACTGCGCGAGCGGCGAGCGCAACGAGCGACAACCCGCTGACGGGCGCGCCGCCGTTGCTTGCAAGGACCGGTGCGGCAAGTCGTGCGGCGAGCATGTCGAGCGTGAGTCGGGTCAACCCGAATCGCGCGCCCGATGCAAGGGCCGCAGTCCTCAGCAAATCGTCGCCCGCTTCGCGAGTGGAAGACAGGACCAGGATTTCTGCGTCGCGTGGATGTGCGCTCAGCCACTCGGCGGCCGCGTCGAGACGAGTCGCGGCGTCGGAGGACATCAGCAGGCGGCGTTGGGGGCTCGGATGCATATTGCAGGGGTCATATTACCCGCGAAGACGCGGAGAGCGCCAAGAGGGAGCAGAGAAAATGAGGACGATGAGTGCCGAAGGCTGAGATGAGCGGGCCCGCTCAAGCCCCGTCATTCACGATTCATTATTCCCTTGTACTTCCTCGGCTGTTCTCTTGGCGTTCTTGGCGGCTTGGCGGTTCATATCTTGTCGAGCAACTGCTTGGCGAAGACCGGCGCGCGCTCGTCGTGCTTCACGTAGCAGTAAACGTCCACCGACTGCTCCTCGATCCACTTCGCCCAGCGCTCTACGTCGTCCGCGGAATAGTCGCTCCTGCGAAGCCGCACGTAAACAAACGGCGCGGTCACCACGCGCCAGGTGTCGGTCACCTCGACCTCGTCGCGTTCAACGATGACGAGCGCCGTTTCGTGCTTCTTCAGCACGTCGAATACGTCATCGCTCGTCCACGAGTGGTGCCTGAACTCACACGCGAGCTGCGCCTTCTTCGAGAACTTTTCGAGGAACTCGTCGAGCACCGCGAGGTCTTTTTTGAAGTTGGGCGGCAGTTGCACCAGGATCGGCCCCAGTTTCTCTTTCAGCCCCGCCGCGCCCTCAAGAAACCGCTCCATCGAGCCCTCGACCTCCTTGAGCCGTTTGATGTGGGTGATCCACCGGCTGAGCTTCAACGTGAAGGAGAAGTCATCCGGCGTTTCGGCGCACCACGCGTCGGAGACGTTCGGGCGCAGGAAGCGGTGAAACGTCAGGTTGATCTCAGTCGTCGGGAAATGCTCGGCGTAGTATTGCAAGTACTTCTTCGGCGAGAGGTCTTCAGGATAGAAGATGCCGCGCCACTCAGGAAACGAGAAACCGGATGTGCCGATCAGAACTCGCTTCGTCGCGCCACCACCTTGAGTAGTCTTGGTTGTCATCGTCTTTGGCTTCCCCAACCGTTGCGCCCCGCAACACGCTGCGGCTACAGAAGCGATTTGAACTCATCCACGGTGAGACCCGCGTCCCGAATGATTGCGCGCAAAGTTCCTTTCGCGATTTCCGAATGATCGGGAACCGTGATTCGGCGGTGAGGGTGTTCATTCTGTCTGAGGATGATGTGGCTACCCTTTTGACGATCCACCGAATACCCTGTTCTCGCGAGCGCCCTCACGATAGTTCGCCCTGAAACGCGAGGCAGAACGCTCACACCTGCACCTCGACGAGTTCCTCCGATATAGGCGGCGGAACCGGCTCGCCGTGCGCCTCAAGGCTCTCAAGATAACCGGCAATCGCCTCCTTGATGTTCGCAACTGCTTCTTCGCGGCTTTGGCCTTGAGAGATGCATCCCGGCAGAGACGGGACTTCCGCGACGAATACTCCGTCTTCGTCCTGTTCAATCAGTACTCGGTATTTCACTAAGCTGTCTCCTTTCGAGCGCCTGTCCCATTCGCCGTAACGAAGTCAAGAAACCCATTGTTGTATATCTCGATCACCCCTGGGTCAACACGGAAGACTCTCGCTACGCGGCCGAAGTACTCCGGCGTTGCACCGCAGTTTATCACGGTGACCTTATCGAGCGGCTTATCACGATCTCCCATGCACACATCAATAAGCGAGATCTGATCAAGATCGGTTTCGGGCATGCTCCAACCGATCAGGTAGATGTCGTCCGCAGTTCTGAGGACTTCCGCCTCCTTCTCTCGAGTTTGCCTCAGGAAGCTCGTGTTGATTACCCGTCCGATTATAGCTCTAACGCAGTTACATTCGAAACGACGGTGCGCGAAGCGCGGCCGTCGCGATTCTGCGCTGACCACTGACCAGAGGCGTTGCTGTCCCTTAGCCGCGTTTCACGGATCTGGAGTCAGGGTGTCCAAGCCGTGGGGTGTTACGGCCAACTCCGGCGGAGTTGCCTGTCTATAGAAGCTACGGAATTGGCTTCCTGGTTCCGTAGGAACCGCCTTTGTCTTGAGCCCTGCTCCGACCCGTTAGCAGGTCGCTCCTACCGGAGCTAAAGGCAGACGACGCAACGTGTCGTCTATAGATAGGCAACTCCTCCGGAGTTGAATCGATTAGCTTGATAAGAAATCGTGAGTGCGATCACGCGCTTGACCTGAGCACCCAGCACTCTCTTAACCAACAAGCTCACACGGCAACTCGATCCCGAAGTGCTTTCGCAAAAGCTGTGTGTATTCCGCATTGCTCGTCACTGCTCGATCGTCCTTCTCGGGCCCGCTCGTGACGATGAGATGGGATCCGGTCAGTGTTACTCGTCCTTCGGCAGTCGCCCGCGTGCACACGCGCCGTTGAGTGAAGGTAGACTTGGGCGAAGTTTGATGATAGACGCACATCTCGTTGTAATCGCCGAATTCGCGCGGCCTAAGATCAAAACGATATTGTGGCTTCCAGGGATTGTCGCTATCCGCGGAGCCCAACGTCCGACTTTGGCGTCGTTGCAAGAACAAATGATGGCCGTCGCCCGTCACGAGGTAGACGAACCTGTGCTGCAAGCTCTCGCTATGCTCGCCGATCTGAAGCGGCTCCAGGAAGGACTCTCCGAAGCCGACGTCGGCCAGCCATTCTCGATCCAGCCTCACCAGCAAGGTCATGTGATCGAAGTCGGGACCGAAGCCGCCCCCCTCGCGCGCCACTCCCGCTTGAAGCATCGTCACCTCGAAGCCCAGTTGCCCAAGCAGCCACGCGAACATTCCGTTCAGTTCGTAGCAGAATCCGCCGCGCCGCCGGCGGACTATCTTGTCGAACAACGCCGTGTGTTCCAGAACGATGAGGCGGCCAAGGTGAATGTCGAGGTTCTCGAAGGGCACGGTCATCAGGTGCGCCCGGTGCAAAGCGCGTAGCGTCCCAAGCGACACGTCGAGCGGGCCGTTATAGCCGATTCGTTCCAAATAAGTCGCGGCGTCCATCGATGCGTTGGTCGATCTGCTCCGCCTTCGAAATGCCAAACAGCATAACACGAAATGGGCTCGAGGATTGTTCGGCGTGGCCTTGCGGACCTCCGATCTCGATCGCCCAGCGCACGCTTGACCCCATGTCGCCGCAAAAGTGAAGCCCGGTGTAGAACCGTGCAGTGTCAAACCGTGCGCCCTTGTACCCTGCTCCGACCGCATTTAAACTAGGCCAAACTCGGAGAGGACTTGAATGGCGGTCGGGCAGAACGTCTTGCGCAAAGAGGGCTACGATAAGCTCACCGGCGCAGCGCGTTACATCGACGACATCACGCTCGACGGAATGCTGCTGGGCAAGACGATCAGAAGCCGGATCGCGCGCGGCCGCATCAAGTCGATCACGCTCGATCCCAAGTTCGATTGGTCGAAAATCATCATCGCCGACTATCGAGACATTCCGGGAGACAATTACGTCGCGCTGATCGAGAACGACCAGCCCCTTCTCGTCGAACGCGAGGTGCGGCATCACGATGAGCCGATACTCTTGATCGCGGCGGAAAGCAAATCTCTGGTCGAAGAAACCGTGCGCCACATCACGATCGACTACCAAGAACTGCCGCCGGTTCTGTCGATCGAGGAGTCGCTCGCTCGCAAGGCGCTTCTCTACGGAAGCGATAACGTGTTCAAGAGATTCCTCATCGGCCGCGGAGACGTCGACGAAGGCTTCGAGCATGCCGACCTCATAGTAGAAGGTGAGTACCGCCTCCCGCATCAGGAACAGCTCTACATCGAGCCGCAGGGCATGATCGCGATTCCCGGCGACGGCGAGATGACCGTGATGGGTTCGATGCAGTGTCCCTACTACGTTCACAAAGCCCTGAAACAGTTATTCAACCTTCCCGATGAACGAGCCATCGTCATCCAGACAACAACCGGTGGCGGATTTGGCGGCAAGGAAGAATACCCATCGATGATCGCGGCCCACGCGGCGCTGCTCGCGCTGAAGGCAAACCGCCCGGTGAAGATTGTCTACGATCGCGCCGAAGATATTGCGGCAACGACCAAACGCCATCCGGGCGTGATTCGCCATCGAACCGGCGTGACACGCGAAGGTCGAATGGTCGCGAGCGAAATCGACATCGTGCTGGACGGCGGCGCCTACGTCACGCTCACTCCGGTTGTCCTCTCACGCGGTGCGATTCACGCGCTTGGGCCGTATCGTTGCGACAACGTTCGAATCACCGCGCGAGCCGTTGCGACCAACACGCCGCCCAACGGAGCATTTCGAGGATTCGGTGCGCCGCAGGTGGCGTTCGCTTACGAGATGCAGATGGAAAAGATCGCGGCCACGCTGGGGCAGGACCCGCTCGCGGTCAGGCGAATCAACATGCTGCGCGAGGGTGATATCACGGCGACCGGCCAGCGCTTGTCGTGGAGCGTCGGATCTGAGGACGTCCTCAATGCTGCGGTCGAGCGATCGGGCTATCTGGACAAGCGCGACCGGATTGCGCCGCGGCTCGCAAGCGGCGAGAACAAACGTCGCGGAATCGGGCTGGCGTTCTTCTTTCACGGCGCGGGATTCACCGGGAGCGGTGAGGCCAGGATGAAAGCGATGGCCGGCGTCGAGATCACTGCCGAAGGCCGCGCGCGCGTGCTGTCGGGTTCGACTGAAATCGGACAAGGCACGCGGACCATATTCTGCCAGATCGTAGCCGACGAGTTGGGCGTTGGCTTTGATGAGGTAGAAGTCGAAGAGGCCGACACGTCGCGCGTGCCCGACAGCGGACCGACCGTCGCTTCGCGGACCTGTATGGTAGTCGGCCGCGTAGTTCAGATGGCCGCGCGCGAAGTGAAAGAAAAGCTGCTGCGCTTCGTGGGCGAGCGATTCGGGGAACCGTCGGCGAGACTGACTGACGGCGCAATCGTGGCCGAAGGCAAGCCCCTCGCGACGCTCCGCGAAATGGCGCGCGAGTACATCGAGCAGCACGGGTCCTTGCGCGTCTTCGCTCGATATACAAGTCCACCCGGCGTCGAATGGGACGATGACACGTACTCAGGCGACGCCTATCCCGTCTACTCTTGGGGCGCTGAGGTGGCCGAGGTCGAGGTTGATATGGACACGTTCGAAACAACCGTCCTCAAAATCACGACTGCTCAAGACATCGGCCGCGCGATTCATCCGGTGCTCGCGGCGGGACAGATCGAAGGCGGAACGTTGCAAGCGGTCGGCTACGGATTGCTGGAGGAGTTAGTCTGGGACAATGGCAAGATCGTGAACGACCGGCTGACGAATTACATCATCCCGACGTCGCTCGATGCGCCTGAGATGGAAACCATCATCATCGAGAGGGAATACCCGCACGGCCCATTCGGAGCGAAGGGCGTGGGCGAGCTGCCGATGGACGGCGCAGCTCCCGCAATAGCTGCGGCGGTGTTCAATGCGACGGGCGCGTTCGTGTCGGAGATACCGATCACGCCCGAACGCTTGCAAGCAGAGATGGAAAGAAAGGGGTGAATCCACGAAGGACACGAAGAACACGGAGAAATACAAAGAAGGAAGAACTCGATTCGTACGCTGGGCACGGGTTGTTTGAGAGTTCCCGCGTTCCTTTCTTGCTTCGTGTTCCTTCGTGTACTTCGTGGATGAATTAGCCCATGAGAATTCAGTTCGGGGTTAACGGTTCGAGACGCGACGTCGATGTTTCGCCGATGCGGCGGCTATTGGATGTCTTGCGCGAAGACCTGCGATTGACCGGCACGAAAGAAGGTTGCGGCGAAGGCGAGTGCGGCGCTTGCTCCGTGATCCTCGACGGCGAAGTGGTCAACTCGTGCCTGATCCCCGTCTGCCAGACGCAAGGCTCGAGCATTCTCACCGTCGAAGGCCTCGCGCGCGACGGCCGGCTCGATCCTCTGCAGCAGGCCTTCCTCGAGTGCGGCGGCGCCCAGTGCGGCATCTGCACTCCGGGGATGCTGATCGCGGCGCGCGCCCTGCTCGATTCGAACGCGCGTCCGTCGCGCGACGAGATCAAAGAAGCGATCGCGGGCAATCTCTGCCGGTGCACTGGCTACATCAAGATCATCGACGCAATCGAGCAGGCGGCAAGCGCGGCCCTACAGCAGGGCACCGATCAACCCGGTTGACGCATCGACGCGCGGACGAACGACTATGCCCGATACCACAACAGCTCACTCGCCGAGGACGCTTTCCGAAGCCCTGGATCTTCTCGCCGAGCGCCGTGCTGCGCTGCGAGTGATAGCCGGCGGGACGGACGTGATGGTTCTGTTGAATGCGCGGATGCTCGAAGATCGCGAGTTCCTCGACATCTGGCGTATTGACGAGCTGCGCGGAATAACCGACGAAGGCGACGCGCTTCGAATCGGCGCGCTGACGACCTATACTCAGTTGATCAGCTCGCCTCTCGTGCGGTGCTGGATTCCCAGTTTGGTTGCCGCCTCGCGAACGATCGGCGCGATCCAGATTCAGAATCGGGGGACGTTGGGTGGGAACATCGTGAACGCGTCGCCCGCAGGAGACAGTTTGCCGGCGCTTGCCGCTTATGACGCGGAGCTGGAAATCGGGAGCGCTCGCGGGACCAGGCAAGTTGCATTCAATCAGTTCTACACCGGCTACCGGCGAACAGTGCTTGAGCCCGACGAGTTGGTGTTGGCGGTGCGAATCCCGAAGCTCGCGGAGGGCGAGCGCGATTTCTTCCGGAAGGTGGGAACTCGCCGGGCGCAGGCAATCTCAAAGACGGTGATGGCGGCGAGAGCAAGAGTGCGCGAGGGCTTGATTGAATCGATAAGCATCGGCGTTGGCAGCGTTGCTCCTACAGTGATTCGCACTCGAGCAACGGAGAGATTGCTTGTGGGAGCGCGATTGACGACCGAGGTCGTCGAGCAAGCGCGTGAGTGTATCGCTAATGAGATTCGACCAATTACTGATCTGCGTTCCACCGAGCACTACCGCCGCACGGTGAGCAGCAACGTGCTGGCGAGATTCCTTCGGCAGCTACAGGCCGATTCGTCGATGTAGTTTGAGCGCCGCCCAACCGTCTCGAGGTAACCGGACACTGTTTGGCTTGTGCGTCAAACCTACGACTGGACGAGAGACGGCGAGGACCTTCCTTGATTTCGCCTGCCCCAAGCGAGTAGTCCTTATTGCTGTGGTCTCGCCCGGTCTGGTCAATTCGCCGCCGGACTACTCGAATCCAAACGGTTTCAACCCGCTCGGAACGCGCGGCGGCTTCAGCTTCATGAGGTTCTCGGGCCTGGCCCTGTCGTCGAGCAAACCGTCGCGCACGAACTGGACGAGATCCTGAAGCTCTTCCTTCGTGAGGTCGATCGGCGTTGCCAGAATCGGGTCGATCCTCTCGAGCACGGGTTCTATCGGTCCGAGCCGGTTCAAGTCCTTGTCCACTCCGGCCGCGCGCGGATCGTAGCCGCGCGCCGAATCGAAGACGTCGAGATGATGGCGAATCGCATCCTTGATCGTCGTGAACGCGCCGTTGTGAAAGAAGGTCGGCTGCACGCCCACGTTTCGCAAGGGTGAGGTGCGAAACTTGTACCGGTCCTCCGGGTCGTGAGTGATCTGCTCAAGGCCGTAATCTTCGTCCGCGCCAGGGCCATCGAAGGTGGCGTTGGTCCTTTCGGGCGCAAGCTGCGGGACGCCTGCCACGTGGGGAGCGAAGTCGCTGAACATCTCATTGGACTGCCCGGAAACGGCATGGCACTCGATGCAGCGGGCCTTGCCAAAGAACAGCAGCGCGCCTCGCTTCTCGCCGTCGGTCATCGCCTTGCGGTCGCCTCGCGCGAACTTGTCGATCGGCGCGTCGGCGTACGCGAGTGTTAGTTGGAATTCCGCGAGCGCCAAGCTCGCCATCTCAAACGTGATCGGCGCGCCCGCTTTCACTTCGGGAAAGAACTTGCCGAACTTGGTCCGGTACTTTTTGATCTTGTTCAGGCGCCGCGCTATTTCGTCACGTATGGCGAAGCTGTCGCCTTGAAAATCGAACCCGGCCATCTCGGCCCGATCCGACGGCGGCATGTAAGCCTGAGCCGCCAGCAAGTGCGGCAGATGCGAGAGCGTCATTCCTTCCGGCTCGGGCAGGCGGAAGCCCGCGCGGTTGTCGAACGGGTCTCCCGACAACGATGCGAAGCGTGAGTTCCACATCATGTTGGGAAAGAACGCGGCGTTTAGATTCGTCGGCGAGCGGCGGCGGTTTCGCGGGCCCGCGCGATTGGGGCCTACCAGTCCGTTGCTGTCGATGCCGATCGCGATCGATTGCGTGTCGGCGTAGCCCGTGGTCGGCGCGTGACACCCGGCGCACGCGTTGTCTTTTTTGAGGCCGATGATCGCGTCATAGAACAGCAGCCGCCCGAGGCCTGCCAGTCCCTCGTTTATGGGTCTCCCGAGCCGCGCCTCCACCGTGGATTCGATTCTCCCGGTGAAGCCGTGCCGGGCCAGCGTGGTTTCAAGTTCCTGGTCTAAAGCTTCATTGGCTGCCGAACTGTTCGCGGTGAGTAAGAAGTACGAAAAAGTGCAGATAGCAATAGCCGTAACGAACAGCTTCGTTCGGTTCATACAGTTTGAAGTCCTTTCTCAAAGATCAAGACACTGATGCTCACTCGGGGGTTCGACAAGGAGGGCGTTGTCGGCCGAATAGTATGCGAAGCAAGGCAGCCTCAGCAAGTGCAATGAGGGCCGTGACGTTGAGTCGGGATTCTGCATTAGCGCCACGGGCTAACGCATTCGATTACCGGGCGGCGAGGACCCTCACCGCGCAGCGCGCATCAAGCCAGTTCCTCACCCCAGCGAACACTTCGTTCTTTTCCGGCTCGTTGAACAGCTCGTGATAGAAGCCCTCCAGGACATCGAGCCGTTTATCACTCGCGCCGATATGCTCAAAGCACCGTCTGGTGGCCTCAACGCTCGCCAGCCGGTCTTCGGTGCCGTGCATCATTAGAAGCGGTACGGATACCGCGGGCGCGAGGTCGATCGCCTCTTGCATCGCGCGAACCGCTTCGTCGAACCACCGCGCGCTCACGAGCCGGTTCACCAGCGGATCGGCAGCGTAAGCCCGGCCGACCTCCGCGTCACGGCTCAACGCCTTCGTGTCGATTCCATTGTCCAGTCTCAAGCGCGGGGCCAGCCGTGAAGCAATCTTCGCGATGAGCAGCTTGTGGGTCGGGATTCCCGCTGCAATGCCAAGCAGCGGCGCAGACAGAACGGCGCCCGTGATGTCAACCGCGGCCGACGCAAGGTACCGCAGCGCGATCAAGCCTCCCAGGCTGTGACCGATGATGAACAATGATCGCGAGCCCGCGCGGTCTCGCACGGAGGCGATGACGCAATTGAGGTCATCTTCGTAGAGCCGGAACCGGTCTACATGGCCGCGAAGCCCTTCCGACAAGCCATGCCCCCGATGGTCGTACGCCGTTACGGAGTACCCCTGACCAATCAGGTGCTCGGTCAGCAGCGCGTATCTCCCGCAGTGCTCCCCGAAACCATGAACGAGCACGGTTTCTGCACGCGGGTAGACGGCTTCGGACCTGCGAACGTGAAGCCGCAATCCGTCTTCCGACGTAATCGTCTGTTCCGTGTAGCACATATTGAACTGATCAGTTCAACGTCCACATCCCCAGCAAGCGTGGCCACAGGGTAGACCTAACGGAAGGATTATGCAACCCGGATTCGACGGCGGGATTCGAGGTCACGGCGGGCCGTTCCTCTCCCCTTTTGGGCATCGGGGCGACACGATAAACCGGCGGGAATCTGTCGGTCCAGTTGGCGATGGGAGCCGCGCTTCTGACGTAGCGGCCTGCGGTGAGAGAATCACACCGCGGCGCCCCTAGAGGTCGACGCGCTGGCCGACGTTGCGTGCGATCGCGTTGACGCACGCAAGCTGGGCCGTTACCAAATCCTCGATAGCGAGCCCACACGATTTGAAGATCGTTATGTCTTCAGCCGACTCCCGGCCTTTCACCTTTCCAGATACAACGTCGGCCAGGGCGCCTTTGATGTGGTCGGAACCGATCGCGCCTTCAGAGATCGGTATCAGCACATCGCCGGCCTCGCGGCCCGCCGCCGACTCGGCATCGATTATCACCCGCGACCGCCGCACGGCCTCGGTGTCAAGCTCGCGAGTCCAGGGAGTGAACGCGCCCACCGCGTTGATGTGAGTACCCGGCTTCAACAGCGCGCCATCGAAGAGCGGAGCCGCGGCGGTCGTGCACGTGCAGATCAGGTCCGCTTCCGCCGCCGCCTCATCCGCTGAGACGACTTCGCACGGGACGCCGTGGCGGGCGCGTGTGTGCTCCGCGAGCGCTTTTGCGCGCCGCCGCGTGCGCGAGCAGATCATTATGCGCGTGACCGGAACGACTTCCGCCATCGCCTCAATGTGAAACCGCGCCTGCACTCCGGCGCCAAATATCGCCAGCCGCTTCGGCCCGCGAGAAGCGACGTGCCTGGTCGCGACGGCCGAGGTTGCCGCCGTGCGAATCCCGGTGATGAAACGTCCCTCGATTAGCGCCCCAGGCACTCCGGTCGAATGATCGAGAAGCAGGTAGACGGCTTGTACGACGTCGAGGTTCTTCTCTGCATTCGCTTCGAAGACCGAGACGATCTTCGTTCCAAGCGCGCCCCGCTCGACGTTTGATTCGCCGGCCCCGAGGCGCCGCAACACTCTGGCGCACGCCGGCATCTCGAGCAACACGCCCGATGACCCGGGGATGTCTAAGCGGAGTCTCTCGGGCGCAACGACGTCGCCTTGCGCCAGCGCGCGGAAACCGATTTCTACTGCGTCGATCACTTCCCGCATCGAGAGGACTTCACGCAGATCTTTTTCGCTTAGGATCAGCAATCAAAACATCAACAGGATTTCTGTTCCTGGTCCTCATCCAGATACTTTACGAATACCAGCTCGTTGTGCTTCTCGTTGTAGAGCAACTCGTCGATTGCCTGCGAGGCGAGCAGGATTCCGTAGCCGCCCGGGCGCATGCCTTTCTGCTGACGCACCCGCATGTGCCGCAGCGGTTCGTCCGCGGGGTTGGCGACCGCCGCATGCTCGACGCTTTCGAGACTAAACCCCTCGCCGGGGTCCTTGATCGAGTAGAGAATCGCGCGCTTGAGTTTGATGTACTTGACTTCGACCTGTTTGGTTGGGTCGAGTCCGCCGCCGTGCTCGATGGCGTTGTTGAGCATTTCGCGAAAGACGGACGCGATACACTCGCGAGTTTCGTTCGGGATGTTCACGTGCAGCTCAGTCAGGAGTTTTTGAATCGGCTCGACTGCGGCAAGGTCGCAAGGCACGCGAATCTCAACCCAGTCGGGTTTGGCCGAGATGACCTCGATCTGACACAGCGCAGCCCGCTCCATCGCCGCTCGCACGGCGTTCTGGAGTTCCTCGACGCTGAATGGTTTCGCCAGGAAGTTGCACGCCTTGTTTCGCAACGCCGCGACGCGGGCTTCGGGCGTGCTCTGGGCGGTCATCACGATGGCGCGCATTCCGGGTTGCAGGTTCTTGGCCTTCGTCAGTAACTCGATGCCATCCATTCCCGGCATAACGATGTCGGTGAGCAACACGTCAACGGTTTCGCTCTTGATCACTTCGAGGGCGGCTGCGGCGTCGCCGACGTCGATGATGTTGTACCCTTCATTGGCGAGCGCCTGGCAGAAGAGCTTGCGGCTCAACTCGGCGTCTTCAGCGATGAGCAGCGTGTTGGACATGTTCTTCTCAACGGGACGCGGCCCGTGTGCGCCGCTCCCTCCGCCAGCGATCGTACCGGAGGCGCAGCGTCTTCACCGGATTATCGTTCTCGCCGGCGCGTATGTTCTCGTCGGTCACGTCGATCTCCAGAAAGTAACGGCCGTCGTTTAGTCCCTCGCCCATCTTATCAGCTTTATTCGCCGCGACGATATACGCGACGTGCGCCGTCTTGTTGTCGCAGGCTGCGGGCGGATCGGGCGGCGTGTTGCAGTTGCAACGCCGGTCGCCCCCGCGCGCGTCGGCCGCTTCCATCGCCGCCATAACCCGGTCGGCCAGACTCCCTTTCGTGTTGATGAAGGATTTTACTGCGTCTTCAATTACGTCATCGCCGGCAAGAATGTTGCCCTGTACGGAGTAAGAGAGCTTCGTGCCCTTCACCTGTCCCTGGCGGTCGAGCGATTGCTTGCCGTTTGTAGCGCCGGAGTAACCCGCTACGCGCCCTTCAAGATCGACTATCCCGTACTGGCGCGAAGGATGATTCGGGTCTTCGGCCTTGAGCATCTCGATTATGTGGGCCGGAGGAGTGCCGCGCTTGAGTTCGTCGGCGATCAGCTTCTGCATGCGACGCGCGCGGTCGACGTTGGCCTGCGCGGCGGCAACCCCGCGGCCGGGGATTATGATGGCCTGAACGTCCTTGAGCCCCTTTGCGGGGAAGCGGCTGAAGGCTTGCTGGGGGACACACGTCGCCGAGGCGATGACGATCTGGCCGGTCTTTCTATCGACGGCGATGATCGACCACGTTGCCAGGGCGTGTGAATTTGCAATCAGGATCCCAGCAATCGTAAGAGCTAGTCTTCTCACTCCGATCCCATCCACTATCGCGCGGGCCCGAGAGGTCATGAACGGCCGCGAACATACCATGCGCGCCGGTGAGTTTCAACTCCATCATCGTTTACTCATCATCATTACACTGCAGCGTCGTGCCGTGACTTGGCTGAGCTCACGCCGGCCTTCTCGTATTTTGCGCTTCCGAAATGTCCAGACTCGAATCACTCCACCGAAGTGACTCACGCCTCCGCGATGAGTTCTTAATTGCCTCGCCGGTCCACGGACATTCCACGTCTACGATTCCGACGTTATCTTCGGCGAACCACCAAAGCCCACCGACGCGCGATTCGCCGACGCGACGAAAGATGCGAGTAGAGAACGGACTACCAAAGCGGCGCCAGGTCGCCGCACCCATAATTACTTTGCGCGCCAGTCCGCCAGTATCTCCCGTGCGGCGTTGTAACCCGGCGCGCCCATAACGCCGCCGCCGGGATGTGTCCCGGAGCCGCACATGTACAGTCCTTCGATCGGTGTGCGGTACCGCGCCCAGCCCGCTACCGGCCGCATGAAGAACAACTGATCCACCGTCATCTCGCCATGAAAAATATTGCCGCCCGTCAGCGAGTACTCGCGTTCCATGTCCAACGGCGAGATGACCTGACGATGGAGAATGATCTCGCGAATGTTCGGCGCGTACTCTGCCAGCAAGTCGATGCAACGATCGGCGAACTGTTCCTTGATCTGATCCCAACTGCCCTCGCGAAGCTTGTACGGCGCGTACTGAACGAACATGCACATAATGTGTTTGCCGGGCGGCGCGATCGAATCGTCATACGCGGTAGGGATCGTGATCTCGATCATCGGATTCTCCGAAGGCCGTCCGCCCGCAGCGTCTTCCCACGCGCGGTCGATGTAGTCCATCGACGGGCAGATGTGAATCGTCGCTTTGTGCTGCGGCCCGAGACTGGCTCCAGGAAAGGCTTTGAAGTCCGGCAGCCCATCCAACGCCAGGTTGATCTTCATCGAGCAGCCGTGCGAGCGGAACTTCTGAATCTCCGTCCGAAAGCCGTCTTCAAGCTCCGCCGAATCGACCAGCTTCAGGAAAGTCACACGAGGGTCCGCATTCGAGATGATCACCCGCGCGTGAACCTCGTCGCCATTAGCCAGGACGACTCCGTAGGCTCGGCCTCCGCGAACCAGCACTCGTGACACTTCGGCTCGCGTGCGAATTCGCGCCCCGCTCCACGCAGCCGAGCGAGCCATCGATTCACTGATCGCGCCCATTCCGCCTCGCACGAATCCCCACAACCCTCGCACGCCCGTCGCGCCGCCCATCACGTGGTGCAACATTATGTAAGCCGTGCCCGGCGTCGAAGGTCCCCCGTTGGTCCCGATCACCCCGTCCGTGGCGAGCGTCGTCTTGATCTGCTCGGACTCGAATCGCTCGTCGAGGTAGTCGCGCACGCTCTGAGTCATGATTTTGACGAGATGAACTACGTCGGGATCGCGGAAGCGCACGGCTTCGAGGCCCAACCGCCCGAGCCCGATCAGATCGCGCAATTTGCGGCGAACGATGTTGGGCGGCGTGGTCATCAGCAGGCCCTCCACCCACTCACCCAGCTTTGCCAGTTGATGCTCGAACTCCGGATAAGCCGCCGCGTCGCGCTCGGAGAACTTCGCGAGTTCCTTCTGTGTCGCGGCCCCGTCTTGCCAGAAAAACAAATGACGGCCGTCCGGGAACACCGTGAAGAAAGCCGGGTCTTTCGGGTAAAGAACAAACCCGAAGCGCTCAAGCTCCAGATCGCGGATGATTCGCGGCTGAAGCAGACTGCACAGATAAGAAAGCGTCGAGACCTTGTAGCCCGGCCATACTTCTTCGGTCACGCAAGCGCCGCCCAACACTTCGCGGCGTTCCAGAACTTCGACCTTCAGCCCCGCGCGCGCCAGATAAGCGGCGGTCACCAGTCCGTTGTGGCCACCGCCAATGATTATCGCATCGAGAGCGTCAGACATTAATGAGTGCCCCTGGTTATTTGGCTTTGTGGGCACGAATCCAGAGTTCGTCCACGGCGCCTTCCTTCAGCATCTTGGTCACGTAGACTATCTGGCCCGCGTGGGTCGCCAGATGAATGGCGATCCCGAATAGCTGATCGAAGATCGCCGGGTAGTAATTCGGCTCATCGGTTGGATCGAGAAAGCGACTGGTGTGGAACGAGTCGAGAACCGAGATCGCCTGCTCTACGGTCTCATCCCAGATCGAGATGAGTCGTTGTTTTGGAATCGGGCCGCGCTCGGCAAACTCAGCCGGGCGGTTGCGCTGATAATCGAGGCCGCCGACGCCGCGAGACAAATAATGCCGCGTCGAACCCGACAGGTGCAGCACGAGGTTGCCGACCGAGTTGCTCTTCTCGTTCGGGCGCCACCAGAGATGGTCTTCGGTGAGTTCTTCGAGGCACGATCGAATCTGCGACGGGAGGATTCGAGTGATGCGGCTTCGCAGGGCTTCGAGGGCGGTTTGGTCAAGGGTCTTAGCTGGCG
Source organism: Blastocatellia bacterium (assembly GCA_035293105.1). Classification (GTDB taxonomy): domain Bacteria; phylum Acidobacteriota; class Blastocatellia; order UBA7656; family UBA7656; genus DATDOV01. Next base: position 30,607 of record DATDOV010000092.1, read on the forward strand.
GCATAAGTTTTTCCGGCATGGGTTACCAGGCGAGGATTCTATTTGTTGGGGCGAGGCTTTGCAAAGAAGGGACGCGGAGGTCGGAAGGGGCGTGCGATGAGTGCTGCTCACGCGCTCCTCTATTTGAGGCGTAACGTTTTCGGGCTGACCACACGCGCCGTTCCTGTCGTCTATCCGCTGGTCCACTTCGCCCATCGAGTTTGCTATCATCAGCTCTCAGCCCATCGGGAACGAGGCTAAATCCGGATGAGGGTCTTCGCGATAGGCGACCTGCACTTCGCGGGCGGAACCGATAAGACGATGGACCGGTTCGGCGAGAGCTGGCGCAATCATGACACGAGAATCCTGGACGCGTGGCAACAGATCGGAGCCGACGACGACTTGCTGCTGATCGTGGGCGACACGTCTTGGGCGATGAGGCTTGAGGAAGCGCTGCCGGACCTCGATCGCATCGGTCGGATGAAAGGTCGGAAGCTGATGATCAAGGGCAACCATGATTATTGGTGGCAGTCGGCCGCGAAGCTCAGGAAGGCGCTCGATCCTTCGATCAAGATTCTGCAAGCGAGTTCCATCATCGTCGATCGAGTCGCAGTAGCCGGCACGCGCGGGTGGACTTGCCCAAACGATGTTTTCTTTGAGGAGCACGACGCGAAGATCTACGAGCGCGAGGTCGGACGGTTGAGGCTCGCTCTCAAGTCGCTTGAAGGCCGCTCCGGCGAGTTCGACTCGTTGATCGTCGCGCTGCACTATCCGCCGACTAACGACAAGCACGAGACGAGCGGGTTCACCGAGTTGATCGATGAGTATCGGGCCAATGTGTGTGTCTACGGACATTTGCACGGTGACGCGATAAAGAGAGGGCTGGTGGGAACGCGCGGCCGGACGCAGTACCATTTGGTCAGCGCGGACGCGGTGAGTTTCGCGCCCGCCGAAATCATGTTGGGCCGCTTGCCGCGTCATGCCACAATGAGACCTACCGAGGCACCTATGCGACGCCGCCACATCGAGACCATTGACATTGCGCCTGATGAGTTCGAGCGCCAAGTCAAGAGCTGGCTCGAAACTTCTTCAAGGCGCATGACGCGCTTCGAGGTAACTGGACTCCGAAAGCTTGCGGGTGCAGGCGGTGAATATGAGATCGATGCTGTTGCCCAGCTCGAGATCTTCGGCGGTGCGCAGATCGTGGTTCTCGTGGAATGCAAGTACTACAAATCGGCCGTCAAACGCGATGTGGTCATTCTCCTCGGCGCGAACGTCCAAGACATCGGGGCGCACAAGGGAATTGTCTTCGCCACATCAGGGTTTCAGAGCGGTGCTCTTGAGTATGCTCGTGCTCATGGTATAGCAACCGTTCATGTTGTAGACGGAAAGGCGACGTATGAAACGAAGGGGTACGGTCATTCTCCTGACCCACCGCCGTGGCTCAACCTTCCGAAGGTTGCTGGATGGATGATCTCTTTGACACCGGACGGTCACGAATCTTTTCAGCTTTTGGGCGAGCAACACTTAGAGCCGTTGAGCGAGTGGCTTGGAAGTACGTAACAATGTACGCGGCCCAACTCCGCGCTGGAGCCAAGCCGCAAAAAGCGCGGCTGGGCTCAGCTTCGTTGTTGGCCTGCTATGAATACTGACCTATAGTAGAGGACGACCTGCGGCGCATCACGGCTGCGTGGGGCTCAGAAGGAGCGCTCCACGAGTCCTCGGACGCGAGGCAATTGTTCTGACCGCGGCAATCTGCGGGTCCAACATCGCGTCCCCTGAGGTTCAGGTGGTTCCAAGCTTCCTCGCCAAGGGTCTTATCGGTAGCGGTCGGCGACGCAGTGCCGAGTATCAGCCAGCCTCAGAAGGCATGAGGCATGTCGGCCCAAATCAGTCTATTTCCGTCTGCCTGCGGAGACGAAGAGACGGCCCGTGTCGCCCTTGCTTATGAGTTGATCCATCACTGGGAAGCGACGGTGCCGGGAAGTGCTGCGGCCTATCCCAATGACGCCGATTCCAAAATTGCGAGCCTCTTCTCTAGCGTTGCTCATGAGAGGCGCTGGCGCAGGGTCACTCAGCAGATTCGTTGGCAAGGCGGTCTCTGTCGCCCAATCGTTGGGCATTTCGTTTCAGAAGATGCTGGTGCACAGGTTAGAATAGCGCAGGCTAACTAATCCCTGCAGCCGACCCGCGCCTGCGCGGCGCGGGCGGTTGAGGTCAATATTTACATAATAGGCGGAGCGACATCACATGCTTGACATCCTTCAAAACCTCAGTCGGGCGGTTCTAGCCCTGCTTTCTGGTGCCATGCTCATATTCGGGTTCTTTTTTTTCGCAGATGGGGCGAGCAGTAGCGCCCCCAGCGGTTACGGTCAGGTTTGGACCGAGACCCAAACCATGCTCAGCGAGCGGTATTCGCTGTATGTCTTTGTGCCGATCGCGGCTGTTACTGCTTACGTCCTAGGGATCATCAACGTCGCCGTTTCGAGCCTACTCTTTAGTTTGGTCTGCGAGGATGCCAAAGACGACTTGGTGGTCATCAGCCAACTCGAAGGGCTCCAAAAACCACAACTCTTGAAAGAGACTCTGGATTTCCTCCATATCAACCGCGCTCTCGTGGCATTCTTCCTTCCCCTCATCATGTTCGGCTTCGGGTTGGCGTGCGACCGCTACGAGTGGAAGCATTCTCCAGGCGTTCGAATTGCAGCAGGCACCTTGCTGGGACTGGCAGGAGTGCTTGCACCAATTCTTGCTTGGTGGCTGACTCGACTGCTTCAAACGATTACAAGAAGACTTTCCGACGAGGCGCCTCACAACAAAAGGTAGAATGCCACGTATGTCGGAACCTGGATTAATCGCAAGGCAATTGCTCAACCATCAGGGTGGTAGGAGAGGCCTCGCGACGAGTTCTGGAGTTGATTCAGGAGCTTGAATCTGAGGGTTTGTTATGAAGATTCGATCAGTTACCCACAACAACCGCAAGAAAGCTTTCGAAGTGAAGACTTCAAGCAGCACGTTTCAGTTCCCCTACTCTAGAGTCGAGTCCCCGCCACGTGGCGACGACCCTATCGTTCGGGTCTTTGTAGACAGAGAACTCGCGCGTGAAGCAGTCACGTACGTCCTCAAGTCCGGGACGGAGGGGACTGTTCACATCGAACAAGTCCTCGAATACAACCAGGACCCCAACTACTTGCGAGATGCGTTGCTTTACAAGCTAACGGTTGAAGCGCAAAAGCGCGTAAAGGCCAGTCGATTGTCCAAGCGGGAGATCATTCGGCGGCTTGGGACATCGGCCGCGCAGTTCTACCGTCTTCTCGATCAGAAGAACTATGAAAAATCCGTCGATCAACTTTTATCCCTGCTCCATGTTCTGGATTGCGACGTCGATCTTATCGTGCGAACGAAGGGTCCTTCAGCAGTGCAGACCGCCTAGCCCGCAATTCGGCCGCGCTACTGGCCGCCGCGTCCTTTCACATGCCCTGGCTCATGAAACACGCTTGCTCGCGCGACACTCGGATCACGTGCTAGCATTGCGACTCGATGAGCGTTATATGACAAGAGCAAAACAAGATACCGCAAAGCGTAAACAAAGGCAGATTGATCCTATTCCCGAAGAATTCGCAACCTACGAAGAGGCGGCGGAGTTCTGGGACACTCACGATACAACGGATTACCCGGATGCCTTCCGGGACTGTTGAAGTTCAAAGCGTGTTGAGGAATTCGACCCGACGGACGAAGCGCCCCGCGCGCAGGTGATCATAAATGTTGACGCGGACAAGCCGGCTGTCTAGCAACGGGATAGAGAAGGTAGAATGCCATGTATGTCGGAACCCGGATTAATCGCAAGGCAGTTGCTCAACCATCAAAGCGTCGGGGTGCTCTCCACTCATTCAATAGACGTTGAAGGTTACCCATTCGGCTCGGTCGCTCCGTTCGTGCTCAATTACGACGGCGAGCCAACGATGCTCATCAGCGACATTGCCCAACACACTCGCAATATCAAGCACAACAACCGAGTCTCGCTCACCGTCTTCGACAGGTTCTCCGATGACGCGCAGGCAAGCAGCCGTCTCACCTGGATCGGCAATGCCGAACCGATCGACCCGGCCGATGCAAGAATCCGCAGTCGCTACTTGCGCTATTTCCCGTCGGCTGAATCGTATTTCGAGACGCATGACTTTTCCTTCTATCACATTCGATTGGTGAAGGCGCGGTTCATTGGCGGATTTGGCCAGATATACTGGCTGGAGCCGGGGGCCCTGCTTGTCGAGAACCCATTTCGCGAGACGGAAGCAGCAATCATCGAGCACATGAATGAAGATCATCAGAAAGCCCTGCTTCATTATTCGAGAGTCTTGAAGGGCGTAGATGCTCGGGTGGTGACAATGGTTGGGATCGATGGCGAAGGACTCGACTTGCTGGTTGATGGGCGAAGAATGAGGATAGACTTCGAGTCGCGCATCTCTACCGTTGAAGAAGCGCGGGCAACGTTGGTGAAATTGGCCAGGCTGTAGTTGAGCGCATAGGCCCCCTGGGAGGAAAGAGTGAGGCTATCGATTGCAATCTGCTGCGCGCTCCTTGTCGCGCCCATGATCTCAAAGGCAACCCCAGACGATCTGCTGTCTCGTGCTGAACGGACGAACTACGCCGAGACCTCGCGCTACTCGGACGTGCTGGAGTTCATCGCCGAGCTTCAGCGGATGAGCTCGCTCGTGAGGACCGAGTCGTTCGCCACCACAACTGAAGGCCGCGCGTTGCCGCTCGTGATTCTCTCGCGGCCGGCGATCAACACTCCGGCGCAGGCTGCGAGGTCCGGCAAGCCCGTCGTCTTCGTGATGGCAAACATCCATGCCGGCGAAGTCGAAGGTAAAGAGGCGATGCAGCACTTGATGCGAGACCTCGTCAAAGGACCTGGCGATCCCATCCTCGACCAGATAATCCTGCTCGTCGCTCCTATCTACAACGCCGATGGCAACGACAAGATAAGCATCACGAACCGGACCGCGCAGAATGGTCCGAAGGGGGGCGTCGGTACCCGCGAGAATGCCGCGCGGCTCGACCTCAATCGCGACTTCATGAAACTCGAGAGCCCGGAAGCGCGCGGCTTGATCGTCAACGTCTTCAACCGCTGGGACCCGCACGTCGTGATCGATCTGCACACGACGAACGGCTCGTACCACGGCTACGCGTTGACGTACTCGCCCGCGCTCAACCCGAATTCGGACCGCCGACTTGTGAGCTTCGCGCGCGAGAAGTTACTGCCGAGCGTCACCGCCGGCATGAAGGCGAAGCACAACTACAATGTTTACTTCTACGGCAACTTCGTCGACGCAAAGAACCCCAACAACGAGATCGCGGGTGGCGATGGAACCGCTCCGAAGGCGTGGGCTACTTTCGATCATCGGCCGCGGTTCGGAAACAACTATGTTGGTCTTCGCAATCGGATCGCCATCCTGAGCGAGGCGTACTCGTATCTCGACTTTCGATCCCGCGTGGACGTCACCTACAAATTCGTCCGCGAGATTCTGAACTACGTCGCCGGTCACGCGAGCGACGTCAGGCGCCTTGTGCGCGCCGCCGATTCGGCTGCTGCCGCGACTGGCTCGACGGCGGGCAATGAAGACGGCTTCGGAATCGGCTTCGATCTCTTCGCTTCCCCAAATCCTGTCGACATACTCGTCGGCGGCGTGAACAGGGTCATCGACCCCCGTACCAACCGGCCGAGACTCGAGGCAACACGCGAGTCGCGGCCAGTGAAGATGACCGAGTACGGCGAGTTCCGCGCGACCCGCCGCATCAAGCCGCCCGCCGCGTACATCCTCACGCCCGATCAGCGAACAGTCATCGACCTGTTGCTCAAGCACGGGATCACGGTTGAAAAAACGAGGAAGGCTGAGTCCTTCGACGTGACTGAGTATCTGGTGAAGTCCGTGTCTCGCGCCGAGCGGCCGTTTCAGGGTCACCGCGAAACGAAGGTGAGCGTCGAATCGGTGGAGACCCGCGAGCAGTTCCCGGCCGGCTCGTTCGTGGTTTCCATGAATCAACCGAAGGCGGCGCTGGTCTTTTACCTCCTCGAACCCGAGAGCGACGATGGAATCGCCAACTGGAATATCATCGACGACGAGTTGGACCGCGCGGTGAAGGCCGGCGGCTCGCAGGCGTATCCAGTCTATCGTCTCACAGCGAAGCCGAGGGTCCCGCGTGATGTCGTCACGCAATGATGAGCTAACATTGCGCCTTCCCTGAAAGCGGCACGCCGTGACAAATGGAAGTCGCCGCAGAATCACCCGCGCTGGAATTAAAGCGATTCTGGTTCGGGTTTTGTCCCCTCCTGTGGTTGTTGTATCATCCGAGGTCACTTAAGGAATCTTGATCGCACGAAGCTGCATTAATTGAATGACCCTGGAATCCGCCGGCCTTCCGGCTTGCGTAGACGAGGGTACGAGGGGAAGTCATTGGGATCACCCCAGGATTCGATCGAACATCGCGTGCGCGATGAAGATTGGGCGGCGCTCATTCGAGAAGCGGCGAGAGGGGACCAGTCCGCCCTGGCGACGCTTTACGATCGCACTAATCGGCTGATTTTCGGCTTGATTCTGCGCATAGTCGGCGACCGCGCAACTGCCGAAGAGGTCCTGCTGGACGTCTACACTCAGGTGTGGCGGCAGGCATCGCTCTATGACACCAAGCGGGGCGCGCCGCTCGCCTGGCTGATGACCATCGCTCGAAGCCGCGCTATCGACCGAGTGCGGTCGGGCAAGACCGAACAGCAGGGCAAGGAATCGCTCGAGACCGTCGGCGAAGTGGCGTCCATGTCGATCAGTCCCGAAGACTCGGCCGCCGTATCCGAGCGGCAGCGCCTCGTGCGGTCTGCGCTCGGCTCGCTATCGGCCGAGCAGAGGCAAGTGATCGAGCTTGCCTACTACTCGGGGTTGAGCCATAGCGAGATCGCGCTGAGGCTCGGGCAACCGCTGGGAACCGTGAAGACGCGCACGCGGCTCGGAATGATGAAGCTGCGCGAGATGCTGAGACCGCTCACGGAGGCTCGGCCATGACTCACAGCGTAGCCGACGACGAGGTCATCGAGCGGGCCGCGCTGTATGCGCTCGGCACTCTGTCTCAACACGAGGCTCGGGCGTTTGAAGAACACCTGGCCGAGGGCTGCGACGTGTGCTGGCGGGAGACCGATGCCTTCAAGAAGGTGGTTGTCAGCATCGGCGAAAGCGCGAAGCCACAAGAGCCATCGCCGCGGGTGAGGTCGGAGTTGTTGAATCGGCTGAAAGAGGAGACCAGGTTGAGCGCCAATGAGACTCGTCTCCCGGATGTGGAGCCGGGGCTTATGTCCATCGCCCGCAGCCAGGGGGAATGGATCACGGCGAGGGCGGGCGTCCTGGTCAAGCAGTTGTTCGTCGACGAGGCAACCGGCATATCGACGTCGCTGGTTCGCATGTTGCCAGGCACTCATCTGCCCAGGCATCGGCACACCGGCGTGGAACAGTTCCTGGTGTTGGAGGGCGATTGCAACGTTCACGGCGAGGTGCTTGGTCCAGGGGATTTTCATCGGGCCGAGGCCGGCACCATTCACGAGTCTACATACACGCAGAACGGAACGCTGTTTTTGTTGATCGCACCGCCGAACTACGACGTGCTGGAAACTTGACGGTCCGTAGTTGCCCAACAACGCCAGGCGGGCGAGGGGCCTGTGGCCCAAAGAGTCAGGCGGAATCAGGCAGGAAAGCGACGACGCGTTTTGAAGCACGAAGGGGTAACAGAGGAATATCAGGAGAAAGCCGCGCTGTACGCGCTGGACGCGCTCTCGCAGAGTGAGGCCCGCGCGTTCGAAGACCACGTGCGGCAGGGTTGCCCGGTGTGCGAGTCGGAGCTTCGGTCCTTCGAGTTCGTAACCGGCGCGATCGGCTTGGCAGCCCCAAGCGCGAACCCACCCGATTTTCTGCGCGACCTGCTGACCGCCCGCGTCGCAAGAGAGGCTCAGGCGCAAGCTTCGGTCGTACCTTTCCCTGAGCGAGCCTCACTGGTTGCGGCCGGAGCTTCACGAGATTACCCTCAACAAACATCGAGGCCCGCGCGTCGGCGGAATTATCTGGCATGGGCGGTAGCCGCTTCGCTCGCGATGTTCGCGCTGGCGTCGGTGTTGGTTTGGCGACAGGCCCGAGAGGCGCGCTCCCTCGGCGAAGACCTGGCCAATGTGCGCGCTGAGGTGGAAGGGCTGAGGGCGCAGATCGACGAGGAGAAGCGAACGGCTTCCGAGCTCGCGCAGATCAACGCGGTGCTCAGCTCGACCGGATCGCGGGTGATTGATCTCAAGGGGCTGGACGCGGCGCCGTCGGCCTCGGCGAAGGTCTATTGGGACGTGCAGAACAATCGCTGGGTCGTGGCTTCAGATCTACCGCCACCGCCCGCTGGAAAAGTCTATCAGCTCTGGTTCGTGACGGCCGAAGCGAAGATCAGCGCTGGCTTGATCAAGTCGGATCAGAAGGGGCACGGCCTGACGCTCGTCTCACTGCCGAAGGGAGTCGAGCGATTGGCTGCGGCGGCGATCACCTTGGAACCCGAAGGCGGATCCGCTCAACCGACGATGCCAATCTACGCGCTCGGCGCCGTGGGGTAATACCGCGCGACCACCTACTCACCACGACGCCGCATCAACCACAGCGCAGCGCCCATCACGACCCAAACGCCAAGAGCGATGTACTCGTAACGTCCGAAACTCCCCGAGACCCACGGCAGGACCTTTATCAGGATCAAGAGCGAGGCTACGATCGCGCCGCCGACGCCGATGGCGCGGCCCCGCCTCGTGAGCGAGCCTGCCGCGCCGTAGCAGAATGCCAAGCAGGTTGCGAGCCAGCCCACCCCCGATGCGAGCGATCCAACCTCTGAAATCGGGACCAGCACCGCTTGCCCGAGAAAGCATGATGAACCGGACCAGCAGTCGCGATCCGAAGGCCCTCTCGAAGGCGACCGCCGTCGCGAAGTGTTCCTCCTTCAACGTCGTCCACGGGTGGATCAGCCCGACCACGCCGATGATCGCCACGTAGAAAAAAATGCCGGCCGCGAGCGCGAGAAAGATCACGCGCGTGAAGTGCCTCGAATCGAACTCAGTCGACGCCTCCTCCGAGCACTTGGGCGCCGCTTCGAATCCCGTCATGAAGTACGGCACGATCTGGAGCACCAACAGGGTTGAGAGGAATCCGCCCGCGATGCCGGGCTTTGCGAAGGGCGGGTCCAGGTTGGCAGCGTGGCCGCGCGCGGCTCCCAACACAGTGAAGACCGCGCACGTTGCGAGCAGCCCGAACGTCGTCAGGTTCTGAAACCATGCGCTGACCCGGACGCCGCGATAGTTGACCAGCACTATGACCGCCGTCAGCAGAAGCCCCGCCGCCAGATGCGGCAGGTACACTGGGTAGTCGCCGATCCTGTACAACTCAACGACGTTGAGCTGCGGGAACACGTAAGAACCCACGCGGCCGACCGCGACCGCTTCGTAGGGGCAGACGATCAGATACGCCAGAGTCATCGTCCAACCGGTCGCGAAGCTCGCTCGTTCGGAGAAGACCGCGCCGGTGTAGGCGACTTCGCTGCCGGCGTCAGGCATGCGCTCGGTGAGCCGCCCGTAGACGTAACCGATCGGAATGAGCGCGAGTCCGCCGATCAGGAACCCGAGCATTGCGCCTACCGCGCCGCCGCGAGCCAGCCAGTCGTTGATGACCAGCATCCATCCGACCCCGACCATGGATCCGAATGCGAGAGTGAAATACTCTTTTGCTCGCAGCGTTCGGCGCAGCGCCGGCTGAGCAGTGGTTGCAGAGAGTGATGTCATTTGAATGAAGCAGTCTGGGGCGCCGGTGTTTCGGCTAGGCTACATGTCCACGAATCGCATCAACGCTTCCGCGTATCGGGTGCCTGCGGCGACGCCGCGCGGAGCGATTTCGTCGATCCGCGCGAAGTCTTCGCCCGCGAACGTGACGCTGCAAGCGCCGGCGTTCTCTTCGAGGTACGAGCGCCGCTTTGTGCCGGGAATCGGAACGATAGAGCTATCGGCCGCCATCACCCACGCGAGCGCAAGCTGCGACGGCGTACAGCCCTTATCGCGCGCCATCTCAATGATCCGAGCAACGAGGGCGAGGTTCTTGGCGAAGTTCTCGCCCTGGAATCGCGGCGAGTTGCGCCGGTAGTCGTCGGGCGCAAGGTCCTCGAAGCTCTTGATGGCGCCGCTCAGAAAGCCGCGGCCGAGCGGACTGTAAGCGACGAACCCGATGCCGAGCTCGCGCACGGTCGCTAGTATCTCGTCTTCGGGGTCGCGGCTCCAAAGGGAGTATTCGGTCTGAAGCGCGGTGATCGGATGAACCGCGTGTGCGCGGCGGATGGTTTGCGGCGCGGCTTCCGACAGACCCAAAAAGCGCACCTTTCCCGCTGAGACGAGATCAGCCATCGCGCCGACCGTCTCTTCGATTGGAACCTGCGGGTCGACTCGATGCTGGTAGTACACGTCGATGTGATCGACGCCCAGTCGTTTCAGCGACGCGTCGCACGCTTGCCGAACGTAATCCGGGCGGCCATTGATTCCGCGGTAGCCCGGGTCGTCGAGCTTGCGCACGATGCCGAACTTCGTCGCGAGTACAATATCGTCGCGCCGGCCGCGGATGGCCCTGCCGACCAACTCTTCGTTCTTGAATGGACCGTAAACGTCCGCCGTGTCGAGAAAGTTAATGCCCAACTCCAACGCGCGGTGAATGGTCGCGATAGACTCCGCTTCATCAGCCGCACCGTAGAACTCCGACATTCCCATGCATCCGAGGCCCTGGGCTGAAACCGACAACCCCTGACTCCCCAATTGCCGCCGTTCCATGATGAGCGTGTCCTTTCGATGAAGTTGTCGGCGGCGGGCCCCCTGCTATCGAGTCGGGTAGATGACCACTCGGCGCATCGGCTCCTGTCCCTTGCTTTGCGACTCGAGCCCGCTGCGCTCGATGTAAAGGTGTTGCAGCCGCCGAATGTGTTTGGGCTGAGGTGAAAGCTCGACGGGCCGGTGTTGCTCCATCACCTCAACCACCGCGTCTTCGACTTCCTGCATAGCCGGCTCGTCGCCGTCGTGGTGGGCGAGGGCGCCGAAGGCGTCGCGCAGAAAGTTCTCCATCTGGGTGAGCGTGTTGCTTCGAATGATGTGCACTTCGACGTTGCGTCCGCGCGCTTCTCTCAACCTTGCCGACTGGCGCTTGGCGTGAGATTTCAACGTGAGCACGATGTCGGCCTGGCCGAGGTCCGTCGTCACCTGTGCCGGCACGCCCAGATCGTGAATCGCCCGTTCGAGCCGCTCGCGGCTCAAGGCGAACGGGTATATGCGCAGAGACTTGCGTCCGTGTCCGAGATGAGAAGTGAGTTGCGCTGGATGAGCCGGTTCGACATGCCTGCGGCGCGCGCCGCCATCGGTTTCCGGCGAGTACACCTGCGAGAGAGTTGAAGCGGCGGCCGCCGGCTCGGGACGGGTTATTGTGACTTCGCCGTCCGGCCGCCGCTCGCGGCATTCAGTCCGTGGGAGATAGCCGCGCAGCATCTGATCGACGGCTTCGGCGACGTCCCGATGGATGACCAGCAGGTCTTTGTTCTGGATTTCGATCAGCACGTCGAAGGTTGGCGGCGCCTTTCGCTCGAGCACCGTCTTCTGCGTTCCTCGTCGGCGAGCTTCTTCGTCCGACAACGTGACCGGTTGTATTCCGCCGACCAGGTCGGAGAACGTCGGGTTGATCATCAGGTTCTCGAGCGTATTGCCGTGAACGGTTGCGATGAGCTGGACTCCGCGCTCGGCGATGGTTCGCGCGGCGAGCGCCTCTTGAGCCGTGCCGATCTCGTCGATGACGATGACTTCGGGCATATGATTCTCGACGGCTTCGATCATCACCGCGTGCTGATGTTCAGGGTCGGGCACCTGCATTCGGCGGGCGCGGCCGATACCTGCGTGCGGCACGTCGCCGTCGCCTGCGATCTCGTTCGAGGTGTCGACGACGATCACGCGCTTGCCGAGATCGTCCGCAAGCACTCGCGCTGCCTCGCGCAGAAGGGTCGTCTTGCCGACTCCGGGGCGCCCCATCAACAGTATGCCTTTGCCCGACTCGACGAGGTCGCGAACGATGTCGACTGTTCCGTAGATCGCGCGCCCGACGCGGCAGCTCAGGCCGACGATCTCGCCGACGCGATTTCGCATGGCCGAGATTCTATGAAGCGTGCGCTCGACGCCGGCGCGGTTATCGCGGGTGAATTTGCCGGCTCGCGTCGCGACGTACTGTATGTCTTCGCGAGTGACCAATTCATCGGTGAGGTAGACGGCGCGGCCCGGGTAGCGCGCTTCCGGTTGGCGCCCGAGGTCGATGACGACTTCGATCAACGACTCGATGTCCCCGGCGCTGGAGAGTGCATCCCTTATGCGCGGCGGGAGTACTTGTAGCAGCAGGTCGAGATTGTCGGTTGAAACGTGCTCTTTTTCGCCGATGGTTGTAACCATCTCTCACCCGAAAGCCGAAACCCGATACTCGGATCGCGGCCAGTTGTGCGTCCTCGTCCCGGCGGTCAGTGTACAAGATTCCTCCCACGCTTACTAGGATTGGCAAACGTCTACGGATTCAATAATGGCGGACTTACTTCGCGATCCTCGGCGAGATAATGTCGTCAACAGCTATTCCGAGAATCGTGATGCCGGCCGACGCGAAGCCAACGGTGAGATTCGATCGCAGTGGTGACCTGGGACCGGATTCTTATTCGACGCATTCGACGCCCGGCGGTTTGCCTTGGACTTCCGGCGGCGCTACCATTGGGGCCAACAAGACAACAAAGCCCGTGGAGGAGAGCGATGACCGAAGAAGACGTGGAGCGGACAATCAGATTTCTGGTCGAGCAGCAGGCGCAATTCATCACCGATCTTCAGAAGCTGTTGGACAACCAGGTCCGACTAATGGAAGCCGCGCTCGCCAGCACCGGGCAGATCGACCGGCTCGTGGATATGATGGAGAGGCTCACCGACGCGGTCGCGCGAACCGACTCGAGGATGGCCGAACTGGTTGAAGCCGAGGCTCGCGTGGATGCGAGAGTCTCGACCCTCACCCAAACAGTCGCAGGAATAGTCGAGCGCCTGCACTCTTTGATCCTCATCGTCGGCAAGTACATCTCCGAAGGCCGCGCTCACCTCACACAGGGGTGAATCCGCAGGGGTGACACCAGCCGGCCAGGGTCCGCAAGCGGAATGTCAATTGCTCGTTTGAAGCGCGTTTTCCCCCATTCACATTGAATGCCCCTCGGATGCGCGAGCCCTAGCTAACGATTCTGCCTCCTTAGCCGATCAACATCGCCCTCGAATCGCAAGACAGCGGACGCTGGCACTGTAGAACTCTGCCAGGTATGTAACTTTATGTTGCGGCGAAACACCACATCTCCGGCCGTTCAATCCGGCTCGAACCGACGCCGGGACCGCGGTTTCACGATGATCGAAATCGCCGTCGTGCTGTTGATCATCGCCGTCGTTGCGGCCTTTGTCGTTCCTCAAGTGATCCACTACATGAGGATGTATCGGCTCGGAGTGGCGACGCGGAACCTCGCGACAGCGATTCAGCGCGCACGGTTTTTGGCGACCTCCAACAACACGCGGGCCGGCATCCTGATAGCGGAACTGCAGCGCGTCGAAATCGAGCAGTACGATCCCGAGGGCAAGGTTGACCCCCGGAACATGGGCACGATCCTTCTTCCGGAAGGCGTGGCCATCTCATCGGAAGCTCCCAGACAGATCGACTTTGATGGGAGAGGGGCAATAACTCCGTTGCCCCGGCATACGCCGGCCATTCGCGTCAACGGAGTGAACGGTTACTACGCGATCGTCACCGTCTCGGCGACGGGACAGGTGACAGTCTCGGATACGAAGAACGACGACGACAGCTAGCGACAGCCCCGGCGGCGAGGCCGAGCGACTGGGGCCGGGAGCGAAAAGGTGTAGAGATGAAAAGAGAAACAAACACGCGAAAGAAGATTCACGAACGGCACGCGCTCGCTGTTGCCGCCCGGGCGTCTGAACGCGGACTCACGTTGATCGAAGCGGTAATCGCGATGCTCGTCAGCATCATTGGCCTCGTGAGTCTCGCCGGGATGTTCACCATCGCGATGAAGACCAACGCCAGCTCGCGAAACCTGACGACGGCAACCACCTTCGCTCAAGACAAGCTCGAACAGCTCGGCGCCGCGTCGTTCCAGCGGCTCATCGACCCCGCGAAGATGGGAAGCAATCCGGCCAGCAAGGGACCCGATGACGCGTTCATCGCCGGCAGTCTCGAATACGATGCGTGGGGCCCGGACGGCAGCGCTTACTTCGATCAAATCATCCTCGCCGGAAAAGACGACGTCGAACCCGAGGGCACGGTCACTGTCATTCGCGCGAACGGCGCCGCCGAGACTCGCCGGCCCGATGGGACCATATCAGCCGGCAATCCATTCGGTGAAAACCGAATCTCGTACTCGCGCAGGTGGGTCATCATGTCGAGCAACGAGGAGAACCCGGCGGACCGGCGGTTGACCGTCGCCGTCCGCGTCAAGAGCGAGAACGCCCCGGTTGGCAAGGCGCCCGAACTGGTCGATCTCTACACCGTGATGACGAGCCAGTAGAGCAGCGAGCAAGGATGTGCGAGGTTAAGTCATGACTATGGAATCCAGGCGGCAAGCAAACTTAGCGCTCGGGCGCGAGCGAGGCTTTTCACTCACCGAGCTTATGATCGCGATGGCGGTCTTCACCCTCATTATCGGGTCGGTTGTGACGTTGATGATGAAAAGTCAGACCATCTTCCGCGCTGAGCAGGGCGTCTCCGAAATGGACCAGAACGCGCGGTTGTTGATCGATTTTCTCACCCGCGACATACAGCAATCGACCGAGAACGCGCTTGGGGTCGGATCGAGGTTCCGGTCCATCTACTCGTACAACGGACCCGAAGGCAAGACGGATGAGATGACGATCGTCTCGTCGGACACCGACACGCGAGTCCCGGCTGCCGCGCTTCCCTTCACGCCCGCCTCGACGCTGCCGTTCAGCGCCTACGACCGCTTCGTTGAGGTTCTGCCGAATGGGGCGGGCCACATGGACGCGGCGCTGGTGGTCGACACGCTGAAGCCGGACGAGGAGTTCATAGTCAGCTCGGCGCTGCGCGACGGCTCGGTCCAATTCGATTTGATCAAGATCAAGAGCGCGAGGCTCAACCTAACCGGCACGATCGGCATCGCGTTCGAGCCGATGGAGCATCGCGGCGTCCAGTCCGAAGTGCCGTTCGGCTCGACCTACGAGAACGGCGAATTCACGATGCGGCCGGTGACGATCAAGCGCTACTTCGTCGATCGCCAGACCGACAAGGAACACCCCACTCTCGCGCTCGAAGTCAACGGCGGCGAGCCGATACACATATCGCGAAACGTCGAGGCATTCCAACTGCGCTACCTTCAAATCGCCGACGGCCAGGTCGAAGGAGAATGGGTGAAGGAGCAGAACATCGAGCGAGGGTACAAGACGATCGCCGTCGAGGTGACGATGACCTCGCGCACCGAACTCAAAGACGATCCGCAAGCCGAGCGGCTGGTGACGCTCGCCAGCGTCGTCAGGCCCAGGCAAATACCGGAAGGCTCGTTCGGCTCGTCGGGAGGCGGGCGGTCACCTGGTTTGCCGGGTGACGAGGGAGTCGGCGGCGGTCCC
>DATDOV010000093.1:0-28607 GCA_035293105.1 Blastocatellia bacterium
GGAAGATCGAAAGCGAGCTTGGGCACGACTCGCCGATCAAGCACGGCATAGAGAGAATCTGGCGGACTCGATCGCGGGCCAAAGAACGAGGCGCGGAAGGCTGAACGAGTTTCGGGCACGCGCCGTTTGCGAGCTGGCCGGGCCCGGTTGCAACGATGAAGACGGCGCTATTATTTCCGGGGCAGGGCTCGCATCAAGTGGGAATGGCCAAGGCGCTCGCCGGCGCGTTTCCAAGTGCGCGCGTGGTGTTTGAAAGAGCGGATGAGGCGCTCGGAATCCGGCTGTCGAGTCTTTGCTTCGAGGGGCCCGAGGAGGAACTCAGGCTGACGGCCAACGCCCAGCCTGCGATTCTTACAGCTTCGATTGCCGCATTGCGCGTACTCGAAGAGCACGGCGTCCGAGCCGACTACGTCGCCGGACACTCCTTGGGCGAGTACAGCGCGCTGGTTGCGGCCGGTTCGCTCAGGTTCGAGGACGCCGTGGCCATTGTCCGAAAGCGCGGGATGTTCATGCAGGAGGCGGTGCCGCAAGGCGAGGGCGCGATGGCGGCGATCATCGGGTGTGATTTCGAGTCCGTCAACTCGGTATGCCGCGAGGCATCGAGCTTGGGAGTATGCGCGCCCGCGAATCTGAATGCCCCGGCGCAGATCGTCATAGCGGGCCACCGCGCGGCGGTGCAGCGAGCGATGGAGCTTGCCGGGGAGCGAGGCGCGAGACGGGCGGTGATGCTCGCAGTGAGCGCGCCTTTCCACTGCGAGCTTATGCGGCCGGCGGCCATAAGGCTGACAGCCGTGCTGGAAGACTCCGAATTCTCGGATTTGAAAACGCCGCTCGTCACTAACGTAGACGCGGCGGTGATCACGTCGGGCGCCGAGGCGCGCAATGCCCTGATCAGGCAGGTCGCGTCACCCGTTCGCTGGAGCGCCTCCATCAAGCGGATGATCGAAGCGGGCGTCAGGCGATTCGTCGAAGTGGGCCACGGAAAGGTGCTGTCGGGTTTGGCGAAGCAAATCGACCGCAGCGTCACGGTTTTTAGCACCGAAGACCCGGCGTCGCTTGAAGCGGCAGCCGCTGCACTGCGACAATGAAAGGCGTTTGACGGTCTTGCCGAGCGCGTGTAGTTTCGGGTCACTTTCGGATAGGCAGGATTGAAACCGAAGAGTATCAAAACACATTTCAGGAGGAGCTAAGAAAATGGCAGAAGGTTCCGTTGAGGAAAGAGTGAAGACGATAATCGTTGACGAGCTTGGCGTGGAAGAAGGTGAAGTGACCGCCAACGCCAGGTTCATAGACGATTTGGGGGCGGACTCTCTGGACACCGTCGAGTTGGTGATGAGGTTCGAGGAGGAATTCAACATCGAGATACCGGACGAGGATGCCGAGAAGATCACCAGCGTGCGTGACGCGATCGAGTACATCGAGAAGCATTCCAAGTAACGCACTGGTCCTTGAATGACGAGGGAGGTGACGGGTTTGAATCGTCGCGTCGTTGTAACCGGTATAGGCCTGATCTGCGGCTCAGGTAACTCCACGGAAGAGGTGTGGTCGAGTTTGCTCCGTGGCCGGAGCAGCGTAGGCCCGATCGCCCATTTCGACGCCTCCGCCTTCCCAATCCGCATCGCCAGCGAGGTGAAGGACTTTGACCCGCTGAAGTTCATCGAGAAGAAGGAGGTCAAGAAAATGGACTCCTTCATCCACTACGCGGTCGCGGCGGCGCAGGAGGCGATGGATGATTCGGGCCTGAAGGTCACCGAGGGGAACAGCGAGAGGATCGGCGCCTTCATCGGCTCAGGCATCGGCGGGTTTGGAGTGATCGAGCGCGAGCACGAGAAATTCCTGAAGGGCGGGCCGGGCAAGATTTCGCCGTTCTTCATTCCGGCCGCGATCGTCAATTTGGCAGCCGGCCAGGTTTCCATCCGATTCGGTGCGAAGGGCCCGAATTCCGCGACGTGCACCGCATGCTCTACCGGCGCCCATGCCATCGGCGATAGCTTCAAGATCATTCAACGCGGCGACGCCGACGCCATGATATGCGGAGGAGCGGAAGCGGCAATTACGCCGATGGGCGTGGGAGGGTTCGCTGCGATGAGAGCGTTGTCGGCGCGCAACGAAGAGCCGGAACGCGCAAGCCGTCCCTTCGACGCGGACCGCGACGGATTCGTCATCGGCGAAGGATCGGGAATCCTGATCCTCGAAGAGCTCGAATTCGCACGGGCGCGCGGCGCGAAGATCTACGGCGAGATCGCCGGGTATGGAATGTCAGCCGACGCGTATCACATCACCCAGCCCTCGGAGGACGGCGACGGCGCTATTCGGGTCATGTCGAACGCTCTGCGGGACGCGGGCGTCGAGCCGCACGAGGTCGATTACATCAACGCCCACGGGACCTCGACTTACTACAACGATAAGCTCGAGACGCTGGCGATTAAGAAGGTCTTTGGCGATTCCGCCTACTCGATAGCGGTCAGCTCGACCAAGTCGATGATGGGACACTTGCTGGGCGCGGCCGGAGGAGTCGAAGCCGGCATCGTCGCGCTCGCGCTCCGGCACCAGACGGCCCCGCCAACCGTGAATCACGAGACACCGGACCCGGAGTGCGACCTCGACTACGTGCCGAACACGCCGAGGCGCATGCCGATACGCTACGCGCTGTCAAACTCATTCGGTTTCGGCGGAACGAACGCGGCGTTGTTGATGAGGCGCTGGGAAGACGGCGGGGTGGGGGATAACACGGTCGGCTGATTTGAACGGCGGCGCGATTATTCGTGCTACTGCTGCTACTGAATACTTGGCGGCTGGTTGGGCTGTGAGCCTGCTCTTACTTAATCATTCATAAACGAACGGGGACAAGCAATGAATATCGTGGTCTGTTTGAAGCAAGTGCCGAAGAAGGACTCGATACTGAGGATCGCTGCGGATCAAAAGTGGATCGACGAGCGCGACCTCAGCTACGAGATGAGTGAAGCGGATGCCTATGCGCTCGAGGAGGCCTTGCGCCAGCGGGAGAAGCACGGCGGTGAGGTCGTCGTGATCAGCCTCGGCCCCGAGCGGGTCCGGCAGACGATCAAGGAAGCGCTGGCAAAGGGCGCCGACCGGGCGATTCATCTTAACGACCCTTTGTTCGACTCCGCTACGGATGCCGCAGCGATCGGACGCGCGCTGGCGGCTGCGCTGAGGAGCGAGAGCTACGACCTGATCTTCTCGGGGCTTCAGTCGGATGATTACGGGTTTGCGCAGATCGGTTTGATTGTCGCCGAGCACCTTGGTCTGCCAAGCGCCACGATCGTCATGGAGGTGCAACCGGACGGCGGGAACGTCAGGGTCAAGCGCGAGCTCGAGAGCGGCTGGTTCCAATGGGTGCAGATGCCGATGCCTGCCGCGCTCACGATTCAATCGGGAATCAATCAGCTTCGTTACGCTACGCTGAAAGGGATCATGGCGGCGAAGAAGAAGGAGATTCGCGAGGTCAAGGCGGTCGATCTCGGGCTGACCGAGAACGACTTGAAACCCGCGCAGGCGATCGAGCGCACCTACCTGCCGGAGAAAACCAAGCAAACGGAGATCATTGAGGGCAAACCTTCCGAGGCGGCGGCGAAACTGGTTGAGAAGCTGCGCTTTGAGGCGAGAGTGTTATAGATTTTGAATTTGCGATTTTGGATTTTGGATTGGCGATGTTGGGGTTCTAGAGGTTTTGAACCTCGGATTCCCGCAAACCGTCTTTAGGCGCTACCGATTCGACCACAGAACCACGAATCCAAAATCCAAATCCCGAGGGGGCATAATGAGTGACGGAATCCTGCTTTTCATAGAGCAACGAGACGGAGCGCTCAATCGCACGTCGCTTGAGGCGCTTGTGGCCGCGCAACGGATTGCGGCTGAGACCAGCGTCGGCGTGACTGCGGTCGTGCTTGGCAAGGGCATTTCAGCCGTTGCGTCGGAGGTCGCCGGCAAGAAGCTCGACGCGGTCTACGCGGTCGAGGACGACAAGCTTCAGGAGTACACCCCGGATGGCTACGTCGCGGCGATGGCGAAGGTGGTTGAGCAACTGGCGCCGCGGCTGGTCATCTTCAGTCATACCTATCAGGTCCGCGACTTTGCGCCCCGGCTGACGACTGCGATGGGAAAGACGTTCGTACCCGACTGCGTTGGTTTTCGCGTAGAGGGCGGCGAAGTGGTCTTCACGCGACAGGTTTTCCAGGGCAAGATCAACACCGACGTCCGCGTGGCCGGAGCGCCTCCCATCTTCGCTTCGTTTCAGGCGGGAGCTTACCGCGCCGACCTCGCTGAGGCGTCGGGCTCGCCGGCCGAGATTAAAGCAATCGAGATCGATCTGTCGGGCGTGACGATTCGAACGCAGCCCGAAGCCAAGTTTCAAGAAGCAAAGCAGGCGGTCGATCTCACCCAGGCGCCGCTCATTGTGGCCGTGGGCCGCGGGATCAAGGAACAGGCCAACATCGCGCTGATTCAGGAACTGGCGGGCGCAATGGGCGCTGAGATAGCCGCGTCGCGACCCATCTGTGACAATGAATGGCTGCCGATGGACCGGCAGATTGGAAGCTCGGGTCAGACGGTCACACCCAAACTCTACGTGGCCATCGGGATTTCCGGTGCGATTCAGCACGTCGTCGGCATGAAGAACTCGCAGACGATCGTCGCGATCAACAAGGACCCGGAAGCGCCGATCTTCGACATAGCCGATTACGGTATAGTCGGAGACCTGTTCGAGATTGTTCCGGCGCTCACGTCCGAAATCAAGAAGACCAAAGCCGAGTGATCCGACTCCGCTCCCGGAAATGACGACCGAAAGAGAAACGCTGGAAACGGACGTCCTGCTCGTCGGAGCGGGCCCGGCTAATCTGGCGTGCGCCCTCCACCTGACGAAGCTGGTCAAGGCTCACGACGATCGAGCCAGGAGTTCGGGTGCGAAATCGCTCGGCGAAATCAACATCGCGGTAATCGAGAAAGCCGCCGAGATCGGAGCTCATCAACTCTCCGGCGCGGTGCTTGATCCAATCAGCCTTCGTGAGCTGATTCCGGATTTCGAGAACGAGGGTGCGCCCTTTGAAGCCCCTGTCGGCGATGAGCACGTCTACTTCCTGAGGGCGCGCGGCAAACTGCCTCTACCTGTGCTCCCGCCGCCGCTTCGAAACCACGGCAACTATGTTGTCTCGATCAACAAGCTTGTGCGCTGGATGGCTGAAAAGTGCGAAGCGGCCGGCGTGAATATTTTTCCGGAGTTCCCCGGCGCCGAAGTCCTCTACGACGGTGATTCGGTGATCGGAGTGCGCACCGGCGACAAGGGAATCGACAAGACCGGTAAGCCTAAATCGAATCACGAACCGGGCGTTGACGTGACCGCCAACGTGACCGTCCTGGGCGAAGGAGTTCGCGGTTCGCTGACTAAACAACTCGTCAAGCGTTTGAAGCTGGACCGCGAGAGCGATCCGCAAGTCTATTCGGTCGGAGTCAAAGAGCTTTGGGAAATGCCCGACGACCGATTCGCTGCGGGGTCGGTGATCCACACGATGGGCTGGCCGCTCGATTCACACACGTTCGGCGGCTCGTGGGTATACGGAATGCGCGATCGCATAATCGACATCGGCCTCGCGGTGGGCCTCGATTATCACGATCCTCGCGTCGATCCTCACCACGAATTCCAGCTCTTCAAGACTCACCCGCTGATTGCTGACCTGCTCCGTGGCGGGAAAATGATCCGGTACGGCGCGAAGGCGATGCCGGTCGGCGGCTGGTACACGATTCCTCGACTAAGCGCCGACGGCGTGATGATAATCGGCGACTCGGCCGGATTGCTGAACGGCGAGCGGTTGAAGGGGATACACACGGCGATCAAGGCCGGGATGCTCGCCGCCGAAACGATACTCGAAGCGCTCGCCGCAAGTGACTACTCGCGCAACACGCTTGGTGCGTTTGAAAAGAGACTGAAGGAAAGTTACGTGGGCAGGGAGTTGTACCGTGCGCGAAATTTTCATCAGGCGTTCGATCGCGGCCGGCTGGCCGGATTGGTCACGGAAGGCATTTCAGTGATGACCGGCGGCCGGCTCCCGCGTCGATTGCCGATCGTCGCCGGCCACGCCCACATGAAGAAGTTGTCGGATGGTGAACGGAGCACCCGCTACGATCAGCTCAAGTACGACGAGACATTGACCTTCAACAAGCTGACCGACGTTTACTATTCAGGCACTCAGCACGACGAAGACCAGCCTTGTCATCTTCACGTTCTCGATACGAACATCTGCGTCGATCGCTGCGTGAAAGAGTACGGCAATCCGTGCCAGAACTTCTGTCCGGCGAGCGTGTACGAGATGCTGGAAGACGCGGGAGTCCTGCGCCTTCAAATCAACGCGTCGAACTGCGTCCACTGCAAGACTTGCGACATCATGGATCCCTACCAGATCATCGACTGGGTGCCGCCCGAGGGCGGCGGCGGTCCGAACTACCGTAACATGTGAGAGCCACGCTCCGATTCGCGAGTGCACGGAGCCTCCCTATCCCCCAATTTGGGTCCTTCGGATTCCATCCTCCCCATCTTGACAACGGTACCGGCGCGGAATATAGATGGCCCGTGCGTTGAGCGGATTCGCCACGGCTCCTCGTCTTCTCAGGTGGTTGAGTCGAACTCGTTAGTCGGTATTTTGTAACTAACTACTGTGGCTGCCACCGGCCGCTCGCGCAGCGCTTGCGGGGATAGTCAACGGAACCTCAATGAGGAAGATCGGCACCATCAAACTGATAGGTTTTTTCGTCGTTCTAACCATCGCCCTTACTTGGCTGGTGATCATCTCCTACGAGAAGCTGTTGCGCCAGCCATTCTACGCCTGGGTTGAGGCGAGCTATCCCGGCGACCGGGTCCTTCAGGATTCGATCGAACAGCGGATCGAGCACTTTGGAATCTCGACGATGGTTGACGTGATCGTCGTGTCGCTGCTGTTGCGGCTGGTCAACAGCCAGCAGCGCAAGCTGCGCGCGAGCGAGGAGCGTTATCGCGCGCTGTTCGAGCACGCCAGCGATGGCATTGGAGTAGTAACCTCGACCGACCACCGGCTCGTCGACGTGAATAAGAAGTTCGCCGAAATAGTCGGCTATCAAACGTCGGCGCTCCAGGGCCGGCACATTTGTGATCTGTTTCAAACCACTGAGGACACGGCAGAGGTCGGCTCGTTTTCGGCGGTCGTCAACTGCGGCCTCGCCAGGAACGAAGCCCTCGGGGCGTGGTCCGGTGACCGGGAGATTATGATTCGAGCGATCAATGGGAGACCGATGCCCGTTTCGATCTCCGCCAGCTCGATTTCGGCGGGCAAAGAGAAACTGTTCATCCTCCTGATCCGGGACCTGACCGAACAGAAGCGGCTGCAGCGCGAGAAGGAGGACATGCAGCTTCAGCTTTTTCAGTCGTCAAAGCTGGCGTCGATCGGCGAATTGTCGGCCGGGGTCGCTCACGAGATCAACAATCCGCTCAATTGCATCGTGAATTTCGCGCAGCTTCTCAAAGACGACGAGGTCGCGCGCGATGAGAGCCAGCGCCAGATGATCGACGGCATCATCGACGAAGGCGACCGCATCGCCCGCATCGTTCGAGACCTGCTCACTTTCTCCCGCCAGGGCCCCCATGTCCTGACGAAGGTCGCCGTCTGCGACGTAATCCGCAACGCGGTTTCGCTCTTCGGGCACCAGCTAGTAAAGGACGGCATCGCGACTGAACTCGATCTGCCAGAGGATGGTCCGTCGGTCCTTGGCGACGCCTCACGGCTTCGGCAGGTCGTCGTCAATATGATCAGCAACGCCCACCATGCCCTGCAGGAAAAGGACGGCGAGCCGAAGATCTTCCGCGTGAGCGCGCGGAGCCTCGAGAAAGAAGGCAGCCAGTTCTCGCGAATCGAGTTCTATGATACCGGGGCGGGGATTCGCCGCGAGAATCTCAGCCGGGTCTTTGACCCGTTCTTTACAACAAGGCGGGACAGCGGAGGGACCGGCCTGGGACTGAGCCTCAGTTTTGGAATCATCCGGGATTACGGCGGGACCATTGCAGTCGAGAGCGAAGAGGGCAGCTACACTCGATTCACCGTCGAGCTGCCGTCAGCCGCTTTCTTGGAGGCGGAGTATGCCGAAAGTACTGCTGGTGGACGACGAGCCTAACATCCGCTGGACGATGGCGGAGCTTTTGAAGCGAGAGGGGTACGAGACTATCACGTGCCCAGACTTCGACAGCGCGGTCACGGTTATCGAACAAAACGAGCTCGATGCCGCCCTCGTGGACATAGTGTTGCCCCGCAAGAGCGGCATAGAACTCCTGAAAGAGCTGCGCCATCGCGAGCCCTACATACCGGTCATCATGATCACGGGCGAGCCCAACATCGAGCAAATACCTGAACTGGTCCGGTCAGGCGCCTATGACTTCATTTCCAAGCCCATTACGAAGGATGTTCTGGTCCGGACCGTCTCCAAGGCGATCGAGAAGAAGCGACTGGTCGACGAAAAGCGCAGGCTCGAGATGG
The DNA here is from genome assembly GCA_035293105.1 of Blastocatellia bacterium. Classification (GTDB taxonomy): domain Bacteria; phylum Acidobacteriota; class Blastocatellia; order UBA7656; family UBA7656; genus DATDOV01. The sequence goes on from DATDOV010000093.1 coordinate 8,514, forward strand.
AAGTCAAACAGCACGCTGAACAACTGGAGGCGCTTGTAGCGGAACGAACGTCGGAGCTTGCCGAAGCACACAACTTTCTGAACACCGTCCTCGACAGCTCGACCAAGTACGCAATCATCGCGGTCGACGCCGACGGGCGAATCACGCTCTTCAACAGAGGAGCCGAACTCATGCTGGGCCACAGTTCAGTCGAAGCGGTCGGCAGGTCGGCGGGCGAGTTCCTTTCGTACAACAGCCAACGCTCGCCCTTGAAAGCGCCCATCTGGTCGCAGGAGAACGAGGGCCCCCCGGTTCCGCATGTCGAAGAGATCGAGCTGCGTCGAGCCGACGGCAGTTCTTTCTTCGCGTCGCTGGCGATTACCCACATCGAGGAGCCCGCCGGCCACGTGATCGGAAACCTTGCAATCATCCAGGACCTGACCGCCCAGCGCGCGGCCGACGAAGCGCTCGGCCAGATGCAGGCGCGCCTCGCGCACAACGAGAAGATCGCCGCGCTCGGACGCATGGCGGCGCAGGTGGCTCACGAGGTAAGGAACCCGCTGGCGGGACTCCGCCTTTATTCCCTGCACCTGAAGAGCAAGGTGTACGATAAACTTCCTGACAGCGAAGTGGGTCTCATCGATAAGATCATAGACGGGATCAACCGGCTTTCAGAGACGGTCGAGCAGGTAATGAATTTCGCGCGGCCTATCGCGTCAACCCGGCGGCGGGAGAACCTCAATCGCCTCGTCACCGACGCCGTCCAGTTGCTCGAGCCGCAATTGACGGCCAATCACGTGCAGCCGGTTCTGAACCTGGCCGAGCCGGGAGCGTTCGCGATGGTGGATGAAGCTTCAATGCGGTCGGCGCTGATAAACCTGATGTTGAATTCCATCGAAGCCATGCCCGACGGGGGACGGCTCGGAGCGACGACTCACGCTTCGGAGGCAACGATCACGCTTGTTCTATCGGACTCGGGATCGGGAATGACTGAAGACCAACTCAAGAACGTTTTTGAGCCCTTCTACACCACGAAGAGTCAGGGACTCGGTCTTGGAATGGCTTACGCCGGCAAGGTCATCGAACAGCACGGCGGCTCGATAGCGGTGAAGAGCGGATCCGGCGATGGGACGACCCTCACCATCACGCTGCCACGACAGGAGTGAAAGCTGATGAAACCAGCGGCGAGAATCCTCGTCGTCGATGACGAAGCAAGTGTAACGAGCGCGCTTGAGATGATACTCGGCGAAGAGGGCTACAGCGTGCATACGGCGGCCACCTGCGCGGAGGCCAGGGCGATTCTCGATCATTGGACCTTCGACCTTGTACTCACCGATTTTCGGCTGCCGGATTCCAACGGCCTCGAGCTGCTGACCCACATCAAGGCGCATAGTCCCGAAACCGAGGTCGTGTTGATGACCGGACATGGCTCGCTCGACATCACCATCGAGGCGATCAAAAAGGGCGCCTACTACTACATCGAGAAGACCTTTACGCCCGATCAAGTCAAGATGCTGACCGAGCGTGCCCTCGAGTTCGCCGGCGTCAGGCGGCAGAACGTCACTCTCAAGCGGGCGCTCACGCGCGAGAGCGAAGCCTTCGGCATGACGGGCCGCACGCCGAGAATGCTCCAGATTTACGAGACGATTCGCGCAACCGCAAAGTCAGAAGCGTCGGTGCTGATCGAAGGCGAGAGCGGCACAGGCAAAGAGCTGATTGCGACGGCATTCCATCTTCAGAGCGCTCGCGCGAATCGGCCGTTCATTCGGATCAACTGCGCGGCGATTCCCCGCGATCTGATCGAGTCCGAACTGTTCGGCTACAAGAAGGGCGCGTTCACCGGCGCCGACCGAGACAGGCGCGGGCTGATCGAAGCGGCCTCGGGCGGCACGCTGTTGCTGGACGAGATCGCCGAAATGCCGGCTCACCTTCAGACGAAGCTGCTCCGCGTGCTTCAAGACCGTAAGCTGCGCCGTCTGGGCGAGGAACGCGAAGTCGACGTCGACTTCCGGCTGATCGCAGCGACCAATCGCGACACCGGCCAGGCTATGCGCGAGGGCTTGTTGCGCGAGGATTTGTACTTCCGGATTAGCACGATCAAGATCACGGTTCCGCCGCTTCGTGAGCGCATCGACGACCTCGTGCTGTTGGCCGAGCAATTTCTCGCTCGCTACGCTCAGAAGTATGGCAAGCGGATTCGCGGCATCGCGCAAGCTACCTTCGCCCTGCTCTCACGCTACGATTGGCCGGGCAACGTTCGGGAACTCGAGAGCGTGATCGAACGGGCGGTCTTGTTTTGCCAATCCGAAGAACTTCTTCCGGCGTGTCTGCCCGATCATGTTGCCAACGTCTCGGGCAGCCGCTTACGGTGCGAGATACCTCCCTTCCTGACCCTCGAAGAGGTAGAGCGCGACGTCATCGAACAGACGCTGGCGCGAACGGGCGGCAACGTGAAGAAGACCGCTCAAATTCTGAACCTCCACCGCCCGACGCTCTACCGTAAGCTCAGAAAGTTCGGACTCAGGACCAACGGGACGCCGTCCGATTGACCCGCCCGCCAAGACCCACCCCCCACCAAGCCGACGTTCCGACAGGGCACGCCCATACGCAAGCGATCTGGTGTTTGATTTGCTTGCATTCCGGGCATGGTGGCGGCGTCCTAAGTGTAGCAGGGTCCGACTAGCGTTCCCGTAAGCCCGGGTATCAAGATGTCCAGTGGAGCAGATGAGAAGGTGGGAATACTTGTAATCGACGACGAACCGAGCGTAGCCGATGCGCTCGGAGTAATCCTGCGAGACAGTGGCTATGAGGTGACGGTTGCCATGACAGGCAACGCCGGCGTCGGCCACGCGGGACAAAAGCGATTCGACGTGGCCATTACCGACTATCGGCTGCCGGATATGTCCGGCCTGGAAGTGGTAAGCCGGATTCTTCAGCTACAACCAGATACCCTGGTCATTGTGATCACCGCCCACGGCACTCCCGAAATGGTCGCCGAGTGCGTGGACCGCGGAGCCTTCGACGTGTTGGCGAAGCCCTTCTTTCCATCCGACATCTTGACTCTCATCACCAAGTACGTGGATTCCAAACGCGCGCGCACTGCGCCTTCAATTAAGCGACCGCCCATCACATAACCGCAGGGCTCTCGTTGGAACGACGCAGCGTCGGGACGCGGCTGTTTGTGGTTGATTCACATTGCCTTGCCATGTGATTCACCGTGAAACACGGTCCTGGGAACCACCGCCTCGCCGTAATCGAAGTAACCCCTGTTAGCGCGCCTCTTAAAAGCCCTGCCGGGAGAGGAATGTAGATTGCCTCTACCAGTCACGACCAACTGCCCTCGAAGTTCAGGCGCGGTTGATCAGGTCAAAACGGGGCAGCTTCCAGATAGATCATCAGAGCTGAGGAGTGTGTCTTCCTCAGCCATCGCCAGAAACCGTGTAACGAGAGGTGCGCCCGAAGCTGCGCTTATCGAACGTCCGCCCGCGTGCATGCGCATGCGGTATCGGGAAACCGACTAATGCTAACTACCACCGAAGGAGAAGGGTTATGAAGGCTGAGCATGTGAAGCGAGGACACGCAAGATTCGTCCTGCTGATCGGTGCTGCTCTAGCTGCGTTGCTCCTGGGTCCGGGTAAGGCGGCCGCACAGGACAAACTACCCGTTGACGAGGGAGGAGGCGGCGCTGCGGTGACCTGCACGCGCTATGTTGTCGCCGATGTTGTAGCACTGGATCAACCGTTCTTTTGGAATCGCTTCGGAGCAGTACAGCCGCAGGGGATGATATTCGCCTTGCGGCGTGACGTTGTTCCGATTCCGCCCGCGACGACGCTGTCGGCGGGCAATGTGATGTTGAGGAAAGACAAACGGCCGCGCCCAATGGTGTTGAGAATGAACGTGGGCGACTGTTTGCAGATCAAGTTTCAAAACCTGCTGGCGACGGCCCCGAAGGATATGGAGCAGCCGGCCACAAGAGCTGCGTCAGTTCGCGCGATTGGACTGCAGCTCGTCAACAGCATCCTGAGCGACGGGTCCAACGTCGGCTCCGTTGCTCCTCCCGGCAGCCTCGTTCAACCGGGCGGTTCGGCCATCTATACGTTCTATGCTGAGCGCGAGGGCTCGCACATGCTTTACAGCGCCGGCACGACGACCGGCGGCGAAGGTGACGGCGGTTCCCTCGACGCCGGATTGTTCGGCTCGGTCAACGTTCAGGCGGCCAACGCGGAGTACTACCGCAGCCAGGTGACCGAAGACGACCTCAAGATCGCGACTACCGGCTATACGCGCGACGGTCATCCGACTATCAACTACGGCAAGCTCTATCCCAGCACTCATCCTCGCGCTAATACCCCGGTGCTGAAGATGACGATCAACACGGGAACGAATACAAAGGAGATCGTACACACGGACCTGACCGCGATCGTCACCGGGCCGAATGCCGGCCGGTTCCCGACCGGCACTTACAAGGCCAATGCGACCGAACCCGATCGCGATCAGCCCTTCCGCGAGTTCACCATCATCTATCACGATGAGATCGGTGCGGTTCAGGCCTTTCCACAGTTTGAACAGCAGCCTCTCAAACACACGCTCCACAGTGTCAGGGACGCGTTCGCTTTCAACTACGGCACAGGCGGAATCGGGGCCGAGATACTCGCCAACCGCATCGGCGTCGGACCGACTGCTCCGTGCGTCGAGTGCAAGTTCGAAGAGTTCTTCCTCGCGTCGTGGGTCGTGGGTGATCCGGCGATGGTCGTCGATAAACCGGCCAATGCGCCCTGCAAGCCGGAGAACATCCGCAATCCGGTGACGAATCCGTGCACACCGGACCCGGGGTTCAAGGCGACGCAAGCGCTTTACCCGGACGATCCGTCCAACGTGTATCACAGCTACATTCGCGACCACCTCAAGATGCGCATCGTGCACGGCGGCGCGAAGGAGCATCACGTCCATCACCTCCACGCGCATCAGTGGCTTCGGACGCCCGACAGTGACAACTCGAGCTACCTCGATAGCCAGTCACTAGGGCCGGGCTACTCGTTCACGACCGAGATCACCTACAACGGCACCGGCAATCGCAACCAGGTGGTAGGCGATTCCATCTTCCACTGCCACTTCTACCCGCACTTCGCGATGGGTATGTGGGCGTTGTGGCGCAGCCACGACGTGTTCGAGTTCGGAACGAAGCTGGACAGTACCGGACGCCCGGCCCTTGGGTCGCGCGCGTTGCCCGACGCCGAGATCAAAGTCGGCACTCCGATACCCGGACTCGTGCCGCTCCCGACGCGGCCGATGGCGCCGCTCCCTCAGGCTACTGCGACGATCTCGAATGGGCAGGTCGTGGTAACCGGAAGCGGCAATCCCGGCTATCCGTTCTTCGTTCCCGCGGTCGCCGGCCATCGTCCTCCGAAGCCCCCGCTCGACACGGTTGACGATGGAGGCCTGCCGCGCCACGTCATCAACGGCGGTACAGCGCTTTTCAACAATGATCCCGCCGTGTTGAGACTCGACTTCAACAAGACGCTGCTGACGGCCGATGCTACCGCGCGGCCGGAAGGCGGCACCTCCGTGGAACTGGCTGCGATGGCCTATCACGCGATTCGCAAGCATCCGACGTGTTTGCCCGACGGCCAGTGCGATGTTTTAGTCGATCCGCTTCAGATCGGCAAGAACATCAAGTTCATAACCAACGGCCTGCCTGCCAAGTCTGGCGCGCCTTACGCCGATCCGTGCCTTAAGACCGACATCAACGACAACGTCGTTGCGTTCGGGAATCCGAGAACCTACAAGGCGGCGGCGTTCCAGTTCGACCTCACGTTGAACAAGGAAGGCTGGCACTTCCCGCAGCAACGCATCCTGACTCTGTGGCGGGATGTTGCTCCAACCAAAGCGGGGACCATTCCCGCGCAGCCGTTCTTCTTCCGGGCCAAGACCGATGATTGCATCACGTTCCATCACACGAACCTGATGCCGGCCCATTACGCGTTGGACGACTACCAGGTCCTGACGCCGACCGACATCGTCGGCCAGCACATCCACCTGGTGAAATTCGACGTCACCTCGTCGGACGGCTCCGGCAACGGCTTCAACTACGAGGACGGGACCTTTGCGCCCGAGGAAGTTCTCGAGCGCATTGCGGCGATCAACGCGCTCGGGGGGCTCAAGCCGTTCACCGGCACGGTAAAGACTCCGCTGATTCCGAAGCCCCATCCGTTCTTCGGAACACTCGGAGCTCAAACGACGATCCAGCGGTGGTTCGCCGACGACACGCTAAATAACGCCGGCGTCGACCGCACGCTGCGAACCGTGTTCACTCACGATCACTTCGGCCCGTCGACACACCAACAGGTGGGGCTCTACGCCGGACTGGTGATCGAGCCGAAAGGCTCATTGTGGCGCGATTCCGAGACTGGGATTTACTTCCCGGACGGCCGCGACGATGGAGGTCCGACAAGCTGGCGCGCCGACATCATCATGCCGAACGCGGCGGACACTTACCGCGAGTTCCTGCTCGAGTTCGCCGACTTCCAGCACGCGTACAAGAAAGGCGGCGGCGTCAATGGAGCGGGCAATCCGGTGCCTGACCCTAACAACGTCATCAATCCGCCTGCCAAGCAGGAAGCAGGGCTGCCGTTCCTGATCGAGCGCATGCCCATTTGTCCCGGCGGCTTCCCGCTGCCGTGTCCTGAAGCGATCTCGGCGGCCGAACCCGGCACGATGGTCGTCAACTATCGCAACGAGCCCGTGGCGTTGCGCGTTCGCGATCCGCTGACCAACACGCAGGCTGGCGGACTGGCGGGCGATCTCGCGCATGTGTTCCGGTCGAACGTCACTCGGGCCGATGGGCTGCTGAACGTTCAGCCTACGGGCCCGCCCTGGCCGCCGAAGCTAACCGGCGGGTTGTTCCCCGGCGATCCGTTCACTCCGCTTCTGCGAACGTATCAGAAGGACAAGACGCAGATTCGCATCCTGGTGGGCGCGCATGAAGAGGGACACAACTTCAGCGTGCACGGAACCAAGTGGTTGTTCGAGCCCAACGTGCGTGATTCGGGGTGGAAGAATAGTCAGATGATGGGCATCTCGGAGCACTATGAATTCGAGTTGCCGCGATTTCTGACCGGAACTCCGCCTCACAAGTTCACCGACTTCCTCTACACGCCCGGCGCGGCTGTGGAAGATCTGTGGAACGGGTTGTGGGGAATGCTTCGAGTCTATCACGTAGGGCAGCCTGATTTGAAGAAACTGCCCAACAACGACGTCGACGCGTTGGCGGCTGTTGCCAACACGCTGGACTACAGCACGGCGGTTCAGGTCCCGGATGACCCGACTGTTGATCCCAGTCTCACCACGACTACGGTCAGCACGGTGACCATCACAGAGACCTCGCTCGATGGGCCTACGACGACCGAGACCTCCACGACGTCTGCCACGACGAGTGCGATCTCACCGACCGGTTGGTGGATCAACATCGTCAACAAAGGCGTCTGCCCCAGGACCGCACCGTTGAGAATCCTCGACGTCAGCGCCGTCCTGGCAAGGGATGCCTTGGCCAGCGGGACCCTCACCTACAATAGCCGCGCAACGACGGTCAGAAACCTCCTGACCGGCGAGACGCACGTGGGTCCGCTGCACGACCCGACTGCGATCCTGTATGTGCGGTCGAGGGACCTTGACCGGTACGGCAAGCTATACAGCAGCGTCCCAATTGAGCCGCTGGTGCTCAGGGCCAATGCCGGTGATTGCATCGCGGTGATCCTGCGCAACAAGCTGTTGAACGGGACCGTCGATCTTGACGGCTTCAGCACGTTGCCGTTCATCATCGACGAAGCCACTACGATTCCTTCGCACCCGTACTTCAACGCCAATCAGGTGAAACCCTCGGCTTACGTTGGACTGCATCCGCAGTTGGTGGCTTACGATCCGACGCGCGCCGACGGAAACAACGTCGGATTCAACGACGTTCAAACGCCCGCGCCCGGTGGGTTGGTGGGCTACCTGTGGTACGCGGGGCACGTCAACGTCGAGAAGACCGGAACCGTGACCTTCGCCCCGGTCGAATTCGGCGCCTCGAACCTGATCTCGGCCGACCGCATCAAGCACAGCAACAAGGGTGCGTTCGGTTCGTTGATCATCGAGCCGGCCGGCTCGACCTGGATTGAAGATCCGCCGAGCTTGACTCCCCCGTTGGGATCGCGCGCGATGGCGACCGTCACCACCGGCACCAAGAGCTTCCGCGAGTTCGTTGCAATGTTCCAGAACGACATCAACCTGCGGTACAGCGATGGCGGAATCAAACCGATTGATCCCGTCGAAGTCGCCGCGATACTTCCGTGGCCGCAGCCAGTGCCGTCAAACCCTGCTGTTCCGAATCTGAAAGGGGCTGACGACGCGGAGGACAGCGGACAGGCAGGTGTGAACTACCGGACGGAGCCGATCTGGTTCCGGATGGGTCACACTCCTGACACGCCGTTCGAGATCACCCGGACGATTACGAACTTCGACACCGCGCTCAACAATGCCAAGGTCGGGGGCGACCCACAGACCCCGGTGTTCAGGGCGAACGCGGGCGCAGCGGTTCGTATCCGTCTCCTGATGGCCGGCGCCCACGCGCGCAACAACGTCTTCACGTTGCACGGCCACATCTGGCAAGAGGAACCCTGGATCAGTACGCTGACGACGCCGTCGGTCTTCCAGGGCGATAACCTGCTATCGGAGTGGAACGGCTCTCAGTTCGGTATTGGAGCGACGAGCCACTTTAACTTCCTGCTCAGGAACGGGGCGGGCGGGAAGTTCGGAGTAAGAGGCGACTACCTCTTCCGGACTTTCCAGTCCTTCCAGTTCGACAACGGAATCTGGGGATTGTTCCGAGTCCAGTAACGAGCCGGAATCAAGGAGTGCAGCCTGGCCCCTCAGGCTGCACTCCCGTTTTTGATCCGAGAGTGGGCCGGCGCCCACTCTCAACCGATGAACACTTGATGAAGCCGGAGATGAAGCAATGATGAGCACCGCTGAAAAAACCCGCCCGCTGTTCGAGACTTCCGACCTGAACCTCTCCAGCTTCCTCAGATGCCGCGGCTTCACGATCGAGGACATCAAGCGCCAGAACGGCAAGACCGTCTTCGTCTTCGACGATACTACGGGGCTGCGGACCGCGATCGTCGATTATGCCAATGATGCGGCGGTGGGGGTGCGGTCGTTCTGCAACACCGTTCGCGACCTGAAGGGCCTCACGCGGTGAGGCTCGCTATCTCAGACAGAATCCCGGAGGTGAATGACGATGAAGAGCAAGATGGAACGAAACAGAACCCAACGAAGATTGTCGCCAGTGGTTCTGTCTCTGCTGGTTTCGTTGCTGCTTGGTTCAAGCGCGACGTGGGCTGGTTCTCAGGAGGCCGGCAAGAAACCCGAGCCACAAAAGGAAGGCTCGGCGGCTCCGGCTCAAAATCCCGCCGCCGCAGGACAACCTGCCGCTCCAGGAGCCGCCGCTCCGGCTGAGAAAAAGATCGCCCCGCAGCGAGTGGTGAAAGAGGGTGTCGCGATCGAATTCTCAATCGAGCCTCTCAACGCCGGAAGGGAGTTGATGGACGGCGAGGACGCGGTCGTGCGCTTCAAGATAAACGACACTGCAACCAACAACCCGCTGACCGGTGTGCGCCCCGCCGCCTGGATCGACCACAAGGGAAAGACACCACCATCCGGCGACAAGGACTGCCGCGAGAAGATCAAGGCGTTCCTGCAAGCAAGCATCCGGACTCGCGCGGACGTCGATCTCAATACGTATTTCATTATCACCCTGAACAAGGAAGCCAACATCTCGGTGATCGACCCGCTTATGGGCTTCGGCACCAGCAAGCTGCTCACCCTCGTCTTTCTTAACAACCCGGGAGAGGACTGGGTGCTGAGCAACAACGAGCGCCTGTTTGTCACCGTTCCACTGTCGAATCAGGTCGCGGTTGTAGACACCAACATGTGGAAGGTCTTGAAGACCGTTGACGCCGGAGTCAAGCCGGCGAGGATTGCGCTTCAATCGGACCGCAAATACGTGTGGGTCGGCAACGACGCCGACGCGGCCCCTGATAGCGGGGTAACGGTCATCGACGCCGCTGAGATGAAAACCGTCGCAAAGATACCCACCGGCGCGGGCGGCCACCAGATCGCCCTCAGTCCCGACGATCGGTTCGCCTTCGTGACCAATCGCCTCGACGGAACGCTGTCGGTGATCGATGTCCAGAAGCTCGCGAAGGTCCAGGACGTTAAGATAGGCAAGACGGCCGGTGCCGTGGCCTTCTCGCCGCTCAGCCGAGCCGTGTACGTGACTGACGAGGCGACGGGTGAGATCGTCGGCGTCGACAGCCAGAGCCACCAGGTCATCGCGCGGATCAAGACCAAACCCGGACTTGGAGCAATACGCTTCGCTCCCGGCGGCCGATACGGGTTTGCCGTCAACCCGAAGGAAGACGCCGTGTTCGTCTTCGATTCCTCGACCAACAACGTCATCCAGACTGTCCCGGTAGACGATGGTCCCGATCAGGTTTCGTTCACCAAGGCATTCGCCTACGTCAGGTCAGCGCGTTCCGAGCAGGTCACGCTGATTCCGCTGGCCGGCGTCGGCAAGGACCTCGAGGCGAACATAACGACGATCCCGGGCGGACAGACGGCGCCCGATCAAGCCTCGACGACTCAGGTGGCCGATTCAATCGTTCCGGCCCCGGAGGGCAATGCCGTCCTGATCGCGAATCCCGCCGACAAGATGATCTACTTCTACACCGAGGGAATGGCGGCCCCGATGGGGAATTTCCAAAACTATCGGCGCGAGCTTCGAGGCGTTCTTGTCGTGGATCGCAGCCTGCGCGAGACGATGCCGGGCGTATATTCGACCAATGTCAGGTTCGACGGCTACGGCGAATACGATGTCGCGTTCCTCATCGACAATCCTCGCATCGTGAATTGCTTTGACTTGGAGGTGAAAGAGAATCCCGCGATCAAGAAGAGGGGCGAGGTGGCGTTGCAAATCGAACACCTCATCAAAGATACACGGATTCCGGTCCGCGAAAACGTGACCCTCCGATTCAAGCTGTTGGAGACTGGTTCCGCCAGGCCAAAGACCGGATTGAAGGACGTGAATGTCCTGACGTTTCTCGCGCCCGGCATCTGGCAGAAGCGGCAATGGGCGACATCGGTAGGGGATGGGGTCTACGAGGTCAGCTTCGTTCCCCCGGAAACCGGCGTATACTACGTCTTCGTCGAATGCGCTTCGATGGGAGTGAGGTTCAATCAGCTCCCCTTCGTTGTCCTCGACGCGAGGGACGAGAAGCCTAAAGCGAACGACGCTCCGGCGGCGCCCGCCAAGCCGTGACCATCGACAATCCGAAGGAGACCAGGAAATGAAATACCAACCCATCACCAGACAGTTAGTCGTTCTAATGTGCGCGATGCTTCTCGCTGTCCTCGCGCCCACCGGTATCGGGGCCCAGAACGCGAGCGCACCGGCGGACGCCTCGCCCGGTCAGAAGTACTTCACCGACGTGTTGCTGTTGAATCAGGACGGCAAGGAGATGCGACTCTACAGCGATTTGCTCAAAGGGCGCGTCGTCATCATCAACACGTTCTTCACCAACTGCACCAGCGTGTGCCCGCCGATGAGCGCGACGCTTGAGAGAATTCAGAACTGGCTTGGCGACCGGCTTGGCAGAGACGCCTACATCATCTCGATCAGCGTCGATCCAGTCGTCGATACGCCGCCGCTGCTCAAAGCCTGGGGACAGAAGTTCCACGCCAGGCCCGGCTGGTTCTTCCTCGCCGGCAAGAAGGAGAACGTCGATCTCGCCCTGAAGAAGCTGGGCCAGTTCGTCGAGACCCGGGATGACCACTCGACGCTGCTGATCATCGGCAACGAACGAACCGGTCTGTGGAAGAAAGCCTTCGGACTCGCGAAACCCGATGACCTGATCAAAGTCGTCGACAGCGTGATGAACGACAAAGAAGGCGAGGCGAAGTGACCTCGCCGAGGAGACCGCGATGATCCACGCGAGAATAAAACTGATAATCGTCTTCGGCGCGTGCCTCCTCACCTTCACGCTGCTGGTGCGCGCCGCGGGCCAGGCCCCGGAGTCGGGCCAACTGACCCCACAGCAGAAGCGCGGCAAGGAGATCTATCTGCGAGGTACCAGCCCGTCGGGCAAGGAGGTCATGGCTTTCCTCGGCGGAAGCGGCGTCGAAGTTCCGGCGACCGCGATGCCTTGCGCCAACTGTCATGGCCTCGCCGGCCAGGGCAAGCCTGAAGGCGGAGTGACGCCTTCCAACATCACGTGGGAAGCGCTCACGAAGTCTTACGGTGTGACCCATCCCGATGGAAGAAAGCACCCGCCCTACACCGATCGCGCGATGGAGCTCGCGATCACCAGAGGACACGACCCCGGCGGAAACAAGTTCTCTTCGGCAATGCCGACCTACGACATGCCGCGCGAGGACCTGGCTGACCTGGTCGCCTACCTCAGGGTCCTCGGCACCGATCTCGACCCCGGCCTCGGCGACACGCAGATCCGCGTCGGGACGGTTGTGCCGGTCGAAGGTCCGTCGGCGGAAGTCGGCCAGGCCATGAGAGCGGTTCTGGCAGCCTATTTCGACGAGATCAACAATCAAGGCGGCGTCTACAATCGCAAGATCGAGCTGCGCGTCGCAGAAGTGAGGAACTCGCCCGCGGCGGCCGTAGCCGGTTTCCAGCGCCTCGTCAAAGAGGAACATGTTTTCGCGCTGGCCGGCGCATTCACGGCCAACTCCGAATCGGCGACCGAGTCGCTGGTCGAAAAAGAAGAAGTCCCGCTCGTCGGTCCCTTCACTCTGTTTCCTCGCGTCGGATTCCCGGTGAACAGGCAGGTCTTCTACCTGCTATCGGGATTGACCGAGCAGTCGCGCGCGATGATCAACTTCGCGGCGAAGAAGTTCGAAGGTCCGCAGCGTGTCGCCGTCGTCTACCCCGATCTCGATTTGTTCGCGCCGGTGATCCCCGCCCTCGACGACCAGTGCCAGAAAGCCGGTTACAAACCGCTGGCCGGCTTCAAGTACACTCGCGGACGCCTCGACGCCGTCGCGGTCGCCAAAGACCTGAAGGCGATCGCCGCCGACATCGTCTTCCTCTTCAGCTCGGGAGACGAAACCGTGTCGCTGATGCGCGAGACCGAGAAACTCATGTCGCCGCCAAAGTTTTTCCTGCCCGGATCGCTGGTGGGAAGCGAACTCTTCACGGCGCCGCCCGCATCGCTCGCCCGCGTTTACATTTCATTCCCGACGCTGCCGGCAGACCAAACTCCGGAAGGGGTGACCGAGTACCGCGAGCTTGCGGCAAAGCACAAGCTGCCGACTCATCATCTCGCAGCGCAGATAAACGCTTTCTGTGCGGCGAAGGTGCTCGTTGAAGCCATGAAGCACGCCGGGAAAGAGCTGAGCCGCGAGAAGCTGATCAGCGCGCTCGAGAGTCTTTACGACTATGACACGGGCTTGATGCCGCGAGTTACGTTCGGCTTGAACCGCCGCATCGGCGCGCTCGGGGCTTACGTGGTGATGATCGATCCCGAGAAGAAGCAGTTCGTCCAGGCGAGTGAGTGGATACCGCTGAATTGATCGAAGCCGGGCGCCCGACTGCAAGCTCGCCGGCGCCCGCAGATACTTTCCCGCTTCAATCCCACGTTCGCGATTCGTTCATGGGCGCAATCGTGTAGAATCGTACGTCTGGCCCCGGCGCACAATTCGAGAGTGCTCCGACGGCAGGGCGCTCTATTGAATTAGATACCAGGCCATCCTCATAGCGCCCGACTCGACATTCATGAGGTCGTGAAGAACCATGAAGCACATCATTGTTGGAACCGCCGGCCACATAGATCACGGCAAGACCGCTCTGGTCAAAGCGCTGACGGGGATCGATGCCGACCGGCTCAAAGAGGAAAAGCAACGCGGCATCACGATTGACATCGGGTTTGCCGACCTGGTCATCGGCGACTACCAGTTTGGATTCGTCGATGTGCCCGGCCACGAGCGCTTCGTCAAAAACATGCTGGCCGGCGCCCACGGACTCGACATCGTAATGCTGGTCGTCGCGGCGGATGAGTCGGTGATGCCGCAGACCCGCGAGCATTTCGACATCTGCCGCCTGCTGCACGTGAAATCGGGACTGGTCGCGCTCACCAAGTCCGACCTCGTCGATGATGAACTGCTCGAACTCGCGCGAGCGGAAGTCGAGGATTTCGTCCGCGGCTCGTTCCTCGATGGCGCGCCGATCATCGCCGTCAGCTCGCGGACGGTCAAAGGAATCGACGAGCTAAAGGCCGCGCTTGTCCAACTCTCATCAACGATCCAGGAGAAGGCGTCAACCGCGGCGCCACGCCTGCCGGTCGATCGCGCGTTCACGATAAAAGGATTCGGCACCGTCGTGACCGGGACCCTGATTGCCGGCGAGTTGAAGTCCGGCGATGAGGTAGACGTGCTGCCGCCGGGCTTGCGGGCGCGCGTGCGCAATCTGCAGGTGCACGGCCGCGACACCGATCGCGCGGTGGCCGGCCAGCGCACTGCCGTGAACTTGCAAGGCGTCAACGTCGACCAGGTGCAACGCGGGACTGTGCTGGCGCCGGCCGGCCGCTTGGGATCGGCTTCGATGCTGGACGCGCGGCTTGATCTGCTCCCGAGCGCGCCGCGCCGAGATGCCACGCGTGCGCGGGTGCGGCTCCACCACGGTACCGCGGAAGTCCTGGCCCGCGTCGTGTTGCTTGAGGGCGAGCAAGCCGACGGCGGGTTCTACCTCGAGCCAGGCAATAGCGCGCTCGTTCAGTTCAGGCTCGAGGAACCGATAACCGCGCTGCCGGGCGACCGATTCATCATTCGCAGCTACTCTCCGCAGATCACGATCGGCGGCGGCGTGATAGTCGATGCCCTGCCGGAGAAGCACCGCGTGCGCGACGCCGAAGCCCGTGCCCGGGTGGAACAGCTCGAGCGGGCGGACCCAACCGAGCGAGCCGCAATCTTCGTCGAGATGGCTGGGACGCGCGCGATGAGCACGCCTGAGCTTGGGTCGCGAACCGGCGCAACCGATGCTGAATTGACAGCAACGATCGCACACCTGAACCGTGCAGGGCGAATACTCGAGATCGCGAGCACGCCGATGCTGTTGATCTCGACCGAAGCTCAGGAGCGGCTTGGCGCGAAGGTGACTGACTTGCTTGAACGGCATCACCGGCAGCAGCCGCTTTCGTTGGGGCTGGGCCGGGAGGAGGTTCGCGAGCGCGTCTTCGGCGGCATTCGGCCGGAGGTGTTTCGCGCGGTCGTCGCACGGCTCGCCGAAGGAGGAAGAGTGGCGGCCGAGCGGGATACGCTGAGGCTGGCCTCGCACCGCCCCTCGCTCAAAGACGAAGACGCAGCCGCGAAACAAAAGCTGGAAGCCGCTTTCAAGGCATCGGGCTTGCAAGCGGGAACCCTCGAGGACGCCGCCCCGAAGGCCGGCATCCCCGTCGAGCTGGCGCGGAAACTTCTCACGTTGCTGTCGGCCGAGGGGCGAATCCTCAAGATTGGCGACTTCGTGTTTCACGCGGAGGTGATAGAGGATTTGAAGTCGCGGGTGCGAGCGCATAAGGCCGTAAACCCGAAGATCGACGTCGGGGTGTTCAAGGAGATCACGGGCGGGCTGACGCGCAAGTATGCGATCCCGTTGCTGGAATATCTCGACCGCGAGCGAATAACGCGGAGGGTGGGCAACGAGAGAGAGATACTTTAAGGGCGGAATCGGCGCGGGTTCCCTTGTTGATTGAGCGTTCCGCGGTAGTGTTATTCCCGTTCGCAGCCCAGGACGACACCAAAGGAATGACTCTCGGAGCCGACGAGTTCATCCGTCGATTCTTGATGCACGTGTTGCCGGATGGCTTTCAGAAGATCCGCTACTTCGGATTGATGGCCAACCAGCGGCGCACGGCTAACCTCGCTCTGTGCCGCAGCCTGATCCCGGACGCCGAGGTAATGGTTCCCGATCTCGAGGTGAAAGATTGGAAAGAGCGCTATCGCGAGTTGACCGGAGAGGACGTGAGTCTGTGTCCGGCTTGCAAGCGAGGCCGGTTGATTGCAGTTCGAATGTTGAAGCCGCTGACCAGAGACCAGACGGAGCAGACCAAGATCGCGAATCAAGATGACACCTCGTGAGATTGAGAGCGGGCGCTTGACCAACCCGTCGAGCTTTCCGAACCGGCCCGCTATGTCTTTTGAAGTGCGGCGCGCGGGTAGATGTGTGCCCAGCACATCCGCCATGTATTGGGAAAGAGGCTCAAAGGGGAGATCATCGCGCATGCTGCAGTCGAAGGTTGTGTGTTCGGAGCGAGACCTCTTCACCGGAGGAGGGATCACATGCGCTGGATCACTTTGAGCGGGATTGTAAACGAGATTCAAAGCCCATATAATGCGGCCGGGTTTAGTCAACGGGTTCTTTGCGTGATGTTCGCCGCCGGACCAGTGTGTAGGCTGCGGCCATTGCTACGGGCGGCGAAACCACGCAAAGAACCTTATTCCTTGGCCATCTTAAGAAACGATTATCGACAGGGCCAACACAGAATGGAGGGAACGATGGGTAGTGCATCTGAGGTTTTCATGCAAGAGCAACAAGCGAGATTGGAGTTTACGCGATCCATCTCGAATCTGCGGAGCCGCTTTAGCAATTCTGATTCTCCGCAGTTCCTCACAGCATTCGATGCCTTAACGGAAGCAGCCCTACGCTTCGGCACTTGCGAGCTACGCATGCGCCGCGCCGACCGGTTGGACGCCCTCGGCCTAGCTAACCTCGAAGTCAAACGCCTCAAGAGCACGGCCATTACCAACAACAAGCGCGGTCTTGCGGCGCTAACGGGAGTTCGTCCATTTCTCGAGGAATTGGCAACCACCAAGTCCAGCCGCGAGGAACTCGCCTTGTGGCGCAAGTGTTTACCTGATTTGCGGGCCGAGTGGCGGGATCAAGTAAGTGAGGTCAACGTAAGCGCGGAGAACGCGCGTCACCTCGTCCGAATAATGGATGAGTGCTGTAACGCAATCGATAGGGATGGGGCCGCCGGGCTTGGCAAGCACTTATCCGTCACGCTCGCCGAACTTGAGAAACAGCGCCGCGCATCCAATCGCGGCACGCAAGAGGCTTCATACCCTTGGTGGAAGATCGTCGCAGCCGCCGCAATTGTGGGATGGACGGTATATGGAATCTATGTACTCATTCAATTGGGCGCTCCATGGTGGAACTATGCCTTAGTGGTGTTGGCGATGTCCATCATGATGATTTTTGTTGCGTTGGGCTGTTGACTCGTCAGCGTCAGTGCTCGAACCTTTTTGCCGCTAGCCTAGGACTCTGCCCACGACACTTTATCGCGCAGGCACCCAACCATTTCGTTCCAGCGGACTGCCTTTGGCATTCGCTGAACGTTAGGCCCTTGCCCGCTCGCACAGTACGACATAATAAGTTTCGGACGTGTGCTACAATTAATTCAAGCACGCTATTAAAGAAAAGGAACGTTACCTCATGTCTACATTCGATACTTTGGCAAAGCAGATACTTGATGACTTAAGATGAGCTTATCCTAGTGCAGGCCGAAGGAATTTCTCTCGTTACTCCAATGAATCCTTCGGCTGGAGTGTTGCGCGCCAGCGAGGCAGCCACATTATCGCGACGAAAGAGCAAGAAAACGTAACTTGTCCATCCCAATCATCGAGAGGTTGCGAAGGGTACTCTAAGGAGCTTAATACGATTCGGCTAATCTGACGGTTGACGAGTTTGTTACTGCCGTCTGAGGTCCCGCCGGCGAACCTGGCAGTGCACGCGAGTAGCCTCCTCCCCAAGGATGGCAGCCCAATCGTGAGATGCGACTGCGACTGCCAGCATCAAGGCGGTCGGGAGCTAGGATCGAGTGGTACCGGGCAACATATGTGAATCGCTGATAAACGTCGTAACAGGCGAACAAGCCTAAGATGCTACCGCCTGTCACCAGACAGACAAAGGCTTGGACCAAAATGGTACGTGGCCAAGTTCGGGTGCTCCTAACTCACCCGACGCAGACTTCGCGCCACCGGCGAAGAGGCGAGCGCTGACCCACTCTGGTGCTCACACGCAACGTGGTAAAACCCGTAGTTCTCCCTCGGCGAGATTCTCTATTGGGAAATCGACTCTGAGGGAAAGCGAGCCGCAAGGCAAGCCCACGGGACTGCGGGTATGGGAGGATGGAAAAAGCGAATGCCGCTCTGTAATCGAGCGGATAGAGGTTGAGCGCAGTAGCACCCGCGCAACATCACCTCACGCGAAAGCGGGCCGACTTCCATCTGGTGTCCCGTGACGAGAAAGCTTGATTAACCGTCCTCAGGAGAGAAGGCAGATGACGGCGGCAGTTAAGCTGGTGCGCTCTCCCGCGAAAGCGCGTTGGCCGCAGATGAGTATTGTGAAGTCGATGTGATAACATCGGCGGGTCCCGCAAGGGGCCTTTGGGATGCTTAAGCCGGATGAGGGGAAACTCTCAAGTCCGGTTTTTAGGGGGCCGGGTCGGAGCAATCCCGCCCGGCTACCCGACCGGCCTACAGCATAATGTATAGGGATGAGCACGGAGGAATGCAGTGACAATGTGGCAGCATGCACGGGATGTCCTCGCGGAGAAAGGCAAATCCATGAGTTCCCGCGAGATTTGGAATCGCATCGAATCGAGCGGACGATATCGTGGACGCGGATCGAATCCTGATGCAACGCTCCGGACTGAACTGGCTCGGAAAACCGTAGGTCGCACTGAGACCTGGACGAATAACAACAAGGTATTCTATGCCGAATCCGGTAATCCGACACGCTGGGGGCTCCTGGAATGGCTCGACAAAGCGCACATTCCAGCCACTCCAAAAGCCACGTCGGGTAGAATACTGAAGATCAAGGACGAATCCGATTTGGAGACTGTGTCCGATGCGCTTAATATCTCCAAGAAGCGGTGTCACAACCAACTCACGAACCAATTGCTAAAATGGGCAACCGCAGCTGGACTGCTCGTAAAGGAGGGAAGCGCCAGCCAAGCTCTTTATGATGCGCTCCTCATTGATCCCGAGGCAGTAGCGCCCCAAGTTCTGGTAGAGGCGAAGGCTTCATGTGACATTGCGGACGTTCGTCTCGCGATTGGTCAGTTGCTAGACTATCTCCGACATCTTCCTAATAGTGGCGAAACGGAACTTGCCATCCTTTTGCCAGAGCGTCCACCTCAATATGTAATTGAGTTCATCCAACACGTGGACGAGTTGATTCCAACACGGTCGGTACTTGCAATCTGGTTTGGAGCTGATGCTTATTTGGAATATAGCACTGACACGCCGCCGCCCTTGTTTACGCGCCGCAGCCCTAGATCGACGATTCCCGCCGGGTAAATGTGAGAACATGGGCGGGGCTGCGCACTCTACTGGCGAATCGCCGCCTAACGTTCGATGCAACGGAGCGCGCGCCGCGGTCTTCAAATGAATCGGTCCCAAGGCGCGCCCGCTGATCGTTTCGTTCGCCGCCGCTGTGGGGAGCCCGATCAAAACGAAAGGCGACGCACTCGAAAGCGGAAGCCACATCGACGGTGACCACGTAACGAGGTCGATGCGAAGCAACCCTCGGCAAAGCCAGACTGGTTCCTCGCAGCCGGGTCGCGAAGTTCGACACGCGGCTGCTGATGTTGGCTCGTCACGTAGATTCGGTTTACAGTTGATCGTTGCTACCGACGCTGGTTGCTCACGTAGACTCGGCTTTGCGGTGTGTGCGTTCCTCGCGGGCATAGCGGAGCGCCCGGACGACATTGCGGCGCGCATGATTCGAAACGCCGCTGTTGCGGGGTTGTGGTGGCATCGTAGCTCACGGTTGACTGAAGCGCGGTCACCTCGAAGTCATTCTGTAACGCAAGGCGTCGGATGGCGACCATTCGCGTCCGGCTCGATTCGGAGGATCAGACGAAGAGAGTAAGGAGGATCAGATGAAGAGAGTAACTGGAATTGGTGGCATATTCTTCAGCGCGAAGGATCCGAAGGCACTCTGTGCCTGGTACAAGACTCACCTAGGCATTGACGTACAAGACTGGGGTGGTGCCGCCTTTACTTGGACCGACG
>DATDOV010000094.1:0-9410 GCA_035293105.1 Blastocatellia bacterium
CGGGTGCCGGAGCGGGAGGAGGAGGCGGTTTTGCTGCGGCGCTCGGGGCTGCCGGAGGTGGCGGCGGCGCGCGTCGGCAGATTCGCTTCACTGCAAAGGTGAGAATAGAGAAACCGGTGGAGTGGGCCGAGATGTTCGACGACGCGTGGCGGACGATGAAGTACCGCTTCTACGATCCGCAGATGCACGGCAAGGACTGGGACGCCGCGCGCGCCAAGTACCAGCCGCTCGTCGAGTACGTGGGCGACCGACAAGAGCTGCTCAACATCATCAACGAGATGATCGGGGAGTTGAACGCTTCGCACACGGGAGCCGCGCCGGGCGGAGGCGGCGGGCAGGGTCAGGAGGGCCGCGTGCAGACGAGCCACCTCGGACTCGATCTGGACGCGGACGAGCAGGCCGGGCGCTACAAGGTTACTCACGTCTACGAGAACGGACCCGCGGACAAGGATTGGGTCAAGGTCACTGCCGGGGACTACCTGATCGCGATCAACGGCAAGCCGGTGAAGGCCGGCGACAACTACTGGCCGCTGCTGAGCAACCGGCTCAACCGCAAGGTCGAAGTCACGTTCAACAACAAACCGGCCGAAGAGGGCGCGTGGAAGAGTCGCATCGAGCCGATCGCAGCCGGCGCGTTCAACGGGCTCCGCTACGAGCGATGGGTGAAGCAGCGAGGCGAGATCGTCGCCAAGCTGTCGAACGGCCGCATCGGGTACTTGCACATCCAGTCGATGAATCAGCCTTCGCTTCGCAAGTTCGAAAAGGAAATCCGTGAGAACCGCGACAAGGAGGCTCTGATCATCGACCAGCGATGGAACGGCGGCGGCAACATCGAGCAGGAGCTGCTGGCGATACTCGTGCAGCGGCAGTATCAGGTATGGCAACCGCGCGGGACCGAGCCTTCGGGCCGGCCGTTCGCGGGTTACTTCGGGCCGAAGGTCGTGCTGCAGAACTGGCGCTCGGCATCGAACGCCGAGATGTTCCCCGCCGGCTTCAAGGCGCTGGGGCTTGGCAAGACGATTGGCACGCCGACGATGGGCGCGGTGATCGGGACCGGGAGCTACTCGTTGATCGACGGCGCGACGGTTCGCACGCCCGGAGTGGGGGTGTTTCTCGCCGATCAGAAGCACACGAACATGGAGAACTTCGGGGTGAGGCCGGACATACTGGTCGAGAACACACCTGAAGACAATCTCGCGGGCCGCGACCGCCAGTTGGAAACGGCCGTTCAGGAGTTGTTGAAGGAGATAGGCCCGAAGGTTCAACAGGCGAAGAAGGATTAACTTCGGCGATCATGTGCCGAAAAACAGACACGGCCCAGACGGACTCAACGCGTCCCCCCGATGCGTGATCCGTCTGAGCCGTGGGTTGTCTTTCGCCTTCAAAGTGTCGAGCGATGTCGAAGGGCGCTGCTTCGTGTGAACCGAGTTGCGAGTAGGCGCCCATTCCACAGCACCTCCAAGCTTGGCTCACCGACTCTGACCAATCTCCCTCCCACCAGGCTCTCGCTAAGTGGCGAGGTTTGACGTATCCGCGAAGTCTCCTTGTTGGAGGGACGTTCGGTGATCTTCTCGGTTCATCACCTTGCGTCTTTGCGGTCGTCATGCGTAAATGATCTCCGACGGGCAAAGGCAACCAGCACGACGGCATCGGCTTATCACATCCGGCTCAACTCATCATTCGGAGGCTCACAACTATGAAGCAGAGAGTAAAGAAGGGGATCATCTATCTCGTGGTCGGGTTTGTCGTGCTGTTTTGTTTGCGCTTGGGGTACGGCTATCTGGCGCCGGCCCAGATCGATGCGGGGACCGCCCTGAACGAAGGGCTCGCTACCACCATTGGGGGCCGGACGGCGGGGTTCTCTAAAGACAACTACGCGAGCGAGAAACTGAAAATCGCGAAGGGCGACAGCCAGGCCTATAGCATCGATCAGAAGTACGAGAAGGTCGCGTCGGTTTTCTCAACGACTCGCGCATTCGACGAAGACGAGAAACGAGTGCGCGGCCTAACGACCAAACACAACGCGCTTATTCAGTTCGAACAGTCTTCCGGTTTGAGCGGAAGCAAGCGGGTCAACCTGGCCATCGGTGTTCCTCCCGACCACTTCGATCCGATGGTCTCAGAGTTGAAAGAGATCGGCGAGCTCGCGTCGATCCGCATCGACAAAACAGACAAGACCAACGAGTACAAGGAGCTCAAGGCGAAGCGTTTGTCGCTGGAAAAGACTCGCGACGCGCTCGCGGCTCTCAAGAGCAAGGGCGGCCAGATCGAAGAGTTCACCAACCTCGAAAACCGAATCCTGGAAATCGAAGAGGAGATCCAAACAACGGGCGTGAAGCTCGGCGACTACGACGCGGAGAATGAATTCTGCACAGTCCGGCTGACGCTCGAAGAGAAGGGCGCTGCGCGGGCGGGAATCTCGTTCCTTCACCGAGTTCGAGTAGCGCTCGCGTGGACGATCAGGTACTACCTCATGGCGCTGGGGCTGCTCTTCTTCGGGACGCTGTTCGTCCTCGTCGCAGTCGTCCTGTTGCAGAGGCTGAATCTGATTCCCCCGGCGGCTGGTCAGAGTAGACCCGAGGCGGCGGGGTGACATCGTGGTGCGAGTGTGGAGTCATTCAGCTTCGCGGGAGTGAACGGAGCACTGTGCGGGTTAGCGCAGCTTCGCGTACACTTCCGCCAACGGCAAGCTGCAAGCGACGGATTCAAGAGTCACAACCTGGGACTCGCCGTCGTACTGCCTGTAGCTCCACGAGCCGTCGCTTTGGCGAACGTACTGCTCGATTCTATATGGCGCCTGACTCACGAGCAGGTACTCGCGAAGCGACTCGATACGCTGGTAGTGCTCCCACTTCTTGCCGCGATCGTATACCTCCGTGGATTTCGAGAGCACTTCGATGATTACAACCGGGTTGAGGAGCGTGTCTTCTTCCGCATCCTCAAACTGCTCCTCGGCGCAGGCGACTGAGACATCCGGGTAGGTGTACTTTCCGATGCTCGCAATCTTAACTCGCATGTCGCCGTTGTAGACGCTGCAAGGCCGTTCCAGAAGCTGATTGCCTAGAATGCGATTGAGATTGCCGGCAACGAGGTTGTGGCGCCTGTTGCCCCCCGCCATCGCGAATACTTGGCCCGCGAAGTACTCGCTCTTGAACTCGGAGTTGCGTTCAAGCGCGAGATACTCTTCGCGGCTGAGCAAGTCATTGGGTTTCGACACCATTCAACTACTCCCGCCTTGCTGTCCACAGCGCCCGACACTTGAGGGGGTGCGGTTGCGGTCGGGTCTTGCACCCGCCGCAGCATAGTAACACTCTTCGTTCTGACATCTCCACGACTATTGAGCGCCGCGGCTCGCGCGTTGTAGCATTCTCGCCCGATGAGCAGCAAGTCCAGACCGAAAAGAGAGGCCGAGCACGATGAGCAGAAAGCGCACGGGAGCCGTACTTAATCGAAGAGGGTTCGTCAAAGCAATGGCCGCTGCGGGAATCGCAGCTCCACTGTCGCCTGTGGTAGCCGCCCAGCAGCCGCGGCAACCGCAAACACCGCAGCGCGTCACCAAGGAAATGCTCCACGCCGCCGAGCAGTTGATCGGCATCGAGTTGAACGACGCCCAAGAGACGATGGCATTGCAAGGCGTCAACGGAAACCTCGCAAGCTACGAAGCGCTGCGCAAGATCGACGTGCCGCTCGACACCGAGCCCGCCATCGCGTTTCATCCTGCGTTGCGGGGAAAGAGACTCAACGCGAAGCCGGAATCCAAACGGCCCGCCGCGAAGTCGCGCAAACCGGCCGGTAAGCCGATCAAACCTCACAGGGTCGAACCTCCCAAGTTCAAATCGGTCGAGGACCTCGCTTTCTGCACTGCGGTAGAGCTGGCGGAACTTGTGCGGACGAAGAAAGTCTCCTCCATCGAGATGACCCGGATGTACCTTGCGCGATTGAAGCGCTACGGCCCGAAGCTCAACTGCATCGTCACCCTCACTGAAGACCTCGCGCTCAAGCAAGCCGAGCAGGCCGACCGTGAAATCCGGCGCGGCAAGTACCGCGGCCCGCTGCACGGAATCCCGTGGGGCGCCAAAGACCTGTTTGCGACGAAAGGCATCCGCACGACGTGGGGCGCCGAGCCTTTCCGCGATCAGATGATCGACTACGACGCGACGGTCGTCGAGCGGTTACGCGATGCAGGCTCGGTATTGGTCGCGAAGCTGTCGATGGGCGCGCTCGCGCAGGGGCCGCGCTGGTTCGGCGGCGTAACTCGCAGCCCGTGGGAGCCCGACAACGACCGACAGGGATCGAGCGGGTCATCCGCGGGACCCGCGGCGGCAACGGCTGCGGGACTCGTTGGGTTCTCGATCGGCACGGAGACGCTGGGGTCTATCGTGTCGCCCTCGTCGAGGTGCGGCGTGACGGGTTTGAGGCCAACGTACGGGAGAGTGAGCCGGTACGGGGCGATGGGTTTGAGCTGGACGATGGACAAGATCGGACCGATATGCCGTGGCGTAGAAGATTGCGCCGTTGCACTCGAAGCGATTTATGGACCCGATCAGCGCGACATCACCGTCGGAGACGCGCCGTTCAAGTGGGACCCGGACAGACCGCTCTCTGAAATGCGAATAGGTTATGTGAAAGCCGAACTCGAGGCCGGAACCGAGGAGCGAAAGAAGATGTTCGCGGAAGCGCTTGACGCTCTCCGGTCGGCCGGCGCGAAGCTCGAACCGGTCGAGCTTCCGAAGTTCTCGACGCAGGGCCTGCGAATCATCCTCGTCGCCGAAGCCGCCGCAGCGTTCGACGACATCACTCGCAACGGCGCGGTGAATCAGTTGTCGGGACAGGCGCCGGGCGATTGGCCGAACTCATTCCGAACGTCGCGATTCATTCCGGCGGTCGAATACTTGAGGGCCCAGCGCGCGCGGACTTTGCTGATGCGCGAGATGGACAGGCTGATGGCGCAATGGGACGTGTTCGTCTCGCCCGCGCCGGGCAGCGCCAGTCTGTTAGTGACGAACCTGACCGGCCATCCGCAGGTGTGTGTGCCTTGCGGATTCGTGAACAACCAGCCGCAGGCGATTCTCTTCACCGGCGGCTTGTACGACGAAGCCGCACCGCTGAGAGTCGCACTGGCTTTTGAGAAGGCGACCAGGTGGCACACGATGCACCCGAAGGTTGATTGGGCGTAAGCATCCAGCCGATGGTCTCGCCGAGAGAGCAGTAGCCAGCGGAGCTTTTGACAACGATGAAGACGCCGAACTTTGAAATCATCGGTGAAATCAGCGGCATCGAGACCATGGCAACGGGCTCGGCCATTCGCGACATTCGCCGACTGCGGAGACTGTATGGAAGGGGAAGATGGAGAAAGCTGAAGGGCGTTGCGCAGGTTCGGCTTGCGAGTGGTAGGATACGGTTGGCCGAGTTGCACTGGTACGAGTGCCACGGCGTCGGCAAGAAGGAAATGAGACGAAAGCGGTACGTCGATTGAAGCTATGAAGCGCGGTAAGTCACCAACTCCTCTCTTCGTTGTTTGTGTCAACAACTCCGAGTATCCGGCCTCGCTCGAGTTGCACAAGATCTACCGGGCTTTGCCGGACGAAGATGCCGCTATCGACGGCGACTTGCGGGTGATAGATGAGAGCGGCGAAGACTATTTGTATCCCGCGGAGTACTTCATGTCGCTTGAAGTCCCATCAGAGTTGAGGCAGGCACTATTACGGCCGGCAAGGTGACGAAGAGATACGAGCCTTCCGGAGTAGGGTAGGAGGATAGTTGGCTCGCGGCAGGCCTATGTGTGTTGCGGGAATCGGTGAAGGCGCGCCTCGATGCGACGATTAGCGTCCCCTGGCGTGAAGAATGCTGGAATGATTCAGAAACTGACCCTCAAGAACTTCAAGAGCTTTTCCGAACCCGAAGGCCACAACTCGTCCTGGGAGGGTACGTCCATCAGTTTCGGCGGGCTGAGTTTGATCATCGGAACGAATGCGAGCGGTAAGAGCAACATTCGCGACGGCCTGCGATTCATTCATGGAATCTCCCGTGGGTACACGCTGGGCGAAATCATCGGTGAGAAGTATGTGGGCGGTGCGATTCAATGGGAAGGCATCCGCGGCGGCGTACGGGAAACGGTGACGCGGCGTAATGATGACTTTTTTGGCCAAGTCTCGCGATTTACTATCTCGGTGGTGACCAAGCTCGCCGATGAGGACGGAGGTGACACAGCCCGCTACTCGATCACAGTGGACGTCGGCGACAAAGCGCGGCCCCCCTTTGTTGTCGATGAGTCACTCAGGCTGTCGAACTACACCGAACCCTCGCTTATGTTTAAGGAGTCGGCTGGACCCGGCCAAGTTAAGGTCTTCGTTCGGCAGGACTCCTCTAAAGAGGTTACAGCGCCGGCCTTCTTCAGTCTGCGTAGCGACCAGCCAGCGATCGCTCAGCTAAGGGACGTCGACCAGTTGGCGGGGAGCCGTTATTTCCACGAACGGTACAACGAAGCCCCTGAGGATTGTAGGAGATTTCTTCGTACAATCGCGTCGGTCCGGTTCTTGGATCTCGATCCCAACTCGCTTCGGCGCCCATCCATTCCTGGTCAGACCGTCCTCGGGGACAAGGGCGAGAACCTCTCGTCCGTGCTTCAGGCCATTTGCGCGGACCCGACCGCGAAGGAATCGCTCGTTGAATGGACCAGAGAATTGACGCCGCTGGATGTTGCTGACTTCAAGTTTCCCGAGGTCAGCCTCGAGGGTAAAATCCAATTACAACTGGTCGAGAATGGCGGACGCGAAATCTCTGCTGAGAGCGCGAGCGATGGCACGCTGCGGTTTCTAGCCTTTGCCGCTGCTGTCCTGGGGACGGAGCCCGCTCGCCTGTACTTCTTCGAAGAAATCGAAAACGGTATCCACCCCAACCGCGCGCACTTGCTGATCAACCTGTTGCAGACGGCCACACGCAGCAGCGACATACAGGTTGTTGGTACGACACATTCCCCGGCAATGCTGAGCTACCTCGACGAGCAGGCACTAAAGGACGCTTCGCTAGTTTATCGCGTCGGCCCTGTTTCCAAGATTCTCCGCTTCGCGGACATTCCAGCCCTGTGGCAGACCCCTCAAGGAACGCGGGCCGGCGACCTGTTTAGTGCTGGGTGGTTTGAAGACGTGGCGGCGTTTCTCGAAAAAGAGGACGAGCAATGAGCTTCGACGTGCTGGTCATTCCAGAGGACTTCACGAAAGATGAACACATACTCAAACCGCTGGTGGAGCGCATTCTTGAAGAGTGCGGGAGGAAGGCGAGAGTGCGAGTGTGCAGGAATCCGAATTTTCAAGGAGTGCATACGGCCCTGAGACTCGATGCGTTGCGAGAGTTAATCGATCTCTACAGAATGGTGAACCTTTTTGTCCTCGTGGTTGACCGCGACGGGCTGGCGGGACGCAAACAGCGTACTGATCAGATCGAGGAGGTGCTGTCCGCTGAGCTGCGGGCGACGGGACGTCGTTTTCTCGCCGAGGTCGCATGGCAAGAAGTGGAGGTCTTCATTCTTGCCGGTCTCGACCTGCCCTCCGCGTGGAAATGGAGAGACATTCGCGCGGACGCGGACGTCAAAAAACACGTTCTTCAAACAGCTTGTGGCTGATCGTGGAACCGCCAATCATCCTCACCAAGGACGGAAGAAGCTGATGGGTGAGTCCATTGCGAACTGGCAGCGAATCAAGACCCTTTGTCAGGAGGACGTGGGGGCGCTGATTGCACGTGCGTCCACCGACTCTGGTCATTAGGAACCACCGATGGTTAAGACACTCTCCACAATGCTCGAACTCGGGACCCCGGCGCCGGATTTCGCTCTGCCTGACGTGGTCTCCGGCGAGACCATGTCGCTTGATACTTTCACAGTCAAGAAAGCGCTGCTGGTAATGTTCATCTGCCGCCATTGCCCTTTCGTGAAGCACATTCAACACGAACTGGCTCGTATTGGCCGCGACTACAGTGATCGAAGCGTTGCAATCGTCGCGATCAGCTCGAACGACGCCGAGAGCTTTCCCGACGATTCACCCGCGAGCCTCAAGGAGATGGCCGACCAGCTTGGCTTCACGTTTCCGTTTTGTTATGACGAGTCTCAGGAGACGGCGAAGGCTTACGCAGCGGCGTGCACACCCGACTTTTATCTGTTCGACGCGTCGAGGACCCTGGTCTATCGCGGGCAGTTGGATGACAGCCGTCCCGAGAACGGCGTGCCGGTGACCGGGCGAGACCTGCGGGCCGCGATTGATGCCGTCCTCGCCGATCGACCCCTCGCCGAGAGTCAACGGCCCAGCATCGGGTGCAACATCAAGTGGAAGAGCGGCAACGCGCCGGATTACTTTGCGGCGTAGGACGAAGCGAGCGGCAGCATCAGCCGGAGCCGGCTCGCAACCGCCGTTAGCGCGCTCGCCGGATGGCTACAGCGCACCGTAACCTTTTCGCCGCTTGCCGGTTTATACACATGGAAGTCGCGCGAGGGGACGGGTCTTGAATACACCCAAAGAGCAAACTGACGAGCGGCTCCTGGTCGAGGCCGCGCAACGCGATCCCAGCCGCTTCGCCGAGATCTACGAGAGCAACTTCGATCGCGTCTACGCGTACGTCGCGCGGCGTGTCCGAGATCGCGCGCTCACCGAAGACCTGACCTCCCACGTATTCCATCAAGCGCTGGCCAACATCAGGCAATTCGAATGGCGAGGCGCTCCGTTCGCCGCGTGGCTGTACCGCATCGCCGCAAACGCGATAGCGGACCATTTCTCGCGCAACGCGCGAGAGCAGGGTTCGCAAACCAAAGAGGGTAACGACCCGCGCGACTCGGAGGAGAGCAGGCTTGAAGAAGCCGAGCGCCGCGCGCGACTCTTCGGATTGATCGGCGAGCTTCCCGAAGACCAGCGCCGCGTGCTGACTATGCGCTTCGCCGACGAGAAGAGCATTCGCGAGATCGCCGCCGAATTGGGGCGAAGCGAAGGCGCGGTGAAGCAGTTGCAATTCCGAGCCGTTGAGAATCTGCGCGCGCGATTGGGGGTACGAAATGGCTGAGAACACCCTCATCGAACAACTGAACGACGCGATCGACGCGATCATCAGCGGCCGCGATGAGAAGCTCGCGGCGGCTGATCCGACCCTCGCCCAACTGGTGAGCGTTGCAGCCGATCTCTGGGGCCTGCCGCGCGAGGGCTTCAAGTCGCGGCTGAAGGCTGAGCTTGTTTCGTCGGCCGCTACGCTCGCTTACACCGACATTGAGGCCGAGACCGATTCAGAACAGTCGGAGTAGAAATGACCATTACTGATCACCCCCTCCACAGATCCGGACGAGCGCTACTAACGCATCCGGCTCCTGCCTTAGGTGATGACGCCAAGTCGCCTCAAAGGATATGGGTGATGCAGCCTCGGCAGTGGCAGCC
>DATDOV010000095.1:0-3912 GCA_035293105.1 Blastocatellia bacterium
AAGCCGCATCCCACCCACTCCAACATTGAACAGTCCTTGGCGCTGGTGGAGCGCCTGAAGCCCCGGCAGGCGCTGTTCACCCACATCGCGCATGAATTGGGCCACGAGGAGACGAACGCGCAGCTGCCGCCTCATGTGCGCCTGGCTTACGATGGGCAGCGAGTGGAGCTGTGAGAAGGGATGATTTTAGATTTTAGATTTTAGATTTTGGATTTTGGATTTTGGATTGAAGGTCGCGCCCAGTTTTGGATATTGGATTCCGACTGCGACTGCTCGACATGCGCTCATCAACTCGCGACCTTCAATCCAAAATCCAAAATCTAAAATCCAAAATTCCCTTACCCTGGCGGCCGAGGCTGCCCGCGATGACACGTAAAGCACGTCACGCGGCCCGCCCCGCCGATCTCTCTGTTAGCCGCGCGCGTCATCTGAATCATCTTGCGCGCCACCTGTTTCGTAGGCTTATCGTCCTTCTCAAACTGGTCCTTGATATGGCAGTAGGTGCACTCGACGCCGAGCGATGCCTTGAACGCGAACATGACTTTCTCGATGCGCTCGGACGGCAGCCCGCGGAGCATCTGAATGTTCTTGTACTTCCGTTCGGCCCGCTCCTCGCGGCTGCTTGAGGGCAGCGGGTCGAGCGACGGCAATTCGGTGGATTCCTCTGACTGGCTCGTCGCCGCCATCGAAGACGAGCCGGAATCCGCCGGCAAGGGCCTCGCCGGAACCGGGTTCGATGGGTCGATGGGCGGATGACCCGCCGGCAACTCCGGCTGGTTGCTGGCGCTGTTGACCGACGCTTGAGTCCGTCCTCCAGCGCCCGCTTGCGGTGACGCGCTCGCGCCGGAACTCGACCGGTTGGCCACCATGAAGCCGAGCGCCAATCCGAGTACAACGCCAATGATCCCGTACGTCACGTATTCCTTTTTCATTCAATGAACCCCGCTGGTAAGCCGATCAGCCTGATGTAAGTGCGCGACGAAGATCGCTATGATACTCTGTCAGCGAAGGACGATTCTACCACAGCGCGCAGTGTTGGCCGAAGAAGGGATAACCATGAGCCAGGTTTCGCGCTCTGGGCGGCGAATCTCACGAACCCTTGCCGGCGCTTTGCTCCTCTCAGCTACCGTGATGGTCGTTTGCTACAGGCTCGCGCCCGCACACGACGCGTTTGCGGCTGCAGCAGGTCAAGGCGCGACGGTCGCCATTCACGATGTTCAAGGCTCGGGTCCGGTGTCGCCGCTCGTCGGACAAATCGTCAGCACCTCCGGCATCGTCACCGCGATCAAGGGCAACGGCTTCTTCATTCAAGCGCCCGACGCGAGTGCGGACGGCGATCCCAACACCTCCGAAGCCGTCTTCGTGTTCACTTCCACCTCGCCGCCCTCCGCCACAGTCGCAAGAGGCAACTCCGTGATGGTCAGCGGAACGGTCGCGGAATTCAAGCCCTCGTCCGACCCCGACAGCCCCCCGCTCACGGAAATCTCCGGCTCGCCCCAGGTCGCTGTAGTCTCGACGGGAAATCCGGTGCCCTCTCCCGTGACGCTCACGCCGGCGGATACGAACCCGTCAGGCACGATCGAACAACTTGAAAGATTCGAGGGGATGCGCGTGCACGTCGATTCTCTCACCGCCGTCTCGCCGACCAGCGGAACGGTGAACGAACGAAGGGCAACCTCAACCTCGGACGGGGTTTTCTACGCGGTCATCACCGGAGTCGCGCGGCCGTTCCGCGAGCCGGGCGTCGAACTCCCCGATCCGCTCCCGCCCGGCTCGCCCTGTTGCGTTCCGCGCTTCGACGCTAACCCTGAGCGGTTGCGCATCGACAGCGATGGCCAGGCGGGAGCAAGCGCGATCGAGGTGACTTCGGGTGCAACGATCACCAACGTCACCGGCCCGCTCGATTATTCTTCGCGTGCCTACACGATCCTGCTCGACCCCGAGTCGCCGCCCGTGGTCTCCGGCTTGATGACCGCGACGCCGGCCCCCGCGCGTGCCGCCGACGAGTTCACCATCGCGTCGTTCAATATGCAGCGCTTCTTCGATAGAACTGACGATCCCGGGACGAGCGACGTCGCGCTGACTCAGGAAGCGTTCGACCGCCGGCTCCGGAAGGCGTCGCTCGTGATACGCCGGGTGCTCGGCGCGCCCGACATCATCGCCGTCGAAGAGGTCGAGAACCTCGCGACCCTTCAGGCAATCGCCGACCGGATCGAGATCGACTCGGTGTTCGACGACGGGCCGGCGTCGTTCTATCGCCCGTTCCTTGTCGAAGGCAATGACCCTTCGGGAATCGACGTCGGGTTGCTGATCAAGTTCGGCCGCGTCAGCGTACTCAGCGTCGAGCAGCAGGGCAAGACCGCCACCTACACGAACCCGAACACCGGCTTGCCGGAGACCTTGAACGACCGCCCGCCGCTCGTGTTGCAAGCCGTCCTTGATGAGCCGGGCTTCTTTCCGTTTCAGTTCACCTTGATCGCCAATCACCTGAGGTCGCTCTCGGGAATCAACGACCCGGCCGACGGCGCGCGCGTGCGGGCCAAGCGCCGCGCCCAGGCCGAGTTCCTCGCGAACCTGATCCAATCCCGTCAGGCGGCCAGTCCTGACGAGCGGATCATTTCGGTTGGCGACTACAACGCGTTCGAGTTCAACGATGGCTACGTGGATTCTATCGGCACGATAAGAGGCACGCCGGCGCCGCCCAACGAAGTCGTGCTGGCAAGCAACGACCTGGTGAATCCGGACCTGACGGACTTGATCGAGATGGCCCCGGCTGATCAGCGCTACTCGTTCATCTTCGACGGGAATGCTCAGGCGCTCGATCACGTGCTGGTGACTCAGAACCTGCTCGGGCGGGTGAACCGCATTCACTACGCGCGCACGAACGCGGACTTCCCGGAATCGTATCGCAACGACGCGACACGGCCGGAGCGAATCTCGGATCACGACATACCAGTCGCGTACATCAGCATCGCCTCGCCGCCTAGCCCCCTGTCGGTGACAAAGACGGCGTCTGCGGCAAGCGTTGTGTCGGGCTCGCAGATCACCTACACGATCACGGTGAGCAACACCGGCCCGGGCGCGACGCCGAACGTGCTGGTCACGGATATACTGGCGACCGGCACGACGTTGGTGTCGGTGAATGCGTCGCAGGGTACGTGCACGCCTTCCTTCGGCGGGGTGGGCCCGGCTCGTTGTCAGCTCGGAATGATGGGGCCGGGGAGTTCGGCTACGATGACGGTGATTGTGACGGCGACGATCAATCCGCAATTCCCGATGACCGTGACCAACACGGTGACGGCTACGGCGGTGATTGATGGGAAGATCGAGCAAGCGATCGCGGCTGCGCAGGTGACGGTGACCCCGGCGCCACCGGTGATCACCGGCGCTTCGGTGAGCGGTAAGAAGCTGTTCGTGACCGGATCCAATTTCAACCTCGGCGCGGTGGTCGAGATCAACGGGAACGCTCAGAAGACGGCTAATGATGAACAGAATCCGACGACGGTGTTGATAGCGAAGAAGGGCGGCAAGAAGATTGACCGTGGGGAGACGGCGACGCTAACGGTGTTGAACCCTTTCGGCCTGCGCTCCGCTCCATTTGCGTTCACTCGGCCAGCCCAGTGAGCGCGTTCGGTCTACCGCATCTGACACGAATGTGAGATTGGTAGCTCCGAGGCGACCTACACGGACCGTTCACTTATCTGGGGCGGGACTCGGCCACGGCGTTGGTACATCTGGCCGAGTGGTGCGGGTCAACTTGAATATCGTGTACTAGGAGCCTGTCGGAATAAAACGGGAGCTACTAACGAAAAGGGATTATAGTATGGTGTATGAGCCGAATCTACCTGAGCTATGATCCAGATCAGCGCCTGCTGTTGCCGCCAGACTTACGGGAATGGTTGCCCGAAGGCC
>DATDOV010000096.1:0-57208 GCA_035293105.1 Blastocatellia bacterium
GAAGCGAGCACTTCCTTGCCTTTGCGGTTGTGCTCGTGTTGACTTCCGCCATTGTTGAAGGCGTCGTCCTTCCTGTGTCCTTGCTTACGGGGCTCAATCCCTTCAACCTTTCGGCTTACGGCCTGCGTGCTTGCTGGCCTACGCTTAGAAGCGATCATTACTGCTCGCCTCCCAAGGTCTTGCTACTCGGCGGCTGGCTAGGCCTTTCCGAGGTGGCCTTCCCACCCACTGGACTACGCGGTATTGCCCGGTCGCTTCCAACAACGCAAGCCTGGCCCGCCTGACCCGAGCGGCTTGATATGCCAATATCACAATTCGATCTGAGATGGAAACCTGCCGCGGGTGCGCTACTTCCGTCCCTCGGCGTGCGCCGGTTGCAGCGCCGCGAAATTGGCGAGCAACCGCAGGCCCGCATCCTGGCTTTTCTCCGGATGGAACTGCACGCCGCAGACGCTGCCTCGCGCGCAGATTGAAGGATAGCAAATGCCGTACTCGGTCTGGGCGAGCACGTCCGATGGGTCGTCGGCTTCGACGTGATATGAGTGGACGAAGTAGAAGTAGGTGCCGGCGGCAAGCCCCTCCACGAGCGGGTGTTGTTTGACGGTTTCGATCTGGTTCCAGCCGATCTGTGGTACGCGCGGTCCACCGTCGGGGAACCTCACTACGCGCCCCCGCATCAATCCAAGGCCCTTGTGAACGCCGAATTCGTGACCCTCGTCGAACATCAACTGCAGGCCGACGCACAATCCGAGAACGGGTTTGTTTAAGGCGGCGGCTTCAAGCACGAGCCGGTCGAATCCCGTCTCACGCAGCCTTCGCGCGCACTCGCCGAACGCGCCGACCCCCGGCACGACCAGACGCTCGGCCTCGCGAATGGCGCCCGCGTCGGATGTGACCCGCGCAGGCGCGCCGACCGCTTCGAACGCTTTCTCTACGCTGCGCAGATTGCCGATGCCGTAATCGATGATGGCGATCATACCGTAGCCGCGAGCGTTTGAATGATAGATCGCCTCGCGCCGGTTCACAAAGCGGTAATCAGATTTGATAGGCCCGCGCCTTTGAGATATCGTAGGTCGCACAGACTCGCAGGGGAGAGAAACACCGATGAAGATTGCAGTTCGTGGGTTCTTCGCCGCCGTCCTTTGCATCGCGCTCAACGTCGTGATCGCGTGCACGAGGCCTCCCGCAAGCCCGAACCAGAACTCGGCGCCGGACCCCGGCGCGGCTACTTCAACCGGACAGCAGACCGCAGACGTGCCACGCGCGGCAATCGTAGAGTCGGGAACTATCGAGGTCACGTCGACGCCGCCGGGGGCGACGATCATGTTGATAGAAGAAGACGCTTCGGGACCTCCAAGACCGCGCGGCTCGACTCCGGCGATGCTCAGCGGGATCACGCCCGGCAAATACACGGTTCACCTCGAGAAGACGGGCTTCAGGTACTTTCAGAAGAAGATCGAGGTGAAGGCAGGAGAGACGGCGAAGGTGGCCGCGAATCTCAAGAAGGAGTGAGGGCCGATTTCAAAAGCAATGACGCCAATACTGCGCCGGGCCGCCCGCTTTCTGATAATGCATCCCATCACGTCGAAAGGCGCGAACCGCGTTCATCCAAGCGCACCTCGCACGGAGAGGGCGGGGAGTCCCGTGGTTGCGCGGCCTCCGATTCATACGTAAACTGAGCTTCCGCTGAAATCTGCCGCAACTCGAAGTTCCCCATAGCCCGAGCGCGTTTATCTCGACCGGTGTCGAATGACGGTTAGCAACACCGAAAAACAGCCTGAACCGCTCGTGAGCCTTTTGCTACTGACGGTGGTACCAGCGGGCGCGCTGCTGTTGGTGTTTGCGGGGGCAAAGCAACTCTTCACGGCCGAACGGCTCTGGTTGGCGATGATTGTGTTGGCGCTCTTCGTCGGCCCTGTGACTGCGATCTATCTGCCGGGCCTGAAGGTCAAGGTCGTCCTCGGCGACGTCGTGACGTTCATTTGTGCGGCTCTGTTCGGGGGGCCTGCCGCCGTGCTTGTTGCGGCAGTAGACGGCATCTCGACCTCTTTGAGACTCACGAAGAGTGCGCGCAAGCTGGCCTACAACGTGGCGACGGTTGTGATCGCGGCGGCAGGCGCGAGCGTTACGGCTACGGCGGCGTTCCCGCTCTTCGGCCGCGCGACCAATCAACTGCGAGCGATTGAAATCGTCGCCGCGATGGGGTTGTTCGCCTTCGTCTACTTCATCCTCTCAACCTCGCTCATCGCCGCGCACGTCGCGGCTTCCAGCCGGAAGCCGTTCTTGAGCTTCTGGCGAGAGAACTTCCTGTGGACAGCTATCAGCTTCGCGGCAAGCGGGGCGTCGGCGTCGGCGGTGTCGATTCTCGTCGGGCGATTCGGCGTCTACGCGTTTCTGCTGCCGGTTGGATTGATGACACTGGTCTTCTACTTCTATCGCACCTACTTTCAAAAAGTCGAGGTAGCCAATCAGCGCGCGGCCGACATCGAAGAGCAGCTCAGGCAATCGCAGAAGATGGAAGCAGTCGGAAGGCTCGCGGGCGGAGTTGCGCACGACTTCAACAATCTACTGACGGGGATCATCGGCTACAGCGATTTGCTGGTCCACAGCCTCGACGCCCAAGACCCGCGGCGCCGCCACGCGGAGGAGGTAAAGAAAGCCAGCGAACGCGCCGCCTCACTGACGCGGCAGTTGCTCGCGTTCAGCCGGAAGCAGGTGCTGCAGCCCAAGGTGATAGATCTGAATTCCGTGCTGGCCGACACCCAGAGCATGCTTCGCCGGCTGATCGGCGAGGACATCGACCTCGTGACGCTGCCGGGTCCGCTGTTGGGCGCGGTTCTTGCCGACCCGGCACAGATTCAGCAAGTGATAATGAACCTTGCCGTGAACGCGCGCGACGCGATGCCCGGCGGCGGCCGGCTCGTGATCAGGACCGCGAATGTGGACCTCGACCAACCTGTCACAGAAGGAGGAGTCAGCCTTCAGCCCGGGCGCTACATTATGCTCGGAGTGACCGACAGCGGCGGCGGGATGGATAGCGAAACCCAATCGCACATCTTCGAGCCCTTCTTCACGACCAAGGTGTCGGGCAAAGGGACGGGGCTGGGATTGTCGACCGTATACGGCATCGTAAGCCAGAGCGGCGGGGCAATCGGCGTCGACAGTGAATTGGAGAAGGGCACGACGTTCAGGGTCTTTTTGCCGCGGCTTGAAGCGTCGGTCGACGCCGGCGCGGGCAGTGTGTCAGCCGCCTCGCTGCCTCCTGCCTTCGAGACCATCCTTCTGGTGGAAGACGAAGACGCGGTTCGCACACTGGCCCGCGAGGTCTTGCAGGCCCAAGGCTACTCCGTCATGTGCGCAGCGAGCGGCAGCCAGGCCATGGCAGTATCGGAGCGCCACGAAGGCAGGATAGACCTGCTGGTCACCGACGTGGTGATGCCTCAGATGAGTGGGCGTGAACTGGCCGAACGTCTCGCTCCGGTACGGCCCGAGATGAAGGTCCTCTACATGTCGGGCTACACCGCCGACGTGCTGGTTCATCTCGATGTGAGTGAGGGCGCGCCTTTTCTTCAGAAGCCGTTCTCGCCCTACGATCTTGCGCGAAAAACTCGGGAGGTGTTGGTCGCGGGACGTGGGCCCAGCGAGTGAAGCTCATGTGTCGTCCAGCTAGTCTGGCCGGTATCCCAGTCCCCAAGCCCTTAGCAATTGCCGGCATCCGTCCTCGAATGTCCGCGTAAAATCGACAAACTGAAAGATGGACAATGCCCAGGACAATCGATTGTGCTCGCAGGGCTGATGGAGCAGCGGAATGATCCTGTTCTCAAATCGGTTCT
This sequence comes from Blastocatellia bacterium, assembly GCA_035293105.1. GTDB lineage: Bacteria > Acidobacteriota > Blastocatellia > UBA7656 > UBA7656 > DATDOV01. The sequence continues at coordinate 3,834 of DATDOV010000096.1, forward strand.
GCTGCAGAACAAATAGCAACTCTCTTTTGACCCACATCGACTCGACGGAGTTCGGCGATATAACAACTACAAACCAGTCGCACCGTTGCAGGGCCGCGCCGATTTCGTCGTGCCACTGCTGAGCGCCGACGATATCAGTCCGACTGTACCAACTGGCACGCCATGTCGCCGCATGGCCTCCGCCAGGGTGTCGGCGAACGGCCGGTCGGCATTTGAGTGAGAGAGAAACACCTCGTTCGGAGGCATGTCTTTCCTGATTTCAAGCCGTGGGCTGTACGACTTCCTTGAGGGCTTGCGCTATGTCGCCCAAAGCGGCTTCATCATCACCGTGCTCTGGTAGGAAGATCATCCGCATATGTCGAAGAATCCACGGGACGCGCTCAAAAGGAAGATCCTCTGGGCTGCCAACCATTACGGGAATCAGTTTCTTATCGAACGCCTTCTCCGTCAGCGCGTACTCGATTTCGTGGCGCACCCACGTCGAATCGAGCGCGGCCGGAGTTAGAAGAACAACCATAGCTTCAGACTCCGTCAGCGCTTGCCCCATCTTCAGGGCAAAGTTCTCTCCAGGCGCAAGGTCGGTGGAGGGCAAAACCTCTAGGCCGAGCTTCCTGAGGGTGGCCGCGACCTTCCCTGCAATCACTTCGTCTTTCTCCGAGTGGCTGATGAACACTTTCATGGCGGTTTACTTTGGTTCAAAGCACAACATCTCCCAGCGTGATGGGCGAGGGAGAATGCCTAATCCTAACCTCGAGACGCACGGCCACCCTGCTACTTGAACTCAAACGAGTCGATGTACGCCTTGAATTCCGTCTCCCACCTCTTCACGGTCTTCTCCGGACCAACGAGCTTGACGAAGTACGGACCCTTCGGCGTTTCGATCACCGCGGCGCGCAGCCGGTAGTCCGGTCTGTTCTGACGCGAACCCGACCCCGGGCTCATCTCGGCCGTGTAGGTGCCGGTGACATCGAGCGACGTCACCTTCAATCCGTTCACCGTCGCGGACTCAGAGCGCGCCTTGTCCTTTGAGGGCCTTCCGTCCGGCTGTTCCATCTGGCCGACCCAGCGGTCCAGGTTAGCCTCCACCGATCCGCCCTGTCCCGGTCCGAAGTAGTACAACACAAGCGACGCGTCCTCGTCGTCTCCCTCCGCGCGCGGAAGCCGGTACTGCGCGGCACGCATGCTCGACGTAGTGCTTTCGACCACCCAACCCGGCGGGGCCTTGTACTTCAAGTCGCCAGTTGCGGTGGCTCCCACGCTCTGAGCGGGGACCGCGCTCCCGGAGGCAACCGGCTGAGGCGCGTCCCCGCAAGCCGAAAGTAATGCGCCGATCGCAACGATTGCGCCGGTGCGGAAAATCATTCGCATCATAAGTAGAACCTCGCGTGACAGGTAAACCGTTCGAGCGCGAAAGACCGCTGGCTTCACCGCATTCGCGCCAGTTCCGTCTCCGCGGCGATGAAGCCGAACGCCGGCCAGTACTTTCCCGATACGATCCTCTGAAACATCTCTTTTGCTTTCGCCTTGTCGCCGTTGTAGAGGTGCCAGTTCGCGAGGCCATACCCGACCGTCGCGATCTCAAGGTCCGTCATCTTGTCGTTGATCATCTCGGACTCTTTCTTGAGGCCTTTGTAAAACAGGAGCCGGTCGAAATAAGACCTGTTCTCACCCGGTTTCATCTCGGGCGTAATGCGGTCAAGCACGCGCGCGGCTTCGGCATATTTCTTTTGGCGACGATAGCTCATGTACAGCCAGTCCGACACCGATATCAGCGAGTCGTCCTTGTCGGCGAGCGCGCGACACTTCTCGTAAGCTTGGGAGGCCTTAGCGAAATTGCCCTTCAGGTAATAAGCCAGCCCGAGGTGATACCAGATGTCGTAGAGCTTCGGGTCGAGCTTCGGGTCGAGCTTCGCGCCGCGCTCGAGGTCGTCTATCGCCTTGTCGAACTGCCGGGTCGAGATGTAGCGATGTCCGCGATGGCGGTAGAGGACTGCGTTCTTGGGATCAAGCTCGATCGCGCGCGAGTAGGTGGCGATCGCATCGCGGTATCGCCAGACTGCGGCCTGGGCCTGGCCGAGCTTGATCAGCAGCTCGATGCTTTTCGGATCCGCAGCGAGCGCCTTTTCCGCTTCGGCGACCTGATTCTTCTCGTCGGGTTGAGAATAGAATTTCGCGCCGAGCGGAGAGACGACTTCGGGTGCGGCTTGGTTCCGGGGAAGTGCCGGACACGAAAGGACTGCCAGAGTTACGATTGAACAGAAGACGCGGTTGAACATTTTGCACCTCACGAGCGCCGGCTATCGTACAGGCCCTGGCACGCGCTTTCAAGCAGCCCAACAACTTGGCTTTCAGGGACCATCCTCACTCTTGGGTCCTTCGCCCTCGTGAGGGAGCGCGTCTTGCTGGGTAACCGATCGCCTGGCCCATTTCTCAATCGCCGCCTGAAGTTGATGAGCTTGCACTGGCTTGCTCAGGTAATCGTCCATTCCGGCGTTCAGGCATTCCCTGCGGTCCTCTTCCATCGCATTGGCAGTCATCGCAATGATCGTGGGGCCCCCCGATTGCGGCCATCGCCGACGTATTTCGCGAGTCGCTTCTAACCCATCCATCCCCGGCATGTGAACGTCCATTAACACGAGATCGTAGCGGCGGCAAGAAACTAGATCCAGGACCTCCAAGCCGCCGACGGCCAGGTCTGCTTGGTATCCCATGCGTTCGAGCATCCTCGTCGCGAGCGTCTGGTTCACCGGGTTGTCTTCGGCAAGCAGGATTGTCAGCGGGAGTCGGGTTCCAAGGCTCCCATCAATATGTGTAGATCGAGAGCTGGCGTGCCTGCTCGCCGGATGGTTGAAGAGGATCTCAGTCAAAGCCGCATGTAAGTGGGCCGGCTTCACCGGTTTTGTTAACACTTTGGCAAAGAGCCCGTTGCCGTCTTGCTCAGCCAACCCGCGTTTGCTGACAATGCTGGACGAGAGCAGGACCAGTGGCAGCGAGTTCGCGCCCTCGATTCCACGTATCGCAGCGGCTACCGCCAGTCCATCCATGTCCGGCATGTTCATATCGAGAAGCGCCGCATCGAACCGGGCGCCATGCTTCAGACTTTCCAATGCCTCGGGTCCAGACCGAAAGACCTCAACTGCCAAATCCCACGAGGCCGCGTGCAACGCGAGAATCCGCCTGCTGGTTTCGTTGTCGTCCACCACCATCAGCCGTTTGCCGCTGAGGTGCGGCCGATTGGCGGATGAATGAACGCGGTGTTTCGCGGGAGCGGACCCTGCTTTGATTGTGAAGTGAAAAGTCGAGCCGACGCCCACGTCGCTCTCTACCCACATCCTGCCGCCCATCAATTGACTTAGGACACTGCTGATAGCCAAGCCCAGGCCCGTGCCGCCGTAATTGCGAGTAGTCGAGCTATCGACCTGACTGAAGGACTGGAAGAGGCGATCGATCCTGTTTTCGGGAATGCCGATTCCGGTGTCCCGGACGGCAAAATGAATCTCAAAGGTATTGTTGAGACCCCTTTGCGCCGCAACCGAAATCGCGACCTCGCCGCGCTCGGTGAATTTCACGGCGTTGCTCAGCAGGTTGACGAGGACCTGTCTCAGGCGGGTGACGTCGCCGATGATCGTCCGAGGGGCTTCACTGTCGATTATATAGATGAGCTCGATCCCCTTATTAGCGGCCGGGGCGGACAGCAAGTCGAGCGCCTCCTCGACGCACACATCGAGATCGAACGGAATCTGTTCCAACTCAAGCTTGCCCGATTCGATCTTCGAGAAATCCAGCACGTCGTTGATTATTGCGATCAGAGAATCCCCGCCGGTTCGGATCGTCTCTGCGAAGTCGATCTGTTCGGCGGTCAGTTCCGTATCCAGCAGCAGACTGGTCATACCGATCACGGCATTCATCGGAGTGCGGATTTCGTGACTCATGTTAGCGAGAAACTCGCTCTTGGCTCGGGTTGCCGCCTCTGCCGCGTCTTTGGCCTGCTTCAAGTCCGCTTCATACTTCTTGCGCTCGGCAATGTCAACGAACATGGCGAAGACCCCTTCGCGCCGTTGATCTACCAGAATCGGCACACCGTACACTTCTACCGGGACCGTGCTGCCGTCCTTGCGTGTGCTGGCGCTTTCCTTGTCTACAACGTGGCCCGCGGCGGCTTGCTGGAACACCAGCTCCGGGATAACCCGCCCTTTGACTTCTACGGCTCCGAGGTCCCGAAGCGAGTACTGTAGGATAGCCTCAAAGCTCTTGTTGACAGCCACGACGTTGTCGTCGCCATCGAGCATGGCAATTCCGATTGGCGCGTTCTCAAAGAGCTGCTGGAAGCGGTTCTTTTGGATGCGCAGCTCTCGCGTGCGTTCATCCACTCGCCGGGTAAGAGATCTTTCGTGCTCGGTCAACTGCCTCACGCGGAGACGATGCGCGCCGAAGCCGGCCGCTACTACTGCCATCGCGCACAACGCCCAAAACCAGTTCGTCTGGAAAAAGTAGGGGGCGATATAGAAACTGAGAGACTGTCCGGTCTCGTTCCATACACCGTCGTTATTGCAGGCGGTTACGCGGAAGGCATAGCGTCCCGGAGGCACACTGGTGTAGGAGGCGACCCGGTTAGTCCCCGCATCGACCCAGTCCTTGTCGTACCCCTCGAGCAAATACTTGAAGCGCACTTTTTCCGGCGCGATGTAGCTTAGACCCGCGTAGTGCAAATCGAGTCTCACTCCGCCTGCCGGTAACTCCACGTTGCCCCGGAGACTGACGGTCTTGTTATCGAGGACCATTTGCTCAATTACAACCGGAGGCGGCAAGGGATTCTCCGGAACGTTGAACGGGTCAATGACAACCGCGCCTTTGATCGTTGGGAACCAGAGCTTTCCGTCTCTCGACAGACAAGCTGGCGGGTCTGAGCTGTTGCACTCGGCTGCCCTCATACCGTCCGCCGTGCCATACACAATCGTCGACACGGAACTTATTCGGCCGTCCGCGAAATCGTTGAGCTGTTTCCTGCTGACGCGATAGATGCCCTGGTTGCAACTGATCCAGAAGTCGCCGCCCGATTCGATGATCGCGTGTATCGTGTTGTTGAACAGGCCGTTGTACGACTCGATGGGAGAAAAGACCCCGTTCTTGAAGCGATTGAGTCCGCCCCCCTGAGTCCCAATCCACAGCACGCCGTCATTGTCTTCGTGGACGAAGGACACGATGTCGCTCGACAAGCCGTCTTTGGTCGTGTAGGTGGTAAGGCGGCCATCTTTCAAACGACTCAAGCCGCCACCCTCGGTGCCGATCCACAAACTGCCCGCACGGTCCTCAAAGAGCGTCATGGTGAAGTCATTCGGCAACCCCTCTTCTTTGCCGATCTTTGTAAAGCGTCCGTCTTTATACCGAGTCAGTCCTCCACCATACGTGCCGAACCACAATGTTCCGTCTGCACTCTCACTGATTGCCTGGACCACGTTGTGCGACAACCCGTCTTCCGTCCCATAGTAGATGAATTTGCCCTTCGAGAAGCAGTTCAACCTGTCGTCGGTGCCGATCCATACATTGCCTCTTCTGTCTTCGTGAATGGTATAGACCTGAGTCCCGAACAAGCCGTTGTCGTGGGTGTAAGTGGTAAAGCGGCCGTCTTTGAAGATACTCAGTCCACGATGGTAGGTTCCAATCCAGATGGCCCCTTCTCGGTCCTGGTAGATGCAGCCGGTGCGGTCGTCGGTCAATCCGTCTTGCGTGGTGTAAACGGTGAACTTTCCGCGCCGGAGGCGGCTCAGTCCCCCGCCTCGACTGCCGACCCAGACGCTGCCTTCGCGGTCCTCACAAAACGAGGTCACCAGTTCATTGACCAGACCGTTCTTAAGTCCCAACGTGCTGAAGTCGCCCTCTCTCAGAAGGCTGATCCCACCCTGAGTGGCGATCCAGAGGCTTCCTTCCCTGTCCTGAAACAAAGCCGCAACGTGGTCGTTACTCAATCCGTTCCTGGTCGTGTAAGTGGTGAAACGTCCATCCTTGAACCGATTCAATCCTGCGTCGTCGGTTCCTACCCACAGGGATCCATCCCTGTCCTCGCAAACAACCCTGAGAGTATTCGCGGACAAGCCGTCCTTGGTCGTGTAGACTCGGAGGTCTCCGTCCTTGAAATGGCACAAGCCGCTGCTAGTGGCTATCCACAGACCCCCATCTTTGCTCTCACATACGGAGGTAACGACGTTGCTCGGCATTCCCTCTGCTATGGTGAAGGCCGTGAACCGGCCGTCCTTGAACCGGTTCAAGCCGCCTCCCCAGGTCCCGATCCACAGACTGCCATCGCTGCCTAAGCACAACGCCCTGACGACGTTCGAGGAAAGACCTTCACTGGTCGTGTACGATGTGAACTCGTCTCCCTTCAGTCTAACGAGCCCGTTTCGAGTCCCTACCCAAAGACCGCCATCAGGGTCCGCGAGTAGCGCACCGACATCGTCGTCGTTTGCCGCCTCTGTATTGCCTGTGTTGAAGACCTTGAATTGAACACCGTCGAATCGGACGAGACCTTCATGAGTACCGGACCAAATATAGCCATCGTTCGTCTGCGCGATCGCCAGCACTGATATCTGCGGCAACCCGGTCTCGCCCTGCCAGGAGTTGACGAGGTACTGCGTCACGCTCTCTTTTTGGTTTAGTGCAAGGCTACCGCCTGCCAAGGCAAGCAACGACGCGAGCACAACGAGTCCACATAGATACCTTCGGTTCATGCCAGCCTGTCACCTTGACTTGCGTTGGATTCCATCATTGCCCTAAGAATATTGCGCTTAATCCCCCACGACACAATAGTCTTGAGGAGCGGTCTTTGCCGCGTGCGCTGCGGGATTCATCGCTGAGGTCAAGACCGCCTCAGTTCAAATAGAAGCTCAAGGCAATTGACGCGCCGCTTCGATACGGCTCCCCAGGTGGCGCAACCGGAGTAGATTCGCGCAACCACGAACCAGGGTGATGCACTTGTCTGCAGGCTGACGGACCCATTCTACCCCACGCGGGCGGCTTTACGTGCTTTCATTCCCTGCCCTCCCGATTCATCTGAACCGCAAGCTCATAGCTGCATATCACGAACTTCTCGCCCGGCGCGACATTGGCGGTCTCGTTCACCGTCACCTCGCGGCCGCTTTCGAGAACCACCGGGTTCGCTCCGTGACAGGCAATCGTGAACGTGCCGTCGCCGTTGCGCGTCAGCGTCGCGTGTTTGCGGCTGACTTCCATGTCGGCGGTGAGTTGAAGATCGACCTTTACCTGCCGTGAGCCTCGTCCAATCGTGATCTCGTCAGTGAAGTATGGGCGAACGTCGGCGACGCTCGTCACGGCTCCGGGCACATTGCGACGGACGATCACGGAGAAAACGGGTTCCGTTGACGCCGCATCGCTTGATTTGCGCGGACGCACTACGGTCGCTTCATCCAGAGACTCGTTGGAGGACGGAACAGGCGCGGAAGGGGCGGCGGCGGGGACGGACTCGGCGCGCTTGCGAGGCGTCACCATCGTCTTCTGCGCCTCGGTGTCCCACACGTGCTGGACTCGGAACTTGCCGCGCTCGAGTCCGGCGTCAACCCGCAACTCGACCGTCAGCGTCCGCGTCTGAAACTGGTTCTCGCCGGCCAGATCTTTCGCGCGCTCCGACAGAACATACCGAAGGCCCCGCTCGAGCCCCTCGCGCTTTTCGCCTTGCCACTCGGCGTCGTCTTCGGGGTTGAGGAACACGACGTACTCGCGCGGAATGTAGGTCGGCCCGCCGGGTGGCGTGAACATCTCTCGTTTCATCGCCTGCTCGACCTCGCGCGCGATCGCCACAAGAAAGTCATCCCACTTCGAGCGCGGCCGGACCTCACCCTGTTCGTCGAGGTCCTCCTCGCCGTCAATCCACTTTCTAAGGGTTTCGAGTCGTTCCCTTACGCCCATCGTTCCTCCTGTGATCACTGGTCGTTAGTCGTCTCTCGGATGTACCCGCTATCAACCCAGCCTTCCGAAGGCGCGTTGTCGGGCGGCGCGCCGAGCCATTCCAGCACTATGATCCGCGCCCAGCCGCCGCTCGACTCCAGCACCCGCACTCGCGTCCCCCTTGGGAGGACCGCGCGCACCTCGCCTCGCGGCTCGCTTCGGAGATTCACGTTCGGCGCGTTGGCGATGACACCGTCGCGCTGGGTCCCGGTCAGTGCCGTCGTCAGATCGCGGCCGCGGCTGGCAAACTCAAAATACGTTGTGGCAACCAGGCCCACCAACGCCACGACCAGAAAGATGATGAACGCCCGCCGCAGCCAGTCCGAGCCAACCATCGTCTGCAATCGGTCGAAGACGGTGGGCTCGAAGCGATTCTCATAGCGGCGACGCGAAGGCCGAGCCGCTGCCGAGGCAGCCGTACTCAAGGCAGCCGCGTCGCCGACTTCGACCCTCGTCGCCTGTGTGTTTCCTGGCGGCGCCGGCGCGCTCACATCGACGACGATGCCGCCGCCGGCTGCCACTCGCTCGACTTCAGGGGATCGTTCGGCCGAGGCCGTTTCGCGGCGGGGTTGTTCAGGCAGCTCAACGACGATTCGCGCTCTTTGAGGCGGGCGAGCCACCCGCGCATTCCCAAGCGTATGAAAGACAGGCTGGCTTTCGGCGCTCGCGACGCGACTCGTGGCGCTCAATCGCGATCGGACGAGCGTGGCGTCGGGGTCCGCTTCACCCTCAGGCGCGGCGAAGACTGCGAGACGGGCCAGATCGGACCAGAACTCCTGTACGGATTGATAGCGCCCGCCGACGCGCGACGCCGTCGCTTTGGTCAGCACGCGAAGAAGGTCATCCCTCCATCTCTCGCTTGCAAGCTCGGAGGGCAATTCGGCGATGGGCAATCGCGCGAACTGGCGCGGTGCTCGCCCGGTCACCGCGGTGTATATCGTCTTCGCGAGCGAATAGACGTCGGCCGACGGGGTCAGCTTCTCGATGGTCGAGTCCGCGGTATCGGCGGGACTGTCAGGATGATGCTCGGGCGGCGCGTAGACGTTCGTACCCACGCGAGTGATCTCCGCCCGGTCGTCGTGATTCATCTTTGCGACGCCGAAGTCCGCGATCTTCACGACCCGTTGATCAGCGGAGAGCAGCAGATTATTCGGCTTGATGTCGCGATGGATGACCTGGCGGTTGTGGGCGTAGGCGAGCGCCTCGGACACTTGCTCGAAGTAGAACAGCACCTCATCGAGCCGCATAGGGCGCTTGCGGCAAAGCGTGAGCATATCGCCGCCGGGCATGTATTCGAGTACGAGGTAGTGAAACGCGACGCCTTCGAGGTCGGCGGCCGTCCCGTGGCCCAGTCGGCGAATGATGTGCGGGTGACGGACTGCGTCGAGCGCCAGCGCTTCATTCTGGAAGTTCTCAACCAGCGTGCGTTCGAGCTCGGCGTCGGGTGTGCCTTGGAGGGTGGTGTTGAGCGCCTTGATGATGACCGGATCAGCAGCGGGAGGCCTGTCGTAGGCGAGGAAGACCTCGGCATAGCTCCCGCGCCCAAGGCAGCGATCCACCTGGTAGCGGTCGTCGACTATGCTATTTTCGAGTCTCAACTCAGCCATTGTGGAATTTGATCATTGGGTGATTGAATCATTGGGTCATTGGATCAATGACTCAATGACTCAATCCTTCAATCTTCTCACCTCTCCGTACCGCCGGAGCATCCGCGCGGCGTCCTCCCGCTTGCCGTCGGCCTCATACGCCGCCGCTGCCTGAACGTAGGCGTCGAGCAGACCGGGCTGAAGCTTCACGGCCTGCTCGAAGCTCTCGGCCGCCTTCGCGAATTCGTCCTGCTCGAGGTGAGCGCGACCCAGCCAGTATCGCGCGTCGGCATTCTGCGGATCGCGTTTCACCAAAGAGCCGAACTCGATCACGGCGGCCTGAAATGCCCCGCTCTCGAACGCCTCGCGCCCCGCCTGCATCGGATCGGCGGCAACAGCTTGCGCGCCCGCCGCCCGATTCTTCAGCCACTCCGGCGCCCGCAGTCCGGCGTAGAAAGCAGCCGCCATCAGCAGCAACGTGACGAGCGCATAGATTATTCTCCTGGATTTGCCCTCGACAGCAGGCGGCTCAATCTCGTCGTTCACGCTTCCAGCCGGAACGGGGCGGCCCTCGTCGGTTCCGACTTCGACGTGAATGCGGCTCGCTCGGCCGGCCGCGCGCTTGCCCTGAGATCCCCAGGCTTGCGTATTTGCGCGCGCGGTGTCGGCCCGTCGCATCCGGCCCAACTGGACTACTACTGCGGTCAGGTTATCTTCGGCCCCGCGCTCGAAAACTATCCGCTTCAACTCGTCGGCGGCGCGCTGTGGATCGCCGGCCGAGTTGATGACACCAGCGATCTCGTCGTCCGACAGGTGGCGGTAGATGCCGTCGCTGCAAAGCAAGAGACGCGCGCCGTCGCGAATCTTGAGCGAGCGAATCTCGACATCGACATCTGGCTCGACCCCGAGCGCGCGATTGATCACGTTGCCGTCATTGGCGGCCGCCGCGTCGGCAACCGTGATCGAACCCGATCTCAGCGCGTCGTTAAGATCGGTGTGGTCGATAGTCTCTCGATGTAGCCTCCCGCCTTCGAGCCGATAAACACGGCTGTCGCCAACGTGAGCGATGGTCGCGCGATCGCCGTCGATATGAACAAGCGCAACGGTAGTGGCCATGCCCTGATAGGCGGGATCTTCGGTGGCCATTTCGAAAATGTCGCGATTGGCGAACTGGACTGCCCGGCGTATGGCTTCGACATTAGAAGCGGCCGCGGCGTGTTTGAAAGCTTCCTCGATCGTTTCGGCTGCGGTCTGGCTAGCGATTTCTCCGGCTCGCTGGCCGCCAACTCCGTCGAAGACAGCGAACAGCCCGCGATCGGGAAGCGCGAGCAGCCGGTCTTGATTCACCGGCCGCTTCGGGTTCAAGCCGCGCTCGCAAACATAGCCGACTTTCAGCTCCATATCGCTCCGTTCGATTCGCCGCTCCGGCGCGCGGTTGCGTAACGGATGCGGGGCAATTGCCATTGAGACTAAACGGATTCTAGCACCGGGCGGTTCGGCGCGGTAAAGCAGACTCGCTCAAGATCCGAACGAAATCTGCCAGCCGACTGGTTATTCGCCAGACGCTGCCAGCAGAAACCTCTCGCTGTTCCAGCCGGGGACACCATCTCACAGCCGCGTTCACCTTGGTATTTTTCGGTCCGAGCCAGAGTCAATTCTCAGGCTTGCGCCGGGCTTGAATCGCACACTTTGCCTAATTATTATTACGCACCGTGATTCTCGAATCACACACCTGGAGACAGAACTATGGCCGTTACAGATTCATTTTGCGGCGGTGTTCTTCTGTCGACGCTTGGCGTGATGGGGTTGGCATTTCGCCTCGCCAGGTCCAAAGCAACAGAGACATCGTCTGAAGCCGGCAACAACAAGCCTAAGCCGTCCGGCTCAACTCAGCAGCCGGAGCTTGAATCGCTCCGAGCCATCAATCAAGTCATCTTGCTTGAGGCGGCCGACGAAGGCTCAGCCCTCGCCCATTTGCCCGGCGGAGTGTACGGCTACGCTTGGGCGCCTCACAGGGAATCGCCGTTGTTTCGCGAGAAGAAGTTTCAGTGCTTTGAGGTCCACAAACTGCCCGACGGCACGGTCCACTTCGTCGGATTCGTAAGCGACAAAGAGGCGGTTCGGCTCTCGATCGGCGATGACCCCGTAACCATAGACCTCTACCCTGACCCACGGAATGAGTCGGTCAAACTCGTGAGCATCCCACTCGATCGGGTGCTCATCTCGAAGGATCCTTCGCGCTCGGACGGCAACTTCCTGCGGCTCGAATTGGACTCGGCTCCCGACGTGAGCGCGCGGCACAACTAACCAGCCGGGTGAATGCGAACGGAGCGCAACGACACGCCTCCCTCAGCACAAATCCAAGCACGTAGCTTGGCCACCGTCTGTTCGCGCTGTTATCGTTTCACCTGGACAGACAGCAACAGAGTGAGACCGGACGTCCGTTAGCGTCGGAACTGTAGGCCGCGAACACAGCGGAAGCAAACCACCCGTCCCGACTGATATTCACGGTGTCTTGTGCGGGGACCCGCTTGCTTCTCGGCCGACGACGATGGGTAGCAGACCTTGGAAAGCCACGGATGAGCAATACCGCAGAGCCAAACATCGTAGAAGACGACCAGCCCCAACCTGACGGCCAACCCCGCGCTACGCCGCTGCTCGAGATCAACGACCTGCGAGTCTACTTCGACACTGACGATGGCGTGTTGAAGGCCGTCGATGGCGTCAGTCTCAAGATCGGCGCGGGCCAGACCCTCGGACTGGTGGGCGAAAGCGGCTGCGGGAAGTCGATCACCGCGTTTTCGATCCTTCAGCTCGTCCCGGTGCCGCCCGCAAGATACGCCGGCGGCGAGATTCGCTTTGGCGGCCGGAACCTGCTCGCGCTCGGGGAATCTGAGATGCGAGGAGTGCGCGGGAACCTCGTCTCGATGATCTTTCAGGAGCCGATGTCGTCGCTCAATCCGATCATGACGATCGGGAGCCAGATAACCGAGGCCCTCCGCGAGCACCGGCAGGAGTCGAGGGCGGAGGCGCGGCGGCTTGCGATCGAGATGCTCGGCCGCGTCGGCATCGCCTCGCCCGAAGCCCGGTTCAACGACTACCCGCATCAACTGTCGGGCGGGATGCGACAGCGCGCGATGATCGCGATGGCGCTCGTGTGCCGGCCTCGACTGTTGATCGCGGATGAGCCGACCACCGCGCTCGACGTAACGATACAGGCTCAGATACTCGAGCTGTTGAAAGGCCTGCAAAACGAATTTGGGATGTCGGTCCTGCTGATCACTCACGACCTGGGCGTCGTAGCTCAGACGTGCGAGCGAGTGGCAGTCATGTACGCGGGCAAGATCGTCGAACACGCTCCGGTTGGCGGGCTGTTCGAGGCGCCGAGGCACCCTTACACTCGCGGCTTGTTTAGATCGCTGCCTTCACTGGCCGCGGACCAGGAGACGCTTTCGGTCATTCCAGGCAGCGTGCCGAGCCCGCTCGATTTTCCGTCAGGCTGCCGATTCCGCACTCGATGCGAATTGGCCGAAGCCATGTGCGAGCAGGAACCCGAACTGCGAGAGGTCGCGTCAGGCCATTTCGCAGCGTGCCACTTCGCCGAAACCGCTCCGTGACAACCACCATCAGTCTGCCTGTATAATCGCTTCTCGTTTGCGCTCTGGCTCGCGGCGAACATGTCTATGGACGAGATACTAACCGTCGAAAACCTGGTGAAGCACTATCCGATTCGCAAGGGCGTCGTTCCGCGGACGGTCGGCCACGTGAGAGCCGTTGACGGGATATCTTTCTCGATCCCGAGAGGCAAGACGCTGGCGCTCGTGGGCGAATCGGGCAGCGGCAAGACGACGGCGGGGCGCACGATTCTCAGGCTGATCGAGCCGACCGCGGGCCGCGTGGTCTTCGATGGGCGCGACGTATTCAGCTTGAAGGGAGCGGAGCTGCGGCGGCTCCGGCGAGAGATGCAGATCATCTTTCAGGACCCGTTCGGCTCGCTGAACCCGCGCATGACGATTGGCTCGATGCTGGCCGAACCGCTGCTTGTTCACCGGCTGGATTTGAGCGAACGATACGGGACTTCGAGTGACGACCTCAGTGACATTTCGCCTGCCACGCGCCCGAGGTCGCCGAGAAGGGATCAAGCGAGAGCGCGGGTCGAGGAACTTCTGACCCTGGTGGGGCTGGCGCCGGAACACGCCGGCCGTTATCCGCACGAATTCTCGGGAGGCCAGCGTCAGCGAATCGGAATAGCTCGCGCGCTCGCCCTCCGTCCGAAGTTCATCGTCTGTGACGAAGCGGTCTCGGCGCTCGACGTTTCGATTCAAGCGCAGATACTCAATCTCTTGCGCGAGCTTCAGCAGCGCTTCGGACTGACTTACCTGTTTATCGCGCACGACCTCGGCGTTGTACGGCACATTTCCGATCGCGTCGCTGTGATGTACCTGGGCGAGATAGTGGAGGAGGCGCCGACGCGCGAGATATTCGAGCGGCCCGTCCATCCCTACACTCAAGCGCTGCTGTCATCGATCCCGGTGCCGGATCCTCGCACTCCGGCTCGGCGGATCGCGATCGAGGGCGACGCGCCTTCCCCGGCCAACCCGCCGCCGGGCTGCCGGTTTCATTCACGCTGTCCGATCGCCGTAGATGAGTGCAAACGCGGAAGGATTGGGCTGTTCGAGATCAACCGCGGCCATCGCGCCGCCTGCATCCGAACCGAGCTTTCGGTCACGTTGTTCAAGCAGCGATGAACAAGGCGCCCGATCTCAACCTGAGTCGGGCTCGCTCTCTTCGTCGCGCACGCGGGTCAACGAACCGGAGCTTCGCGAGCCGGCGGTTGCGTGATGTCCGTGGGCATTGCCGTGATTGTGATAGCGGCTCTCGCTCTTCGTGATCTGGTCGATGTGCGAGTCGAGCTCGATGAACTGGTCCGCAACATCGATCAACCGCGGGCTGGTGTTGGCGCGGAACCCGGCCAGCTCGACACGCACACCCTTGTAGGCCACGGCATTGATCGCGTAGGCGAAGTCTTCATCGCCCGATACCAGCACCGCCGTGTCGTATTTGTCGGCGAGTGAGAGCATGTCGACGGCGATCTCGACGTCGAGGTTGGCTTTCTTGGTGCCGTCGGCATAGGTCTTGAGTTCCTTCTCGACCACGCGATAACCATTCCGCCGCATCCACAGCAGAAATCCCTGCTGGCGTTCGGCCTTCTCATCGACTCCGGTGTAGAAGAACGCGCGAAGCAGCGGGGACTCGCCCCGGAGAAAGTTCAGGAACTTCGCATAGTCGATTTCGACCCCGACGGATCGGGCGGCGTGAAACAGATTATTGCCATCGATGAATATTGTGATCTTGCCCCTCATACGATCCTCGTTGCTATAGATGGAGTACAACGCCTATTACGCTCAATGTCTAACACACCGCATTCGACGTAGCAAACGAAAAGCACGACACGGTTGGGTTCGGTTCGAGCAAAGGCGGGTCATCGATAACGTCCCGGCAGTGCTTACGGGGCGCCGCTCCTACTCCGCCGCCGGCTCCACAACGCGATCACCACAAGTGCAAACAGCCCGCCGGCTGAATCCAGCAGCGAGTCGTACACTGAGCCCCCGCGGCGACGCATCTGCGACTGATGATACTCGTCCATGACCGCCCAACAGACCACAACACCCAGTGAATACAGGCCCCAGATCAACCGCCAGCGCAGCATGCTGTCGGCGCGAAAAGCACGGAAAACGAGAGCCGCGAGCACTGCGTATTCGGCGAAGTGCGCCGACTTTCGAAGAACGTAGTTTCCCTCGGCGATCGCTGTGCTGCTGACGTCAGTCATGAACCACCCGAGGACCGCGGCCACGATTGCGCGAGTACTCTCGAACGAGAAGAAGTCCGTGGAGAAGACGTACATCGCGGCGATCATCATAAGCACCGGACCCCAGTATCGGGCGATCCTTGCTGCAACGGTCCCGCGAACTGTCGTCACTTCTTGCGCCATTCAGTTTGGAATGATATCAGACCTGCGCCGTACTAAGCCCCAACTTCCGCCCGCCGGAGCCACGCAGAGGAATCCAAACGCAAGACGGAAAGGCGCAGAGTCGCAGAGACTCCAGGCTACGCAGAAGCCAGAGAGGACCGCATGCTTTGTGAGTCGGGTGTGGCGAACGGCGTGATGGTGTTGATTGCGTCTCTGCGTCCTTACGTACTTTGCGTTGTATTCTCTTCAGCCCTCAAGTGCTTGGGCCCCTGAGACCACTTCGATTATTTCTCGCGTGATCGACGCCTGCCGCACCCGGTTCATGTTCAGCGTGAGCGATTGAATCACGTCGCCCGCGTTCTTCGAAGCCGAGTCCATCGCCGTCATCCTCGCGCCTTGCTCGCTCGCCACGGATTCCAACAGCGCGTAAAACACCTGCGTCTCTACGAAGCGCGGCAAGAGCCTCCCGAATATCTCCGCGGGCGGCTGCTCCCAAATGTAATCGACGAGATCCGTAGAACCCCCGCTCGCTGCTGCGTCCACTCCGCGCGCCCCCAACTCCTCGGCGCCGATCGGCAGGAGTTGTTTGACCGTCACTCGCTGGGAGATCACGGACTTGAATTCGTTGTAGATCAAATAGACGCGGTCTACGGTCGAGTCTTCCGCCGTGAACATATCCATCATTTCGCGCGCTATCTGAGCGGCGTCGGCATGATCGAGACTGCGCTCGGTGACCCCGACGTATTCGCGCACCAGTGAAACCGGGCGGCGGCGGAAGAAGTCACGCCCCTTGCGCCCGACCGCCACGAGATCGATCTGCTTGTCCGAGTGTTCGCGCATGAACTGCTGAGCCGCCTTGATCAGGTTCGTGTTGAAGCCCCCGCACAGTCCCTTGTCGGCGGTCACGAGCGCAACGACGTAGTGTTTGTCGCCGCGCCGCTCCAGCATCGGGTGTTTGTAGTCGGCGGTTCGCTCGGCCAGCCTTCCGAGCACTCGGGCCATCGTATTGGCGTAGGGCCGAGCCGCAATGACCCTGTCTTGAGCCCGGCGCAGCTTCGCCGCCGCGACCAGTTTCATCGCCTTGGTGATCTGCTCCATGTTGCGGACTGACTTAACCCGTCTGCGAAGGTCTTGAAGATTTGGCATAACTCACCGATGCGATTGAGCACGCCGCGCGACACCCGGCGGATGCTATGCTCCCGCGGCAGCACCGAGATCGGCGGTGAAGCGCTCCTTGAATTCGACGACCGAAGCGCGTATCTCATTGAGCAACTCGTCGTCGAGTATCTTCTTCTCGGCGATCTTCTGAAGCACCGCCGGCCGGCTGTTGCGCATAAAGGCCAGCAACCCATCTTCGAACTTCTTCACATTCTCGACCGCAATATCGTCGGTCAGCCCGTTGGTCCCCGCCCAGATTGCGATGATCTGCTCCTCGACGGGCACTGGCGCGTACTGAGGCTGCTTGAGTATCTCGATCAGCCGCTGCCCGCGATTGAGCTGCGCCTGCGTTGCCTTGTCGAGTTCCGAACCGAACAGCGTGAACGCCGCCAGCTCGCGATACTGCGCGAGGTCCAATCGCAGCGTGCCGGCAACCTGTCTCATCGCGCGAATCTGGGCGGAGCCCCCGACGCGGCTCACCGAATTGCCGACGTTGATGGCCGGCCGCACGCCGGAGTGGAACAGGTCGGACTCGAGAAATATCTGACCGTCCGTTATCGAGATGACGTTGGTCGGAATATAAGCCGACAAGTCGCCCGCCTGGGTTTCGATCACCGGCAGAGCCGTCAGGCTGCCGCCGCCCAATCGGTCCGCAAGCTTCGCCGCGCGTTCGAGCAACCGCGAGTGAAGGTAGAACACGTCGCCCGGGTAAGCTTCGCGGCCGGGCGGCCGGCGCAACAAAAGCGAGATCGCGCGGTAGGCCCACGCGTGCTTCGAGAGGTCGTCGTAAATACACAGCACGTGCTGGCCGCGGTCGCGGAAGAATTCGCCCATAGCGCAGCCGGCATAAGGCGCGATGTACTGCATCGCCGCCGGCGACGAGGCCGACGCGTCGACGATGATCGTGTAGGCCATCGCGCCGGCGTCGTCGAGAGTCTTCTTGACCTGCGCAACCGTCGATTCCTTCTGGCCGATGGCAACGTAGATGCAGATCAGGTCCTTGCCCTTCGAGTTTATTATCGAGTCTATCGCGATGGCGGTCTTGCCTGTCTGGCGGTCGCCGATGATCAACTCGCGCTGGCCGCGGCCGATCGGGATCATCGAGTCGATCGCCTTCAGGCCGGTCAGCATCGGCTCGCGCACGGGCTGGCGGTCCATCACACCGGGCGCGATTTTTTCGAGCGGGTTGAACTTGCCGCCGGTGTCGATCGGTCCGCGTCCGTCGAGGGGGCGGCAGAGCGGATCGACGACGCGGCCGACGACCTCTTCGCCGACCGGCACTGACATGATTCGCTTCGTGCGACGGACCTCGTCGCCCTCTTTGATCTTGTCGTAGTCGCCGAACAGCACCGCGCCGACCTTATCTTCTTCGAGGTTGAGCGCGATGCCGGCGACGTCGTGGGGCAGCGCGAGCAACTCGCCCGCCATCACTCGCTCCAGACCGTAGATCGAAGCGATGCCGTCGCCGACCTGAATGATCTGGCCGACCTCGCTCACCTCGACGCCGGCCTCAAAGCCTTCGATCTGCTGGCGAATTATCTTGCTTATCTCGTCCGCTCTGATTCGATCCATCACCTATTCCTTCATCCGTTGTTTGATTTCTTGAAGCTGAGTGCGGATCGATCCGTCGTAGACCACCGATCCGATCCGCGTGACAACTCCCCCGATGAGCGAAGGGTCCGTCTTGAACTGAAGCTCAACCTTCTTGCCCGTCAGCAGGCCGAGCCTCGCTCTCAGCGCTTCCTGCTCGGCGGCGCTCATCTCGCCCGCCGCCGTTACCTCCGCAGAGACGACGCCGCGGCGCTCGTTGACGATGCGCTTGAACGCGTCGTGCACGGCGTGGAGGTTGTGAAGCCGGTCGTTGCGCAACAAGAGCCGGAGCAGATTCGCCATTGGTTGTCCCGGCGTTGCGCGCTCGATGAGAGCATCGAGCACGCGGGACTTGTTGTCGTAAGAGATTGTAGGGCTAGCGAAAACGCCGTGCAGCTCACGGCTCGACGTCATCATCTCGACGAACGCTTGCAGTTCCGAATCAAATTGCTCGATCTGGTTGCGCTCGGTTGCGACGTCGGCGAGCGCTTCTGCGTATCGCCGGGCTATGGCGGTCACGCTCATTTCTGCACCTCGCGCAAGTCCTCGACGTACTTGGTCAGCATTCGCGAGTTGTCCTGGGGAGTGATTTCGCGCCGGATGATCGTCTCGGCCAGCTCGACAGACTTCTCGGCGACGAAGGTGCGAAGCTCGGTGCGCGCGGCCTTCATCGCCCCTTCGATCTCGCGGCGGGCCATCTGCCTGACCTTCTCCGCGTCGGCGCCGGCCATCTCGCGAAGTCGCTCGGACTCGCGTGTAGCGTCGCGTTCGGCTTCGGCCTTGATGTCGGCGACTTCGCTGTCGAGTTTCTCCAGTCGTGCCTCCAATCCGGCGAGGCGCTGCTCGGCTTCGTGCTTGTCGCGTTTTGCCTGCTCGAGTTGTTGGCGAATCGACGACGCCCGGTTATCGAACAGCTTCCCGATCCCGATCTTGTTGCGGAGGATGTAGACTAAGATGGCGACGAATACTAGGAGATTAACCACCCTCCACAGGTCCGGGTTTTTGAGGAGCCCGCCCGATTCCGCTTCGTGCTGGAAGAGCAGCGCCATTGGGAGAATAGAATCAACTGTCAATCAATCCCACCTCCCACCGTGCGCCCGAGCACGGTGCGCGAAATACTCTGAGCGATGCGGCGGGCGTCGGACTCAAGCGCCGCTCGCGCTTCGGCGGCCTGTTTAGCGATGTCGGCTTTTGCGCGCTCGATTTCACCGGCGGCTTCGGTCTTCGCTTCATCGATCAGTCGGCTGCGCGCTTCAAGGGCGGCGTTGCGCGACTGTTCCTGCGCGCGGAAGCCTTCGGCTCGGGCTTGTCTTGTCGCGGCCTCGTATTCGGCCAGCTTCGCTTCGTAGCGCCGGGCGGACGCTCTCGCTTCGGCCGTCGCGCCGACAGTGAGCGCCTCGCGTTCATCGAGGACGCGGCCGATGGGTTTGAACAGAATCCTGTTCAGCACGAAGACGAAGATGAGAAACAGGAAGAGTACGACCAGTAACGAGGGGTCCGGGCTGATGTTGCCCCCGCCCTCAGCCAGAGCGAGCGCCGTCGTCACGAGCAAAGCATGCACTCCCTACGAGGAAATTGTCCGCCGATTCAAGGGACGAAAGCTAACATGTCGTTTGAAACAGTGTCAAGGAATGGCCCAAACTTGACACACCCATTTTTGCGCGAGTACCATTGCGACTTGTCGCGAGGCGCGATGAACAGACCCTTAAAACGCGCGGGGGAAACGATCTTTTCCACACCCTACGACGAGGCCCCTTAGCTCAACGGCAGAGCAGAGGACTCATAATCCTTTGGTTGGAGGTTCGAATCCTCCAGGGGCCATCAATACGCTTATGGGATACCGGCTTGTTCACTCGGGTGGTGAGGATGCCCGGATCTGAGCACTGAGGAAGAGCAAGAGATGAATTTGGAAGAACGAATAACAATTGATTCAGACATACTTGTCGGCAAACCGGTGATCAAGGGCACGCGCCTGGCGGTCGAGTTTGTCATTGGCCTGCTGGCTCAGGGATGGACGGAGCAGGAAGTCTTGGAAGACTACCCCGGCATTGCTGACGAAGATACTCATGCGTGTCTTGCATACGCGGCCGCCGCGCTTCGCGATGAGAAGGTCTACCCTCTGCACGTGCCAGTGATGAGCATTCTTCCGGTGAGAACTAGTAGAATTGACGGATGATATGCATCTGGTAGACTGAGAGCGATCGGATTCTCTAACAAAGCTCTATGTAACTAGTCAGATATTCATTATGTCGTTAGTCAAAGTGAAAACCAAAGGCGAGGTTACCCTCCCATCATCGCTCCGCGAGCGTGCCGGGTTGAATGTAGGCGATCTGCTAGAAGCAAGGTTTGAGAAGGGCAAGATCACGCTTACGCCCAAGAGCCTCATCGACCGGCGGATTGAAGAAGGACTAGAAGATATTCGCAGAGGCCGCACGTACGGTCCGTTCAACACTGCTGACCAGATGATTGAGTCTCTGGAGCGCAATGTGAAGGAGCGGGCCAAAGCAAAGAAGACAAAACGCTCACGATGAAGCTCGATTATACCGAGCGTTTTATCAAATCGCTTGAGGACGCTCCCCCACCCATCCAGAAAACGTTTTACAAGCAATCGCGCCTGTTGCTGGAAAACTTGCGCCACCCATCTTTGCGCGCAAAAAAGTACGACGAAGCACGAGAGATCTGGCAGGCCAGAGTTACCCGTGACTGGCGCTTCTACTTTAAGATCGTGGCTGATACCCATTACCTCATTGGTATTACCCGCCACCCGAAATGACAATCGTCCGTCGGGAGCGCGGAATCCTTAGATCGGACGCCGGGCTGAAGTCGTGTTGTCTCTTGGAATTTCACCTACCAACCCTTTCTTCCAAGCGTTGACTGCAAGGTCGAATATTCAATTTGCTGTGAGTCAGCCTCGCGTGTGGGTTTGAGCAGACAGACGGCGCGCGTATGATTCGTGTTGAATTCCGAAGGGCTGCCAGGGTGCGGCGAGTTTTTCACGAGGTCGAGAACCGTGGAGAGCGATGAGATTCTAAGGACTCAACTCGAGAAAGCCAAAGCTGAGTGCGAGCGACTCCGACAAGAGAACGCCGATCTCAGATTTCAACTAGGTGAACCTCGCGAGGTCGGCGCTCCAATTGTCGGGGCGGACTTCTCAGTCGATCAAAAGAAGTCGCAACAGTCAGCTAATGTGACGGCCGACTCTCGGCCTGAACTGAAAGTGTCGTTGTTCAGAAATCTGTTTCGTGGCCGGGATGATGTCTATGCGGTCAGGTGGGAGGGAAGGAACGGTCGAACAGGATATTCGCCAGCGGGTATTCGCGAGTGGAACCGAGCGAGCTTAGTTGGACAGCGTAAGAAGAGATCAGTCAGGCACAGCAAGCTATTCCCTCTGACGGAAGACGTGATCAGAGATCATCTCCTAGGAAGGCAAACCATAGGCGTCTATCCATTGCTGCAAGATGATACCTGCTGGTTTGTGGCGGCCGACTTCGACAAGAAAACCTGGGAAACGGACGCAAGTGCATTCTTAGAAACCTGTTGTGGGTTGGACATTCCATCGCCTTTAGAGCGCTCACGCTCGGGGAATGGCGCTCACGTCTGGATATTCTTTGCTGAACCGATTGCCGCTGCTTTGGCGCGAAGACTCGCGAGCGCTTTGTTGACACGCACAATGGAGCGACGTTATTCGATGGGGCTGGATTCCTATGACCGACTGTTCCCGAGTCAGGACACGATGCCCAGGGGTGGTTTCGGGAACCTGATAGCCTTGCCCCTACAGCGCGGTCCTCGTGAAAAGAGCAACAGCGTCTTCGTCGACGATCAGCTTCGAGCTTACGAGGATCAGTGGGCGTTCCTGTCTTCGATCAGACGACTAACGCAGGACGAAGTTCAAGCGCTCATCCGCGTCACGATTCCAACCGGCGACGTTATCGGTGTGCGAAGGAGCGCATTCCAGGACGACGACGCGGGTGATCCATGGACTCTGCCGCCTTCCGGCCGGTTAGCCACTCGAGTTATCGAGGAACCGTTGCCCCGCAGCGTATCAATCAAACGCGGCGATTTGGTCTACGTTGAAAAGAAGGACTTGCCGGCGCGGTTTCTGGATCGCCTGATTCGGCTGGCGGCATTCCAAAACCCGGAATTCTACAGTGCTCAAGCAATGCGGTTGTCGACTTTTGCCAAACCACGCGTTATCGCTTGCGCGGAAGTGTTTGATCATCACATCGCGCTGCCCCGCGGCTTACTGCAAGAGGTGCTCGAACTGTTCGAAAGCCACGAAATCGCTGCGGAAGTGTCGGACCATCGCTTCGGCGGCATCCCCATCGAGGTCGAGTTTCACGGCGACCTTCGCCCGGGTCAGAAGGAGGCCACGAAGGCGCTCGCTCGTTTCGATGACGGAATCCTTTGCGCTCCGACAGCGTTCGGTAAGACAGCAGTTGCGTCGCGGCTGATTGCAATGCGAAAAGTGAACACGCTCGTCCTCGTTCATCGACGCCATTTGATGGATCAGTGGCGGGAGCGGCTGGCGCTGTTCCTGGGGCTCAGCACCAGGGACATCGGTCAGATTGGCGGAGGCAAGACGTCGCGAACTGAGCGCATAGACGTGGCGGTCATTCAGAGCTTGATCCGAAAGGGCGAAGTGAAAGACCTCGTTGCGGAATACGGTCAGGTGATCGTGGATGAGTGCCACCACGTTTCCGCCTTCACGTTCGAGCGAGTGTTGAGAAAGGTAAAAGCGAAGTACGTTGTCGGCCTAACTGCTACGCCGGTTCGCAAGGACGGCCACCACCCGATCATCCTTATGCAATGTGGCCCGATTCGCTTCAACGTAAGTAGCAAAAAGCATGCGGCCGCTTCGGCCATTCAACACGAAGTAGTACCCCGGCTGACGGAATTCACGGTGCCTCCCGAATGGACCGGCATCGGAATACAGGAGATCTACGCTGCTCTAGTTAATGACGACCAGCGAACGGACCTTATAGTCGCTGATGTTATCTGCGCGGTCGAAGACGGGCGGGTTCCGTTGGTGCTCACGGAGCGAACGGACCACGTACAACTTTTCGCTGAGAAACTATCGCGCCGCCTGCCACGCGTCTTCGTCATGAAGGGCGGAATGGGCAAGAAGCAACGTGATGCACTTGTCTCGCAGATAAAGGCGGTGGCCGACGACCAGCAACGCGTGATTGTCGCGACTGGGCGTTACATCGGCGAAGGCTTTGACGATGCTAGACTCGACACGCTGTTCCTGGCTATGCCCATCTCGTGGCGAGGCACACTTCAGCAGTATGTGGGCAGATTGCATCGTCTACACGAGAACAAACACGTTGTAAGAGTATATGACTACGTCGACTCTTGCGTGCCGGTTTTGAATCGCATGTACGAGAAGCGGTTGAAAGCGTACAGGGCTGTCGGCTATACCGTGACTCGACCTTCCGGCGAGCAGGACGCACAAACCGACCTGCGGTTCACCGAGATCGAACACATAGCGGTTCAAGCGACGATCGCCTTTGAGCAAGCGCGAGGCTTCACGGTAGAGAACGTGGAGAACGATACTCGCGGATTTGACCTGATTTCACGCCGCTTCCGCTCCGGTCCTTCGCGCGAAGAGATCGAAACAAGGTTCATCGAAGTAAAAGGGCGAGCTCGAGTCGGCGACATCGCGCTTACAGCGAACGAGTACAAGGCGGCTCAGAGCTTGGGCGATGATTACTGGCTGTATGTTGTGTTCAACTGCTTGTCCGAGCCTCAGGTGACTGCCCTCCAAAATCCTGCCAGGCTCGAATGGGAAGCATTGTCGAAGATTGATTGCTATCGCATCGGTGCGGAGGGGCTCCTGCGCAGAACCCGAGCTAATCAAGGTAATGGCTGAGGCCTAACGGCTTGACGGGATAAGAAAGCGATCAGGCGATCAAGCCGAAGAAAGAGGAGTCAGTCAAAAGAAAAGCGTGCCGCTCGCTGTGCTGGTCGCGTCGGCTCTCATCGCGGAAGGCGGCAGGACCCATCCCGATATGTCATGCGCTGGAGCCCTCGACAAGACATGATCCCTCGACAAGACTTGCAGAGGTTTTGGCCAAGCGTTAACGTCGATTGGTGACTCTGAACCTCTGGTAACGACGAAAGGAGAAAGGCATGAGCGGAGTAAGGGTGCTGGTCGGTACACGCAAGGGCGCATTCATTCTGACGGCGGACGCAAAGCGCGAACGATGGGACGTAAGCGGGCCCCATTTCGCGGGCTGGGAGATGTATCACCTTAAGGGTTCTCCGGCTGATCCGAATCGGCTGTATGCATCGCAGTCGAGCGGCTGGTTCGGCCAGATCATTCAACGTTCCGACGACGGCGGCGGAACATGGCTCCAACCCGGAACTCCGCCAGGCGAACCGACCACTACCCCGGACGGGATGCCCAAAGGCGAGAGCAACAAGTTCGTCTACGACACCTCTGCTGAAACCGGCAAGCCGCTCACCACTCACCAGTGGTACGACGGAACGCCGCATCCGTGGGAGTTCAAGCGGGTCTGGCACCTGGAGCCCTCACTGACTGATCCCGACACCGTCTACGCCGGGGTCGAAGACGCCGCGTTGTTCCGCTCCACGGACGGAGGTCAGACATGGCACGAGCTTCCAGGGCTGCGCGGACACGGCACCGGATCGTCGTGGCAGCCGGGCGCCGGCGGGTTGTGCCTGCACAGCATCATTCTGGATCCGAGCGATCCCGGACGCATCTTCATAGCGATCTCGGCCGCGGGCGCCTTCCGAACCGACGACGGAGGCAAGACCTGGCGGCCCATCAACCGTGGACTGCATTCGCTGTACATCCCCAACCCGACCGCAGAGGTCGGCCACTGTGTTCACCACATCGCAATGCACCCTGAGCGCCCGGGCGTGTTGTTCATGCAGAAACACTGGGACGTGATGCGCAGCGACGACGCGGGCGACTCGTGGCGAGAGGTCAGCGGAAACTTGCCGACCGACTTCGGATTTGTGATCGACGTTCACGCGCACGAACCGGAGACCATCTACGTCGTCCCGATCAAGAGCGACGGGGAGCATTATGTGCACGAAGGAAAGCTGCGCGTGTATCGCAGCCGCACGGGAGGAAACGAGTGGGAAGCGCTCACGAAGGGTCTGCCGCAAAGCAACTGCTACGTCAACGTGCTGCGCGACGCGATGGCGGTCGATTCGCTCGACCCGTGCGGCGTGTACTTCGGTACGACCGGCGGGCAGGTATATGCGTCGCCAGACGCGGGAGACAACTGGGCTCCCATCGTTCGAGACCTTCCGGCGGTGCTGTCGGTCGAAGTTCAGGTGCTGCCGTAGGTGCTCATATGATCCGAATCGAGTTGCCTTACCATCTGCGAACACTGGCAAAGGTCGACCTCGAGGTGGAGGTCGACGTTCAGGGTCAGGTCACGCTTGGCTCGGTCATTGATGCGCTTGAGGCGCGCTATCCCATGCTGCGGGGAGCGATCCGGGACCACGTCACGGGGCAGCGCCGGCCGTTCGTGAGGTTCTTCGCGTGCGAGTTGGACCTGTCACACGAACCGCCGGACGCCCCGCTGCCCGACGCGGTAGCGACTGGGGCAGAGCCTCTTCTGGTTATAGGGGCGATAGCCGGCGGCTAGAGTATCCGCACCGCGAGCGGTAGCTAGCGCCGTCTCTCTGGCAATCAGACTGTCGGGCCCGGTTCTGCGCGCTCGCTACCGCTCGCGGTGCTGATGGCAGAAACGAGCTTCATGTCGCTCCTTTCGCTTTCTCGGCGTTCTACTGGCACGGTATCATCACAACCTTCTGGTTGGGGTTTGAATCTTTCACGTGCCGCCACACCTCGAGTCGGCACGGCTGACTTCGATCGAGAGAGAGGAATCGCATGATCACCCGCACGAAGAACGCGCAAGCGGAACACTTGCGCACGCTCACAGTTACATTCCTTCTGCTGGCATCGTACGCAATTCCCATGCGCGCTGATCTGTCCGCCCAGTCAAAAACACCGGATAGCACCGACCCGTCGTCCCGCTTCGTTTCACTCGACGGCGCTCGGGTCCACTACAAGAGCTTCGGCCGCGGTAGCGAAGCGCTCGTGTTCATTCACGGCTGGGCCTGCGACCTGGACTTCTGGCGTCAGCAATGGCCCGCCTTCCAAGGCAAGACGCGCGTCATTGCCATCGATCTTCCCGGACACGGCCAGAGCGACAAACCCCAGATCGCTTACACTCAGGACCTCTTCGCGCGGGCCGTCGACGCCGCTATGCGCGACGCGGAAGTTGACCGCGCGGTCCTCGTAGGCCACAGCATGGGCACGCCGGTGATCCGCCAGTTCTATCGCAAGTATCCCGCGAAGGTGCTTGCGCTCGTGATCGTAGACGGAGCGCTGCGGCCCTACGGTGACAAAGCGATGATGGAGAGATTCATTGCGCCGCTGCGTGGAGCGAACTACAAGGAGGCCGCCGCCGGGTTCATCGACGGAATGCTCGGCGCCACCACGCCTGCTGCCACGCGTGAAGAGGTCAAGAGATCGATGCTTGCGACGCCGCAGCACGTCGCCGTCAGCGCAATGGACGGAATGAACGATCCGGCGATCTGGACCAACGACAGGATCGAGGTGCCGGTCCTTGCGGTCCTCGCCAGTTCACCATTTTGGCCCGCCGACACCGAGCAGTTCTACCGCAGTATCGCGCCGAAGCTCGAGTATGTGGTGTGGGAGGGAGTAAGCCACTTCCTGATGATGGAAAAGCCCGTGGAATTCAACGACGCGCTCAGAACGTTCCTGATGAAGAACGGGTTCTTGAAGGGACGGAATGAACGCGTCGAGGAATCTCGGATAATCGACTTTGGCGCCGGGCTCGCGGGGCCGCCGACGAGAAGGGTTCAGCCACACTACCCCGCTAAAGCGAAGAAAGCGCTTATCACGGGAGCTGTCGTTGTCCGGATCGTTGTGGATGAGGAGGTCATTGAACTTCTGGTCGATGAGAATCTGCCGCGTTCGCTGGTCGCGGAGATCAGACGGGCCGGCTTCGAGGCCCGCGACGTGCGCGACGTTGGACTCAGAGGATCTCCCGACGACGAGATATTCAAGGCCGCCATTGCATCCGATTCGATGATAATCACGCGAGATCGAGGGTTCGCTAGCGAGAAGAGATGGCCCGCGGCCTTCACCGCCGGAGTGATTCATGTGGCCTTGCCCGGACAGTTTTCAGTCGGCTCAATCAACTCAAGGCTCGTCGGTCTCCTAACGCGCCGAACACCAGATTCGTTGGCTGGAAGCATCACCACGGTAGAGTCAAGGCGTGCGTTGACGCGGGTAGTTCGAAAGCGGCGCTAGAACTTAAAATGGAGGCGCCGCGTCTTGCGGCTGTTCGATCGGTTTGTGCAATCGGTAAAGTTCAGGGGAATACCGCAGGTCAATAATTGTGCTGTTATGAAGATCGAAGGCACCCACGAACTCCGCGCTTCTCGCGAGCGAGTCTTCAAGGCACTTACCGATCCCGAAGTCCTCAAGCGGTGCATTCCCGGCTGCGAGCGAATGGAATCGGCCGGCGAGAACACATACTCGATCACTATGAGAGCTGGAGTAGGTTCGATAAAGGGAGTCTTCAACGGCAACGTCAGGCTGGAGGAGATCCGCGAGCCGGCGTCCTTTCGAATGACCGTCGACGGGAAAGGCCAGCCGGGATTCCTGAAGGGCGCGGGAGACGTTGTTCTCGAAGAGCGGGAGGGTGCGGCCTTCGTCAGCTACAACGGCGAGGTTCAGGTCGGCGGCACGATTGCAGGGGTGGGCCAGCGGATGATTCAGGGCGCTGCAAAGATGATGACTTCGCAGTTCTTCACCGCGATCGAAGCCGAAGCGAGGACCGAGGCTCACGAGCCGCCGCCCACGCACGGCTTTTTTCGAACAGCCCTGAGGTGGCTCTCGGGGTGGCTTAGAAGAAGGCGTCGAAGACAAAAACCCTGAGAAATACATTGAACCGCGGACCGGCGTGACGCGCTGAATGCTGCGGGCGTCAGCCCCGCTGTAGCTTGCCATCAACCTAACCGCGGACCGGCGTGACGCGCTGGTTGGCTACGTTATACAGCAAGCTCCAGTTTCTTACCGCGCTTGTTCCCCGAGGCCCGGGCGGCTCGTTTCGTTGATCGACCAGCACGCTCCTTCTCTTTTTCGATCGACTTCGCGTGCTTTAGCGACGCTCGAATGAGTTTCCGCAGATGAGGGCTTTTCAAATCCTCGGCTCGCCGGACCTTGATGTGCCGGATGATCTTGCCCTCGCCCACGAGCACTCCGTCGGGGTCTTGAAGTTCCGCGCCGCGATTGAACATGAGATTCACGCCCTTGGCATATACCACGACTTGGCAGAAGGCATCCGACATTCGGCCCGTGAGCGAATACCAAAACACGAGTGCATACACGCGAAGGAGCTACTCGACCGCCGCGGGCGCTTCCTCCAGCACCATCTCTCGCAAGGCAAGCGCGAGCTCGCCCACGCTCAGCTCGAAGTCTGACAGCAACCGAAGCAACTCTGCACTTGGAGGCGAAGCTTTGGTCATCTTTTAGCCCGTAGCATCTCTAAACCATGGCCCAGTCATTCGAACTCGCGGCGCAATGCCTCCAACAATTGACCTTTGTTCGGTCCCGAAATGATCTCCTCCGCGCGGCTGCGGATCGTTGCGTCCCCTCGATAGATGCCGAGCGCGGCGATCGCCGCCGTCCCCATCTTGACGTCACCTGATTCCAACACCGATATCAGGAAGTCGCGCGCTTCGTCGCATCTGGTCAGCGCGATTGGAAGCAGCAGAGTCTGCCTGAACTCGCGGTCGAATGTTGTGCTCCACTTCTCTTTCAAGAACTCGAATGCCTCGGGCAACCGTGATTCAGCAATCGCGAGCGCGGCATGCTCAGACAGCAGTTCGTAGCTTCGATCCACAAATCGGGCTACGAATTCGAACGAACCGCTCGGCGCAAGCTTCATCAACCCATTCAAGCACTCCGCAAGCACAGTCGGCTCCTCGTCGCCGGTCAGCACCTTGAATCTCAGAAGCGGCGCCGCGACCGGCCCGCAATGGCCGAGCGCGCGAGCCGCGCCGATGCGTGCGTCGGGCTCCCGGTCCGCGAGCAGCGCCGCCAGTTCATTCATCGCGTCGGGCGAACCCACCTGGACCAGGCCCAACCCCGAGAGCGCTCTCAGCGGCGCGGCGGTGTCGGCGCGACCGCCCCATGTTGGTTCAAGCTGGCGGTGCCGAACCCCCAAACGAAAGATCTCCTCGTCGTCGCAATCAGCGGCAAGCAGCGCTTTGACGATAGCGGTCTTGGCGGCGCAGCCCTTGTCTGTCTTCGCCGCGTCGATCATGAACCGACGAAACGCCGCAACCAGGTCGGGAATGAATTCTCGGTCTTCTGTTCCGGCGACTATCTCAGCCGCCTTTGCCGCGATGAGGTTGACCTTGCTCGCAAGATGTTTGCGCAGTTGCTTGCGAGTCTCAGGCGTGTTCGGCGACTTGCTGAGCTTTGCGAGCTCGTCGAGCCGGTCTTCTATTGAGGTTGCTTTGGGCATTCTTCCGCTCGCGGCAAGCCCGCGATCTCACTACGGGCGACATCTTAGCGGCCAGGTTAGCGCGCGGCAACCGTAGTGTGCTGCTCAGGCCCGCAGCGGTGATGCAGCATCGCTTCCTTGCACGATCCGTGCCTGCGCGCCGCTTACCGAGTCGTACCCAACGTTGACAACCAATCCGTCACGCAATTAGATTCCAATCAGTTTGAAGAACCTTCTGATGGCAATCGCAATCGCTGCGCTGTTCGGGGCCGCGTCAGCGCAGACCGTGCGCACGACGCTGAAAGTCGGTGATAAGGCTCCGGACTTCGCGCTGCCCAACGGCGACGGCAAGCTCGTCACACTCTCCGAAGTCACCGCGCGGAGCCCGGTCATGCTCGTGTTCTATCGCGGCTTCTGGTGAGGCTCGTGCACCGTGCAACTCACCAGGCTGGCTGAGGACTATCAGAAGATTAAACAAGCGGGCGCCGAGGTGATGGCGATAAGCTCGGACGAGCAGAGCTACGCTTGGTCGATGGGGCAGACTACCGGCGCGAAGTTCCAAATACTCTCGGATGCCGATCGCGCGGTCATCAAGTCCTACGGGATACTGAACGCGAAAGAGCACGACGGCATCGCCCATCCATCCATCTTCATCGTCGATAAGCAAGGCCGCATTCGGTACCTGTACGTCGGGCAGGACGCCGGCGACCGCCCTTCGGATGATTCGTTGCTGGAAGAGGTCAAGAAGGTGGCGGCCGTCAAGTAGGCGTCCCTGCAACCCGCCGCCAGACGTTCGCTTCGCCTTCTTTGTTAATCAGCGCGCGCACTTCGTTGTAAGCCCGTGAGTACAACGAACGCATCTCGGTTGCAGCTACTGGATGCTGTAGCTGCCGTTCCAACTCAGCGAGTGGCATGGCCCGGCCGCTCGAGTAGCGCCTGAGCATCGGGCCTTCGCCGGCAAAGTGCACCGCAAGACCTTCAGCAAGCCAGCGCGGGGTGTGCTTGTTGCCGATCGCTTCGATCACGGCGTGAGTGTACTCGTGGCGCAGCGTTGTCGTGAGTACGCGACGGCGGCGGAGCACGGCAAGCGGCTGCAGTTGGATCCGTTTGCCCTTTGTCGCCCCCGCCGCCCACCACGGTTGCCCGGTCGCGGCGGCGAAGTCCTGAGTCGTCGGATGGGCGATCACTTCGACAACTGAATCGGGCAGCGAGAGTGACGCCGCGCGGATTCGAGCAGCCAGGTCCTCCCGCGCGGATTCGAGCGTTCGCAACACCGCTTCTACTTCACTGCGTTCTTCTGTTGCCGGGTAACTCACGCGGAAATGTCCGCTCGCGAGGTGGCGCTGAGAGGACAACGCCAAGGCGCTAAGACGCGAAGGCGCAGAGCAGATCGGAAAAGCGAAGGCCGACGGGTGATGACCGACTAATCGTGCCGGCTCAGCTCTGTCGGAAGCGCTTTGGTCCAACCCGGATGTCCTCCTGGTTCTTTTGAGTCCCTGCCTTGCGTCTTCGCGTCTCGGCGCCTTTGCGTTGATTCCCGCCCCAGGGAGGTAATGGTCGAGTATCTTCATGTACGAGTTCCCGCGATGCGCCATCACGTGCGCGCCTTCCTGGCATAGCCCAAGGCCGTGGCCGAAGCCGCTTCCGCGGAACACGAAGGTCGCGCCCCGGCGGCTCACGTCGAAGCGAGTGCTCTTGAGGACCTGCCATCCAAGCGCGCGCCCAACGATGATCTTGAACTCCCAGCCCCTCAACTGGCGCCGCCGCTCTCCTTCGAGCGAGATCAACTCGGCGCGGCCCGTCGCGTCGCGCTTCGTGATCACTATGTCGTCGAGCCTCGACCCGACCTCGCTGCGAGGATCGCTGCCGAGCGCCTTCATTAGTTGCGCGCGCGGAATCTCATCCCTCCACGCGCGATGCTCGCCGGTCGCGCAGTAGTCGTCGCGGACCCCGCGCAAGTAGCTTGGCCCCTTCGCACCCCAGAGGGACTCGATGTTGGCAGTCATCCCGCCGCACGCGGCGCTGAAGTACACATCTGCGAGGCGGCCGGCGTCGTCAGCCAGCACTTGTCCCTCAGTTTCGGATATCGCGCGCCGGTACGCTTCGATGCTGCGCGGGATCGCGCCGGCGGCTTCAGTGCGTTTGTATTGCTGGCAATGAGTCGAGGAGCACAGATCGTAACCTTCGCTCGCGTGGCGGCCGAGGTTCTTCAGCGTGTACGTGCGGCTGACTACGGCCTGAGCTTTGAGGGCTTCGAGTTCATCCTCGGCCGCCGCTTCCACCTGCAAGACGCCCAGAAGGTACTCCTCCACCGACAGCGTCTCGGTCACGCCCTCAAGCAGAAGGCGGACGCGGACAGGCGGCACGTCGCCCCGTCGCCCGGTCTCCCCGTCGCCCCGTCGTCCCTCGCCGCGTCCCCGCGTCTCCGTGTCCGCGCGCCCTTCCCCGCCTCGTGCGTATGCTTCGAACACGCGCTGAGCCACCTCGACGCCATCGGACCCGTGCGCGCGCCTGAGGAAGACGAGGACGGCCAGACGAAGCGACTCGGGCGGCGGTTCGGGGCCCGCGCTCGCCTCGGCGGCGAAGCTGACGAACCACCCTTGGGTGCGAAAGCCATTGCTCGAGCTTGACGTCCCCGTCTTGCCGAATACGAAAAGCGGGAGCGAGGCCAGCCCGCCTTGCGACGCGGTGCCGTACTCGATCGCTGCGCGGCACCCTTTCAGCAGAGCCGCTCGCTCGGCCGCGTCGATGCGAACGCTCGAACGTTCCTCGCTTGCGAAGCCGGCCGAGTCGGCGAGGCGCGGGCGATACAAGTGCCCACCATTCATCAGCGCCGCGTACGCCGTGAGCAATTGAACTGGCGTCACAAGCAGATGATCGCCTCCGCCGAGCCCGTCCTCGACGCGCCATTCGCCGGCCGACAGCGTCCCATCGGACTCGCCTGCCGAGTTGACTCCCGTGCGCGCTCCGAGTCCGAACGACGCGAGCATGCTTCGGAACGAACTCGCGCTCAGCCGCTCGGCGACCCCGGCGAAGTAGACGTTACACGAGTAGGCGAGCGCGTGGGTGAGATCAAACGCGGTCGCGCTCTTCGGATGTGAGCAGACCGTCTGGAACTCACCCCGGCGATAGCGCCCGCGGCAGAGCGTGCGCGACTCGGCGTCTACCATTCCGGCGCGCATGGCCGCAAGCGCCGCGAAAGGTTTGATTGATGACCCAGGAGGAAACGCCTGCTCGAATGCAACGCGCGGATTGACGACGGCGCGCAAGCGGCCCGTTTGCGGTTCCATCACCAACACCGCTCCTTCGCGGTCGCCCATCGCTTCTGCGGCGGCTCGCTGGAGCGATTGATCAAGCGACGCCTCGTCGGACGCCCGGCTTGCGACAAGCTCCGATACAGTCTCGGAGGACTCAATGCCCGATTCCGGCCGGGCGCACGAAGACACCAGGACCGGCAAGGCGCACAGGACAGCAACGCCGACCGAACATCGACCGTCGCTATGGTTGAACCGGAGCATGCTCAGGATCCTCATCGAGCGGCGCGCCTTCAGGCGTTGCCCCTTCGATGGCCGTCACGCGCGGGGACATCAACTCGTCGAGCGCCCCGAGCGTTATGACCCAGCCGGTCAGAGACAACACGAGAGCCAGACCAAGCCGCAGCACTAAGAGACCGACGTCGGTGAACGTGCTCGCGCCTGTGGTCTTCGCCGACAACAGGAAGTAAGGTGCGACGGCGAAAACCGCGAAGCCGATCGCGTAGGTCAGCACAGCGCCGGGCTTGAACGCTTGCGCCAGCGCAGGTCCTGCTCCTCTCAACGCCGCCGCCAGTCCGTCGCGCGCGGCCACGATCCACAAGTGTATGGCCGCGAGGGGAAGAACCATGCAGAGCATCAGGTACTGGATCGACGTAAGCGCAACAGCTTGCCACTGGAGAGGCGGCGGCGTTTTGGTCGATGGCGGGCGAGGCGGGCTGGGCGTCGCGCTAACCGCTTGCTCGGCGTCTTTGAGCTCGAACTGCCCCAGAAGGAAGAGAACCAGCACCGCGAGAAGAACGACCGGGAGACTGACCACGATCAGCTTCCAGGAATCGCGCAGCGCGCCGCCGAGCAGAGGGAAAAAACGCTGGTCCGGGCGCCGGTACCGGATCGCGATCGTCTGAATAACGAAGAACAGCACGGGCGCGGCGAGGGCCACCAACAGCGTCTCGATCAACTGGCCGACCGTCGCCTCGCGCGTAGCGAAGAACAGGTACACCGCGCCGAGCACCAGCGTGTAGACGAGGATCAGGACGATCAGCACGCGCCAGTTGCGTAACAGCGCGCGCGCCGATGTAGCGATTGCGACGAAGGTGTTTTTGATCATTAGGCCTCTCGGTTTAAGCCACGGAACGCACAACAGAAGAGCATCGCCCGCCGTGGCAAAATCTCAGGTTGGGAAGACTTGTCCCCGCTGATTCCCTTGGCCTGGAGATCGAAAAAAGCGGCGCGGACAAGTCCCTCTTCCCAACCTGTGAATTAGCCGGCGCGAGCGGTCACTTTCAACGGTACTCCTCTCTGCGTCATTCGGTTCCCTCGTTGACCTCACTTCTTATCAAGGATGCTCATCTTTCCGCTCGAGCTATTCGCCTGCACCGTCGGCTGGTACATCAACTCGGCGCGGGCTGGCGCGACGCGGAACTCGCCCGGCACCTGAACTCGCATCGCGTACTGGAACGTCATGCCGCCGTCGAAGTAATCAAGGAACAACACAGTCCTCTGGTCTCGGAACTCGCGGGAGCTGTACCAGTCGCACCAGCCGCCCAACCCATAGCCAAAATACATCCCGCTCATTTGTTCCACTTGCTCACAGCCGGCGGGAATCGGATCTTCCAACATCAGGTGTTCAGCCCGCGCGCCGCTGATACGCAACCGCGCGACTATCAGATCGCCCGAGCGCAACTCGCCGGTTAGCGGCTCAACCTGCCACCGACCCTGCCCGCCGCCTTCGGGTTCCACGACGCGCAGCCGAAGATACTCGCGGGTGACGGTCAGGTTCGGCGATGACTGCGCCTGAATCTCCTCGCCTCGCGTGAAGTAGGTCAGCGTAGTCGAGATGTAGAGCGCGCCCGGCCCCGTCTTGACCACTCTCACTTGATTCGCGCGGCCGATCTCAGCGCCCTTCTGCTCGATCACGAATGCCTGAGCGTTAGTTGCGACTTCAGCCGTCACTCGCTTGGTGAGAACCTGCTGGCCGTTCAGATAAACCTCTACGTTGTAATCAGGCGACAGCTCCTTGCTGACTTTCAGGTACTCGGTCAGCCCGAATATCGCGAAGGCAGTATGCTTGGTCGAATCCCAGTAGCACCCGTTTCGGCGGTTACCGACCAGCCAGCGCGCTACCTTCGGGAGCAGCGGGCTCTGCGGCAGAATCGCGACCAGAGCCTTCAAGGAGAGCGCGGTTGCTTCAGTGTCGCTGTCCGCGATGTAGCCGTGGGACCCGGCGCTCGTCGACTCCCAGTGCGCGTCGTATTCGTTGACCGTGGCCGCGTGTTCAAGCTCGCCGGCCACCTGACCGGCCCGGGCCTCGTCGCGCCGGTGCTTGAGCGTTAGCGCCAACAGCGCCCGCCCGTACGGCTGCAACTGAGTGCGCTTCGCGAAAAGGTCCTCTACGTAGCGTTGGTCCACACGGCCGCTTTCGCTCAGCGCATAGAGCATGTAGGCGGCGGTGTCGGAACTGATGTTGTAGCCTTCTTCCGTACGCCCGTTGTCGAGCAGCGCTTCGAGCCGCGCTCGGCCGCGCTTCAGGCGATCGGCATCAACCTTGAAACCGGCGCGGGAAGCCTGCCAAAAACCATCGACAACGTAGGCGGTCATGAACGGATCGGTTTTATCATCCTTCCACCAGCCCCACCCGCCATCGTCGTGCTGGAAACCGTAGAGCCGGTCGAGCCCGCGCTGGACCTTCTTGGGGAGATCGTTGGTGGCGCGGATCGAAGCAATCTTAACGTCCTTGAGCGCCTGGGCGACGATCACGTTAGGCAGGAAGCTCGACATCGTCTGCTCGGTGCAGCCGTAAGGATACGCGGTCAGATAATCGAGCGCGCCGAACAGCGAGCCGGCGATTGAGGGCGACGCTTCGATACGCAGCGAGCGCGCCTCGGTGTGAGCGTCGGCCGGCACATCTATGGTGAGGGTCGTGTCTGCGGTGTCGCCTCCGAGCGTCGTCGCGCCGCCCACTGTCCGCTTGATTCCGAGGGGAACGACCTCGAGCGGAATCTCGACCGCGTCGGATTCCTGATCGGTCAATGCCTTCGCCAGCAGCTTCACTTCGCCGACGGTAGTGGCCGACACCCTCCAGTCCACGCGATGCTCGCCCTGTTTGGCGATTGTCAGGGTTTGTGAGGGCGTATCGAGCAGCCGCGCGCCGGTGACCTCGATCGATATCTGGGTCGCCTTGTCGGCTTCGAGATAATTGTGGACTATCGCCGAGAGTGTGACCGTGTCGCCTTCGGTGAGGAAGCGCGGCGTTTCGAGGCGCAGGATCAGGTTCTTGCGCGCGATCACCTTCGCGATGGCGGCGCCGACGCGGGTGTCCGTCGTGACAGCCCGAGCCGTCGCGCGCCAGGTCGTGAGATTGTCGGGGAGCTTCACGTCGATGGTCGCCTTGCCGTCGGCGCCAGTGATGATATCCGGCTGCCAGAATGTCGTGTCCTTGAAATCTTTTCGAATCGTCGGCTCGGCGAACTGAGATTCGTTCTTGAAATCCGCGAGCTGATAAGCTGGCTTGTTCGAAGCCAGATTGAACGGCTTGTCGCCGGAGTGGCCGCGGAAGAAGTACGAGATCGAAAAGTTAGTCTGCACCTGATTGTACCGCCGGCCATAGAACGCCTTGCGGATGTCGCGCGCCTGTTCGGGCATCAAGCTGTAGATCGCCTCGTCGACGACGCCCAGGCTGACTTCCGCACCGGCCGCGGGAGTGCCGTCGGTGTTGCGAGCAAGCACCGTGTAGTGCGCGGTCTCGCGAGGCTTGTACTCCTTCTTGTCGGCGAGGATTTCGATGTCGAGAAACTTGTTGCGCGCGGGGACCTTGATCAAACGGTCGTGAGTGTACATCTCGCCGTCCTGCACGTAGGCGACGGCGAGGTACACGTTGGGCGCGAAGCGGGATTCGATCGGGACATCGCGATCATCACCGCGCGGCCCGGCGCCTCGACATGGCGCGCGGTCATCACGCCCATCAACTCGGTCGTCACCAACAGATGAGCCTTGTCGGTCGGCAGCATCGCAAGCACGTGCGCGGTTTCGCCCGGCGCGTAGGACTTCTTGTCCGGCACAAGCTTGATCGAGCCATAGCTCTCATATGCCCAATCGGACCATAAGCCCTTCTTGTCCGCGATCCACAAGTAATCGGTCGTCGCTACGAATTGCTTCTTGCCCTCCGTAACGATCGCATTTATGTAAACGCTTCCGGGCCCGGGTACAGCGAAGTCATACGTCGCCTCGCCGCGCTGATCGGTGTTGACGTTCACTGATGAAAGGCGCTCTTCGTGTACCCTGTATTCGTACTGTGGATACTTGCCTGCCGATTCTCCTGTCTCGATTCTCTCCCAGGTGCGCTTGAAGAACTCGAGCGTGAGCGCGCCCGACAGCGGATTCCCATCGTAGTCGTTGGTCTGAATCCGAATCCTCGCAGTGTCGCCTTCATAGTAGACGTATCGGTCGGTGCGAATGCTGGCGACGATCCCGCCGCGAGTGCCGACGAAGCTGGCCTTGCCCTCGATGACACGTCGTGCTTCGTCGGTCACCTGGGCCTCCAGCCTGTAAGTGTAATCCCAGGGTCTGTTTTGGTCGGCCTCGGGGACCTCGAACTCGATGTCGAGATGGCCTTTGGCGTTCAGCGTCGCCTGACCGTCTTTGACCATGTCGTTCCCGTAGCCGTAGCCCTCGTCTCCGGTTTCTGATTCTTCGGTGTCCTCGCGGTCCTCCTCGCTCTCCCACCACCACGGATAATAGTGAGAGCGATAGATGTAGTAAGTGACGTCGGCGTTCTTGACCGGCTCACCGAAGAAGTATTTGGCGTCGATCGAGAATTTCACCTTCTCGCCGGCGCGGACGAATTTCTTCGACGCCGCGACCGTGACTTTGTACTCCGGCTTCTTGTATTCCTGAACCTCGAAGTAGCCGCTGATGCGCGACTCTCCCGACTGCGCGACGATGCGATACTGGCCGAGCCGCGCGCCCGCCGCGATGTCGACGTCGCCGCTGAAGGTCCCGCGCGATGAGAGGCTCAGTTGTTTCTCGATGACCTTTCCACCGTCGGGGTCCTCTATCGTCACGTTCACCGGGCCGGTAACGAGTTCATAGCCCTTCTCGCCGCCCCGGCGGAGTATCCCCTTGAAGTAGACCTTCTGCGCGGGCCGGTAGATCGGACGGTCGGTGTAGATGTAGCTCGTGATTCCGCCGATCGTGTAGCCCTCGCCTTCGTAACCTTCTCCCTCGCCTTCGTAGCCCCAGTAGCCGAAGTAATACTCGAGGTCTGAGATGGCGAAGTGGTCGCGGTCGCGAGCCGTGATCACATACGTGTTCTGCTCGGCGCGTTCTCGCTCGGCTTCGTAGTCGACATCTTCAGACGCTTGCTCTTGCGCTCGTTTCGGAGGCTGAACGCGGGTCTTGTAGATTCCGCTGCGATCGGTCGCGCCCTGAGCGAGCGTCTTCTTGCCGTGAACGATCTCGATGCGGGCGCCTTCCCGAGGGGCGCCGGAGTTACGTTCGACCACGCTTACCAGCACCTGACCGCTGTCGGTTGTCTTTCGGATCATCGTCAGGTCGCTGACGATTGCGATCGTGTAAGCGCGGAGCTCTCCGTTGACCGCCTCGACCAGATAGACGCCCGGATCGCGCTTACCGAGCATGATCATTCGCGTGTCGTACTCGCTGTCCAGCGGCGGGAGCTTCTCGCGCCAACTGCTGGCGAGTTGATCCGGGTTGAGCAGCGGCACGTGCGCGTAGTCGGCGACGTTGAGCGGCGTTCGGTCGCCCTCGCCGCGGAGTTTCTGGGTGAGCGTCTCGCGCGACTCGCGCCTGAGCTGGCCGCGGACGTAGCCGGTGATCGACTTGAAGACCGACACCTTGAACGCGCGCAGTCTCTCAATGAACGAGGGACTCTTTTGTTGCGAGGCTGCGATCTGCTGTTTTTCTTCGTCACCCATCTTGTGCGGGTTCGCGAGTTGCCTGAAGAACTTGACCGGATCGTTCACCCGGTAGACGCGCAAGTCGAGATGGTCGAGGCCAACATAGTTCACCCAGACTCGCGCGCGGTCGGCGGTGCTGTAAGTGCGATTGGTCGAGAGCGAGAAGTAGGGCTTGTACTCTTTGGCGGGTTGAGCGAGGACCAGCTTGTCGAGTTTCTCCGTTTTGGCGGCGGGCCGCGTGGTCTCCGCGCGCTCGCGCACGGCGGCGATTGAGACAGTCGCGGCAATCACCACGAGGTACACCGCGGCCGGGATCAAACCACGGGGCACACGAGGAGCACGGGGCTTCTTGGGAGAATCAGAACTAGATTGAGACACGTTTGATGCCCTCCTTCAGGAGCTTTGTCTTGAAGTTGATCAAGAAACCACGGGCACACTGGGAGCACGGGGCTTCTTGGGAGAACCAGAACTAGATTGACACACGCTTGATGCCTTCCTTCAGTAGCTTTTTCTTGAAGTTGATCAAGAACCCGCGCTTGAACCCTAGCAGCTTCAGATACGTGATTATCTGAGCCAGGTCTATTGGGGTGAAGTCATCGACGGACTTGAGTTCGAGGAGCAGACAGTCGGCTACTATGATATCCGCACCGAAGCCGAGCCCAACGTCACCCCGGTACTTGACGGCGATCTCCACCTGGCGTCTTGCCGGGATTCCAGCTTCTGCCAGTTCAATCATCAGAGCGCGCTCGTATTCAGCTTCGAGCAATCCCGGCCCGAGGGTGCGATGAACAGTCGTAGCAGCGGTCAGCACGGCGTCAATCAGCTCTTCACTGCACTCAATTAGTTCCGTGTGCTCTCTGTTTTCGCGGTCGTTCATTCTCTTTCCTCCCTCTCAATCAACTCCTCAGGGCATTCTCTGAATTCCCCGTGTTCCCCGTGGTTCACTCCCTTTCCTCCACGATCTTCAATCGATAAAACCCTAGAAAGTTCGGATTGCTCTCAACCGGCCGCCAGCGTTTGTCTGGGTGGTGATCGAGCACGGCCAGTCGCACTTTCTTCATCGTACCCTCGTCGCTCGCCGACGAGCCCGTGTGGTAGACGACCCAGTCGCGGGCGCCTTCGCCGGCCTCGCGAGGCTCGCCGATGAAGATCATCACGTGATAGGGGAACTTCTGGACCCAGGGCTGATGGAAGAAGAGAAGGTCGCCTGATTCTGCCCGGCGCCGGTCACGGCTAACAAACACGGTGTTGAAGCTCTTGAGCGTGCGGGCGTCGGCGAACTCCGAGAACTTGCCGTTGTGAAGATCGCCTTCCTTGAATGCTCCTGTGTCGGTGCGGAAGAGTTTCCTTCCGAGCGGCCCGTCTTCCAGGCGATAAGCACGCACATCCGGGGAGATCGCTTCATACTCGCCGCCCATCTTCAGGAACCACGGCCGGTCGTGGCGGCGCAGGGCCTCCCGCAATGCAAACCGGACGAGCCCCGCGCAGTCGCGCTGCTCAGCGTTCCACTCATCGCTCATCCGGTAGAACTGCATCTCGGCAATTGACGTGAACCAGCGGCGAAAGTTGCCGCGGTCGTCGAAGGAGCGCAGCTCGGCGTTGTCGGGAAAGCCATCGCCGTCGGAATCAGACCACGCGACGGGAGGAGGCGACGCGGATTCACTTCGAGCCTGTGAGGACCGGCTGCAACCGGCCGCTGCTGCCGTCATGAGCGCGAGAACGACGAGAATGGCGAAACGAAGCCGCACTAGTAGCCCGCCTCCAGAATCGAGCGGCATTAAGCCGGTCGGATTATATGGCCGGGATTTGAGCAAGTCAAAAAATCAATCACCTGATGCTACTTGTTGCGCGAGTTGTGCGAACACGGTTGAAGCGAACACCTTTGTTTCCTTTTCCCGACGTTTGGTTGTCTGGACACTTAAGACGGTTACCGCAAATCACCCCGGACGCGTTCGGGCTCTAGGCAAAGTCCGCGTTGTGAAATAACAGGTCGGCAAGGTGCACCTGCTCCCGCCGCTCGAGATTCGTCAAAGTTCGCTTCCTAATTCGCCGGCTGGAGTCAGAGTCTCTTCGTTCGTTCCTCAGCATTCATCGTTTTGTTGGCATGTTGTACGATTAGGCCATGACACAGAACGCAGAGGCGCTCGCTGCCGCAGCGCTCGTTAAACATTCCCGTACATCCGAGCGAGTCTTCCTCGAAGGTCCTCACACCAGGAAGCTCGAATTCTGGATGCTCCTCCGTATCATGCGAGAGTTCATTCGCGGCTTTCGCGCGCTCCATTTTGTCGGGCCTTGTGTGACGGTCTTCGGTTCGGCGCGATTCGAAGAGGGCCATCCCCACTACGATCAGGCGCGCGTGGTCGGGCGGCGCCTGAGCGAGATTGGATTCACGGTCATCACCGGAGGCGGGCCGGGAATCATGGAAGCTGCGAATCGCGGCGCGCGCGACGCCGGCGGGCCGTCGGTAGGCTGCAACATCATTCTTCCGAAAGAGCAGAAGCCGAATCGCTACCTCGACCGCTGGGTTGAGTTTCGATACTTCTTCGTCCGCAAAGTCATGCTGCTTAAGTACTCCTATGCGTTCATCGTGATGCCCGGCGGGCTCGGGACGATGGACGAGTTATTCGAGGCGCTGACGCTGATTCAGACGAAGAAGATATCGAATTTCCCCGTCGTGTTGCTTGGGATCGAGTACTGGAAGCCGCTTTGTGAGTTCTTGAAGCGCATGGTGGGCGCGGGGACAATAGATGAGGCCGACCTTCAACTGTTGCTGCTAACTGATTCCGTGGACGAAGCGATGACCCACATTCAAAAGCACGCGGTCGAGCAGTTCGGCCT
The DNA here is from genome assembly GCA_035293105.1 of Blastocatellia bacterium. Classification (GTDB taxonomy): domain Bacteria; phylum Acidobacteriota; class Blastocatellia; order UBA7656; family UBA7656; genus DATDOV01. The sequence continues at coordinate 45,627 of DATDOV010000096.1, forward strand.
CAGGAAGACGCCGCGAAGGAGTAGACTGCTAAGGGAGTAGTTGCCCAGGCAGTGAATTCATCTACTGCAGGTTAATTCACGAGGACTTAATGAACAAGAGAACCGGTCTCGACGCGGCTGTCCCTCTAATGCGTGTTGGTGCAGAGGCAAGCGTCACAATGTCGGGATGCAACTATCACCTTCGATTGCGCACTGACACGCAAGACATAGTGAAACCGCCGGGTCGTTCTCGATCCGCCGTTTCCCGATCGGCTCGCCGCAGATCGTACACTCGCCATAAGACCCATAGCGAATCCGTTCGAGGGCCGCATCCAGATCGCGCAGCCGGTCGTGGAGGGCCTGCCGATGGCAGAATTCAAGGTCGCGGATTTCATTGATCGCGGCCGAGTCGCTCTCCTGCCAATCCCCGGGCACATCGACACCCGGCCGGGAACCGGCGATCAATACATCTAAGAGGCGGCTTCTCTCGGCTCTCAACGCTTCTTCAGCTTCCCTGCAGATCGACCGCGAGACCTCGAACCCCGGCGCGGCGTCGAGCACTCGACCCTTGACGTCCATAACTGCCTCCTCCGACCTCTCTAGTCGTTCCGGCTCCTCGCGAAATCGAGCAATGAACGTGCCGCTGGCTATCTTCTTCGATTAGTCGGCCGCAGTGATTGTGAGTGGGTTTAATGACCCAAGGGGCTGAGCAATATTTCGCGCGCGACGCGAGCAACGCGGAACAGCGCACCGGTGATCGCGGGCGAGTCACGGCTTTGGAGCTTGGTCGGGCCGGGTCGGCAGACTCTTCTCGTAAACGAGAACCACGGTTCCTACCGGCGTCAACTCACTGAAGTCCTTGGCCGCGAACATCGGAATCCGTATGCAGCCGTGACTCGCGGGGCGCACTGGGACGGCCGGGTTTCCGTGAATCGCGACGCCGCTCAGGATGTAGTTCGGATAGTAGAGCTCGCCGAGCGGGCTCTTGCGCCAGCCGATGAGTTTCCTCTGAACCTTGAAACGGCCCGTCGGTGTTACCGCGCGGCGGGTCCAACCGTCTTCGGTGAACAGCTTTCCGTTTCCCGACGAGACCGGCAGAATTTTCGAGACGGTCCCGGCCGCGTCTACAAGAAAGAGTAGCTGGCGGCTCAGGTCGACTTCCACGTGCGAGTATCCGGTTTCAAGAGGTAGCAGTTTTTCGGCGGCGTTGAGGGCGGTCAACTCCTCCTCGGAGACGAGACCTGTCGTCTTTCGGCCTGTTGCTTTCTGGAACGCAATCAGCGCGTGGCGGAGCGCGGGGTCTGTCTTGCCGTCAACGGGACCCGTCCAGTAGCCGAGATCGGATAGTCGCTTCTCTACGGCGAGGATCGCTTCAGCGCTCGGCGGCTCCGGTCGCGGTTGACTTGCGCGGGGGTGCCGGGTCTTTTGAACCATCGCGGTTGCGCCGCTTAAGACCGTGAGTACGATCATGAGTCCAACCAGGCGGAGCGACCGCGTTGAGCGAAGCGATGGGAATCGAGATTTCGCGCGGACATGCATCGTGATATCGAGAGTGCAACTTGAGGGCCATGCCAAATAGGGCTGAGCGTCAGCGCGCGGTCTCATCTAGTGTCGGGGAGGTAAAGGGCGGCGCTACTTCGCCAGGGTTTCCGCGATGGCGAGAAGGAGTTTTTCTGCCGTGTAAGGTTTGATTAGAAAAGCCCCGACGCCGGCCTGCGCCGCCTCGCGGCCCTTGCCGCCGTCCGCGAGTCCGCTGCTGGCGATTATCTTCACCGCGGGGTTCATCTTCTGCAAAGCGCGAATCGTCGCAGGGCCGTCCATGTAGGGCATCATCATATCGGTTACGACGACCTTGATGCTGTCCCGATGCTGAGCATAAAGCGCGATGGCCTCAGTGCCGTCGCCGGCCAGCAGCACCTGGTACCCGAAGGCTTGAAGCGTTCCCCGCGTAATCTCGCGGATCGCGGCTTCATCATCCACGACGAGGATCAACTCACCGCGGCCCACCGGAAGATCAGGCAGCCGCTCCTCGGCCAGTTGATCGATCTCGATATCCATCGCGGGAACATACACTTTGAACTGCGTGCCCCTTCCGATTTCACTGTAGACGTTGATGAATCCGCCGTGGCCCTTGACGATTCCCAACGCGGTCGAGAGTCCGAGACCTGTGCCCTTGGTTTGTTCCTTCGTCGTGAAGAATGGCTCGAATATTCTGTTGATGAAATCGCCCGGGATGCCCGTGCCGGTGTCGGCGACGGTGATGCAGACAAAGCGGCCCGGCCTCGCCTCGATGTTCATGCGGGCGTAGTTCTCGTCGAGTTGAACGTTTTCGGCTGCGAGCGTGAGGGTACCGCCCTGCGGCATGGCGTCGCGCGCGTTGACACAGAGATTCATGAGGACTTGATGAAGGTGCGTTGCATCGCCGGCGACGACCCAGAGCTCTTCGGGTATGGACATCTCGACGTCGATGGATTTGGGCAGAGTGTCGGTCAGGATCTTGGATATCTCCTTGATCAGGTGTTTGGGTTGGATCGTGATGCGTTCCCCTTCGATGCCCCTGGCAAACGACAGCACCTGCCTGACGAGTCCGGCGCCTCGTTCGGCGCTGGTGCGCAATGTTGTCAGCAATCGCTGGCTATCCGGGTCCGGGAACCTGGCCTGCAAAAGCTGCAAGGCCATCATGATGGGAGACAACAGGTTGTTGAGGTCGTGCGCGATGCCGCCTGCCAGCGTCCCTATGCTCTCCATGCGTTGCGCCCGGAGGAACTGGGACTCGAGCTTCTTCCGCTCGGTGATGTCGGTATTGATGACGAGGTTCAATCGAGGGTTTCCGGCGTCGTCGCACACGAGCGTCCAGTGACTCTCGGTGATGATCTCCCTCCCGTCTTTGGTCACCTGCCGCAGCTCGCCCCTCCACTCACCCTTTTCGAGAAGCTCCGCCTTCGCCGTATCGAACTGGGGCGAGCCGCCACCGTAAATCAGATCCGCGATGTTCTTGCCGATGGCCTCGCCTGCCGTCCACCCGTAGATGCGTTCGGCGCTGCGATTCCAAAACAGTATGTTATCGGCGAGGTCCCGAACGAGAATCGCGTCTCTCGCGTGACTCAACAGCGCGGCCTGTTCTCGCAACTGTTCTTCAGCGCGTTTGCGCTCGGTGATATCGGTGCGGATCGCTACGTACTGATATGGTTTCCCGGCAGCGTTCAGGAAAGGCACTATCGTCGTATCGACCCAGTAATAACTCCCGTCCTTCGCTTTGTTCTTGATCTCGCCGCGCCAAATCAGTCCGTTAGCTATGGTCGTCCATAGGTCACGAATGAACTCTTTCGGGTGGTACCCTGAGTTCACGATGCGGTGGTCCTGACCGAGCAGCTCTTCGCGCGAGTACTTCGAGATCTCGCAGAACTTGTCGTTCACAAACGTGATTGTCCCTCGCTGATCGGTGATCGCGACGATCGAATGAGCATCCAGCGCCGACTTGATGTCCACCAGTTCCTTCGCGGAGGCCTTGAGCGAGTCTTCAGTCTGCTTGCGGCCGGAAACGTCGCGGAAACTAACCGAGACGCCCGCCGGTGACGGGAAGACTCGCACGTGGAACCACGCGTTTAGAGGCGGATAGAATCCTTCATTGTCAGCTTCGCCGCCATCGGATATGGCTCTGCGGTATGGATCGAGGAAGACTGAGCCGCCGTCGCCGGAAAAGGCGGTGGTGACGGGTTTGCCGATCAGAGCATCGCGCGATGTTTGCAGGAGCCTCTCCGCCTGCCGGTTGACGAAAGTAACTTCGCCCTCACCGCTAAGCGCGAAGAAGCCCTCGCTCAGGTTCTCAAGCAGATCGACGATATGCTCGTCGAGTAGTTCCCCGCGCGCGGGTTCAGCCCCGCCGTTCGGATTGGATTCGATGTCCTGTGACAATCTCACCTCATCAGCGATGGTGCCACGAGTCGGGCGATGTACGCCGTCACTAACTATAGACGCAGCGCGGAGCGGTCTACAAGCTGCGCCTCAACCCGCAATCAACTGATCATTGGTCGCCCGGTAGGGACGGTCGGCGTCACTCTTCGTACACGCCGGAAACCTCTTCGACCCGGATGCGAAAGACGATGACCGACGATTGCCCATCGTGCACTGGAAGCGACTCGACGGGGGTCAAGTGTGGAAAGCTGGCGAGCAATAAGCTGAATGCACGGTCGCGGTCACCGGGGTCGGTTATCTCTTCGAAGCGGCCGAACGCGATCGCGCTCCGCCAGTGAAACTCGTCTATAACGGCGTCGACTTGAAGGCACGCGCGGGGATTCTCCCTCAACGCGCGGACCTTGCGGCCGGGCAGTGAATGGACGTAGATGGAATCATCAGAGTAGACGTAGCAGACCGGCACAACGTAAGGGGCCGATTGATCGACGCAGCCCAGCCTGCCGATCCTTCCCCGCCGGAGCAGCATCATCGCTTCGTTCTGAGTGAGTCGCTTGATCGTGGCGGCACCTCCTCTCTCGGAGCCGTGCCCGATCAGGCTCCGGTGCGGCCCCGCACGATCTCGACCGAGCACTTGGCGTGCGAGGCCACGGCCTGCGAAACGGACCCGAGCAGCAGCCGCGTGAATCCGCTGTAGCCATGCGAACCGACTACTATCAAGTCGGCGCCCCAGCTCTCCGCTTCGTCGAGTATCGCGTGCTTGGGATAGCCTCTGATCAACTCAGTGGCGACCGGCAAGGCGGGCTGTTCGGCGTGAAACCTGTCGGCCGCCTTGCCGACTATTCCGCGCGCCTGGTCCTCGGCAGCCTTTTCCATCTCGTCGTAGTAATTGTCGGGAAGGGCCCAGGTCTCGACGGTCGGAATGAGCGGCGGTTCGATCACCGAGATGATCCTCACTTCGCTGCCCGCGGGCCAGGGACGCCGCGCAACTTCATTGACGGTGGCGTCGCTGAACGAAGAACCATCGACCGCAACGAGTATTTTCATTCTCTCACCATCCATCCTCTGCGCCTGGTTGGGGAACCCGGCGCTCATGACTGCGCGGTCGTATACGCCGGTCTCAAGGGCCGCGCGATCAGGACCGGACACAGCGCTTGTCTCAACACCCGGTCCGCATTCGAGCCGAACAAGGACCGCATTCCAAAACCGGTGCCCGTCGCCCCGATGCAGATCAGGTCTATGTTGTTATCTTCGACGTAATCCAACAGCTCGCGATAGGGCTGACCCTCGCGCAGAGAATGCTTCACCTCGCACCAAAGGGCCGCCTCGGCCGGAATCGCGCTTTGAAGCCGGCCGGCAACCTCGGAGAACCTGATCTCGCTGGTTTGCGGCAAGCGGGCAATCTCCGGCGCATCGTGTTTCGGCTGCGGAGGCAGCACGTGCACGAGATGCATCTCCGCCTGGTACTCTTGGGCGAGCGACAGCGCGTATGACAGCGCCAGTTCCGAGTCGGTCGAGAAGTCATAAGCCACAGCGATGCGGCCGAGGTCGATCTCGTTCGTCGACAGTCCCGCCCACTCATGCTCGTGAGCATGGGTCACCAATACCGGACAGGGAGCAATTCGGCTTATGGATTCCGCGACCGAGCCTAGCAGCGCCGCCGCCAGCGGGCGTCGCCTCGATCGCATAACGATCAGGTCGATGCGCCGCTCCGCCGCTTCATTCGCGATCGCGGTGGCCGGATCACCCTTGAGGACGACACACTCCCAGTCGAGAGGGGTTGGCTGAGGCAACCGGATGTGCTGCTTGATCATGTCCTCGATCAGCTTCTTCGCATCGTCGCAGTCCGGGCTGCCGTCGAGCGGAGCCGCTTCCACGCAGTGACAAACGACGAGCTTGGCCTCATAAGCCCGCGCCAGCGCGATCCCGTAACGAAGTCCCTCGTTGGAATCGGCTGTCAGGTCAGTCGGGCAAAGTATCCGCTGAAATGTGATCCGCGCGTTGGTGACCATCGATCCCACGCCCTCGCCGGTGACCCGGCAGTGTTTCGGCGAACGTCTCCCTGACGTCGGAGGCAATCAGCAACGAGTGTGCCGCCGACTAATCCCGTCTTTCCGAGGGTTATCCGTTGGACGTGGGTAATATGACCAAGAGGACGCGGATTATTCCGCAATGGCAGCCGTGGTCCTAACTGAGGGCGGGAGCGCTCAGGCGCCGGCGGCTTCGGCTTCGTCCTCGAGCTTCTTGAGGCGATAACGCAACTGGTCTCGCGAGATTCCCAGCAGCTCCGCCGCGCGAGTTTGATTCCCTCCGCTCCGCGCGAGGGCCTGACGAACCAGCGACTTCTCGACCTCGTCCAGGATGATTCCTTCAGGCGGGAGCCGGAAAACCCCGGCTAACGTGTCGGTTGAATCGTTGTGGCCCGGCACCGCCGACGGCCTCGCCGTGATATCCGCGCTCGCATCGCGAGGCACGAGACCTTGCGGAAGATAAGTCGTGGTGATCATGTCGCCGTCCTCGAGGATCACTACCCGCTCGATCACATTGCGAAGCTCGCGGACGTTGCCCGGCCAGGCGTACCGGCGGAAGATCTCCGCCACTTCCGGCACCAGTGCGCGAATACGCTTGCGGAGCCGTTCGTTGAACTGCCGGATGTAATGTTCAGCAAGCAGTATCACGTCGTCCCCTCGCTCGCGCAGCGGTGGAATCTCAATCTGGATGACCGAAAGCCTGTAGTAAAGATCGAGCCTGAAGCGTCCCACCTCGCTATCTGCTCGCAGGTCCCGATTAGACGCCGCGATCACCCTCACGTTGAGCGGTATGTCCTTGAGTCCCCCGACGCGGCGAAACGCTCCCTCCTCCAGCACGCGAAGCAGCTTCGCTTGCAGGCTGATTTCCATCTCGCCGATCTCGTCCAGGAACAGCGTTCCCCCTTCGGCCTGCTCGAAGAGACCTTCCTTGCGCGCCTTCGCGTCGGTGAAAGCGCCCTTCTCGTAGCCGAACAGCTCGCTCTCCATCAACGTCGCCGGTATCGCCGAGCAGTTGATGGCGACCATCGGGGCCGCGCTTCGCCGCGAGGCATAGTGGATAGCCTTCGCGACCAGATCCTTGCCGGTTCCCGATTCTCCGAGCAGCAAGACCGACGAGACTTCGCTCTCGGCCACTTTGCGCGCCAGGTGATTCATGGCGCGAATGGCCGGCGACTCGCCTTTGATCTGATCAAACCCGAACTGGCGGGCGCGCTCGCGCCGAAAGAGCCGCACTTCCTTTCGCAGTGTCTGAGCCTCGATGCCGTTTCGAATCGTCACCTGAAGCTCTTCGAGATCGATCGGCTTGCTGATGAAGTCGTAGGCGCCGCCGCGCAGCGCCGCTATGGTGTCCTCCACGTGCACGTCCGCCGTGAACATGATCACGACTGCGTCAGGCTGGCGCCGCTTTATCTCGCGCAGCGCATCAATCCCCGAGCCGTCGGGGAGATTGATGTCGAGCAGAACGGCGGCGGGCTGTTCCGATTCGAAGGCCGCCATCCCATCGGCGAGCGAGCCGGCCTCCACCGCCGCGTAGCTCCAGCCCCGAAGCGCTTCGCGGAGGGTCGCCCGGATCAACTGTTCGTCGTCTACGATTAGGACTTTTTCTTTGGCCATCATCTGCCTAGGAGGGAATGTTGAACCGCTTGCGAGATTCGCATTCGGATCGAGTAAGACTGTCGACGGTTGAATCGCGCTACGGTGGCGTGCTGCGCCGTCCCCGCTCCTTTTCTACTGTCGATCGCCCCGCACACGCCGGGCGTTATCAGCAAGCATCCGAGCCTGATCCAGGGAATCAACCGCCTTGCGGAGTTGGACGTCCTCGGCGAGGTAGGTCTCGTCGCCGGCTTCGGGACCGTAGGCGGCAGTAACGATCTCGCGACGCAGTTGAGTGCGGACGTACGCAAGGTTCGCCTTGAACTGTTCCTCTGAGACGCCGAACTGAGGCCGCGATGCGATATGCTGGCGGAACGCGGCGACGAGTGCGTCACTCACCAAGTAGCGGTCGAGGTCCTCAGCCGCGGCCTTCGGCTTATACTGCGTCTCGGCAACCCGGTACTCGCGGAACCCTTGAACCTGGCCTGCCACCAACTGCCTTACGAAATCAAAGACACCGTAGAACAGGCGGTTTCGCACGGGATTAGCTTCGGGAGATTTCGCCTCGACGTCCGGAGTTATGCCGCCGCCGCCATAAACCGTGCGGCCGGTGTCGGTGGGCATCCCGTCGCCGCGCGGTTCGCCCGCGCTTGCCCGCCCTTCCGAGTTCCGCTTCAGGTAATAGTCGTAGAAGCTCACGCTGGAGTAGTCACGCTGAATCGATCTACCGGTCGGCGTGTAGTATTTCTGGGTTGTGAGCAGCAGTCCCGCACCTCCCCACACTCGGGTGACGCTTTGCACCAGACCTTTTCCGAAGCTGCTCTCGCCTACAATGAGCGCCCGATCGTGGTCCTGCAGCGCGCCGGCGACGACCTCCGATGCCGAGGCCGTTCCCTGGTTAATCAGCAGAACCATCGGCATCGTCTCCGGTTCGTTCTTTTCCGGGACTTCAATCGTTCGTAGCGGGAATCTGCCCTCGCGGCCGCGCACCTCCACGATCTTTTCGCCTGGAGCCAGGAAGGTTCGAGCTACTTCGACCGCCTGGTCGAGCAGCCCGCCGGGGTTGCCGCGCAGATCCAGAATGAGCTGGTGCATACCCTCCCGCTTGAGACGGTCGAGTGCCCCGTTGAGTTCCTCGTCCGTCTTAGACGAAAACCCGCCGGTCAGCGCGATGTATCCCGTGTCCGAACTGCCGATCATGAACGCGTTGCGCACCGAGGGGAGCTTCACTTCATCGCGGCGAATTCTGAACGTAATGCCGTTGGGAACGCCCGGTCGCTCGACGGTCACCTCGACGATGTCACCCTTCTCGCCTCGCACGCGATGCATCACCTGCTCGCTGGTCCATTCCTCGACGTTCTGGCCGTCGATGGCCATAATCGCATCTCCGTACTTCAGACCCGCGCGCTGGGCTGGAGTCCCTTGCGTTACCGAGACGATGTAGACTCGGTCGAGCCGCTTGGCGATCGACACGCCGATGCCGAAGATGCGGCTCTTTTGTTCGGTTTGGAGCTCGTCGAATTCAGCTTTGGTGAAAAAGGTCGAGTGCGGATCAAGCTGGTGGAGCATTCCCTGGATAGATGATTTACCCAGCAGCTCGAGGTCGACGGTCCCGGCGTAGCTGTCAACGACTGTGCTGAGCGCCTCTTCGAAGCCCAACGTGCGATGATCAACCTCGCGTGCGGTTCCGGGCGCGGGCTTCGAGGGCGGGCCCGACTGGTAATACCCGCCGGCTAACGAAGCCAGCGCGATCACGAGTACTGCGACAAATGGCAGGAGCCTTCTATTCGTAACTGCTGGAATCACGCAAACAGAATAATACAAAAGCCGTGAGGGGTCAAAAAGCGATGGTCGGATCGGCGTTGGTTACACCACCGAGACGGGAACCGCGGGTTGGCCTCGAGCCTACTCTTCGAAAGGTGCACGCCGCCTCCTCGCCCCGTCTCGCCGGCGCCTCATTTCCTCTTAGGCACCGCCTCCATCAGAATCGCAAGCGCTTTCCTGAACGACCGCGTCCCCTCGCGGCTGCCGCGGTAATGTCCAAGCCGCACCACGATCAGGTCATGCGAAGGAATGATCATCGTCCACTGCCCGCCGGCGCCCGCCATATAATAAGCCTCCTTCGGCACCGGATACCCGCCGTCGCCGTTGATCCAGAAGAACGCGCCATAGACCGGCCGCTTGTCGGCTTCCCACGCGGGCGCAAGCGTGCTCACGAATTTGACGAACCCCTCCGGCAGAATCCGCTCTCCATTCCACACACCATCCTGAAGATAGAGATTCCCAAGCCGCGCCCAATCACGCGCCGATGCAAACTCGTACCCTTGCGTGAGGAAGTTCCCATACGGGTCTGTTTCCATCACCATAGTCCGGATGCCGATCTTGTCGAACAGCGCCCGCTGCGGAAACGAGAGATACTCCTCGCCACGCTTCTCGACACCGAGGCGGATGAGATAGTTGGTCAAGACCGGATCACAGTTGCGATAGCGGCCTACTGTATTCGGCGGCCACTGCAGTGGTCGCGTTGCGGCGTAATGAAATGAGTTCGCGCCGCCGGTGTAGAGATACAAATGATCGGGATACCCGAGCGAGGGGTCGTAGTCGGGATCCTGGGGCGCCCTTATTCGCAGGCCGCTCGACATATGCATGATATCGGCGATGCGAATCTTAGCGCGCGGGTCTCCTGCTGTTTGCCATTCGGGAATGGGCGCGGGTTGCCACAGGTCGTAGAGACCGCGCTTGACCAGGATGCCCATCAAAGTAGCGGTCAGGCTCTTGCCCATCGACCAGCTTTCGAGCTGCGTGCGCGCGGTGATTCCTTCGCCATAGCGCTCGCCGATTAGCCGGCCCTTCCAAGTGACGACGAATGCGGCGGTCAAACCCTCGGCGGGATCGAATGCCGCATCGATCGCCTGCTTCAGCTTGTCCGCATTGATCTCCGGCGGCAGAGGATCCTTAGGTAGCCTGTCGCCCATGGGCCACGGTTGTGTGGCCGGGTCGGGCAGCCGGCTTTTGACGGTAATTGGGTTGAAGTTCAACGAGTCCTTGCCGGCCGGGAGCGCTACGCAACCCTGGCTGCCGAGGTACTTCGCAATGCGCTTCACTCCGTTGGGAACAGTGACCGTCACGGTCTTGTTAACACGATCTATGACGGGTTTGCCGAACTTCGCGCGCTGCTCGAAAGAACCGGTGAAGCCACCGACATTCTCTGCAGCGAAGTCGGGATCGAGACCGGTGATGAACACAGCCGAGCACATTACTTTAGCAAAACCCGCGGCATCGTGTTCGAGCGGGTCGCCGGGAGGGGCCACGTACGGCGTGTTGAGCTCGAATGATTTCGCGCGGGCGACGAGCGCGTCGCGAGCAGAGGTCTGCGCACGCGCAGCGGCTGCCGCGCTCATCGGCAGTCTTTCATTATTCAGAATCGGAGCAGCCGACAGCATGAACATCGGCAGCAGCGCCAAGCCAATACGATGAATCCGCATTGCCCACCTCTTTGGTTCACATGGTTCACATTAAAGAATGGTCGACCGAGTTGATACCAGCGACGACTTCGCCTCCGAATGAAGACGGCAGGATTGATTTCGGCAGTCGAGCCGCGTTCACCTCAGTACCCAGCCTTATGGTTGAAGCTCTGAATTGCGAGGCGAGTGTAACCTTTCGCGACTACGGGTCGCAACCTCAGGCTCGACGGACGAACCCCGAAGGGGTGACGGCGCGTAGCCACGGGTGAGTCCGAGAACCCGTGGATGTGCACCAATCCGAACCGCTCGACGCGTCTGTCGGTCTAACGTTCGAGCTAAGCGGGCGACGACGGCAGGACGCCAGGGCCCGGTTGGCGAAAATGTACCGCGTACCGCCGACCGGGCCCTGGTGGCCTGCCGTTGGCGCTCCGCTTGAGCGAGGGGTTAGGCGTCGGCTTTGCTTCGACGTTCATGAGGGTTATTGCCCGGCCGGTGGTTGCCAAAGTTCAACCTTGTTGCCTTCCGGATCCATGACCCACCCGAACTTCCCGTACTCTGAGTCATCGGTCTTCTCAAGCACGTCGCAGCCTTCATCGCGGAGCGC
>DATDOV010000097.1:0-7851 GCA_035293105.1 Blastocatellia bacterium
GGGGCGATCATCGTGACGAATCCTGGGACGTCACCCTCGCAGCCGTTCCAGTGCAACAACACCTGCAACTAAGAGGTTGGGCTGACGGGTGAGAGGGCGACCTCTCACCCATCGGGCCTGAACAATCTGTGAATCAAAAGAAAGAGGACCACGGTTGTGGTCCTCTTTCACATTTCAGGGCTTTACAGAAGCGCCACGGGCTGGATCGGGCACTTCACTTGCTCGCGCCGCCGGTCGGTTCGCGTTCCTTCCAAGGATTTGGAGTAGGTCCCGTGGCCTTGTGCATTCCGATCTCGGGATGAGTCAGGTGAATAACTGACGGGAGCCCGCTTGCGTCGAATTCCTCCGGCGTGCCAAGAAACGCGATCTCGCCCTCGTCGAGCGTCATCACTCGAGCTTTCGGTCCTCGCGTCCGTTCGGCCTTGCGAATAGTGACTGCGCCCGACGCGTCCGACGCGGCTTCGTGGTTGACGACGTATGGGATCTGGTGAAGCTCTTTGGTAACCAGCAGCGAGGAGATTCTGTGGATGTCGCGGGCGCGGATTATCAGGTCAAGCACCTGGCGAGCGTTGATCGGATCGAGACCGATCGTCGGCTCGTCGAACAGCATGATCGGAGGCCAGCCGGCAAGCGCACGCGCGAGCTCCAACCTGCGCCGCATCCCAATTGAGAGTTCCTCAGGCAACTTGTCGACGTCTTTCTCCAAGCCGACGAACGCCAGTATCTCAGGTACGGCTCGCTCGATCTCTACTTCGGGCCAGCCGTGTTCAACCAACCGATACGCCGTGTTCTCATAGGTGTCCAGGCCAGTGAATAGCGTGTCCTCCTGAAAGACCAATCCCATTCGGCGGCTCCGGATCGACAGGAGTTCCTTCTCGTCCAATTGCTGAATCTCCCGGCCCTCGATCAGAATCTCTCCTTCATCGGGCCGCAGAAGCCCGATCGCCAGATGCAGGAGGACTGATTTGCCCGAACCGGAAGCGCCGGTGATTATGATCATCTGTTCGCGGCCGAGCGTGAAGCTGACACCTTGGAGAGCGCGCCGGTCCTCGAAGCTGAGCGACACGTTGCGGAACTCGATCGCGGGTGCGTCCGGCGCGCTCTGGGTAGTCATCTTGTTTCTTCCTTCCCGGCCCACGTCGCAGGGCCTCGCGAACTTCAAACGGCCTCGCTGTGGCAATCCCTCAAACCGGATAGCGGGCTTTCACACAAGATGGTGCGAAAGTTTGCCCATCGGCGCAACCGGCGGGCCAAGAAACACCTGCGTTTGGCCCGGCACCGCTGTTGCCTTGCAAACCAGGGCCCACCGGCAGCCAATGACCGTATGCGCTGCAAGGCACGAGTAAACACGTGGCGCGTCCTGTTCTGGGGGGCGCCAAATTACGCGGGAGGAAATTCATCATGAAAAGCAGCTTGCTTAGAGACACCGTAAACACCGGAGCGAGGATCGCCCAGTTCGGACACGAGGCGTCACGCGTGAAGTCGGCGGTTTCCGCTTCGATAACCGACGCAGTCGAAGACGGAGCGGCGGCGGCGAGGCGCGCGGTGAGGCGAGGGGCTCACGCCGCTGAGGACTTGCTGGATGAAGCGGCGCACAGGGTCAAGCGAAGTCCGCTTCGCTCCGTCGCAATCGCTTTCGGAGCAGGCGCGCTGATCGGTTGGGTCATCACGCGGCTGATACGGAAGTGAATCCAATACCAGTTGCGAGTTTCTCATCGCCGCTGTTGGGCTGTCGGCGCTGCTCGCAGTTGGCAAGCGGCGAGCGTTCCAGGATTCCGCCCGCCGTTCGCGTTTCTCCAGTGCCGCCCCGGTTGTCGCGTTCTGGCACTTCAAGTTGCGCCGCGCTCGTGATTGCTGATATGTAGGGCCTATGACACGAAGGGATGACCCCGCTCGCTTTCGGGCCAACTTGCAATCGGAGATCGACAGTGCCGCGGTCTACTCGACGCTGGCCGCCATCGAATCGCAGCCCCATCTGGCGGAGGTCTATCGCCGTCTGGCGGCGGCGGAGACGAGGCACGCGCAGGTGTGGGTTGAGAAACTGCGCGAGTCGGGCTATTCGGTTCGCGAGCCTCACCCGAGTTGGCGCGCGCGGATCCTAAGACTGCTTGCTCGGCGATTCGGCGCTCAACTCGTCTTGCCCACGTTGGCGAAGATGGAACAGGTCAGCGGAATGATGCCGGGCCCGAAAGCGAAGACCGGAGACAGCGGGGCGCACGCCCGCTTGTTGAGCACAATCGCGGATGTGTCGGGCGAAGTATCGGGCATGGGCGGCAGTCAACTGGCGAGGCTCGAGGGAAGACACCGCGCGATCGGAGGGAATGCCTTGCGCGCCGCAGTGCTCGGCGCCAACGACGGACTGGTGTCGAACCTGAGCCTGGTTATGGGAGTCGCGGGGGCAAGCATGTCCCCGCAAGCGATACTGATCACGGGGCTCGCAGGCTTGGTAGCCGGGGCGTGCTCTATGGCGATGGGCGAGTGGCTCTCGGTGCAAAGCTCCCGCGAACTCTACCAGCGGCAGATTCAAATCGAGGCCGATGAACTGGCGGCCGAGCCCGAAGAAGAGATGCGCGAGCTGGCCCTGATCTACCAGGCGAAGGGCCTCAGCGAAGACGAGGCCGCCGCCGTTGCCGCGAGCGTCATAGCCGACGAGACCAGGGCGCTCGATACTCTGGTGCGCGAGGAGCTCGGCATCGACCCAAAAAACCTGGGCGGCTCGGCGTGGGAAGCGTCGATCACTTCGTTCTTCTTGTTCGCGGGCGGAGCAATCGTGCCGGTCGTCCCGTTCGTTTTCCTCGCCGGCCAGGCCGCCGTCCTCGTGAGCTTGATCGTCAGTGCCGGGGCTCTGTTTCTCATAGGCGCCGCGATCACGCTGCTGACGGGCCGGAGCGTTTTGTCTTCGGGCGCGCGGTCGTTGCTGTTTGGACTTGCAGCGTCGGCGCTGACTTATGGAATCGGCCGGATGATCGGCATGTCGATCTCGGGGTGAGAAAGGCAGGCGGGAGTCCAGGCAATGGAGGAACAGCGACTCAACTTCGTGCGGGGCTTATGGAGGCTGGCTGATCCAAGGATCACGCTGGCTTCAATGTCGTCCCTGTTTTTGGGGGCGTGTGCGGCTCGTTCCGTTGGAAGCCTGGATTGGGGATGGCTGGGATTAACGGTAGGCGGCATCGCCTCGATTGAAGTGGCAAAGAACGCGTCGGGTGAGGTGTTCGACTACGATTCGGGCGCCGACTTACGCGTTGCGCCCGAGGACCGAAGTCCGTTCTCAGGGGGGAAACGTGTTCTGGTTGACGGGCTCCTGACGCGGAATCAAACGGTGAGGATCGCGGTTTTCTTCTATTCGGTCGGCGCTCTGATAGGTCTCGCTATAGTCTGCTTTCGCGAGCCGGGCGTTCTTTGGATCGGCTTGATTGGCGTCGCGTGCGCTTACTTCTATCACGCCCCGCCGTTCAATCTGTCGTACCGGGGGCTGGGAGAACTGGTAGTTGGAATCTGCTATGGCCCTCTCATCTCGCTTGGAACCTACCTCGTGCAGCAGCGCGCCCTGTCCATGCGGCTGGCGCTGCTTGCGACTCCGCTTGGTATTCTCATCGCGAGCTTTCTTTGGATCAACGAATTCCCCGATTCGACGGCTGATAAAGCGTCAGGCAAGAGGACTCTTGTGGTGCGGTTGGGACGTCCGAAAGCCGCAGTCGCACTTGCGTTCCTCGTCGGCGCTTCCTACATCACTCTGGCCGTGCTGCCATTGTTCGGGCTGCCTCGAGGAGTCTGGCTCGGAGCTTTGGGACTTCCTCTGGCCGCGATCTCGGTGCGCCGCAGTTCGAAGCACCCGGAAAAGACGGAGTACCTGATACTCGCGCAAGCGCTTCTATTGTGGGCCTTCGTATTGTGTGCGCTCGGCAGCGGAATCGGGCTCCTCCTCAGTTTGCGCGATTGAGCCCTCGGCCCGTCTTACTTGACGAGAGTACGTCCAACGGCGGAGCGATCAACGCGGCCGACAAGCGCAGGAGACTCACATCGTAGCCGCGCGAGCCTTCTCTTGTTCAACCACGGGTGCTTCGTCCGACCACGCGAAGACTTCCAGCTTGTTGTCGACGCCGGCCACGCCGGGCACCATCGAAACACACTTGAGCAGCGCGTCCGCCTCGTTCGCCGTTATTCTCCCGCGAAGCGTGACTCGGCCGCGCGCCGCCTTGATCTCGATCGCATGCGGCCTCGCGACCGCTCTTCCCATTCTGGAGCGGACCCGCTCGGCCAGCACATCGTCGGAGGGCGCCTCGTGTCTGGAGAACGCTTTCAGACCTGCGATGACGCCGTGAATGCGATTCATCGTGTGGCGTTTGGTTTTTCCAACCGCGTGTTCCGCTCGGTGACGAAGCCGGTCAAACTTGTCGCGCGCGTATGCCCGCCTTCGCTTTCCCCTATCGGGATCCAACATGTACATCAATCCGGCGCCAAGGCCGAGTCCCGTCAATAGTATTAGTCCCTTTCGCATGATTCACCTTCCATTTTTCCCCAGCTCGTTTGTCACGATCTCAGCGGCGACGTCCTGCCAGGTCGATGAGCCGTCGCACCTCATGATCAGTCGTTTGAGAAAAGTCCTCGTACCATCGCCCGACGCCGTCGAAGGGCTCGGGCGTAAGCACGCACACCACTTCGTCCGCTTCGCCCGCGAACTCGTCGCAAGTCGAAGGCGGGGCGACGGGCGCCGCAACGACTATTCGTGAGGGTTGCTGTTCTCTGAGGGCCCGAACGGCTGCCCGCATCGTCGAACCCGTCGCCAAGCCATCGTCCACGAGGATGACGCAGCGGCCGTTGACCTCCGGCGCGGGCCGGTCTCCCCGATATGCGCGCTCACGCCGGGTCATCTCCAGTTGCTCACGCGCGGCGACTGCCTCGATCTCGTCGGGCGGTACTCCCAGAAGGCGCACGACGTCTTCGTTCAACACGCGAACTCCTCCCGTGGCGATCGCGCCCATCGCCAACTCGTCCTGGCCCGGGACGCCGAGCTTGCGCACGACGAACACATCGAGCGGGGCGTTG
Source organism: Blastocatellia bacterium (assembly GCA_035293105.1). Classification (GTDB taxonomy): domain Bacteria; phylum Acidobacteriota; class Blastocatellia; order UBA7656; family UBA7656; genus DATDOV01. The sequence continues at coordinate 5,047 of DATDOV010000097.1, forward strand.
AGCGCAAGGGCCAGTTCATAGGCCACGGGCACGCCCCCTCGCGGCAGGGCCAGGATCAACACGTCGGGGCGATTCGCGTAGGCCGAGAGCCTGGACGCGAGCAATTGGCCCGCTTCACTTCTATTCCTGAATCGCCCGATCATGTTCCGCCCTCGCGCGCCTGGCTGTGTGCCCGGCTTGTTGAATGCGTCGTCAGATGGCGTCTGAACCACTCGACGGACAATCGCGCTACCTCTTCGAGCGCCCCGGGCTCTTCGAACAGGTGCGTTGCACCGGGGACTATTCTAGTCTCTTTTTGGCATCTGAGCTGCTCGAATGCCTGGGCGTTGAGTCTGATTACGACGTGATCCAAACCGCCGACGATCAGCAACGTCGGCGATTCGACCCGCCCCAATGCGTCACCCGCGAGGTCGGGCCGGCCCCCGCGAGAGACCACGGCGCCAATCGCGTCGCCGAGTTGCGCGGCAGCCACAAGCGCCGCAGCCGCTCCGGTGCTGGCTCCGAAATAGCCAGACCGAAGTTTGCGCGTTTCCGGCTGAACGGCCGCCCAATTGGTCGCGTCGATCAGACGGCGCGTGAGTAACTCGATGTCAAAGCGAAGGTGGCGCGTGTAGACGTCGACCGCCTCCTCCTCGGGGGTCAGCAGGTCAAACAGGAGAGTCGCAAATGCCGATTCTCGGATGACCCTCGCGACGTATTGATTGCGAGGGCTGAGGCGGCTGCTTCCACTCCCGTGCGCGAAGATCACAAGCCCGCCGGGTACGCAAGGCATACCGAGCTCACCCTCGAGCATTACCCTTCCTGACCTGATGTTGACTGTGAAAGTGGTGTCAGAGGGCGACGGTTTCATCGTTCCTCGATTCCGGCGCGTCGAAAGACCGCCCGTGTTAGTTGATCGCCCGTTGCCGTTGCAAGCAACGAACATACCCGGCTTGCTCGTAGAGTTAGCGGGCACAGAGCACCGCCGGTGGGAAAGTTCGCGCAGAGAATGAGTAGATTTCCGCTCCGCGCCATTGGGTTCCGGCTTAGTTTGATCACTGCTCCCCAGAACAATGTACCGAGTCCGGCATTGATCTTGCCGGGGATCACTGCTGAGCTAGCACAGCGTCGCCGTGCGGGCGACGGGAGCATGGCCGTCTGACGGGCCGTGCTTGAAGGAGCACTGGTATGGTGAACACGAGACCAGCGGATACGACGCCCGAATCGATAAAGCGAACCGTGACCGGCGGCGGCGCCGCGACTCGGAGGAGCAGCAAAGGCGGGAAGAGCGGCGGCGGAATGGGCGGACAGAAGGCCGGCGGAATAAAGGGCGGAGGAAAGCGGAAGACGCACGCCGGTAAGAAGTGAAGCGCCGCGACTTCGAGCACTTCGAGCTCGGCCGGTTGACAGGGCCGCCCGCTGCGGTCAGGCTGGACGTGTGCGGGAAGTCGCGGCGGTAACTGCGCCGACACGTGGAGGAAGCATGGACTCACAGATAAGGCTCGGCCGCATCTTCGGAATCGAAATAGGGCTGCACTACAGTTGGTTCATAATCGCGCTGCTGATCACGCTGTCGCTGGCCGAGCACTTTTACCAGACGAACCCGGCGTGGGGCCGCGGGCTCAGTTGGGCGCTGGCCGTGCTGACCGCGCTCTTGTTTTTTGCGGCGATCGTAGCGCACGAGCTTGCGCATTCAGTGGTCGCCAAGACACGCGGCCTGCCCGTTCGGTCCATCACTCTGTTCGCGCTCGGCGGAGTGTCGCGGATTGAGAAGGAATCCCCCGACGCGAAGACCGAATTCTGGATGGCCGTCGCCGGGCCGATCGCGAGCGCCGTCGCCGGCCTCCTGTTTCTCGGGCTGGCAGTCGCCGGGGACTGGAAGCCGTTGGCAACTCCGACCACGCCGGCGATGGCGATGCTCGTGTGGCTCGGGTACATAAACCTGATGCTTGCCGCTTTCAATCTGATCCCAGGCTATCCGCTTGACGGAGGCCGCGTCCTCCGCGCCATCGTCTGGTGGGTGACCGGCAACGCTGCCCGTTCGACACGGATCGCGGCGCGCGCGGGGCAGGTGGTTGCGATGGCGTTCATCGCCATTGGCTTGTTGCAGTTTTTCGGCGGCGCGGGTCTCGGCGGCTTATGGATCGCATTCATCGGCTGGTTCCTGCTCGATGCTGCGCGCGCGACCTTTGCCCAGAGCGAGATCACCGAGAGACTGGGGGGCCTTCGGGTCGGCGACGTGATGACGCGCGACTGCCCGGTCATCGACGGCCGCACGAATCTCCAATCATTCGCGGACGAGCATCTGCTTCGCACGGGACAACGCTGCTTCATAGTTGCCGACAACGGTGTGCTCGCCGGACTGATCACGGCTCACGAGGTCAAACAGGTTGAGCGCCGCAAATGGCCGTTCACGCTGGTCGATGACGTAATGCGTCCGCTGGATCAGCTTCGGACTGTTGGCGCCGAGGCCGCGGTCATTGAGGCGCTCGAGGTGATGGGGCGCGAGGACGTGAATCAGTTGCCGGTTGTATCGAATGGACGGCTCGACGGGATCATCACCCGCGCGCACATTCTTCAACTGCTTCAGACCCGCTCGGAACTGAGGGTCTAACGCCGCCCTGACTTCGAGGGTGTATTAGGGAACAGTTGGGACCGCGCAACCTAGCGTCTACGCGCTGCGATCCACGTCGTCGCCCTCTGCCACGCCCATTTCGTCTAGCATCTCCTGCGGCAATAGCAGCAATCGAATCTGTCTTCGAGCGCCGCAAGCGGGCTTACGAGGAATTAGCCTACACCGCAGCGCCCCTCACCCCCTTGCCCCCT
>DATDOV010000098.1:0-35572 GCA_035293105.1 Blastocatellia bacterium
GGCGACGTTGGCGGAGGGAGTTGAGATGGTGATGCCTGGGGACAACTCGGCGCTGGAGGTAGAGTTGATCACGCCGATCGCGATGGAGAAGGGATTGAGGTTTGCGATCCGGGAAGGTGGCAGGACGGTGGGCGCCGGGACCATCTCGGAGATCATCGAGTAATCCGTCCGTGGTCATTTCTCCGTTGCTAGTTATCCTGGCAGAGTTGTTAACGAGCGACGACAACGCAACGGACGACGGACAGCGGACGAAGGTTAAATGTCATGTTGAACGAAAAAATCAGAATCCGGCTGAAGGCATATGATTACCGGGTGCTTGACCAGTCGACGGCTGAGATCGTCGATACGGCCAAACGAACCGGGGCGCGAGTGGCTGGACCGATTCCGCTGCCTACGGTGAAGAATAAGTACACCGTGCTGCGGAGTCCGCACGTCGACAAAAAGTCGCGCGAGCAGTTCGAGATTCGAACTCACAAGCGGCTGATGGACATACTGGACCCGACGCCTCAGACGGTTGATGCGCTGATGAAACTCGACCTGCCGGCGGGGGTCGATGTCGAGATCAAAGCCTTCGGGAAGGATCATAAGTAAGTCGTTGTCGGTTATCGGGCGTTCGTTGGGTCTGTCCGAAGGCGCAAGGGGCGACTGATTACGGGCCACGGACCACGGACTGTGAGTTATGGTCAACGGAATAATAGGTAAGAAGCTTGGGATGACGCAGCTATTCGCTCCGGACGGGACAGTCACGCCGGTCACCGTGATCAAGGCCGGTCCTTGCATCGTCGTTCAGAAGAAGACGGTCAATAGCGACGGCTACACCGCCGTTCAGTTGGGGCTGGTCGAAGAACGGCCTCCGCGGCGAATTAACAAGCCGACCGAAGGGCACTTCAAGCGCGCGGGCGTGCCGCCCACGCGAGTGCTGCGCGAGGTCCGGCTTGATGAGAGTGACGACGCCACCAACGTCGGTGACAAAGTCCTGGTTGATATTTTCACCGAGGATGACATCGTGGACGTCGTAGGCCGCTCGAAGGGGCGCGGCTTTGCGGGTTTCGTGAAGCGGCACAACTTCGGCGGCGGGCGCGCGACCCACGGCTCGATGTTTCACCGGGCGCCCGGCTCTATCGGAGCATCCGCGTTTCCCTCTCGCGTCATCAAGGGCACGCGGATGGCAGGCCATATGGGCGACGCCAGAAAGACAATTAAGAACCTGCGCGTGGCGGCGGTAGACACCGAGCGGAACTTGTTGATGATTCGCGGCGCGGTCCCGGGACCGACCGGAGCGGTCGTGCTGATAAAGAAGGTGCAATGAGAAGGACCGAGCGATGAGGACTTAGGGCTGAGAAGACCGCGGTTGTCGCTCCGCATAACTCAGTTGCGGCCCTCGATGGATGGAGCTAAGAAATGCCGGTGGTGAAGGTAAAGAACTTGAATAATGAAGAGGTCGGCGAGATCGAGCTGTCGGAGAAAGTGTTCGGCGCGCCGCTCAACAAGCCGCTCATCTATTCAGCGATTAAGAACTACCTTGCGAACCAGCGAGCGGGGACCTCTGCTACGAAGACGCGAGGCAACACGCGCGGCTCAGGCCGGAAGCTTTGGAAACAGAAGGGCACGGGCCGGGCGCGAATCGCAAGCTTGCGAAGCCCGTTGTGGAAGGGCGGCGGCAACGTACACGGACCCCAGCCGAGGGACTGGTCCTACAGCATACCTAAGAAGATGCGCCGCGGCGCTATAAGGTCCGTGCTGTCGGAGAGGCTGCGCGAGGGTGGACTGGTGATCGTTGAGAACTTCGAGCTGTCTTCGCATAAGACGAAGGAGTTCACGGCCGCGCTCGACCGGCTTGGACTCGACCGCCGGACGCTGATCGTCGACTCGCGGGACAATCACAATCTCGCGCTCTCGTCACGCAATCTCCAAGCGGTCACCTGCGTATCGCCGGACGGAATTAACGTCTACGACCTGCTGACGCACGAGCGGTTGGCGCTGACCCGAGACGCGGCGGGCGAGTTGGATCGGCATTTGAGCAAGTAGGAGGCTCGCATGAAGAGTGTTTGGGACGTCATCAAAGGGCCGGTGATAACCGAAAAGGCGCTCACGATGAAGGATGAACCCGAGTCGCTCGGCCGGAGCGGGAATGCGCGGCAGATGCTGACGCTGAAGGTCCATCGTCGCGCCAAGAAGCCCGAGATAAAGCGCGCCGTGGAGAAGATACTGGGAGTAAAAGTCGACGAAGTGCGCGTGGCAAACTATCGCGGCAAGATGAAGCGCGTGCCGCAACGGCGTGAGATGGGTCGGCGGCCGGATTGGAAGAAGGCATTTGTTACGCTCAAGAGCGGTGAAAAACCGGTCATGTACGAAGACGCGATATGATTTTGGATTTGAAGTTCTGGATTAGTTGCACCGAGCTCCGGCTCAAGTACGAAATCGAACACTCGAATCCAGAATGAGGGTAATGCATGGGCATCAAGAAGCTTAGACCAACGTCACCGGCGCAACGGTACCAGACGTACCTCACGCGTGAAGAAGTGACCGGCGACACGCCCTATAAGCCGCTGCTGTCGCCGAAGCGGAGGATATCCGGGCGGAACAACGACGGTCACATAACCGTGCGGCGCCGCGGCGGCGGGGCCCGGCGGCAGTATCGGATCATTGATTTCAAACGCGACAAGAACGGCATTCCGGCTAAAGTGGTGACGATCGAGTACGACCCGAATCGCTCGGCGCATATCGCGCTGCTCAGTTATGTCGACGGTGAGAAGCGGTACATACTAGCCCCGGCGGGTCTGAAGATCGGACAGACGATTCTCTCAGGTCCTGAAGCCGACATCATTGCGGGCAACACGCTGCCGCTGAAATATATTCCGCTCGGGACGACGATTCACAACATAGAGCTTCGTCCCGGTAAGGGCGGTCAGATGGTCAGGGCTGCGGGCGGCGCGGCGCAGCTTGTGGCGAAGGAGGGTGATTGGGCCCAACTGAGGCTCCCTTCGGGCGAGATTCGCAAGGTGAATATCAACTGCTCCGCGACGGTCGGCCAGCTTGGCAACAGCGATCATAGCAACGTGTCGCTGGGGAAAGCCGGGCGGAAGCGATGGCTGGGCCGCCGGCCGAAGGTCCGAGGCGTGGCGATGAATCCGGTTGATCACCCGCACGGAGGAGGCGAGGGCAAGACCTCCGGCGGCCGACATCCGGTGAGCCCCTGGGGCCAGCCGACTCGTGGCTTCAAGACTCGAAACAACAAGCGCACGGATAAGTTCATTGTGCGCAGGGCGACGAAGTGAGGACTGAGCGATGAGGACTGGGGACTGAGTCCCATCCTTTGGTTGGAAGGTTATGGCAAGATCGATAAAAAAGGGACCGTTCGTAGATGATCATCTGGTCAAGGTGATCATGAGGATGAACCAGACAAACGAGAAGCGAGTGCACAGGACGTGGTCCCGGCGTTCGACCATACTGCCTGAGATGGTCGGTCACACGATCGCGGTTCACAACGGCAAGAAGTTCATCCCCGTCTATGTTCAGGAGAATATGGTCGGGCACAAGCTGGGCGAGTTTGCGCCGACCCGGCAGTTCAAGGGGCACCCGGAGAGAACCGAGAAGATTGTCAAGAAGGGAGCCGCTGCGAAATAAGCCATGAAAGCACGTGCGGTCGCAAAGTACATCAAGGGATCGCCTCAAAAGGCGCGGCTCGTAATCGATCTGATTCGGGGGAGAAACGTGAACGAGGCGCTGGGCGTGCTCAAGGTCTCGCGCAAGCGTGCGTCGGGTCCAATCGAAACAGCCCTGCGATCGGCCATTGCAAACGCGCAGCAGAAGGCCGACCAGTTCAACGTGGCAATCGACGTAGACCGGCTCGTCGTGTCAAAGGCAACTGTCGATCTTGGCCCCACGAAGTATAGGCGCCGCGTGCGCCCGGCTCCGATGGGCCGCGCATACCGCGAGCGCCGCTGGCAGAGCCACATAACTATTGAGCTGGAGTCGGAAAAAGAGACGGAGTGATTCGTGATGCCTGATGCGTGAGGAAACGTGAAACGGCCGACGCATCACGAGCACGATTGGAGGATTTGTGGGTCAGAAAGTTCATCCATACGGGTTCAGGCTCGGTTTCAATCGCGGCTGGCATTCCAACTGGATTGCCAAACGAGATTATGCCGAGCTGTTGCACGAAGATCTCAAGCTGAAGAAGGAGCTGAAGGCTCGATTCGCCGGCGCAGGCGTCTCGCATATCGACGTCGAGCGCGCCGCGAACAGGCTCAAGATTATCATCCACACTTCGCGGCCGGGGATCATCATCGGCCGTAAGGGCGCGGAGATCGACAAGCTCAAACAGGAGATCAAGGACCGCACCGGACGCGAAGTGTTCGTCAACATCCAGGAGATTCACAAACCTGAGTTGAACGCCCAGCTTCAGGCCGAGCAGATCGCCCAACAACTCGAGAAGCGCATCGCTTTTCGTCGCGCGATGAGACGCGCGGTCGAGAACTCGCAACGATTCGGCGCGCAGGGAATCAAGGTCCGCGTGTCGGGCAGGTTGAACGGCGCGGAGATCGCGCGCTCGGAGTGGTACCTCCAGGGCCGTCTGCCGCTTCATACGCTGCGCGCCGACATTGATTACGGTTTCGCCGAGGCAAACACGACCTTCGGTGTCATAGGGGTCAAGGTGTGGATTTATCGCGGCGACGAAATGACCATCAGGAGAGCCGCGCAGGCGAGGAGACAGTGAAAAGAGTTTTTGGATTTTAGATTTTGGATTGCGGCTGCCAGAGCTGCGGTTAGTATTCAGAATCGAGAATCCAAAATCTAGAATCCAAATCCGAGTTGTTATGGCTGAATACAAGATTCCAAAACGAATGAAGTACCGCAAGCAACAACGCGGGCGGATGTCGGGAGTCGCGACACGCGGCGGTGAAATATCGTTCGGCGAGTACGGGCTGAAGGCCCTCGAGCCCGCCTGGATCACGGGGAAGCAAATCGAGGCGTCGCGGGTTGCGATGACTCGCTTCGTCAAACGGGGCGGGAAGATCTGGATTCGAGTGTTTCCCGACAAGCCGATCACCAAAAAGCCCGCCGAAACCCGAATGGGAAAAGGCAAAGGGGCGCCCGAAGGCTGGGTCGCGGTTGTGAAGCCGGGACGCGTGCTGTTTGAAATGGAAGGCGTTGATGAAAAAACAGCGCGCGAGGCGATCAGGCTGGCCGCCCAGAAGCTTCCCATCAAGACAAGGTTCATTTCGCGGAGGGATCAGGAGGGGGGCGGACTTGTATGAAGGCCGACGAGATGAGGGACTTATCCGACGAAGTATTGCGCGAGAAGGTCGGCGAGATTTCGGAGTCGCTCTTTCGAATGCGATTCAAGCTCTCGCTCGGCAATGTCGACGTGGTGAAGCAACTGCGGGCGGAACGGCGGGACCTGGCTCGAGTCAAGACAATCCTGCGCGAGCGCGAGCTTGCCGGGGACAAAACGTAGGTTAGCGAAGGGCAAGTATGGAAGAGAACATGGAGGACAGGCCGGCTGTTGAGGGGGAGACGCCGAGCGCTGCGAAGGCAGGCGTGGCTCGGCGGCGGAGGCTGGAGAAAGTCGGACTGGTTACCAGCGATCGTATGCAGAAGACGGTTGTCGTCCGCGTCGAGCGGCAGGTGCGTCACCCGAAGTACAAGAGATACATTCGGCGGCGGTCCAAGTTCATGGCGCATGATGAGCTTGGTGCTCACGCGGGCGATATCGTTCGCATAGTGGAGACGCGTCCACTGTCGGCACGGAAGCGTTGGCGAGTGGTCGAGATCGTGCAGAAGGCGAGCTGAAGGTAGACGGATGCGTGATCCGTGGTGAGCCAAACGGCAACAGCGTTTGGGACGCGGGCCCGGTTCTTTATGCATCACCGCTCGCTCATCACTCTTTAGCGCATCGCGAGGGAACAGCAATGGTTCAGATGAGGTCGATTCTTGAGGTCGCTGACAATTCGGGGGCGAAGCGCATCTCGATGATCCTTCCGGTCGGCGGGCACACAGGGCCGCGAGCAGGACTGGGCGACGTGATTACGGCATCGGTGAAGGAGGCGGCGCCCGACGGCGCCGTCAAGAAGGGTCAGGTAGTGCGCGCGGTCATAGTGCGGACGCGCAAGGAGACGCGCCGGCGGGACGGGACATATATCCGCTTCGATCAGAACGCGGCGGTGCTGATCAAACCCGACAACGAGCCGATAGGCACGCGCGTATTCGGCCCGATCGCGCGCGAGTTGCGAGAGAAGCGCTTCATGAAGATCGTCAGTTTGGCGCCGGAAGTGATTTAGAAAGAGGTCCGTCGTCAGTCGCCAGTTGTCCGTCTAGAGAGGCCAACTGAAAACTGGCAACGGACACGGGACACGGACTATGAACGTGGAGATCAACATACGAAAGAACGACCGCGTGGTCGTGATTTCAGGCAAGGACAAAGGCAAGACGGGCCGGGTGATCGAGGTTCAGCCGCGAAAGCGCAGGCTTCTTGTCGAGGGCGTCAACGTGATCAAACGCCACATGAAGGCCAACACCCGGCGTGGCGTACAGGGCGGCATCCTCGCGCGCGAGGCGCCGATCGATATTTCCAACGTGATGGTGGTCTGTCCTCACTGCGGAACCGCCACTCGCGCCGCGCATCAGGTCCTGGGCGACGGGGCGCGTACTCGCGCATGTAAGAAGTGCGGCGCGGTTATCGAGAAACAGTAGCATCGAGGGACGGTTAAGAATGGCTCCGAGACTTAAACAGCGGTACAAGGGTGAAATAATCCAGGCATTGATGAAGGAGTTCGGATACAAGAACCTGATGGCGGTGCCCAGGATCGAAAAGATCGTGCTCAATATGGGTGTCGGCCGCGAGGCGCAGAACAATCCGAAGGTCTTTGATCAGGCCGCGATGGAGCTGGCGACGGTCAGCGGTCAGAAGCCGGTTGTCATGAAGGCGAAGAAATCTATAGCGGCATTCAAGCTGCGGACCGGGATGCCCGTGGGAGTCTCGGTAACGCTGCGCGGCGACCGGATGTACGAGTTTCTAGACCGCCTGGTGAACGCGGTGCTGCCTCGCGTGCGCGATTTCCGAGGGGTCAGCCCTCGCGCCTTCGATGGCCGCGGCAACTACACGATTGGGATCAAAGATCAATTGATCTTCCCGGAGATCGACTTCAACAAGGTTGATCGAACGCGGGGCATGAACATTTCGATAGTGACAACGGCCCGCACTGACGAGGAGGGACGCGCCCTGCTGAAGCAGTTCGGCATGCCGTTTACCAAATAGCTTTTAGTCCGTAGTCCATGGCCAGTTGTCAGTGGTAAGCACGTGACAACGGACAACGGACGACGGACAACGGACAAACATGGCAAGACAATCATCGAAGTACAAAGCCAACGAGCTCAAGCGGGCGCTCGAGAGCGCAAGGCGGCGAGTTAAGGAGCGCTATGGCCACGTCGACAAGAAGACGGTCAAGCGGGCAAAGTCGGAAGGCGTGAACCTGAACATTTTCAGGTCGCGTGTGCACAACCGATGTCAGCGGTGTGGCCGCGGACGTGGATACCTGAGGAAGTTCGCGTTGTGCAGAATTTGCTTCCGCGATCTGGCGCTCGAAGGGCACATCCCCGGCGTCACAAAGGCAAGTTGGTGATGGTTGAGGACTGAGCGACAGGTGCGGAGGAACGAGCGCGGCAGGTCAATGCTCAATCCTCAGCGCTGACTCCTCGGTCCTGCATTAGGAGACGTGATGACAGACCCGATAGCAGACATGCTGACCCGCATTCGCAACGCGTATGGCGCAAGGCATCAAAAGGTCGACGTGCCGGTCTCGAACTTGAAGCTGGAGATCGCGCGGATACTCAGGGAAGAAGGATTCGTCAACAACTACAAAGTGATCGGAGATGGCGCGCGGCGAAACATACGCATTTATCTCCGGTACGGACCGAAAGGCGAGCAGGTCCTGTCTTCTATGGAGCGCGTGTCCAAGCCGGGTTGCCGCGTCTATGTGAACAGCACCAGCATCCCTAAGGTGCTCGGGGGAATGGGCATCAACATCATCTCAACTTCCCGCGGCTTGATGACTGACAGGCGAGCCCGGCGTGAGAAAGTTGGCGGGGAAATACTCTGCCGGGTCTATTAGGCTGGTAAACCTGGAGCCGGTTCAATGTCGAGGATAGGTAGAAAACCGATAGCAATACCAAAGGGCGTCAAGGTCACCGTGAGTGACGGCTCGGTCGAGGTGACAGGGCCGAAGGGCAGCCTCAAGACTTCAGTGCCTGAAGGCGTTCAGTTTCGAGTTGACGGCGATCACTTGATTGCCGAACGAGAGTCAGACGACAAGTCGGCCGTACATGGGCTGGCGCGAGCGCTGGCGCAGAATGCAATCACCGGTGTCACCGAGGGGTTTACGCGGCAACTCGACGTCGTGGGTGTCGGCTACAAGGCTGAGTTGCAGAAGAATCGCGTCATATTCAATCTCGGCTACTCTCACCAGATTGAGTTTCCGATTCCCAACGGCATCTCGGTCAAGATCGAGCGCGTGAACAAGCCGATACAGCAGTACCAGACGACGCTCACGATCACAGGGATCGACCGCCAGCAGGTTGGGCAGATTGCGGCTGATATGCGAGGCCTGCGCCGGCCCGACCCCTACAAGGGCAAGGGCGTGCGCTACGCAAACGAGCAGTTGAAACTCAAGCCGGGTAAGACCGGGAAATAACGAGAGCGCCGAGGGATCGGACTGTGTCGTTGCTCAGTCTTATTATTTTGTGCAGGTGAGCGAGATGGCAAAGAATAATCGTCGCTATGTGCGGCGGGCAGTTCATAAGAGGATACGTGAGAAGATCGAGGGGACGGCTGAGCGGCCGCGCCTCGCCGTGTTTCGGAGCCTGAACCATATCTACGCGCAGGTCATCGACGACACAAAAGGATCGACGATAGCTGCAGCTTCGAGCGCTGAGCCGTCACTGCGCGGCAGGTCCGGCGGGAATGTCGCCGCCGCCAAGGAGATCGGTAAGCTGATCGCCGAGCGCGCCAAGGAGAAAGGCATCACGCAGGTTGTGTTCGACCGCGGTGGCTACATCTATCATGGCCGGGTGCGGAATCTGGCTGAGGCGGCGCGCGAAGCGGGACTAGAGTTTTAGGTTGGGTTATGGAGTCTGGATTTCGGCCGACCCTCTTGCCTTAGAATCCAGGGTCGCAAATCCAGAACGTCTGGGGGGCTATGGAACGAATAGAAGCATCGGGCCTTGATCTTAAGGATCAGGTTATCTCAATCAACCGGGTCACGAAGGTGGTGAAGGGCGGCAAGAACCTGTCGTTCTCCGCCCTGGTTGTGGTCGGCAACGAAAACGGCATCGTCGGCTTCGGATCGGGGAAGGCCCGCGAGGTCCCGCTCGCGATCAAGAAGGGCATCGAGGCCGCCAAGAAGAACCTGATCCGCGTGCCGCTGAAGGGATCCACCGTGACTCATCAAGTCCTCGGCGTGTTCGGGTCCGGGCGGGTGTTGCTGAAACCGGCGCCCGAAGGAACCGGCGTCATAGCCGGAGGCCCCGTCCGGGCGATCATGCAGTCAGTCGGTGTTCGAGACGTGGTAACGAAGTCGATAGGCTCCTCCAATCCTCACAACGTTGTGCGCGCCACGTTTGAAGGACTTCGCGGGTTGAGAGAACCCACCACCGTAGCGAGGTTGCGCCGGCAGGTGGTCGAGGAAGTTCAGAACGCTTGAAAGAGTCGGGCGCAGACTAGGAGATTGAAATGGCCGGAGCCAGAAAAGAGACTACTCGCAAAGGCGCGAAGCGGAAGTCGGTGGAAAAGATAAAGATCCAGTGGTATCGCTCGACGATTGGGTCAAACAGCGGGCACAAGGAATTGGTGCGGAGTCTGGGTCTGACCAAGTTGAATCAGATCGTTGAGCGGCCTGATACGCCGTCGACGCGCGGCATGGTGAAAAAGGTGCCGCATCTGCTACGCATAATCGAATAGAGGTCCCGGAGAACACGATGGCACTAGGAATTCACAACATAGGGGCGCCGGAGGGGGCGAACCGGAACAAGAAGCGAGTCGGGCGCGGGCCCGGTTCGGGACACGGTAAGACTTCGGGGCGCGGTCACAAGGGGCAGAAGTCACGTTCGGGCTACTCGGGCCGCGCGGGGTTCGAGGGCGGGCAGATGCCGCTGCAGCGCCGGTTGCCCAAGCGCGGCTTCACCAACATATTCAAGAAGGTGTGGATCGAAGTGAAGCTGTCGGACCTGGAGAAGAGGTTTGCCGCCGGTGACGAGATCACTCCCGAAGTGCTGGCCGAACGAGGGATCATCAGGAAAAGTCATCTCGCGCGATTCGATGGCGTTGTGATCCTCTGCGGTGGGGAACTCACGAAAGCGTTCAAGGTGACTGCGCACCGGTTCAGCAAGAGTGCGCGCGAGAAGATAGAAGCTGCGGGCGGCACGGCCAGGTTGGTTTCTGGTTCATAGTTCGTGGGCCGATAACCAAGAACCCCTAACTACAAACCACCAAACCAAAAGATCGGTAGCGGTTATGATCGAGAACTTCATCAACAGCATACGTAATATCTTCACGGTCCCGGACCTGCGCAAGCGGATTTTGTTCACGTTGGCGATGCTGGCTGTCTACCGCGTCGGCTCGCATGTTCGGACGCCCGGAATAGACCCGGATGCGCTGAAGTTACTCTGGGAGCGGGGCGACTTGCAGCGCAGCCTGGCGGGGGTACTCGACCTCTTTTCGGGAGGGAACTTCAAGGTCGTCTCGATATTCGCCCTCGGAATAACCCCCTACATCACCGCCTCGATCATCTTGCAGTTGATGACGGTCGTTAGCACCCGGCTTAAGGCGCTACAGGAAGAAGGCGAGCTGGGCAGAAGGAAGATCACGCAGTACACAAGGTACCTTACGGTTGTGCTCTGTTCTGTTCAGTCCTTCGGCATCGCATATTGGCTCCAGCAGCAGGATACGGCATCTGGCCCGCTTGTGGCCAACAAGGGCTACGGTTTCCTGGCGCTCTCGATGCTTACGCTCGCCACCGGCACGACCTTCATCATGTGGCTTGGGGAGCAGATAACCGAACGGGGAGTGGGCAACGGTATAAGCTTGATCATCTTCGCCGGAATAGTCCTGCGCCTGCCGTCGGGAGTACAGGAGATCTACGAGAAGCTGACCAGCGGAGGGACCGGCACAGCGGTCGGCGTCATCGCGCTGCTTGTGGCGATGATTCTTGTGATCGCGGCAATAGTCTTCGTTGAGCGGGGGTTTCGCAAGGTTCCGATCAACCACGCGCGCCGCATGGTTGGTCGCCAATCCGTGCCTCAACAGCAGACACACATGCCGCTCAAAGTGAACATGGGCGGAGTGATCCCGGTGATCTTCGCCGCGTCGATTCTAGCTTTCCCCCAGACCATCCTCGGCTTTGTTGGCGGCACGGATCCGACGGCGGAAGGATGGCGCGGAGCGCTCGCGAGATTTGCTGGCGAGCTCGGCGGCTCCGGGCATCCGCTTCACATGTTGATCTACGCCGCGGCGATACTCTTCTTCACCTTCTTCTACGTTTCGATCATCTTCAATACTGACGAGGTCGCGAACAACCTGCGAAAGAACGGCGCGTTCATTCCCGGGATCAGGCCCGGAAAACGGACGTCCGATCACCTCAACGACATCTTGACGCGGCTGACCACCGTCGGCGCCATTTACCTGACGCTTGTCGCGTTATTGCCCCAGGTTCTGCTCTCCGGCATTCAGGTCCAGTACATCCCGTGGATCGGGACCTGGCTCGATTCTATATTCCAGTCGAACCCGCTTACGAAATGGATCCCGACCGGAGTGGGCATCCAGATTTATTTTGGGGGAACGAGCCTGCTCATCATAATCGGCGTGGCGATGGATACGATGAATCAGGTTGAATCGCAGTTGATAATGCGCCACTACGATGGTTTCCTCGGGCCGCGCGGGCGGCGCCTGCGGGGCCGTCGCTCAATGTGACGACTATGCCGGCAATTGTTGTTTTGATGGGTCCCCAGGGCGCGGGAAAGGGAACGCAAGCACAGAGGGTCTCAGAGCGGCTGACGCTTCCCATCGTTGCAACCGGAGATATCCTGCGTGAGGTAGCGCGCGGTGATACGGAGATCGGCCGGCAAGTGAAGTCGATACAAGCCGCGGGGCAGTTGGTCTCCGACGACATACTTGCCGAGGTGATTCACCGCCGGACGAGTGAGTCGGACTGCACGAGCGGCTACATTCTCGATGGGTTTCCGAGGACGCTTCCGCAGGCGCGGCTTCTCGACAGCATCGCCAGGACGCAGGGCCACGAGATTGTCGTCGTCAGCATCAAGGTGCCGCGAGAGTTGCTCTACAAACGGCTGACGGGGCGCCGCACGTGTACCGGATGCGGCGCCATCTACAACATATACTCTCAGCCTAGCGTGCAGGAGAATGCATGCGATCTGTGCGGCAAGCCCCTGGTCATGCGGCCTGATGACAACGAGGACGCAATCGCGAAGCGGCTTGCGCTTTACGATGAGAAGACTCAGCCGATTATGAACTACTATCGTGAGTCGGGCCGGCTGCATGTCGTTGATGGCACCGGAACACCGAAAGCTGTCTTCAGCAGAGTCATTTCCGTGCTGTGACGGCGCGCTGCGGTGACATTAAGGAGGCGGACCTACCCAGTGATCATTCGAAAGTCCAGGATCGAGATCGAGAAGATGGGGCAAGCCGGCCAAATAGTGGCCCACGTCTTGGAGAGACTGTCTGAGATGGTAGGCGTCGGCGTGACCACACGTGACCTCGACGGCGAAGCCGAACGGATGATCCGGGACGCGGGCGCGATACCGACGTTCAAGGGTTACAACGGGTTTCCGGCGTCCATCTGCACATCGGTCAACGACGAAGTCGTTCATGGAATACCGAGCAATCGGCGGCTTCGAGAAGGCGACATCGTCGGCATAGACTGTGGTGCGACCTATCTCGGATACGTAGGAGACGCGGCGGTCTCGGTTGCCGTGGGCCGTGTGAGCGAAGACGTGGCGAGGCTCATGAAGGCGACCCGCGAGTCGCTGTTTGCGGCAATCAGCAAGTGCAGAGTAGGAAATCGCCTGGGCGACGTTTGCAACGCGGTTCAATCTTATGTTGAGCCGCTTGGCTATTCGGTAGTGCGAAACTACTGCGGGCATGGCGTCGGCCGCGCGATGCACGAAGAACCGCAGGTGCCCAACTACGGCAAGCCTGGAAGCGGTCCCGTATTGCGCGAAGGGTGGGTCATAGCGATAGAGCCAATGATCAACCTCGGCCGGGAAGACGTGAAGGTTCTTTCCGACGGCTGGACGGTCGTGACCAAGGATGGCAGGCCGTCGGCCCATTACGAACACACCGTCGCGATCACTGAGAACGGGCCTCGAATACTAACCCTGCTGGATAACGGCGCCGGGCCTCCTGGTGCGATCTGATTGCGTGAGAGTGCGGGCGGGTTGAAACTTCGTATCGCAGATGCTACTATTTCGGTTTCTTGCGCACAGGATACGGGCCGCATAGTAGCTTGGAATGGGAAAGGTAGGTCAGGGTGAAAGTCAGAAGTTCGGTGAAGAAAATCTGCGATAACTGCAAGGTCATCCACCGCAAGGGGGTCGTTCGCGTGATCTGTACGAACCCCAAGCACAAGCAGCGGCAAGGTTAGCAGCTCACGACGCGCACTGGAGAACTATGGCACGAATATCAGGTGTGGACCTACCGGCCAACAAGCGGGCGGAAATAGGTCTCACATACATCTTTGGCATTGGGCGCTCACGCGCCAATCGGATTCTGGAAGAGGCGGGGATTCACGTCGACAAGCGGATTCGTGAGCTAACCGAAGAGGAGATCAACCGAATTCGTTCGGTTATCGACCAGCAGGGAATGGTCGAGGGCGATCTTCGGAAGCAAGTCCAGATGGACATCAAGCGCATGATGGACATCGGTTGCTATCGTGGCTTGCGGCACAGAAGGGGGTTGCCCGTTCGCGGCCAGCGCACCCACACCAACGCTCGCACGCGCAAGGGCCCGCGCCGTGCGACAGTGGCTAAGAAGAAGGCCCCGGGCAAGAAGTAATTAAGTGATTCGTGGTTGAGGTATTCACGCGTCGCACATCACGAGGACCATGGCAAAAGCACAAGCAAAGGGCGGTAAGAAGAAGACCTTCAAGCGCAAGGAGCGCCGAGTCGTTCCGCAGGGAGTTGTTCACATCCAGGCGACGTTCAACAACACGCTGGTGGCGATCACAGACCTCGAAGGGAATTTGATCAGCCAATCGTCCGCCGGCGCGCTCGGCTTTCACGGGTCGCGGAAGGGCACCCCGTTTGCCGCCCAACAGGCGGCGAGTCGCGCCGCCCAAGCGGCCCGCGACCTCGGTATGCAGTCCTGCGAGGTGAGGGTCAAGGGACCGGGCTCGGGCCGGGAGTCGGCGGTTCGTGCCATTCAGTCCGCCGGCATCGAGGTCCGGCTGATCCGCGACGTGACGCCGATACCACACAACGGCTGCAGGCCGCCGAAGCGGCGGCGAGTGTAACCGGAGCGAGCGCCGTTCCCCGGCGTTCTAAAGGAAGAAGGGTGAAACTCGATTTGTGTGATGTAGAGTCAAACTCGCCGGCGCGGTCACAAACGCGGCTGCGACCAAGTCACCTACGGTTTCGCCTGTAAACTTTTGCTGGTCCCAAATCGGCCGATGGCCAGGGACAGCAGACGGAGGAAAGAAGTTTGGCAAGATATCGCGGTCCGGTGTGCCGTCTCTGCCGCCGGGAAGGAATGAAGCTGTTCCTGAAAGGGGAGAGGTGTTACAAACCAAGCTGCCCGATAGAGAAGCGTGGGACCCAGCCGCCGGGACAACACGGTCGCAACGTACGCCGCGCGAAACTGATCGGCTACGGGGAACAGCTACGTGAAAAACAGAAGGTCAAGAGAATATATGGGATGCTGGAGCGCCAGTTCAGGCTCTACTTCGAGCGCGCCGTCAGGATGAAAGGCGTAACGGGCGAGAATCTCCTCTCGCTGCTTGAACGCCGGCTCGACAACGTGGTTTATCGGCTCGGCTATGCCACGTCGCGCGCTCAGGCACGCCAGCTTGTCAGCCACGGCCATATCATCGTGAACGGAAAGAAGGTTGACATCCCTAGCTTTCAAGTGAAGGTCGGGTACGAGATCGCAGTGCACGAAGGGAGCCGCTCCAACATTCACATACAGGGAGCCTTCCAAACCGCATCAGGCCGCGGGCGGCCGGGATGGCTCGAAGTCACGTCTCCCGACGAGATGCGCGGCCACGTCGTCGCCCTCCCGCGCCGCGAAGATATAGGGCAGAACATTAACGAGCAGCTTATCGTCGAACTCTATTCGAAGTGATGAGAATGGACCATTCGAGAGCCGGGAAGCGGGTGGCTGGCGCCTGCAATCCTCCGCTCTGTGACCTGCTGGTGAGAGGAAGCAATGGACGGAACTGAAACTCAATTCATGATCGGCTTTCAGAGGCCGAAACGACTGGCCTGCGAAACCGAAACACTCACGGGCCGCTATGCGAAGTTCTACGCCCAGCCGTTTGAGCGCGGCTTTGGCACCACCATCGGCAACTGCCTGCGACGCGCATTGTTGTCGTCGATTGAGGGCGCCGCAATCACGGCGGTCAAGATCGAGGGCGTCCTCCATGAGTTCTCATCCATACCCGGTGTGGTCGAAGACGCCACCGACATCATACTTAACCTCAAGCGCATCCCGTTCAAGCTCCACGGCCAGGGTCCAAAGACGCTCCGGGTCGAGCGTAATACGCCGGGTGAAATGCTGTCGGGCGAACTAGAAACCGACGCGGAAGTCGAGATTCTGGATCCGAACGTCCACATCGCAACGGTTTCAGAAAGCGGGTCTCTCACGATCGAGATGCGGTTAAAACGCGGGCGTGGTTATGTTTCGGCCGAGCGTAATTTTGATGAGGACCTTGCCGTCGGGTACATCCCTATCGACTCCGTGCACTCGCCCGTTAAAAAGGTGAACTACAACGTCGATTCAGCGCGGCTAGGCCAGGACACTGATTACGACAAGCTCACAGTCGAGATTTGGACCAATGGATCGGTGAGGCCCGAGAATGCCGTCGGGCTCGCCGCGAAGTTGATAAAAGACCACATGCAGATATTCATCAACTTCGAGGAAGAGCCTGAACTTGCTGAAGCCGATGCCGAAGAGGCGAGCCGGATGCACTTCAACGAGAATCTCGACCGTTCCGTCGACGAACTCGAACTTTCTGTGCGGTCCTACAACTGTTTAAAGAACGCCGACATCCGCACGATTCGTGAGCTGGTACAGAAATCGGAGCCCGAGATGCTCAAAACCAAGAACTTCGGCCGCAAGTCGCTCAATGAGATAAAAGAGATTCTCAGCTCGATGGGGCTGCACCTCGGGATGAGATTCGATGAACAGGGGCGGCTGCTCGAGGACATCGGGACGTAGCGAGCCGCGAGAACGCTGGCGACGAGCACGCATTTGAGGGTTGATCAGGATTTCGACAAAGGTAACGGAATGCGACACAAAGTAGCTTATCGAAAACTCGGGCGCAAAACGGAGCATCGTCTGTCGTTGCTGCGAAATCTCTGTACTTCGCTGATGGTACACGAGCGAGTCATCACCACGCTTCCGAAGGCGAAGGAGCTCCGGCCGTTCGCGGAGCGGGCGATAACGCTTGGCAAGCGTGCATTACAGTCGGAGGACGACGCGGCCGCTCTCCACGCACGGCGGCTCGCCGCCGGCTATTTCCATTCGGGCAACACGAACCGCATTCCGGATGGGGGCTACAAGCGGCCGCACGCGCCGAGAACTTCAGGCGTGCTGGCGCTGGACAAGCTCTTCGATGAGATCGCCGGCCGCTACGTGGATCGTCCCGGCGGTTATACCAGAATCCTCAAGCTCGGAGCGCGCAAGGGTGATGGCGCCGAGATGGCGTTGATTGAACTTCTCGGGAGCGAGTCCAAGCCCGCTCACGACGAAGAGAAGACCGAGAAGAAGAAGGCGCGCCGCTTCTTCAGCCGCCGGAAGAAAGAGACCAAGCCGGCTGCGGCAAGCGAGGAGGCGCACACGAAGAAGGCCAAGCCATCCGGTTCAACTAAGGCTCCTAAGACGGGAAAAAGTGAGTCGGGCAAGAACAAGGCAGAATCCAAAACGCGTCGTAAGGCGAAGGACAAGGGTGAGTAGAACCCCAACCCGGGAGCCAAGATGTGAGCCTCAACCGCCCGCGGTTGGGGCTTTCGCTTATTGTGGTTGCTGAAGAGGTGGCTATGAAGCTGAAAGAGATCAAGGAGCTGATAGAACTCGTCAACGAGAAGGGGTTCGCCGAGTTCGAGATTGAGCGGCAAGGGTTCCGGCTACGGATCAGCCGCTTCAAGGAGCCGCATACGCTGATCATGCAACCCGCCACCGCCTCACTCGTGCCCGCTTCCACTCCGCCGCCGCTCGAACTGGCTGCGCCCGCCACGGCGCCGGCCCACACCGTTGTCTCAACCTCGGCGGCTGCTCACGCGGCGCCGCCCGAAGTGGAACTTCACACGATAAAGTCGCCGATAGTGGGGACGTTTTATCGCGCAGCTTCGCCCACATCGGAACCCTTCGTTAAACTCGGCGACCGCGTCGAGCCCGACACCGTTGTGTGTATAATCGAGGCGATGAAGCTGATGAACGAGATTCAAGCCGAGACCACCGGCGAGATCGTGAAGATCTACGTCGAAAGCGGACAGGCAGTCGAGTACGGTCAGCCGTTGTTCGCAGTGAACGCGTAGGCTCGGGCGAGCATGTTCAAGAAGATTCTCATAGCGAATCGAGGCGAGATTGCGACCCGAATCATCTGGGCGTGCAAGGAGCTCGGCGTCCGCACCGTTGCGGTTCACTCTGAGGCGGATCGAGATTCCCTGCACGTGCGATTTGCGGACGAAGCCTACTGCATTGGTCCCGCGCCTTCATCGAAGAGCTACCTCAATATTCCGCAGGTGATCTCAGCCGCCGAGGTCGCCAATGTCGATGCGATTCATCCCGGCTATGGGTTCCTCGCCGAAAACGCATACTTTGCAGAGGTGTGCCAGGCTTGCAACATCAAGTTCATCGGCCCCCGGCCGGAGAGCATCCGGTTGATGGGAGACAAGGCGCAAGCGCGGGCGGCGATGAAATCCGCCGGAGTTCCGGTCATCCCCGGGTTTGAAGGCATAATCGAACACGAGGACCACGCGGCCCGCATTGCCGACGAGATCGGCTACCCTGTGATCATCAAGGCGGCGGCCGGCGGCGGCGGGCGCGGGATGCGCATCGTTCGACACCGGAGCGAGTTGATTTCGGCGCTGCCCGCTGCACAGCAGGAAGCGCAGCTTGCGTTCAACAATCCTGCGGTCTACATCGAAAGGTACATCGAAACCGCGCGTCACATCGAGATTCAAGTGCTGGCCGACGAGCACGGCAACGTCGTTCACCTCGGTGAGCGCGAGTGCTCGATCCAGCGTCGGCATCAAAAGCTGATCGAGGAGTCGCCCTCACCTGCGCTCACGCCGGAACTGCGCCGCCAGATGGGCGAGGTCGCCGTGCGGGCCTGCAGGGAAGTCGGCTACGTTAACGCGGGCACGATCGAATTCCTGCTCGAGGAAGAGAAGAACTTCTACTTCATGGAGATGAACACGCGCATCCAGGTCGAGCATCCAGTGACCGAGTTGGTCACCAACACCGACCTGGTGCGGGAGCAGATTCTAATCGCGGCGGGCGATCGGTTGGAGTTTGACCAGGAGGACATCACGTTCAGCGGCCACTCGATAGAGTGCCGTATTAACGCGGAGTCGCCCCGGACGTTTGCGCCTTCGCCGGGACTGATCAGCGCCTTGAATCTGCCGGGAGGCCCGGGCGTCCGCGTCGATACCGCCGCGTATCCCGGTTGGTTCGTGCCGCCTCACTACGATTCGCTGATCGCGAAGCTTATCGTTCACCACCGAACGCGGAAGATGGCGATCGCGAGAATGCAGCGAGCGCTCGAGGCCATGATCGTCGAGGGGATCGAAACAAGCGTGCCCGTGCATCAACAGATTCTCGCGGATCCCGACTTCCTGGCTGGAAACCTTTCAACCAAGTTCATGGACCGCTACACCGCTGCCAGGCCATCAGGCGAGACGCCCGAACCAACGGCGCAGGGCGTCGCGGGATGATCCCTCTCTATCCTGTCTCGCCGCTCGGAGTGCAGATATGGCTCTATTACTCCCTCGGATGTATCCGATCACTGATGTTCGCCTCAGTGGGATGAGCCACGCAGCGCAAGTGGAACGCCTCGCGGCTGGAGGCGCGACGTTGATCCAGTTACGCGAAAAGACGGCGTCGCCCCGCGACTTTTGCGATGCTGCGCTCGATGCGATCGCGGTTGCGCGACGGCTGGGGGTGCGGGTCATCATCAATGACCGCGTCGACATTGCAATCGCTGTTGAGGCAGATGGCGTACATCTGGGTCAGGACGACCTGCCGCCGGAGAGGGCTCGATTGCTGCTCGGCGACGACCGCATAATCGGTTATTCGTCGCACAGCCTGGAACAGGCTCTTGAGGCCGATTCCGCGCCAGTTGATTACATAGCCTTCGGCCCTATATTTTCGACGGCGACCAAAGCGAACCCGGACGCCGCAGTAGGATTGGAAGGTCTGCGCGGCATACGTGCGCGGATCTCGAAGCCGCTGGTTGCCATCGGAGGGATCACACTTGAGTCTGCGAGACGAGTCATCGAAGCCGGCGCGGACAGCGTGGCGATCGTCTCAGATCTGTACACGACCGGCGACATTGCAAACCGCTGCCGCGAGCTGGTCCGCTTGCTTGGATGAGAATCAACTCTGCTTAATGGTGAGGAGAATCCCCGCGACCAAAATGGTCCCGCTCCTCGACCTGCCGGTAGTATTGGCCGCGACCGCGAATGCCACCGTTCCATTTCCGCTGCCGCTCGCGCCTGACGAGACGGTTATCCAACCGACATTGCTCACGGCCGTCCAACCACATCCAGTCGGCGCGGTTACGGCGATGCCGCCCGTTCCGCCGCTTGCGGTGAATAGCTTGCGTGGCGCCGACACCGAATATGAACAGCCGCCTGCCGCGCCCGATTGCGTCACTGAAAAACTCAGACCGGCAATTGTCATTGTCCCGTTGCGTGGCGTCGTGAGAGGGTTCACGGCGACGGTGTAGTTGACGACGCCGCTCCCGCTGCCGCTGCCGCCGGAGTTGATCGTTATCCAGCTCGCGTTGCTCACGGCAGTCCATACGCAGGCGGTCGTCGTAGTCACGTTTACGCTTCCGGGTCCGCCGGTCGCATCGAACGACCGGCTCATGGGCGAAAGGGTGAAGGTGCAGCCTCCCGACGCTCCAGATTGGGTCACCGTGAACGTGAGTCCCGCGATCGTCATCGTGCCCATCCGCGAGGTCGTCCCGGGATTCGTAGCGACCGAGTAGTTGACGTTTCCAGCGCCGCTACCGGCACTGCCCGACGTGACGGTGACCCACTCGGCGTTGCTCAGCGCCGTCCAAATGCAACCCGCCGGAGCCATGACTCCCACGCTTCCAGCTCCCGCGCTTGAGCCGAAAGACTGGCTGGTCGAGCCAAGTGAGAATGAGCACGCGGTCCCACCCGCCTGTGATATCGCAACCGGGCGGTCGCCTATTGTGATCGTTCCAGCGCGAGGACTCGTTCCGGCATTCGGAGCGACGGCGTACTTGACTTTGTTGCTTGCGGTACCGGTCGCGCCTGATGAAATCGTAATCCAGCTTGAATCGCTTGAAACCGGCCAATTGCAACCGATGGGCGCCAGCACGGAGATGGCTCCGCTACCGCCTGTCGGCCCAAACGACATGGAAGTCGGAGCGACTGACGTAACGCAGCTCATTCCCGCCTGGGCCACCATGAAGGTCTGCCCGGCTATAGTCAGCGATCCCGCGCGCGGAGTCGATCTCGTGTTAGCGTCGACCCGATAACCGACGGAACCGTTGCCGTCGCCGTTCGCGCCGGACGTGATCGTTATCCAACTTGCGTTGCTGGCGGCCGTCCAGTTGCACGCGCTTGCCGCGTTCACCGTGACGATTCCGGTTCCGCCGGAAGACCCGAACGACTGAGACATGGGCGATATGGAAAAATTGCAAACGATGCCCGCCTGGCTCACAGTGAACGTCTGGCCCGCTATGGTGATCGTCCCAACTCGCGCGTTCTGAGCAGGATTCGCAGCCACCGAGTAAGCTACCATTCCATCGCCGCTCCCGATGGAACCTGAGGTGATCGTAATCCATCCCGCGTTGCTGACGGCTGTCCACGCGCAACCGTTGGGCGCGGTTACAGCGACACTCCCTGTTCCTCCGGTTGCCGGGAAGCTCTCGCTGGTTGGGAGAATCGAGAACGTGCAGACCGGCGGCGGGGTAGCAATGCGGCTGACCGTTCCTCCGAGGTGAACCACATAGATTTCCCCAGCTTCGTCCTCGCCGAAGGACGCGACGTTGAGCGCGGTATCGAGCAGGAGCGTCTGCACTCCCCCACTCAGCATGAAGATCTCGCCCGTGCAAAAGTCGCTGTAGACGTACGCTCCGGTCGGCAGCGAGCCGAGCGCGCCGCGGTACACGTACCCGCCGCTGATCGAGCAGCGCCCGAGCGCGTGAGCATAATCCGCGATTGGAGGCGTGAAACCGGACGCACTGCAGAGAGCGGGATCGAGGTTCGTGCAGAGAAACCCCTCGAACACTCGCCATCCGTAGTTGCCGCCGAGGGTCACGATGTCAATCTCTTCGCGCGCGCCCTGGCCTACGTCGCCCACGTAAAGTTCGCCGGTGAGGCGGTCGAATGAGAAGCGCCACGGGTTGCGCATCCCAACCGCGTATATCTCATCGCGGCCGGGAACCGTCGGCCCGAAGAACGGGTTGGTCGGCGGCGATGAGTAGGGACTGGAGCCGTTTGGGATGTCGATGTCGATCCTAAGGAACTTACCCAGAAGGTCTTCAATATTCTGCGCGCGGTTGCCGGGATCGTTCCCGGAGCCGCCATCGCCCATTGCAATGTAGAGGAATCCGTCAGGCCCGAATTCGATCATTCCGCCGTTGTGATTCGCAAACGGCTGAGGAATCGTCAGCAGAGTCGTCTCGGCTATGTCGGCGACATTCGGATTCGAAACCGAGACGAGGTACTCGGCGATCACAGTCGCGCCATCGGTCTGCCGCGTGTAGTTTACGAAGAACCGGCGGCTCGTCGCGTACTGCGGATGAAACGCGAGCCCCAGCAATCCCCTCTCACCGCCCGACAATACCTTCGCCGTTATGTCGAGGAAGACGGTCGGCGTCGTCGCCCCAGGCTGCAGCACTTTGATTCTTCCGCCTTGCTCGATGATGAAGAGTCGATTGCTGCCGTCGCGTGCGTTCGTGACGTAGAGCGGGGCCGACAAGCCCGAGACGACCGGATCGAGTTGTATCGTCGTCGCAGGCGCGGCGATCCCCGGAGGCGTCGAGTTCTGGGTTGCTCCGGCGTTGAGAATCGATGAGCCGCTGATGTAGATGACGGCGACAAAAATTAGTCGAAGGTGCGTGCTTCTCATAGTTCCTCTCAGGACGCGCAATCGCTTCACCCGGGGGCGGGCAGCGTCGGATACGGAGTCTTCGGGGGCGACTCAGTGAGGAACGACGATCTATCGGTCAACTATGGGCCCGGCCTCGATGGTTCGGCTTCCCACGTCGAGGCGAATCGGGGCTAGGGGATCATGTTAGGCGGCGTCCACGCCGAGGGCAAGCATTATTATCAGCACAGCCTCAGGCATACATTCAGCGGCGCACTTTGCCGCCGCGCCGGCCTCGCCAATTCACGGAATAAGTGAGCCTTGAACCGCAACTTCGACGACGGGCGCCTCGACATCATTCGTCTCGATCACGATCTTTCCGCGGAATTCGCCCGGCGGCGGCGCCTTCGATTTGTCGAGGCTCAATCGTATCGTGTAGACGTGCCCTTCGGATTCGGTCCCAACAACAGTTTTGAGGAACGGTAGAGTCGAACTGACCTTTTTGATCTTCAGCCCGCCGTCCCGCAGCTTCCTGACGTAGATCACCGGCGCGATTGAGAGGTCAGAACCGGCGGAGACTCGCCCGATATTGATTGCGTTCGGTGTCGCAAACACCTTAGGGTAGACGGTGACTTCGGCCTGAATGGGGATCTCGGGAGTTTCGGCGCTGTCGGTCAACAGTTTGATGGTCGCCGTATGTTGCCCGACCTTCAATGCGGGCCCGGTCGTGAGGACCAACTCGTAACGCTTTCCTTCTTCAATTGGCTGCAGCAACGCTATGAAATCGGGCCCGTCGGTCACGACCTTCGTGAGACGGATCGGACGCGCTTCGCGATTATAAAAGTACAGCCTGCTCGTTGCGCTGCTGCCGCTGATGATGCTGCTGATCCATCTGTTACTCGGCGAAACCGTGAACGGGCCGGATGGTTTTCCGATCGGGGCCGGCGCGGGCGCCGTACTTCCGGCTGACGCCGGCGGCGCCTTGAAGTGCGCGCGCAGGATGAGGTTGAAAGTCGCAAGCGCCGGGTCATTGGTCGTAACGCTGGCTGACTTCGCGATCTCGCCCGCGTAGCCTTCGGTGTGTTCAAGCCCCAGGGTGATCTTTCCCTCCTTACCAGGAGGCACGACTTTGTCAAAGTCGCTCGCCGTGCACCCTCAGCCAGGGGTTACGCTTTTGATCAACAGGTCCGCGGCGCCCGCGTTTCTGACTTTGAACTGAAAGCTGAGCGGCTCCCCAGCTTTTACTTCGCCGAAGTCGTGAGTGTAGGACTCGATCACGAGCTTGGGCGGACCCGTGGACGGCCCGCTCGCTTGTTTGTTCTGCGCCATTGTCGCGCCGGCACACAACAGCGCGGCCACCGGCGCGACGATGATCAATCTGATTCTCATCAATGACTCTCCATCTTCTGCAAGGCTGATGATACCGGGGCATTGTACCAGACCGGCGATGGACTGTCAGCATTACATACGATGTTGCGCATATACACATCGCAGAAGGCCGGATGCCCCACCCCAATTGCGTGTGTTAATCTACCCGCGTGATGAAGGTGATACCGCTCGGCGTTAGTTCAGGCCGGCCGACGCTCAAGCGAAACGTGAGCGCCATCGCAGTCGTGCGCGATGGCGAGTGGTTGTTGTTTGATTGCGGCGAGGGTACGCAGAGTCAAATCGCGCGCGCGGGTCTTCATCAGGGCAAGCTCGCCGCCGTATTCGTCACGCACCTGCACGGGGATCATTTCAACGGTCTGCCGGGATTCCTCTCTACGATGGGGCTCGAACGCCGCGCGCGGCAGTTGACCGTGATCGGCCCGGACGGAGTACGGGAGTACCTTGAGACGCTGACCCGGTTGAAGATTCTATACCTCAACTATCCGGTGGAGGTCCGAGAGCTGGGCCCGCCGCCGAGAAAGGCCGCCGCCGCGTCAAGCGCGAACGTTACCGCGGCCGCGCTTTCGATTTCGGACGTCGAGTTGACGATGGTCTTCGATGCGCCGGAATACTCGGTGGACGCCGCGCATCTTGATCATCGAGTCTTCGCAGCCGGGTATCGCGTGGATGAGAAGCCGCGCCCCGGACGATTCGATGTCGAGAAGGCGCGCAGGCTTCGTATTCCCGAGGGCCCGGTGTTCAGGCGACTGCAGATGGGAGACGAGGTGGAGCTCGAGGATGGGCGGATCGTGCGGCCTTCGGACGTGCTCGGGCCGCCGCGCGCAGGCAAGTCCGTCGCGTATTGCACCGACACGCGTCCGTGCAGTGGCGCCCTCACCCTTGCGCGCGGTGTTGACCTGCTGATCCATGAAGCGACGTTCACGGGGGACCTCGCCGCTGAGGCGAAGGAGTTCGGCCACTCGACCGCCGCCGAAGCCGCCTCGATCGCGCGCGACGCGGGCGCGCGAAGGCTGCTCATAACGCACTTCAGCAGCCGTTATCCCGACGCCTCACGATTGCTCGACGAGGCAAGATCCGTTTTTCCGGATACGCACCTTGCTGAAGAACTCGTCGAAGTGGGAGTTTAGGACGGGAACAGAACGATGATCGTTGCGACCGGAATAGACCTGGTGGAAATCGCGCGCATTCGACGAGCGCTCGAGACACACGGGGCGCGCTTCCGAAATCGCGTCTTCACCCTAGAGGAGATCGAATACTCGGAGCGCCAGGGAGCGCGATTCGCGAGCTACGCCGCTAGATTTGCGGCCAAAGAAGCGGTGATGAAGGCTCTGGGGACGGGCTGGGCGGCCGGCGTTCGGTGGCTCGACATCGAAGTGCGGCGATCGGACGCTGGAGCGCCCACGGTTTACCTCTCAGGCCGCGCGCTCGAGATACTCACAGAAAAGGGAGTGCGAAAGGCCCACCTGTCGCTTTCGCACTCGGATGAGTTGGCAATCGCGCAGGTGATCTTAGAGACGTGATGCCGTTGCCGACCGCGCGCGCAACGCGGACTCTCGCTACATTGATTCGTCAGCAGACGGGCCGTAGATCGACGGCACCGGCACGTCATTAAGCCTCAAGTAGACCCCGAGTTGGGCGCGATGGTGGATGATGTGATTCATCACGAACCCGCGCAGCACGGCGATCCTGGGCATGGACATCACCGCATTGCCCCCGGAGAGCAGCGTCCAGGGTTTGAATAGATGTTCGTCGCTTGCATCGGCGATTGCGGCGCGTGCGGCGGCCACGTTCTTGTCGAAGGAATCAAGGGCCTCTTTCACTGACTTCGCTTCTGGCGCCTTGAAAGGTGGAGCACCTGGCGGCGCCATATCGAAGGAGTCCTGATTTATCGTGAGGACAGCCCAACTCGGCAGATTCGCGATGTGCGTCGCCAGCCCTCCCATGGCCCAGGACTTCTGGTGGGGCTTCCAGGCGAGCTTATCCTCCGGGACTCGTTCGAGGGTCTTTCGGGTGTTCGCCATCTCGAGGTCGAACTCGGGGAGCAATGCTTGACTCAGTCCCATGTGCTTCTCCACCTGACGGTTCTGTCAGCCCCATTTTCGCGTTCGCGCCTAGGGCGACCCAATCACTCGGCGCAACCGATACAGCCACAAGATCCAACGTCTGGAGATTCTACGTCAAGCCGTCGAGCGGCTCGGCCGCTCGGAATCCATCTCCACGAGGTGCGGTGCAACCCGGATGCTAACGACGCTAACGGAGCTGTTGGATTTTTCCGCCTTTCGCCGATAGCATCAGCTTGACCAGTTCCTCTGTGACATTCGGCTCAAGCCCTTCGGTGTGTCCCTTGTTGACGCGGACGAGGTCAGCCACAACCCTGCCATCCTTGCAGTCCGGATAGACGTGAACTTCGGCCTTCCCGGCTGCGGGCAAGAGCCCCCACGCCGGGTTGGGTGGATTCTGGCGTGTTCCGTCATAGACGTAGCCGGCCTTGGCGTCAACGATCTCCTCCGGTTTTCGCCGCGCGCCGCAAGAATATTTTTCGGCCCAGGTCGAACCCGCAGGCAGACCCTTGTCATCCATTTCGCGCTGGCCCGTCTCGTAGATGAACGAGAAGTCTGCCGCAGGAGGCTCGCGCAAGGCAGCCATCGCCGCGCTAATCTCAGGAGGAGTCACCGGACGGCTACCGCCAGCCGCGGCGGCGCCAGGAGCGGCCGGAGCAGCGCCGGGAGCTGCGGCGCGAGGAGGGCCAAACGTCGCCGCGCGACCGGGGTTGCCGCCTAATCGGCCGCCAGACAGACTGAGCCAGCCGTCGACCCTATCCCTAAAAAAGTCGGTGCGCACTATGCGGTTGGACGTCATACCGCCCTGGGAATGCCCGACCAACCAAAAGGCCTTGATGTTCTCCTTGCCGATCTGTTCGACGACCGCGTTGACGATGTTCTGCAGGTACTCGTCGTCGGCCGCAGACCATGCCCTCGTCGGGGAGTTCGGAGTGGCGATGACGAGGCGGTACTTGTCCTTGAAGTCCATGATCGGAAAATAGTGGCGCTGCCAGTTCCCGTACGAACCGAAGCCGTGGAGGCTAAGGATGAATGTGACTTTCTCGCCCGGTTTCAAATCGCACGGATAGTCGAGGAAATAAGTGCGCCGGGTTTTCATCTCGACGACCGGTCCGGGGTTTATCACCCTGTCCGCCGGGCAGTCCTTGTCGGGACAATGCAGGAAAGGCGGCGTCGTGCAGGACGCGCCGGTGAGTTGAATGGGTTGTTGTGCGCTGACGTATTGCGCGGACGCCGCAATGGCGCCGGCGACGGCCAGCATCCTCATCAAACTGAGCGACGATTTCATGTAGGTTCCTCCGAAGTAGTTTTGATTCTGCTCTGCGACCAGATTCTTTGAAAAGCCGTCACGTTCGAGCGTTGGCTCGATCGTACGCCTGACCATTTCAACCTCCGATTACATCACTCGCATAGCTTGCGCATTATACCTCAGTAAGTCGTCTGAGCAGCGTCTGACGCGCGCTGCGAAATTGAGCCCGTACTCCGGCCCAATTCTTATCCCCTTTCGTGCGCCGCGACGTTGCATACCGTGGTTGAATGGCCTATCCTTCCACACGCGGCGGGCCGTCCGCCCGCCATCTCACACGCTCGTCAGTCGAATGCAAGTTGAATTAGGTTGAGGGCTTGGTAGTTGTGAAAAGGGCCTTTGTGCAGACCCCAGTCTGCAATTGAATCGAGGGACGTATGGCGACACAATCAACTAGCGATCCGATCTTTC
The DNA here is from genome assembly GCA_035293105.1 of Blastocatellia bacterium. Lineage (GTDB taxonomy): Bacteria > Acidobacteriota > Blastocatellia > UBA7656 > UBA7656 > DATDOV01. The sequence goes on from DATDOV010000098.1 coordinate 27,683, forward strand.
AGCCCCTCACCATCAACGGGCTGACCTTCAAGAACAGGATTATCCGCTCCAGCATCGCAGGGCGGATCGACTACTACGACGGATCCATGTCCGAAGCGCGGATTGCCTGGGACAGCCGTTTTGCGCGCGGCGGCGTCAGCGCGATTATTTCTTCCAACGCGGGCATTCGCGCGGACGGGATCGCCGTACCCAACTACGCGAGCATCGACCACGACCGCACGATCCCATCGTGGCGCGCGCTTGTCAGGGAGGTTCACAAGTACGACTGTCGCTACATCATTCAACTCCACTTTTCCGGCCGACAACGCGATCTGGCGCGCAAGGAGTACATCGGCGTGGTGCCCATGAGCGCGACCGACAAACCGGACCTTCTCCACGGGCTGCCCGCTCGACAAATGACCACGTCCGAGATTCACGATCTCGTGCGCGACTACGGCCACGCGGCGCGGCGCGCCCGTGAGGCGGGCGCCGACGGTATCGAGATCGTTGCATGCAACGGCTATCTCCTGCATCAGTTCCTGTCGAGCGCCGCCAACGACCGCACGGATGAGTATGGCGGTGATCTCAGAGCGCGGGCGAGGATTCTGTTGGAGGTGATGGCGGAGGTGCGTCGAGTCGTTGGACGGGACTTCTTCGTGTCGGTGAAGCTGAGCGGCCGGGACGATCACAACGCCTGGACCGCGCCCCTGAACCGAACCTACGGGAACACGATCGATGACTCCGTTGAGGTGTCACGCTGGCTGGCCGAGGCTGGCTTGGATGCCATCCACCTGTCCCAAGGGGATTCATTTCCACACCCGCGAATTCCGGCCGGGCTATTCCCCACCGATGACGCCAGGCGCGGTTACGGAGTCATGTACTACGAAGGGAAGCGCGTCCCGAGGACGTTCTTCATGTTGCAGTTCAAGCTGTTTCGCCGCCTCATCGAGTGGAACTGGGGGCGGCGGATGCCCTACAAGCGCGGCGGAAAGGTGCTCCCCGAGGTGATCGAGGGGATGAGCCAGGCTGACGCCGCGAAGATCAAGGCGGCGTCGGGCTTGCCGGTAATCTGCGTCGGTGGCTGGCAGACGGCCGGCCCGATCCGTGAGGCGTTGGAAGCCGGCCGCTGCGACATTATCTCCATCGCACGGGGCCTGCTTGCTAACCCTGACCTCGTGAATCGGTTCGCCGAAGGGCATGACGCTCCCGAGAAGCCCTGCACGTACTGCAACAAGTGCGCCGTTAATGCGTTGCTGCACCCCCTCGCGTGCTACGAAGAGTCTCGCTTTGAAAGCCGCGAGCAGATGTTCGAGGAGGCGTACCGCGTTTATCAGGAAGCAGCAGTCGGCGTCCACGGCACACTATCGACGGCATCCGGCTCGTCACGGCAACTATGAGATCGTCGATCTCGCATCGCTTGCCTCTGCCACGATGCGTTAAGATGGCGGCACGGTTTCCGCCTCAAGGGCGGCTGAGTCGCGGGATCGCTGACGCAGGATGACAGTCGCGGGAATGATCCAGTCCTCCGTGTTGCACGGAGGTCAAGCAGCCATCTGCTCTCCTCATTGCGAAGAGACCCTGCGCGCGCGTGAAGCCACATCGAGCACGTACGCCGTTTGATTCGCCGTCAGCACAAACAGCGATTTCCCATCCTTGCTGAAGCGCGCCAGCGACACCGGGCTCGAGAACACGAATTCGTCGCGCTTCTCCATCGAGGCCACATCATACAGCGCCAACTGTCCCGGCTCGTTCTCGACGCACAGCAATCCGCTCGCGTTGCTTAAGGCCGCGCGAGCGCCGAATACCTTTCCTTTCTGTTCGCCGGTCGCAAGCGAATAGATCAGCACGCGATTCTCCGAGTCCGAAATCACGACCGAATCGCCAACCGCGAAAACGCTTTCAATGCGAAACGACCCTTTCCCGGTTTCAATCAACAGACGGCCCAGCAATTCCCCCGAGCGAGGGTCGAGCACCTGCAAGAAGTAGTCGCCCTCTTTTTCTCTCATTTCAACGAGTCGCCGGCTCAGCGCGGGGTCTCGCTTGATTTCATTCTTCGCGAAGCCCGCTGAAACCGGCCACGACAGCACCATCGTAGCGTCGTGCGAACCCAGCCAGACACGCGGCGCTTCCTTGGGGAACGGTTTGGACCAGATCAAGTTCAGGCTGCGGGCATCATGCACTTCGATGATGACGTTTTCATAAAACCCGCCTTCCTTCTTGGCCGGTTTCGTGACCAGGACGAAAGGCCCGTGCTGCGATGCCCGGTCCTCCTTGATCTCGGGTCCCGCCATGGCCTGACGGCTCGCCAGGTCCATCTGTACCATCGTGCGCTCGGTTGCTTCGAACTTGGGAAAGTCGGCGTGGAGCCTCCCGTCTTCGCCAAAATAGCCGCCGCGAAAACCGCGCACATGGAAGACACGCTCGCCTCTGTTCAAGTTCCAAACGGCGCCGCGCGTGCGCTCCGATACCGCCAGCCATTTAAGATCGGGCGACAGCGCGATGACGCGCAGCCTGCCCAGCGGATTGCGCGGCAAAAGGACTGTCGCGATGGGATCGGTCTTCTCGATGCTGTACAACCCGAGCTCGCCGTTGGTGCGCTCGGAAGCGAAGAACTGGTCGTACACGTCCAGCGCGGACTGCTTGTTGGCCTTGGAGATGAGCTTTGTCTTAAGGTCCATCACCCCGACCGGATACTGAGCGATGGGTCGAATCAGCACGTAGTTCCCGTGGCCGGCGGCCGTCAGCTTCACGTGGCCGAGCGGTACTTGATCCAAAACATCGCCGCCGGGGAACGAAACGATCGCCGACTTCTTGGGGTCCATTCTGTCGACGCCGATAAGGCGGTCCGGCCCAAGAAACGCAAAGCCGCCCGCGATGAGTTTCTTCAACGGACCGCGCAGGTTCACCGGCTGGCGCGTCGTCAGGTCAATTGCCATCGCCGTTGTCCCGGTGCTCAGGTCGCCGATTGCGTTGAAGTAGGTACTCCGTCCGCCAGTCGCGAAGTAGCGGCCGTCGGGCGAGAATCCCATGTTCAGCCAATCGAACGCGAGGTCGGAAGCCTCCCCCGACTCCAGGGCCGCGAACAATCTCAATAAGAAGATCTCGAAGATGTCAGGCACATAGAATGACTTCTTCTGGAACACCTGAGCGCCCGAAGCCACGTCGAACAGAACGAGAGCCAGATCGGAATCCAGACAAGCCATGGTCTTCCCGTCCGGCGAGAGCAGGCTCTGTAGACACCCCGTGCGCACGGTCATCTCACGCGCCGATTTCAGCTTCTGATCCGCTATGCTCCAGACCTCAACTCTCAGAGCGGCGTTGCTCACCAGGATGTCTTGCGAGTCCGGCGTGAATTGAGCCGGCTGGGCCTCGGGAGCTTCGATGCGGAAGAGGGGAGCGAACGGCTCGCGGCTTAGCACGTTGATGCCGGAGTCGTCCTGGGCCAGCACGTACTTGCCATCCGGGCTGAAGCGTAGATGGGTGATCTCGCCGCGCAGCGGGGGGTTGAGCACGGTCTTCGATAGCACCGCGTGAAGAACTTCTTTTCGGCCGAGCCCGGTGTAGTTGATGACCGCAGCCTGCCACCTTTGATAATCTTCGGCGGGCGTTACGACCCGAGTCTCAACACACGAGGGCGGCAGGGCAGCCAGCCCCCTCAGCATCTCGCGGAGCCGTTTCGCTTCGGGTTTGGTCGTGCCGAACAGGTCCGAGAAAAAGCCGCCGGTTTTGCCCTTTGTCTCAGCGATGCGGTCCCACATTCTCGCCGACGCCTGGGGGTTATAGCCCGCGCTGGCCATCGCAAACAATCCGATCTGGTCGGCGACAACTTGTTCCTTCTCGCCGTGGCTGTCTCCTCTCTCGAAGGCCTTCGGCTTGCGCGCCTGGTTGTCCACGATTTGGTTGTACTTCTCGAAGATGTCGCGGCGGTCTCCAACCTGCGTCACGCCCAGCACCTCACGGAACCAGCGAGTCATATCGATCGAACCCTGACGAGCGATGATGTGGCCGATCTCGTGCGCGATGACGCCGGCGAGCTCATCTTCGCTTTGCGCGAAGGCGACCAGCTTCCGGGAAACGTAAACTCGCCCGCCGGCCAAGGAGAACGCGTTGGTCTCGGGCAGATCGATCAGCAAGAACTGGAACCGCAGACTCGACGGCGGCAGTTGTTTGACTATCCGCGCGCCGATCTTGTTGAGGTACCCGGTGACCTCATCGTCATCGATCACCCGGAAGTTCCGCTGGATGTGTTCGGCTACGGCATCGCCGAGATCGACCTCCTGCTGTTCGGTGAAGATGTTCTGCTCCCGGGAACTGACGAGCGGGGCGGGCGGCGGCAGGGCCGCTGAGCTTGTCCCTGAGCGATGGGGGCGAGCAGCGCGATCACTGTCGTAATCGCAAGCAAGTGGTTCATTGTTGCGCCTCCTTGTAAGGTCGGACGGAAGAGCGAGAGACGTTCGGCGGCTCTTTTATAATACAAAACGCCCTGCAATCAAAGTCCGCAATGTAATCGGGTTCGCGTGCCGGGTTCATCGGATCGCCCGGGGCGGGATCGAGAATGGCTTCTCATGCCTCGTTGAATTCCGGCTGATACCTCACCAGGCCGGCACGTTCGCTCAGCGCGCCTTCGTGTAGCTCGAGGGCCATGAAGACTTCGTCAGGAACATCGTATTCACACCGCAGTCCGAAACGGCTCGCCGGGATAAACCCGAAGCGAGGGTAGTACTCGGGATGCCCGACCACCACAACCGATTCGTGACCCGCCTGGCGGCACTCGTCGAGACCGGTGATGACCAGCCGCGATCCGATTCCGCGGTTCTGAAACTCGGGCAGCACCGCCATCGGTCCGAGGCCGAGGGCAGGGAACTGGCGGCCGCCCGATTCTATCGTGACCGGGCTGAATAGAATGTGCCCGACGATCTGCTCGACGTCTATTGCCACGAGCGAGAAAGTAACCATACCCCGCTCGCGGAGTTTGTCGACGAGTTTGGCCTCGACAACGGTGTCGAAGGCCATCTCGTTTACGCGCCGAATCCCGGCCGCGTCCCCCGCGTTCTCATGTCGAACGATCATCATACCTTTCGCTGGCTGGCAACTTCTCTTTTGGGAAGAATTCGCGAAAAGTGAGGCGCCTTCGGCTTTCTCAGAATACATCGAATGGTGCTCGCGAACACGTCGCGAGTGAACGGCCAGGGGAGCCGCACCAAACCCGCGCAAACGAGCCGAACGGCCCGCTTCATCCGGCCACCCGGACCCGACGCAAATGGAACCAACGTCAACTCCATCTTCTCAAATGACAGGCCCGCGATGAGCCGTCGCACGTCGCGTTCGGTCGTCCCGTTCATGCCCGGCAGAACTTCCCGGCCCAAATAGGATCGCCTCGGATCAGCCACGGGGTAGTCTCTCAACTCCGGTTGCTCCTTCAGGATCTGGTTCGCTGCGCTCACAAGCACCCGAGGCGAAAAGACGTGATGCAAGAACGGCAGCGTCGTGATGAAGTCCAAATGGTGTGCGCGAGGTCCGTAGTACGGCGGAAACAGCGCGTACAAGCATCCTTCGGGACGCAGCACGCGGAAGCACTCCTCGAGCACCATCCGCAAATCCGCGACGTGTTCGAAGACGTCGTAGCTCAGGAGCAGGTCGAAGCTGTCATCCTTGAATGGCATCTCCTCGCCGAAGCCGACGGTAAACGAGATTCGGCCCCCGTCGCACAGCCGGCGGCTCGACGCGTCGGCAACGCTTGCGCGATCGTGCGAAACCTCAAGCCCGACGATCGACCGCGGACCGCCGTGACGCACGTAGTACGCGGTCCGGCCTCCGTGCCCACAGCCGATATCGAGGACGTCCTTGTCGGTCAAGTCTCGCACGGACAGCGCGCCGTCGAATCTGTCAAAGAAGCCGGCGCCGTCCTCGAACTCACGCTTTGTTGCGATGCTGATTCCGCCTTCGAGCCGTCTTACGAAACTGGGCGTGTAGCAGTCCTGCGCGCCGAACCGCGGGTGCCGGCTGCCCCATCTCATCAGGCGGGTCGCGAGTCGCAGTGCGAGAGACATTCGGGATTCCGTCGTCGCCGCGCTACGCCGCCGTGAAAGCCCCGATGTCGCCCGGCCTGCGCAACATCTTATTCACTTCGCCGAGGTGCTGCTCCTCTTCGGCGATCATCTTGCGCGCGTATTCTTCGAGGAGAATGGAGCGGTCGCGCACGAGTCCAAGGAGTTCCTTGTAAAGCTGAGTCGCTTGAGTTTCTTCTTCGAGCGACTCCCGCAGAATGTCGTCGATTTGGTGCTTGTGCGTTTCCAGCAGCGCGCCGATCTTAAGAGAGGGATGCTCTCCCAGATGGGTCACGAGTTCCCCGGCCGCGTGGGCGTGCGCCAGACAACTCGCGGCTTGCTCGCGCAGCCACGAGACGATGGGAATGCGGCTGTGGCCGTAGACCATGAACGAGTAATGCGTGTATCGCGCAACTCCGGCCAGCTCCGCTTCGAGTATCTTGTTGAGCAGCGCAACGACGGCTGCGTTATCCAACTGTTGCTCCGGCATGACCTTCCTCCTTGTTCGCTACCTTGCGGCTTCCTTGACCCAGTAGGCGTCGAGCATACGATACCGCGAGCCACTACGGGACGACGTGTCGATCAGTCTCGGCGAAATGAAGTCCGTATGGGGTTTGGTGTCGAGGCGGCAACGATCGAGCCGTTGAAGCTGCCCGCCCCTCACTTGACCCGTGTAGGACTTGATCGGCCGGCCCTCGGCCTTGAAGACGACCCTGACCTCGCCATCCATGCTCGTAAGCCCCGCCATCGTGAGGTTCTGTACGACGTTACCAGTCCGCTGCACCAGGCGACTGCGGAAGAATTGCCAGTCGTTGGCGCTGACCACGACCGCAGAATCGCTCGCTGCGATCTCCTTGCCGGCGCGCATCACGTGGACCGTGCAGCGGGGACGGCTCATGCCCGCGGGCAGCTCCCGCGTGCAGGTCCACCAGTTGAAGGACAGCGCATCGCCGGGATTGTCGACCGGAACGGAAAAGTAGCCAAGCGAACGCCACTGACCTTCACGCGTAAACGCTTTCTTCGGATTGAAAGGATCGGTGCTGACGTCGACGTTCATAGTGAAGGGTAAGCGTGTGATCGCCTGGCCGCCGAGCTTGACGGTGATGACGTAATCGCCGGGCTGGCCCAATTGTACGACGCCGGTGTGGCCCGTCGGGGAGAGGCCGGCAAAGGCTGGGAACTGCTGCCACCGCTGAATGCGCAGCGGAACCGTTGCAACCGTCTCACCGCTGCCGCGGGTTACGACGAACTCGATTGGCGGATCATTCGCCGGCGGAAAGACGAGTTGTAGCGTGTCCACCAGGAACCCGCCGGTCTGTTCATAGAAACGAAGGCTCAGCAGGGAATCGAATTCGAGTGCCGGTTCGTTGGTCTGGCATGGCGTGACCGCCGGCCAAAGTACCTGACAGCCTAAGATCACTATCGAGACTGTTCGAGCAAATCGTCTCATTCAGCCCTCCACAGTTTTTTCTACGCCGGCTACCTCGCGTTAGCCGGCGGATTTGAATTGCGAGTGTCACGCAGGCCGGTCGGTTTCAACCGGCCTCGCGGTTACGTCCATGAACACAAGCAAGTCCGTAGGCGGCGGGACCGCCCCGAGTTGGCGCAGCATCGCCGCAACCTGGCCGCGATGATATGTCGAGTGGTTCACGATGTGCTGCAGCATGTGCCTCAACGAATAAGTCCAGGGAACCCCGGCGAGATTCTCATAAGTTATCCGTCGCACCAGGTCCGCATCGGTCAGCCCGTCCAGGAACTTTGACTGCTCGCGTTCGACTTCCGTCCAACGTTCACGGAGAGTGGCTACATCGGCGCATTCAAGGGGGCTCGATCCAGCGGGCGGGCTCCCGAGCCAGCGCCCGAG
>DATDOV010000099.1:0-33301 GCA_035293105.1 Blastocatellia bacterium
GCCTGAGAGTCGGCAACGCGACAGCCCAAGGCTTCAACTTGACTTGATCCAATCCTGCTGAAACGACTTCGCAGTCGGGCTTTGATGTGCGAAAGTCCGATTGTGTCGAGCCAGCAGACAGTTTGTGAGAAATCCGGGCTAACCGACGCGAGAACCCCTGTCTGCAACCACACCGATCTTTGAACCGATGACTCGACTGGCCTATAATCCTGCGTCACCACGGAGGACAACTACATGACTGAAGTGAGCGCACAAGAAGCCTACGACATGATGCAAGGAGACGCTCGCTGCATCTACCTCGACGTACGGTCGTTACCCGAGTTCGAGGCGGGCCACCCAGCGGGCTCAGTCAATATCCCGATAATGCACTTCACACCGGGGGTCGGTATGTCGCCCAACGCAGAGTTCGCCTCTGTGGTAGCCGCCAACCTGCCAAAGGATGCGCCGATCGTCGTCGGCTGCAAGAGCGGCGTTCGGTCTGCGCGCGCGTGCGAGGCCATGACGGACATGGGCTACACCAACGTTGCGAATGTTCGAGGCGGGTTTGGAGGCGCGATCGACAACTTCGGGCGCGTGGTTGAACCTGGTTGGAGTACGCTGGGCCTTCCAATATCGACGGAGTGTGGCGACGACGCGCGCTACGAAGTCCTCGCAGCCAAAGCGCGGTAATCTCGCAGGCTCATCTCCCCCTCAATCGCCGGAGTCCCTGCTGTGCCGCAGTGTCGTTTGGATTGAGCCTCAACGCCTGCGAGTACTCACTCTCGGCTTCGGCCCTTCTATTCTGCAGCTCCAGCGCGTATCCGAGACCCGTGTGAAGCCAAGGCTGAGTCGGGTCCAGGCTGATCGCGTGGCGATACGCGGCTTCCGCTTCGACGGGTCTCTGCTGATTACCGATCGACGAACCAAGCCAGCCATAAGTCGACGCCAGCCAGTCTGCGGTTGCATTCGGGCTCAGCCGGATCGCCTCGCGGTACTCAAGCTCGGCATCCCGGTACCTCGCCTGGAAGAACAACACCGATCCCAGGCCGCCGTGGAACCAGCCCTGGTTTGAATCCAGTTTGAGCGCTTCGCGGTACTCCGCTTCGGCGTCGGTCCACTTCTGCTGGTTCTGAAGCGCCGAAGCGAGCCAGCCGTGATACGACGCGTCGTAGGGATTCAAGCGCGTTGCCTGGCGGTATTCAGCTTCCGCATCGGCGAACCGGTTTTGCGAAAACAACGCCCCTCCGAGCGAGGCGTGATATGAAGCTTGGTTGGGCTCCAAGGTCACGGCTTGCCTGAGGGCCGCTTCCGCGTCCGAGAACCGTTTCTGATAGACCAGCGAAAGACCGAGGTTGTAGTGAAAGTAGCCCTGGTTCGGTTCAAGCCCGATCGCCCGCCTGAATTCCGCCTCGGCTTCGGTGTGCCGCTGTTGATTGCCGAGCAGCGCGCCAAGCCAGAGATGATAGCTGCCCTTCCCTGGGTCCAGGCGAATCGCCTCGCGATACTCGGCTTCCTGTTCGGCGGGCCGCTGCAAGTTCCCAAGCGCAACGGCCAGGCTGTAGTGATACCACGATTCCTTCGGGTCGAGCCTTATCGCCTCCCTGAACGCGGCTTCGGCGGCGGCATCCTTGCGCTGATTGCCGAGCGCGACGCCCAGCCACCCGTGGTACGAAGCTTGACGGGGATCGAGATTTATCGCTGCGCGGTACTCGGTTTCGGCTTCCGCGTGCTTCTGCTGGTTGAGAAAGTTGTTGCCGTTCTGGAAGTGCGTCGCCGCCGCGCCCAAACCCGTCGCTCCCTCGCCCGAGCCGGGACGCCCGCCCGTAGTCGGCGCGGTTGCCGCAGGCGGGGCTGCGAGGTTGGTCTGTGCCCGAATCCGGGCGATGGCTGCAAACCTGCCGTTTGGATACTGCTGAAGGTAAGCTTTGAACTCCTCGGGGTTGGCGCTGTTTTTGATCGTGTCCCAAAAGCTCAACTCGATTTGCGCCGGGTCTACGCCGCCGGTCGTCGACGCGGTCGTCGGCGACGCGACTCTGGCGACGGCGATGACCAACTCGTCAGCCTTGTAGCCATCCATCTGAACGAAGGGACGCTGCTGCTTTCCGGCGCCCAGGTCGATGAGGATCCGCTTCGGGACCGCCTCCTGAACGAAGCTGACCAGCCGGGCAAGCGTGACTTCGCCTCTCTCGTTAGCCGCGCCGCCCTTGATCCCTTCCACAATTGCCCACGTGAAGTAGCCCTGGCGCTTCTCGGTGTACTCGTAGGCCCGCTCGCCGACTGCTGTCGCGTAGATCGTCGCGAACGCGGTGACCTCCTTGTTCCGGACGTCGAAGTTGAACCCGCGAGTGTACGCCTCGGTCAGTTTGTTGGGCGCATCGGCGCGGCCCGCCGGGTCGTTTCGGCAGGCGTCGAGCAGCATCACGACTTGCTGAACGCCGGTCCCCTTGATGCGATCGCGAATCCGAGTGACGCTCAAGGCCGTCTCTTCGAGGAACGACACGTCATCGCTGATCTGGGCGTCCGAAGGCAGCAAGAACGCCTGCTGGTTGCGCTCCATCCCGTGTCCGGCGAATGAGACGAGCAGCAAACCGTCTTTGGGGACGGCGGCGGCGAGGTTCGACAGCCTGCGCAGAATGTTGACGCGCGTGGGCTGGCGTTCTTCCGGCTGATCGGTCGCGAGTACGATGACTTGATCCGCCGGAAACCCGGCGCGTTCGATGAGCGTGTCGGCCAACATCCGGGCGTCGTTGGCCGCGCCGTTGAGCGCGCTGATCTGTTTGTCCTTGTACTCGTCGATTCCGATGATCAGCGCCCATCGCTTTGACTTGAGGGGCAGTTGCGAGACGGCTTCGGAAGACTGGACGTGCAAGCCTCGCTGGCCGTTTTGGGGCGAATGGCCAATGGAGTAAACGGGAAGACAGGCGCTGATCGCCCAGGCCAAAAAAGTGGAGAACCGAGTCGCCCGTTTCATCAGGACACCGCCGCTTGAAAAGTCACCTCAATTCGGCAGCAGCCTAATTCATGTGGGCCGCAAAAGCAATGGGGCAGCAGTTGATCAGTTGATCGGTTGATCAAGCGAGAGCCAAGCCACTGCCGGCCGGCTCCGCCAGGGCACGGCCTCGATTGCGCGGGTCTTCAAACGATCCGGATGATGCCGACGCCGCGCAGTTAGGCGGTTCAATCACGGGAGAGCGAGAGGAACCGGACTGCGGGCGTCGATCCTCGTCGTTCTTCAAGGCTGATGTCACCGACACCTTCGCACGGCAACTCACGCGCGTGCCTACATTCCGGATACTCTCGAGGCCAAGCCCTGGCGAACAACCTGCCGACTATTTTGGGGCCGGTGATGGTTGCGAAACGCGGTCCGCCATGCGCTGAGAACCGCCCATGCGCCCCTGGGCCACGAAGTCAAGGTTGACTCCTGAAAGCGCGCTGAACATCACCACCAGCAACACGATCAACACGACCTTTTGTCGCACACCTTCGCTCTGCAACGTCAGTACCAGCAGGCCCAGGACTAGCATCAGGCTCCCCAGCCAGCCGATCACGAGATTTGAGCGCGTGCCGGCCAACGAAGTCTCCGCCGCAAGCACGTCGCGTCTGGGTTCGATCGTATCGTACTTGCTATCCAGATCTTCTTTGAACTTCGTCATGTCCTGCTCTCGCTGCTTTTCCTTGTCGTCCACCGCCTTCTTCAGGTCCTGCAGTTCCTTATCCTTGTCTGCCTGCTCCTTGGCAAGCGAATCCTTCACCTCCTGGGGAAGAAGAGGATCGATGGTGGTAACTTTGTATTGTTCCTGGGCCTCCTTGTACTTGATCACTTCCGGAGCCTTCTTGCGCTCCTCATCCTGGCGCTTCTTGAACTCCTCCATGTCGAGATCCTTCAAGGATTTGATCTGGTCGAGCTCGGCCTGTGCGGCCGCCAACGCGGCGCCCTTGAAGTTCAATATAAGCGGGGCGAAGAGGGTCAGGGCCAGCCCCAAGATGATGAGGGCGTGCGCCACCGTCCCGTCGAGTGCCGCGAATAGTCCCTTAGAAGGTCCTTGCAGTGCCGCTTTTGTTTCTTCTTCCATTGTTTTCCTCCGCTGAAACAACGCAAGCCGACCGCTTGCATCCGTTGTCATCGTTGCAGGAAGCCGTCAGCACAATCCCGGCGACTCCCCCGAGAATTGAGAACTACTGACCTAACTACGACTGAACCAGAAGCGTTGTGTTCCTGTTTGATCTAGATTCGCAAGATAATCACGAAACTCTTGATCGCGGCGGGATTATACCGTATCAGGAAAGGTTGGCAATACCGAACCGGTCAATCACGGCACTCTTCAAGTTGCCTACGAATGACACTCGCTATTGCTGCGCTTGGGCTCGGCGCTGCTCGTTCACATCCCCGCTCGCCAACGGGATCGATCCTCGCACATCATCAAGTCCCAAATCCGCGAAGTCACCTACTTGCCGTACACGACCCGCCCGCCGGTTATCGTGTAAACCAACGACGTCTTCTGAATCTCATTGGCGTGAATTCGAAAGATGTCTTGAGACAGAACGACAATGTCGGCCAGCTTGCCGGCCTCGAGCGCGCCCTTCTCGTTCTCCGCGAACTCGGCGTAGGCGCAAGCTGACGTGTAAGCTCGAACCGCTTCCTCGACTGAGATCTTCTGCTCGGGTACCCAGCCGCGCGGGTTCTTCCCGTCGATCGTCTGGCGAGTCACCGCGCCGTGAATTCCCAGTAGCGGCGACAGCGGCGCGACCGGCCAATCGGAGCCAAACACCAGTATGGCTCCCGAATCGAGCAGTGAACGAAACGCGTAGGTCGTCTTGATTCGCACCGGACCGATTCGTTTTTCCGCCCACCGGCCGTCGTCGATCGCGTGATAAGGCTGCATCGACGCGATGACGCCCAGCCGGGTGAATCGCGCAATGTCGCTCGGAAGAAGATGCTGCGCGTGCTCGATACGAAAGCGGCGGTCACGAGGGCCGTTCTCCTTCGCGGCTTCTTCAAAGTAGTTCAGCAAGAGGTTGTTCGCGCGGTCTCCGATGGCATGAATCGAGCATTGCACCCCGGCCTTGTCCGCCTCCTTGATGTCCTTTTTTAGCTTGCCTTCGGGGATGTTGTCTTCGACCATCAGCCCGGACGTACCGGGCGCGTCGGTGAAGGGATCGAAGAACAGCGCCGTTGTCGATCCAAGCGAGCCGTCCATGAACGCCTTGAGCCCGCCAAGCCTGAGCCACTGATCGCCCGCGCCCTCTCGCGCGACCAGATCGGCTTGTCGCTTCCACTGACTCATCGGCGTGCGGGCGTAGACGCGAACCGTGAGCCGGTTGGAATCCCGAAACCGCTTGTACACATCGAAGTGGTCCCACGGCGTGATGTCGTGAATGGAGGTCACGCCGACGCGCGCGGCTTCGGCCAATGCCGCCGCCAGCGCCTCGTCGTATTCGGCGGCGGTCGGATTCGGGATCACGGGATAGACGAGGCCCATCGCTTCGTCTTTAAGCACGCCCGTCGGCTCGCCCGTCTTCGCGTCTCTGACTATCGTACCGCCGGGAGGATCTTTGGTTTCCCTGGTGATCTTCGCCATCCTAAGGACGAGGCTGTTGGCGAGCGCCATATGCCCGTCAAGGCGGGACACAAACACCGGAGTGTTTGGAGTGTACGCGTCGACCAGCTCTTTGGTCGGCAGCGGACCGCCCAGCCAGCGTTCGTGGTCCCAGTCGCCTCCGGTGATCCAGCGGCCCGGCGAGAGCTTCTCGGCTTTTCGCCTTATCCGCTCGGCGAACTCATTTGGCGTCGCCGAGTCGCGCAGGTCGACTGACAGCAGGTGAAAGCCGCTGTCAATGAAGTGAGTGTGGTCGTCGATGAAGCTGGGAAGCGCGAGCTTGCCTGCGAGGTCGATCACGCGCGTGCGCGGGCCGACCAACTTCGTGATCTCACGCGTCGAGCCGACGGCGATGATCCGCTCGCCGCGTGACGCAACGGCTTCGGCCCACGGCATCGCTTTGTTCCCAGTCCATACGCGGCCCTTGACTAGCGCCAGGTCGGCAGGAGCACCGCGCGGGGGAGATTCAGTGTTCGTCAGCGACACGAGCGCGATCATATCCATGCGCCCCGTATTGTCAACGACAACGCGTTGACGCACGGGGTGGAGCAGCAGCGATGCGATGACCAGAATCCGCAGACTGAGCAGTATCACGTTCACCTCCGAGGGGTCATCTCTTCTTGCTCTCCCACAGCAGCCGTGAAACACGCGCCAACTTGTCAGAATCGACGCCTCCTTCGATGAAGATCACGTCCTTGTCGCGCAGCTCGATGGTCGCCAGACCCTCGGGCGTTTTGAATGTTTGCGCGTTCCTGTTCGGACCGGTTGGAGGTTTCACCTGGTAGCGCTTCTCGGTTCGCAGACACCAGGCATCGAAGAACTCCTTCGCGTCCGCGGCGCTGTCCCAAGTCGTGAATTGCGCCAGCACGAGCGAACCCGTCCTCTTGTTCTCATAGAGCACGTAGCGGTCGCCGCCCCACCCATCGGCCGCAGCCACAGCTCGCGGCCTTGGGATGAACTCGGCAAGAAGGACCATACAGCCGAACTCGCCGTTTACGTCCAGGTTGCTGGGTTGCCAATCTCGCCCGAGCGCCGGGAGCAGGTCGGGCACTTCGATACGTATGGGATTGTCCGGGTTCAAAAACCGCGACGGATGCATGATCTGCTCGGTCGAAGCCGGCAGCCGCTGATAGCCTTCATTCACCCCTCGCCATGACGACGCCTTCAGTACTTCTTGAACGAAGCCGACGCCGTACACATAGGGGAACTGAAGATTGTCACTCAGCACCGCCGGCGCTTTCGACAGCACCGGAAACTGGGCGGCGTCGTTGTCGTCACTCTGAGCGAGCATCAACTGAGTCAGCGATCCAATCTTCGTGAGGTCGAGCTGTTGTCCTCCCATTTCAGCGCCGTACTGGAGCATCACCAGCATCGCATCCCCTTCGATCATCGCGTGGACGGCCAGCTCGGCATCCGAGTCGCCCCGGGGCCAATGCTCGAAGCGGCGCAGATCGAAGTGCTGATCCTGCAGCGCGTGCACGAGTTCGTGAGCGATAACGGTCCTTTGCTCCGAGACAGGTATCCAGGCGGCGAGATAGAACTCCTGCGTCTTCGGTTCATAGAAGCCCGCTACCTGTTCGCGGAAGAGCTTCACCATGTAGTCTCTCAACGCGAAGTCGGCGGGGATCAACCCGAGAACGGTAAGCGTTTTCGAGGTCGCGGCGAACTCCTCCGGCGTGGTCTCTTCATCCAGGTCGGCCACGACGGCTTGCTCGATCTCGTCACGAGTCTTGAGCCCGCGTTTGACCGGCCGCTTGATAGCAAGCCCGCGAAGTCGGCTGACTGACGCGAGCACCTCATCGGTGGCGGCAAGGGCTCGGTCGTCCGGGTTCTTGTTGGGTATCGAGCCGATAGACTGAATTGCCAGAACGACAGCTATCGCCGCGCTCGCGAACCAGCTCGGGCTCGGCCGCTCTCCAATCGTCTGGCGGTCGTCCATAGTCGCTGAATTGTGGATGTGGCTGCGGCGATTGTCAAACTTCGGAGCGTGTGCACTGGGTAAGTATCGGATTAAGCAGCGAGGTGAGGGTAGAGAGTTGATGTGAGGTTTGCGACGTTGATGAGACATTTCGCCGCACTGCCTGAGTGGCATGACTTGAACTAGCCGCAGTCAGAGCGGGGGTTTGACGAGCCGGGGCGAATTGGAACGCCGGTTAATTCAAGCAGGCGGGGAACATCACATTAGTCTCAGATTACCGGGTTGAGCGGCCGATCCTAAGCTGTCACGGCCCGGACTCCCGCGCGTCGCGTTGGTCTGCTGGCACACGAGTTGCGACTTTCGGTCGTTCGATGGCTGCATGCGCTTCAGAGGACGGTCCGAATGTCATCGCCGGGCGGCGCTCGGACGACGCGACTACGATCCTCGGGCGCTTTGCCGCAAGTGAGTCTCGTACCCGTTCGCTTGTCTCCTGAAACCCGCGGAGCCACCGGTAGTCAATGGCATCAAAAGAACGCAGTTCCTATTCGATTCTCCACGTTCGGCTCGTCGTGCTGGTTCTTCTGGCTGCGACTCCGGCAGTGGCAGTCATGCTGTACACAGCGGGACAGGTGAATGGCGCAAAGCGAAACTTGCTAGTGATGTTCGCGGGCGTGCTGCTGAGTCTCGCCGCCGCGCGGTTCGTCGGCTTGCGTTTCATTCTCCGGCCCGTGACTGCGATTGTGAACGCCACAAACGAGTTTGCGCTGGGCAACCTTGGAGCACGAACCGGACTGTCAAACCGTCACGGGGAATTGAGCCTGCTGGCCCGGGCGGTGGACGGGATGGCCCAAGAACTCGAGGCACAGCAACTCCAGGCGAAACTGTCCCAAGACGCGCTCCAGTTAACGCAGTTCACGCTGGATCACGCCGCCGAGGCCGCGCTCTGGATAGGGCTCGACGGACGCCTGCTGTACGTCAACGAAGCTCTTTGCAAACTACTCGATCGTTCAAGGGAGGAGTTGCTCAAGAAGACTTTTCAGGAGATCGACGCCTATACTTCTGGGCAGGTGTGGACGAAGCTGTGTCGGCTAACGAGGAACAACGGTCCGCTCACAATTGAAGCCCGCCTGCACCGTGAGGGCGGCACACCGGTGCCGGTGGAGGTCACCGCAAGCTACCTCGAGTTCAACGGCAATCAATACATTTGTGCATTTGGTCGCGACATAACCGAGCGCAAACGCATGGAGCAAGCCCTTGACCAGTCGTCGCGCGAGTACCGAAGCCTGTTCGAGAAAGCCAATGACGCACTGCTGATTCTCGATGAGCACGACGAGGTAATCCTCGACGCCAACAGAAGAGCGTTCGAGGTGTACGGATTCGACGCCGGCGAGATGATCGGTATGAACCTAAAGAGAATCGCCGGCCCGCCACACCCAAACGGGTCTAAGGAATCGGAGCCCGGCGCGAGCCGCAGACACACGAATTTCGAGACCGTGCACATGCGTAAAGACGGGACGAGACTCGACGTCTCGGTCAGCACCTCAGTGATCGCTTACAATAGGCGGAGAGCCGTTCTCTCCATCAACCGTGACATCACCCAGCTCAAGAGGATCGAGCGGCATCTCGTGCAATCGGAGAAGTTGTCGGGACTCGGACGGCTCATATCGGGGGTCGCCCACGAGCTAAACAACCCGCTCACGTCGGTTCTCGGGTACACACAGCTTCTCCTGCGCGCGTCACCTGCAGATGATCAGGTGCGCGAACGCTTGGAGATCATAAGACGCGAGGCCGAGCGAACCCGTAGCATAGTCCAGAACCTGATGTTGTTCTCCGGACAACACAAGCCGCGCCCGGAGCAAGTCGATGTCAACGAACTGTTGAGCCGGACGCTCGAACTGTGCCGCCACGGGACGCTCGCGGCGGACCGTCACATCGTGCTCGAGTTGGCGGACGGAGTGACGATCCTTGGCGACCGGCATCAATTGCAGCAGGTCTTTAACAATGTCATCCTCAATGCCGAACAGGCGCTGCAGGAGAAGGGGCCTGACGGCACGATTGCGATTTCAACCCGTCGCGAACGGAAGGAATCGAGGGAGTGGGTGACAGTGACAATCTCCGACAATGGAGCCGGTATTCAACCTGAACATATTACGAAAGTGTTTGATCCGTTCTTCACCACGCGAGGCGTCGGCAGGGGAACCGGACTTGGTCTCTCGGTCAGCTATGGCATCGTCGAGGAACACGGCGGAACGGTTCGCGTCGAAAGCCATCCAGGCGAAGGCTCCACTTTCATCATCGACCTCCCCACCGAACCTGTCGTCAACAGCCCCATCGCCTGTTGATCTTGCCTCAAGCCCCGGCTCACACCAGTGTGACTTCCCGGCTCTGCTGTGTTCCCGACTGGAAGTTTTGCCCGACCTTGAAGTAATATCGTGCAAAGTGGATTCTGCCCCTCTGCTTTGATCCGGGCGATTTCATCGGGGATTCTCCACCAGTAGTTACGACGCGATGCCGTGGATTCAAATAACGCTAGCCGCCATGCCGTTCCTCGGCGCACCGATTGAGGGCGCAGTTTTGGCGGCGCAGCAGATAGCCTTCAACCCCATCTCTCTGCTACCGCTGAGCGCCGCGCTGCTGAGCGTCCTCATGGTCGCCATTGTAATGAGCCAGGAAAAGGTACGTCTGGTTCACCGCATGTTCCTCTGGCTGAACGTGTCGGCCTTCATCTGGACCTTTCTGTACTTCCTGCGCATTAACCTGGCGCTATGGATCGAGCCGGCGTACGCAGGGTATCGGTCGCTGTTCTGGCTGGCGCACCTCGCGACCTTCGTCGGGATATCGCTCGTACCCACGTATTGGTTCTTGTTCACTGCCGCTTATTACCGCAAGACCGAGTGGACCAGGGGATGGAAGCGAGCGATCTTGTACTTGCCGATCGTCTGGTGTGCGCTGACGATGCCGACCAATTCCATGCATCATCAATTCTTCCCAACGTGGGAGCCGGGCGCTCCGGGCGGCCCGGGATCATGGACCTTCGGGGCATTCTTCTGGGTCCATGTTGTGATTTCGTATTCGCTCATCCTCTGGCCGATCAAGTGGCACATAGACGCATCGCGAAACCCCAGGGAAACCGCTTACCGTAGGCAGGCTGCGATGATGGCTGTAGCTGCGGCGCTGCCGCTTCTGGGGAATCTCTCCTGGGTCACCCAGTACATTTCCGGTATTCGGCTCGCGCTTGATCCGACGCCCATGCTGTTCGCCGTCAGCAACGCCGTCTTTGCTTATGCGTTGTTGAGGATGAATTGGCTGAGCATCTTTCCAGTGGCGCTCCGGGAGGTGTTTCATTCAATGTCGGACGCGGTCGTCGTCGTGGACGGTGACGATAGAGTGATCCAAGCGAATCCGGCGGCGCTTCGCGTCTTTCCGCGAGTCGAGCCGGGAAGCCCGTTGGAAACCCTCACAAGCGACCCGGCGCGAAGGCTCGAGAGCGGCCGGCCTTCCGAGCAGAAAGAGTTTGAGCTCGACATAGGGGACTCGATCTACTGGGGCCGGAGGATCGCGCTTCTGGATCAGCAGAAGATCGAGGGCTCGCTGTTTATCCTCACCGAGATCACCGAGCGGAAACGCAATGAAGAAGCGTTGCGCGAAAGCGAGGAACGATTCCGCTCGCTGGTCCAGCATTTCTCCGACGTGATCACGATTCTGGAATCCGACGGCGCGATCCGTTACGGCAGCCCCTCGGTTGAGTCCGTCCTTGGCTACAAGCCCGAGGACCTGTCCGGCAGGAACTTCTTCGATTTCTTCGGACTCGACCCCGCTCAGCCGATTGTCGGAGCGTTCAAGAACGTCGTCGAAAACTCCGGCGAGATGTCGGTCGAAGTGAGCCTTCGCCACAGTGACGGATCATCGCGAACCCTCGAAGTCACCGGCGCAAATCTGCTCCACCACCCCGCAGTGTCGGGCATCGTCCTGAACTGCCGCGACCTCACCGAGCGCAAGCTGCTGCAGCAACAACTCGTTCAATCGGAGAAGCTCGCGGCGATGGGCCAGTTGATATCGGGTGTCGCCCACGAGCTTAACAACCCCTTGACCGCGGTCATCGGGTACACACAGTTGCTGCTCGAAAACAACAGCCTGGACGCACAGGCGCGCCGCCAACTCGAAGTCGTCGGCAGCCAGGCCGAACGAACCCGGCGAATCGTCCAGAACCTGCTTGCCTTCTCCCGCCAGCACAAACCGGCCCACTCGGAAGTGAATCTCAACGAGTTGCTCGAACAAACGCTCGAGCTGCGGGCCTACGAGATGAAAGTGAACGGCATATCGGTGATTCGCGACCTCCAGCCGTTGCCGGTGATCTTCGCCGATGGCCATCAGGTGCAGCAGGTCTTCCTTAATACGATCATCAACGCCGAACAGGCGATGGCCGGCAACGGCGGCGGCACGCTTACGGTTAAGAGCGAAACGCGATTGACCGAGGGTAGAATGTGGGCGAGGATGTCGATAGCCGACGACGGCCCCGGCATCAATCCAGAAGACCTTGGAAGGGTGTTCGACCCGTTCTTCACGACCAAGCCGATTGGTGAGGGAACAGGGCTCGGCTTGTCGATCAGCTACGGCATCATCAAGGAGCACGGCGGCACGATTCGCGTTGAGAGCGGGAGGGAACCGGGGGCCACGTTCGTCATCGAGTTGCCGGCGCAATAGCGAGGAACGCGGCGCCCCCTACGGCGCATGGCCAACTAATCATGTGCGAGTGCCGTCTCGCCGGCGATATCCAGGCCGGCCGCCAATGCTCGGGATTCTGCGCGCCCGTATTTCAAGTACAGCGCGGGGATCACAATCATGTTCAGGAAAGTCGAAGTGACTATGCCCCCGAGTATGACAACCGCCATCGGTTGCTGAATCTCTTTGCCTGGCTCGCCCTTTCCAAGTGCCAGTGGTAGCAATCCGATGCCGGTCACGAGCGCGGTCATCAGAATCGGGCTGAGCCGCTCCATCGAACCTTGCACGATCGCATCGCGGAATCCGACCCCTTCCTCTCTCATCAAGTGCATGTAGTGGCTGATGAGCATGATGCCATTCCGAGTCGCAATCCCGAACAGCGTGATAAACCCGACGAGCGAAGCTATTGATAGCGTGCCGCCTGATAGGAACACCATGACTACACCCCCAATGAGCGCCAGCGGGAGGTTTGCCATCACAAGAAGAGCCGAGCGCATTGACTTCAGCGCGATGTAAAGCAGCAAAAAGATGCCGCCGATCGCAACCAGAGAAAGCAGGGTAATCTGCCGCGATGCTTTCTCCTGCGCTTCAAACTGCCCGCCATACTGCACAAAGTACCCTTGCGGCAATCGCACACTCCGGCCTATCGCCGCGCGCACGTCCTCGATCACGCCGCCCAGATCCCGGTCGGCCACGTTGGATTGAATAATGATGCGCCGCTGCACGTTTTCGCGGTTGATCGTGTTTGGCCCCTGGTCCAGCCGTACATCAGCCACCTGATTGATTGGCACTTTTGCTCCGGTAGGAGTATCAATCAACGTTCGCCCGATTGACTCAATTGACTGGCGCGCCGAATCATCGAAGCGCACAAGCACATCGTAAGTTTTTTGCTCCTCCAACACCTGGGAGACTTCCTCGCCATTGAACGCCGTATCTACGGTTACGGCGAGGTCTTCGGCGCGCAGGCCGACGGCGGCAGCGGCTTGCCGGTTCATGTTGATTTGCACTTGCGGCACGCCTACCTGCGGCTCGATTAGAAGGTCGACGATCCCTGGCACGTCAGCCATCGCCGCGCGTATCTCTTCAGCCTTGCTGCGCAGAGTGGCAAGGTCCGGGCCAAAGAGCTTAATCGCAATCTGGGCGCGAGTGCCTGACAGCAGGTGATCTATGCGATGCGAGATAGGCTGGCCGACTTCAATAGTGACGCCGGGAATGCGGGCGAGGTTCTGCCTGATCTCTTCAATCATGTCGGCGTGCGTGCGGTTACCTTCTCTGGTGACGACTTCAAGCTCGCTGGTGTTCACGCCGGCAGCATGCTCATCGAGCTCCGCCCGCCCCGTGCGCCGCGTCGTTGATACGACTTCCGGCGTCTGGTGCAGCACAGTCTCGATCACATTGCCGATGCGGTTTGACTCGGCGAGCGAAGTGCCCGGAGGCAGGTTTGCGTTGATGTTGAGCGCGCCCTCGTTGAACGGCGGCAGGAACTCACGGCCCATCAGGGGCCCTAACAGAATTGCTACAAGCAGCATCGCCGCCGAGGCGCCGATGATCTGGTATGGACGGCGAAGCGTCCAGTTGAGTATCCGCGCGTACCGGCGCTTGAGCCAGGCGACCAGCCACGAATCACGCTCGTCCTGGATCAGCTTCGAGCGGCCAAGCAGGTAGTAGCAGAGCACCGGCGTCACCGCCAGCGCGACTATCAGCGAGGCGAACAGCGAGATGATGTATGCAAACGCAAGCGGCGCCAGCATGCGGCCTTCAAACCCGCTCAGGCTGAACAGCGGCAGGAAAACGATGATTATGATAAGCGTCGCGAAGTAGATTGAGTTTCTGATCTCGCTCGACGCATCGAAGACCACCTTTCCAACCGGCCGAGGCAACGGCGAGTGAGCGTTTTGCTTCAGCCGGCGAAATATGTTTTCGACCCCTATGATCGCGTCGTCCACCAACGCGCCGATGGCGATGGCCAACCCGCCCAGAGTCATGGTGTTGATGGTGAGATTGAAGTAATTCATCACCAGCACTGCCGCCAGCAGCGATAGGGGAATCGCCGTCAGGGTGATGAACGTAGTGCGGAAGTTCCAGAGAAAGAGAAAAAGCACGACCGCGACCATCACGCCGCCTTCGAGTAACGCGCTCTGCACGTTGCCGATTGATCGCTTGATGAAGTCCGCTTGCTGGAACGCCGCGGTGTCGATCGTCACGTCCGGCGGCAATGTGGTTTTCAAAGTGGCGAGCGTCGTCTCTATCTGACTCGTAACCGCCAGCGTGTTTGCGTTTGGCTGCTTTTGAATCGTAGCGACTACTGCCGGGTACCCGTTAAAGCTCCCGTCGCCCCGCTTGAGTGCCGCTCCCGCTTTGACCGTCGCGACATTCCTCACGAGAATCGGCGTGCCGTTGCGCACGGCTATGACAGAGTTTGCGAGGTCTTCAGGAGTATAAATGCGAGCGCGGCCGCGAATCAGATACTCTTCGTTCGGCCGCTCAAGAAAGCCGCCGCCCGCATTTGCATTCGACTTGGCAACTGCTTGTGTGACTTGCTCAAGTGTTAGCCCGTAGTCGGCGAGCTTCGCGGGATCAACGAGCGCCTGAAACTGCTTCACCTCGCCGCCGATGATCGTCACCTGAGACACACCAGCGACGCCGAGCAGGCGCGGGCGCACGACCCAGTCGGCAAGCGAGCGCAGCTCCATCGGCGGCGTGTTCGTGCTGGTCATCGAAATCAGCATGATCTCGCCCATCGTCGAAGAGATCGGACCAAGCACCGGCGGCGGCACTCCCGCGGGCATCCGAACCTGCTGCAGTTTCTCGGTGACCAACTGGCGCGCTCGGTAAATGTCGGCGCCGAACTCGAACTCGACGAAGACGATTGAAATGCCGATGGCAGAGCTTGAACGGACGCGAAACACTCCCGCGGTCCCGTTCATCGCGGACTCGATGGGCAGGCTCACCAGCGATTCGACCTCTTCGGGCGCGAGGCCGTGACATTCGATGAGAATGGTGACTGTAGGCGCGGTCAGGTCGGGAAAGACATCAACGTGCGCGCGGGCTGCTACGATTCCGCCATAGATCAACAATGCGCCCGCCGCGACCAGCACGAGCAGCCTGTTGTTTAGCGACCATTGAATGATTCTGTTGAGCATAGAATCATGTTTCGTGCGTATGCGCGCCCGCATCCGCCGGGCGAAGCTCCTGCAGCTTGAGTTGCAACGCGCCCTGAGTCACTACGCGCTCTCCCGCTTCGAGTCCTCTAAGGATGGCAACCTCGCCGCCGTACTCATCTCCCAGAGTCACATCGCGACGTTGGAACTCTTCCCCGGAAATCAGAACGTACACGATCTTCTTGCCTTCGTTATCAAGCACGGCTTCTTTGGGAATGATTAACGCTTCGCTGCTTTCACCGGCGTCCAGCCGCACGTTGGCTTGCATTCCAATCCGCAGTGTGCGGTCACGATTTGGAACTTCAAAAATGACCGTCGCTGCGCGCGATTGTTCATTGATCACCGCGCCTATGTCCACAATCGTTCCATTGAACTCGACGCCGGGATAAGCCTGTGTGGTAAAGACGGGCTTCGCTTGCTTGCTGAGATAAGACAAATCGCGTTCGAAGATTGGCGCCTCGACCCAAACGGTGTCGAGGTTAACGATCTCAACTATTGCCTCACCGGGCGCGACCTGTTCGCCCATGGCTTTGCTGACTTTGACCACGGTGCCGGAGATTGGCGCGCGGACGCCGTAGCTCGTCGGCACGCCAACGCCGCCGAGCTTACCTGCTGAACCGTCAGTCAACGCCGCGAGCTGTTGATCGGCGGCAGCGTGGTTGGCTTCCGCCGCTTTGTAATCGGCTTCCGCCGCCTGAAGCTGGCGCAGCGAGTAAGCCTTGCGCTCGTAGAGGCGCTGCGCCCGCTCGTATTCGGTCTTCGCCTGGTTAAGCCGCACATCAGCTTCGATGGCGACCTGGCGGAGCCGGCGCCGTTCGGCTTCGAGGCGCGCGTTTTCAAGCCGAAGCTGGGCATTCCCGGCGGCGATCTGGGCGCTCTCGGCAGCGGTTGGTCTCTGATTCAGCACAGCCAGAGTCTGTCCTTGTTTGACTTGTTCGCCAACGCGAGGAAGCCGGGCCGTCGAGAGAATGCCGGCTACAGGCGGGGCGACGATCGCCTGATTTCGCGCGGCGGGTATGACACGTCCGGTTGAAGTGATTTGCCGGGCCAG
Organism: Blastocatellia bacterium; assembly: GCA_035293105.1. GTDB lineage: Bacteria > Acidobacteriota > Blastocatellia > UBA7656 > UBA7656 > DATDOV01. Next base: position 16,429 of record DATDOV010000099.1, read on the forward strand.
CGACTGCTTCTCAGCCTGCGCGAGCTTCATCCTTATCAACCACTGCTGTTCCATTCTGAACTGCACCGTGCCGGCCTGGCTCGGAGCGGGAGGGCTCACGGGCTGGGCCGACCCAGCGGTGCGGCGCAGGAACGAGTAACTGATCAGAGCGATGACTGCAATCGCCGCAACAGCGACCGCGGTCCAGCGGCCCGGGCTCATGGAGAATCGCTCGCGTTCCGGCGGCGGAGCGCCCCCGTACGAACTCACCACCACAGGTTCATTGCTTCTTTCCTCATTGACTCTTGTCATTGGTCCCGGTCCTCAATCCGGATGCGAGCTACAAGGGCTTTCCAATCGCCTGCTCCAACTGCAGTACGGCGGTCCTGTAGTCAAACAGAGTGCGATAGTATTGCTGCCGAATCTCGGCGCGAGTCCGCTGTGCTTCAAGTAGCGGCAGCAGCTCGCTGGCGCCTTCCTGGTACGCGGCAAGCGCAATCGAATAAGACTCGTTGGACTGTTGCAGCAGCTCGCGTTGAATTGTTATGACCTGGTCGCGCGCCGTCAAATAGGCGCGGTAGGCCAGCTCGACTTCGGCGAGCGCGCGGCTACGTACCAACGCAAGTTCGGTTTGCGCGACCTTCTCGTCGGCCGCGGCTCTCGCTATTCCAGCCTGATTCCGGTCCAGTATTCGCAGCGGTATAGTGACGCCTAGTAAGACCGTGTTGTCTATCCCGACACGCTTGTAACCCACGAAGGGCGTCAGGTCCATCGAATTGCGCGCCTGCTCCAGAGCTGTGCGGCGCTGGGTAAGCGACGCGTTCAGCTCCGCTGCCTTCACGTCGGGCCTGCTATTCAACGCCGCATCCCTGAGCGTGGCGAGGTCGAGATTCGTCGGCGCAAAGCTGAGTTCCCCAGCCACCGCATCGAGCCGCGCAAAGTCGGTCTCACCCAGCAGATTCAGCAGCCTGATCACCGCCTGACCTCCGGCAAGCTCCGCCTGCGCGAGGGCCGCATCAAACTTAACTCGCTCCAGTTTCACCTTGAGCAACTCGCCCTCAGCAATCGCGCCTTCTTCGAACCGGACCTGATTGAACCTGACAAGCTCATCGAAGGCCTTGCGATTCTCGGCGGCGTTCTCCAACCCGTAGCGAGTCAGCACGGCTTCGTAGTACGCGCGCTTGACTTCAAACAGCCGCGTTCTTAGAACGTCCGCGAGTTCTGCTTCGGCAACCGAGACGATCAGGTCGGCGACTTCCCTTCGCACCCGGCGCTTCGCACCCAACTCGAACGTCTGCGAGTAAGTCATCGAGGCTTCATAGAGCCTGTTAAACGGAGTCTCTCCGCTAACCTTCACGTTTTCCGCGGAAAAAGTCAGGCCCGGATTGGGTCGCACTCGAGCCGCGATCTGTTCGGCGCGGGCGGCGTCCACCCGATAGCGCGCGGCTTCGACCGAGAGATTGCGCTGGAGGAAACGGCCAATAACCCGTTCGAGCGTCAACGGAGCAGACAAGAAACCCGCTTGCGGCTGCTGACTGCCTTGCGCGCTTTGTGTATTAGTCAGCGGCAGCACCTGCGCCGCGCAAGGATGCGGCGTCAGGCAAGCCAGAGCGAAAGCAACGACGCTGGAAGATGTCACACCTCTCATCTGTTACTCCACCTTGAAGCCGGTCAAAGACAACTGCTCGTCCAGCTTCTCGTTCTTCACACGAAACTCGATATCGTACTCGCCGGCATGCGGGATAGCGACATCGGCGACGTAGATGCCGGTTACCTTACCTACCCTTGCAACTATCCGGGCGGCCGCACCCTGCCCATCAGGAGGACGGATTGTCAGCGTCACCTCGGCCTTTTCAACCGGTGAACCGTCCGACAGGTCGGTGAGGTGAATCAAAAACTCGCTTTGCTTGCCGGCCTTCAACGGCGGGTATTCGAAATAGTTTTCGATACGGCCGGTGAACTCTGTTCGCGATAACGTCTCTTCCTCGCCGCCGGCCTGCGCCTTCTCGCTCCGCGAACAACCAGGCGTGAAGACAGTAAAAACCGCCGCCATCGCGATTGCTCCTAGTGTGCCGATTCGCACCTCGCGCGTTCTGCTGATTGAATGTCTCACGATCTCCGGGTAGTCCTTTCACTATCGGCAGTAGTCTTCCGGCCGATGAAAAAGGCCAGGCGCATTTCACATCAGGCGCCTGGCAAGTCCGTCACAACGAGCCCATAACTACTTCTATAACGCGATGGATCGCTAGCGGAGAGAGGATGAACACCGCTCCAAGCGTCACTATGAAGAGTCCGCCTACGGCAGCGACAGCACGCACCCACGAACGCGTCAGAATATCGCTCTCGCTCTCGCTGGGCCCTTCCGGTAAAGAGAGCACTCGCGTCACCCGGCGGTCGAAGCTGTCGCCGCGCTCACCTTGAAAGCTCGATTGAAACAGTGTCCTTCCGCGCGGGAACCCTGCCAGAGTCAGGCGCTTGAGCCGCACTAGCGCCCCGGCAAGCTCGACCGGCGCGCTCGTCCGCTGCGCCGCAACCTCGTCGCACAGCATCTCGACCTGCTCGCTCCACCAACGATACAAGAGTCCGGTCAAAGGAAAAGCCAGCGAGCTGTAGCGGCACGCTGTCAGTATCCATCGCGATAGGTTATCGCGCCGCGCGTGGTGGGCCGCCTCGTGCTCCAGTAACGCGCGCAGCTCTTCGACCGTGAGCGCGTTTAACAGGCCGGTCGAGATGATCAGCTTTGACCTCAGACTGCCCCACACGAAGGAGAAAGGATAGCTGCTCACCACCAGCCCCGCGTCGACTCCATACCGGCCGCATAGACTCTGAACGAGATCGATACGATCGACCGACGCAGGCTCGGCGCCTATTTCAAGGCGTCGAACGATGCTGCCGACACGCAGGTAGCCTTTCACAGCCGCCCAGAAGCAAACACCGGCGGCCAACAAAACGAAGGCGAGCGCGGCATAACCGAGCACAGGGTCCAGCGGCGCAGTCAGCGAATTGAGCAGGTGGCTGGTATGCAATGCACGATGTTCTCGCACCCACGTATCGAGGCCGAGCCAGGTCGCGGGGAGCAGAGATGCAGCCACCAGCCATGCGGATAGTAAGGGTGGCGCCACGATAGCAGCCGCATGCAAACGCGAAAGCGACGACGGGCGCCAGTTGCTGGTTGACGCGCGGGCGCGAAGAACCACTGCCACACCAAACGCCGCAAGCGACATCACGGCATTGATGAGCACGAAATTCTCGGCCGCGGAGAATACCAACGTCCATGCGGGAGCCGCCATCATATCCGCCCCTCCCGCTTTCTCCTGATCAACTCTTCAAGGTGCTCGAGCTTGCCGCTGTCTTCGCCGACCAGGTCGATGAATGTAGATAGGACCGGCTCGCCCAGCCCTCCCAAGAGCGCGCCCAGCACCTCTTGTGCAAGTTGCCGCTCGAACTCGTCGCGCGTAAGCCGAGCAGAATAGACGAACGCTTTGCCCTTCTTTTCCCGCAAAAGATATCCTTTGCGATGCATGCGGTCTAGAGTCGTCAACACAGTTGTATGGGCGATGTCGCGCTTGCGGCGCAGTCGGGTTTCTACATCCACGACAGTTTGATCAGGCTGCTGCCAGACAATGTCCATCACCTGGGCCTCAAGCTCACCGAGCACTTGCTTGATGCCGCGAGCGGTCGGTCGGAATCCCCTTAATGCGATCCTGGATAGCTTCATCGTGCCTGAAAGAAAGGCGGAACAGCATAGTCTATGCGTAAGACTACCGTCAATAGTTGTTGCCCTTCCTTCCTTGGTCTTTATGGGCGTCACGTAAGGCCGATTCGGATATTCCCAGTGTTCTGCCGTTCTGCTGTTTCTGCTGTGGCTGGCTGGAGGGCGCACTGGTGACGATGCTAAGATCAAGCGTTCCCGAATCCACCTGGAGGCGTTGCGGCAACCTTCCAATGCTTCCAATGAGAGAGAGGCCATTGCGAGCGCACGTAATCACATTCGGCTGCCAGATGAACGAGTACGATACGCACGCGATTCAATCCGAGCTCGCGGCAATCGGCTACTCGTTCGTCGATAACTTCCGCGAAGCCGACCTCGTGCTCGTCAACACCTGCGCCGTCCGCGGCAAACCCGTCGAGAAAGTCCAGACCCTGCTCGGCGAGTTGCGCAAGGAAAAGAAGCAGCGACGGGGATTGACCGTCGGTTTGATGGGATGCCTGGCTCAGCTCCCTGAGGGCCAGCGCATGGGCAAGAGGTTCGGCGTAGACATAATGCTGGGACCTGGCGCCATCACCGAGATCGTTCCCGCCGTCGAACGCGGCAAGTTTCAGTCGTTCCTATTCAACCGCGAGCTTCAATTCTACACGCCACCTCCGCCGAGAGGCGCGGTGTCGGCCAACCTCACAATCATGCGCGGCTGCAATCACCGCTGCACCTATTGCATAGTGCCGGCGACTCGCGGACCCGAAGTATCGCGGCCTCACCAGGACATCATCAATGAAGCGCGAGCCCTGAAAGAGGCCGGGGTTGTTGAAGTGACGCTGCTCGGCCAGAACGTGAACTCGTACGGCATGGTCCCGGGGATCGGTGCTCACCGCGCGCGGCTGCCGGGCTACCCGTCGTTCGCCGACCTACTTCGCATGATCGGCGGGTGCGGAATTCCGCGAGTCCGATTCGTCACTTCGCATCCGATCAATCTCGACGACGATATCATCGACGCCATCGCCGACACGCCGGCCGTCTGCCGCTACATCCACCTTCCGGTGCAGTCGGGCTCAAACCGCGTGTTGAAGCGAATGGCCCGCGAGTATACGCGCGAGTTCTATCTCGACCGCGTCGCCAGAATCCGCGAGGCGCTTCCCGACGCAACGATCTCGACCGACATCATCGCCGGCTTCCCCGGAGAGACCGAAGAGGATTTTCAAGAGACGCTCTCACTCTATCGCGAAGTCGGCTACGACATGTCCTACATGTTCATCTACTCGGAGCGGGAGGGGACTCCAGCGGCCGTTCATTTCGAAGACGCGCCGCGCGAAGTGAAAGTCGAACGGCTTGCACGGCTGGCCGCGCTGTCGAAAGAGATTTCCCTGCAACGGAACGCGCTGTGGGTTGGCCGCGAAGTCGAAGTGCTCATCAAGGGTCCGGCGGACGAATCCGGCTTTTCCCAAGGCCACACGCGCGGTAATCACGTCGTCATGGTCGAGGCCGAGCTCCCGCGCGGGATTCATCGCGCCGTCGTCACTCACGCGACGCCGAACCGGCTTTACTGCGGTCCGAAATCCGAGGTCAGCCGCGATACGCGCGCGGGTTTGGTGTCGATCCGGGGCCTCGCTGCAAGAACGGTTTCCGCGTCCGAGGCCGGCAAGTCTTGAATGCGCTCGGAAGCCGGTGATATAGTCAGTTGCCTTGAAGCAACGCGAAATAATCTGAGTGTTAACGCAGGAGGTAGAGATGGCAGAGAATGATAGTTCATCGGCGTCGGAGAAACTGGTGTTCCTGCTCATCGGCGCTGGCATAGGTGCGACACTGGCGCTGTTGTTCGCCCCGAAGAGCGGCCGCGAACTGCGGGATGATATCGCAGACTATACGCGGCGCGGGCTGGACGCGGCAGGAGAAGGCGCCCGGGCGATTGGCGACCGCGCGAGCGAACTCTATCAGACGGGCCGCGGAAAAGTAGGCGAGGCCTACGAGGCCGCGCGCGACAAGGTAGTCCAGGGCGCTGAGACCGTAACCGAACTCGGCAGCCGCCAGAAGGACCAAATCGCTGCCGCGATCGAGGCGGGCAAGCAGGCATACCGCGAAGAGAAACGAAAGCTGGGCGAAGTCGGCCGCGCAGCAGCAGAGGGCGACGAAGCCTAGTAGTCCAGGGCGAGGCTCAGAGTTCCTCCGAACGAAGTTCGACCCTCTGAGCCCGCGGTCGTTCACAACCAGCATCACCCGTGCCCGTTTGGAAGCGGTAACCTGAAGGCGGGACTCCAGCGCGCCTGTCTGAGGATCGCGACTAATTCCTGCCTGACGAGGAGGACTCTTGGATCAGCAGACCTTCTACATAGTCATCACAATTGCTGCGGGGGTCATAACCCTGAGCTTCTTAATTCAGTCGGTGATGCTGGTTAACATTTCTTCGGCAATGAAGAAACTGCGGCGAGTCGCGACCGACCTCGAAACCAAGGTCGAGCCGGTGGTCAACAAGATCGGGCCGCTCATCGATCAGGTCCAGGGCACGATGGCGACCATCAAAACGACGGTTGACAAGGTGAGCGTGCAGGCCAAGGAGACCTTCGATAAGGTCAGCATCGAAACCCGTGCGGTCGCCGCCGCCGTCTCCGCGTCTTCGCACGAGATCACCGGACTGGCGCTGAGGCAGGCCGAACAGTTCTCGGCGACCCTCGATCAAACCAACTCGGCGCTTCAGCGGCAGGTTGGGGACATAGACCGTCTGCTGGTCCGAACTCAGAAGCGAATCGAGGACACCACAATCGAAGTCCAGGCGACCATCCTCGATCCTATCCGCGAAGTGTCGGCCCTGCTGATCGGCGTTCGCAGGCTGATCGAGTCGTTGTTTGGCCGGGACCGCAAACCGATAGACCAGGCTTACCAAGACGAAGAGATGTTCATCTGAAGACAGCCGCTGAAGACAGCGCCCCAATGCTCCAGGGCGTAAGCCGGGAGTAGCTTGCTATCAACCCAGGCGGCGCGACACGGCCCACTCAATGCTCCCGGGCGTAGGCCCGGAGTAGCTTGCTATCAACCTAAGCGGCGCGACACCGCCTACTCAATGCTCCCCGGCGTAAGCCCGGAGTAGCTTGCTATCAACCTAAGCGGCGCGACACGGCCCACTCAATGCTCCCCGGCGTAAACACGGAGTAGCTTGCTATCAACCCAGGCGGCGCGACACGGCGGCCCTCCCACAGGCCACTCCCCACCGCTGCCGCCGCGAGCGAGTCTCAGGCATTGGGAGATCGGAGAGCCTTCTGTACAGGCTGAGAGCAAGCTGCTACGGGCTGACGCCCGCAGCATTCAGCGGCCGTTGGGGGGGCGTCGCTAGGTTGACAGCAAGCTGCTACGGGCTGACGCCCCGCAGCATTCTCAGAATCGCTCCACTAGACCTTGCCGATAGACACTTGAACCAACTCACCCGCCATTTTGATTGTGTGCGGCGCATCGAGCGGCTCAACGCTCCGCGTGATCTCGACCGCGAGTGTCTCCCCCGCCAGATAATCGATGTGCGAAGCGATCGCCGCCGCCGGTTCATCCGTAGCGAAATAAGCAATGCGAATGCGGTCCGCCACGTCCAGGCCGATCTCCTTGCGCAGGTTTTGAATGTTCCGCACGAGATCGCGTACCAATCCTTCGCGAATCAACTCAGCGTCGAGTTCAGTGGCGAGAGCCAGCAGGAAGCCGTTGCCTTCAGAAACTCCCCATCCCGGTTTGCCGGTCTTCTCGATGACGATCTCCTCGGCGGTCAGGTTCACGGTCTCGTCTTCGACGTCGAGATCGATCGTTTCCCCGCGCTTCAGGCGGGCTTCAGTCTCTTCAGCCGCCATCCGCGACAGCGCTTCCTGAAGCGGCCCAAACTTTCTGCCGTATTTCGGCTTCCCTGTCTTCGCATCGAGCCGCGCAGACACCGTCAGGAGATCCGCAACAGAGTCGACGAAGCTCACCTGCTTGATGTTCAACTCGTCCATCACCAGTCTCATGAACGGCTGCATCTGGCCGGGGAGATCCTTCTCAGCGGCGACCACTCGCATCTCGCGAAGCGGCTGACGCACTTTCATCTTCGCGTTGTTCCTCGCCGCGTGTCCCTGCTCGACCAGATCGAGGATGGCGTCCATGCTGCGAAGCAACCGCTCGTCGATCCGGAACGCGCCGGCCTGCGGAAACTCGCACAGGTGCACGCTAATGGGCGCCGTCAGGTCGTCGCGTCGCACGAGCTCCTGGTACATCTTCTCAGTTACGAACGGCACAACCGGCGCCAGCAGCTTCGCCGTTGTGACAAGACACTCCCAGAGAGTCTGGTAAGCCGCCAGCTTGTCGCTGTCGTTTTCGCTCTTCCAAAAACGGCGGCGGCTTCTTCGCAGGTACCAGCGCGACAATGCGTCGATGAACCGCACGACCTCGCGCATGAACAAGTGCACGCTGAACCGGGAGTAGTTCGAATGCGCGCTCTCGATGAGCTTCTGCAACCGGCTCAATATCCAGCGGTCCAGTTCCGGACGCTCTTCATAGGGAACCATCGCCGCCGTCGAGTCGAACTTATCAAGGCGCGAGTAGGTGAGGAAGAACTCGTAGACGTTCCATAGCGTAAGGAACTCGCGGCGCGCATCGTGAATCTTGTGCCAGCCGAACCGCAGATCGTACTCCGGATTGTGCGACGCGTAGAGCCAGCGCATCGCGTCCGCGCCTTCTCGTTCCGCGGCTTCGTTGAACTCGATCGCGTTGCCCTTGCTCTTGTGCATCTCCTCGCCCTTTTCGTCCTTCATCAGCCGGTAGCCGAACATCAGCTTGAACGGCGGGCGATTCTCCATCACCGTGCTCATCGCCAGGATCGCGTAGAACCAGTTGCGGAACTGGCCGGGGAAGCTTTCGGAAATCCAATCGGCGGGGAACCACTTCCGCCAGTACTCACGGTCCGAGTTGTAGCGCATGGTCGAGTAAGGGACGATCCCCGCGTCGAGCCACGGATTGCCCACGTCGAGGATGCGGCTCGTCGGAGTGTTGCACTTGGCGCACGCGATCTTCACCGCATCGATCCACGGACGATGAGGTGAGTGGCCGTCGAACTCCGCCCAGCCTTCGACCGCTCGCTCTCGAAGCTCGTCGCGGCTGCCGATGACGTCAAAAGAATCACACGGCTTGCAGAAGTAGATCGGCAGCGCCAGCCCCCAGTACCGCTTCTTCGAGATCATCCAGTCGTGCATGTTGGTCAGCCATTCGATTTCGAGCTGGCGTCCGACTTCGGGAATCCAGTCCGTTTGTTTGGTGACCTCGATGATGTCGTGGCGCAGCTCGTCCATGCTTATGTACCACTCGTCGACGAGCCGAAACAGCAACTCCGTCTTGCACCGCCAGCATATAGGATAAGCGTGCTTGTACTGTTCGGTGCGATAGAGGAGGTTCTTATCTTTCAGCGATCGGATGATGGGCTTTGCGACGTCGGCGGCATACTGGCCGGTGAGCGCGCCGAAGCCCTCGACGAAGTTGCCGCTCTCATCGATCGGGGCGATTGACTGCAAGCCGAATTGCTTCCCCAGCTCGAAGTCTTCCTTGCCGCACCCCGGCGCGATATGAACGATGCCCGTGCCTTCGTCGGTGCTCACCTCTTTCCAGGGAATGACGCGATGCTCGACGCCTTGCTGAACCGGCAGCTCGTCGAACGGCCCGTCGTAAGTCCATCCGAGCATCTGCTCGCCGGTCAGCTCTTCGAGGACCTCAGTCGGGCCCTCGGCGCTCATCACCGCTTCCAATCGCTCTTTGATCAGGTAGTAGACGGCGCCGCCTTGACGGACTTTCAAGTACGTCAGCTCCGGATGGACCGCGCACGCGATGTTGGACGTCAACGTCCAGGGCGTCGTGGTCCAGGCGAGCAGGTACTCGTTTTCGCGGCCGCGCAAGGGGAACCGGACGGTCGGCGAAGTGTGAGTGACTTCGGGCCGCTCCTCGTTCGAGATTTCGTGTTGCGAGATGCCGGTCCCGCAGCGAGGACACCACGGCATCGCATCCCAGCCGTGATACAGGAACCGGCGCTCGTGACACTTCTTGAGGAACTGCCAGATCGTGTAGTTGTTCTCATCCGACATCGTGTAGTACGAGTTGTCCCAATCCATCCAGTTGCCGAGCCGGATCGACTGCGCGGTCTGAATGGCGGCGAACTTGCGGACGCGCTCTTTGCATTTTTCGACGAACGCGGCGATGCCGTAGGCTTCGATGTCGCGCTTGGACTTGAAGCCGAGTTCCTTCTCGACTTCGACTTCGACCCATAGGCCCTGGCAGTCGAAGCCGTTCTGGTAGCGCAGCTCTTGCCCAAGCATCGCGTGATAGCGCTGAAAGAGGTCTTTATAAGTGCGTCCCCACGCGTGATGAACGCCCATCGGGTTGTTGGCGGTGATCGGCCCATCGAGGAAGGACCACTTGGGCTTGCCGCGGTTTTTTTCGACTAGCTCTTGAAAGCACTGCTCGCGCTGCCAGAAGTCCAGTACCTCTCTTTCCAATTCCGGGAAGTTGACGTTCGCCACTCTATCGCTCCTTCACAGTAGCCGCAGACCTGCAGTTTATGTATTGATCAGCTTGAACGGTCAGGATACCAAGAGAGGCTGTGCGAAAACTAGCGCCGCTGAGGACGGCCTATGAGTTGCGAGGCCGGCGGGCAGGAGGGAAGGCACGCGCCTACTCGTAATTGAGCGCTTCGACCGCATCCTGGTTGGCGGCGCGCAGAGCCGGATAGAGTGCACCAAATGCTCCCGATAACATCCCAAGCCCGAACGCATATAAGAGCCACGAGACTTCAAGCTCGACCGGAATCGGCATCAGTTGCTCCATAAGGTACTTTCCGGCGACCGAGAGTATGAACCCTGCAACCACTCCCAGCAGACTTATCAGCAAGGCTTCCTTCTCGATCTCACCCGCGATCCACCTTCGGGATGCGCCCAGGCTCTTCAGGATTCCTATCTGCCTCGTGCGCTCGGTCACCGTCGTGTACATCGTCAGCAGCACGACCAGCGAGCTGATGATGACCGACAGGCCCACGACAACATTCAAGAACGTTCGAAACGCGGGCGTGCCCTGAGCATAGAGGATAGGAAGATTGCGAGTGAGAAAGACGCTATGGTCGGGCAGGCGTTCGAGGATGCGTGCCGCGACGGCATCCGGATTCGATTGCTCATCCAGCTTGACCAGAATTATCGTGCACAGGTTCGGCCTGTTGAGAAACTCCTGCTGTGTCGCCAGCGGCACCTTGAGCCGCCCGAGCGATTCCGGCTCGTATACGCCGACGACGCGAAACGGGCGGTCGAAGACCTCCAAGCTGTCGCCGACTTTCAATCCCCGGTTTCGCTGCTCGACCCGGTCAACGACCACTTCGTCGCCGTTGCGAACAGGCCGGCCGTCGACGATTCGGGCGAGCGAGACGGCCTCGAATGACTCCCAATCCACGCCATCCACCAACCGCCCGCGGACATATTGGCCGACCGGCACCGCAGTGCGAACGCCTTCGATGGCGCGAATCTGATCCGCTCGACTGACGGGCATCGAAAGCGCCGGGGAGAGGTTCAATCCGAACGTGCTTCCCGGCGGGCCGACAATGATCTCGGCAGTCACTGCTGAATTGCGGCGGCCTTGCTCGTTCAAGAAGCCGTGGACGAGTCCCGTTGTGAGGACGACGAGCACCACCCCGAGCGCTACGCCGGCGATCGACGCGCCCGTGCGCGTCTTGCGGTAGAAGATGTTGGACAAAACCAGATTGTCCATTCGGGAATTCGATCCTCGACGCTAATCCTGCAAAGTCGTAGCGCGACGATGCTGCCAGCAGTACCCGCCCGCGCTGACTCTCCTCGTGCAAGGCTTGCCCGATTTCGTCGGCGCACCACAGGTGTCGTTCGACGTACCCGCTGAGGTCTCCGTCTGGTGCTGCGATGCGACTGACAGGGCCGGGCTGGCGCTTGCGGCTACGACCTGCCTTTCGTTCCCCCTCGGCGCAACGGGCGTGCCGATGAAGCTAAAGGTCCTGTCGCTGCCGGTGTAGCGGCCCGCAAAGAATCCGCCGAGGGCGCAAACCAACAGCGTAGCGATCAACACGACTCCGCGGCGACTCAACAGGCTCCCGAAGCCGCATTGGGGGCAGCCGGTGGAAAACAACCGGCGCCCGAGGGCCGATGATCTCTCGCCGCACTGGGGGCAAATGTAGGCGACCCGCATCCGCTTCCAACTCCATCCTGGCCTGCGGTTAATTCGTGAACAATGCGCTCATGCACAAAGCAAACTTTTGATGTCGGTCTCGCGCTGTAACCTTCAAGGCAGCCTGTGAGCTTAACCTTGCCGTGAGGTCAAAATCAAACGACTTGAACGTTGCGCTTTAGACCTCAGCTTGACGCGGAGCGCGTGTTGCGTCGCTTGCTCCGCAACGTATAATCTTGTCACCACGACGTTCGCGCGAGGGAGTTCCTCGATCGTATGAAGGGCCATAAGAGAATCTTCAGAAAGACGACGGCTCGCCAAATCAAACAACTCTGCGAGCAGATAGCACGCGAATTCCATCCGGAGAAGATCATTCTCTTCGGCTCGCACGCTTACGGGCGGCCGCAATGGGACTCTGATGTTGATTTGCTCGTGGTCATGCGGTTCAGGGGGAGACCAACCCGGCAGGCCGTCAAGATCAGAAGCCAGATTGAAACGCCGGTCGCGTTGGACTTGCTAGTCCGGACTCCGGCTCAGATATCGAAGCGGCTCGAGATGGGGGATTTTTTCATCCGCGAGATCGTAGAGCGCGGAAAGGTCCTTTATGAAGCCCATAACGCGTGAGTGGGTCGACAAGGCGGAAGGTGATTGGGCTTCAGCGCAGCGAGAAGTCCGCGCCCGGAAGCGTCCGAACTACGATGCGGCCTGCTTTCACTGCCAGCAGTGCGCTGAGAAATACCTGAAGGCCCGGCTGCAGGAGGCGAACTTCCCCTTCGGAAGGACACACGACTTGATCAATCTACTCGGCGTTGTCCTGCCGGTGGAGCCAGGCTGGAGCGTTCTGCGACCGGAGTTGACGCTCTTGACTGATTTCGCCGTCGATTACCGCTATCCCGGGAACTCGGCAACCAGGGCCCAAGCCCGGGACGCCGTCAAGTGCTGCGGAACGTCCGCCGAGTGATTCGCCGAGCCTTCGGATTGAAGCCATGACCAACCACGCATCAGTTGCTCGCCATCTGCTCAACGCCGCTCTCGCTCACGAGAGATGAGAAGACTCATCATCAATGCCGATGACTTCGGGTTTACGCGCTCGGTCAACGCCGGTATAGTGCGCGCTTTCCGGGAAGGGATCGTCACCAGCACGACCATCCTGGCTAACGGTGACGCCTTCGAAGACGCGGCGGAATACGCCCGCACGAATCCCGGTCTCGGCGTCGGTTGCCATCTTTCACTCGTCGGAGGCCGCCCGGTAGCGCCTCCTGCCGACGTTCCGTCACTGGTCGATGAACGAGGGATGATGCCGGGATCGCTTGCTCGGTTGATGATCGAACTCGCACGCGGCGTAGTCCGAAACGACGATATCGAACGCGAACTCGGCGCCCAAATCCAGCGCGTCATCGATGCTGGTATAAGCCCTACGCACCTCGATACCCACAAGCACTCGCACGTCCACCCGCGCGTGATGGCAGCCCTCGCTCGAGTTGCAAACCAGTTCGGCATCAAGTGCGTTCGCAATCCGTTCGAGCCGGTGAAGAGCTTAATGATCACCGGACCGAGGGCTCGCGTCACCGGTCGGGTCTTCATCAACCAGTGGGCAATGGGAGCTTCGGCGTCGGTCGTCGCGCCGCGAATCAAACGACTCGCGAGGGCTCGGGGTCTCGTGCTGCCCGACCATTTCCGCGGCGTCGCCCTGACCGGCTTGCTCGATGGCGAGGCGATGAGGAAGATAATCAAGTCGCTCGCTCCGGGCACAACCGAGTTGATGTGCCATCCGGGTGCGTATGACGCCGACCTTGAGCGATCACAGACTCGGTTGAAACGGCAGCGCGAATCTGAACTCGACGCGTTGCTGGACCCGGCTCTGCGACGCTTGATTGAAGACGAAGGAGTTACCCTGATCAGCTACCGAGAATTACGTGAAGCCATCGGTTGAACACACCCCCGAGGATGAAGCCGGCCGTTGCCGGTACTCGGTCGTCGTGCCGTTCCACAACGAGCAAGAGAGCGTCGAGGAATTGTACGAGCGACTGAGTACGGTGATGGACGGGCGGTTTGAGCCGGCCGAGTTCATCTTCGTCGACGACCACAGCACCGACGCGACCCCGAAGCTGCTCGCAGCGCTCACAAGCAAAGACTCGCGAGTCGTAATGGTCCGGCTCAAGCGCAACTACGGACAGACGGTCGCGCTGGCCGCCGGATTCGATCACGCGCGTGGCGATGTGATCATCTCGATGGACGGCGATCTGCAGCACGACCCCGCCGATATCCCCGATATGCTGGCGATCTTCGATCAAACCGAGGCCGATATCGTCAGCGGCTGGCGAAAGAACCGCGTCGATAACTTCCTGCTGCGGAGGCTCCCTTCGCGCGTGGCCAACTGGACGATGGCGAAGCTGTCGGGAGTTGAAATCCACGACTTCGGAACGACGTTCAAGGTCTATCGCAAGGAGACGATCAAGGGGATCAGGCTCTACGGCGAGATGCACCGCTTCATACCCGCGCTGGCGGCGCTCGACGGGGCGAAGGTGGTCGAGGCGCCGATTCGCAACGTCGTTCGATCCGAAGGACGCTCGCATTACGGATTGTCGCGGACGATGCGAGTAATGTTCGACCTGCTGACGATTCGCTTCATGCTAAAGTACCTGACAAGGCCGCTTCACTTCTTCGGCCCGATCGGATTGCTGACGACGCTGGCCGGAATCGTGATCATGGGCTGGCTGCTTTTTAAGAAACTGTTGTACGGGATTGACCTCTTCCAACAGCATGGGCCGCTGATGGTCCTGGGCGCGGTCTTGTTTCTAGCCGGCGTGCAGTTGATCTCCGCGGGCTTGATCGGCGAGGTTGTGAGCCGGACTTATTTCGAATCGCAGGGCAAGCCAATCTACGCGGTGGAGAAAGTCGTTGGGCGAAGGGCGTGAGCGTCTGTGCCGGTCGCTTTGACGCTCAGTCTTCGACGATGAAGTAGTCGGCGCGGCGAAGCTCCTCGCTTCCTCGCCCGAAATCCTGAAGCCGCATCGTATCCCGCTGAATCAAGTCCGACACCGCGACGCACTTCTTTTCGCCGAAGTCGAGCACCGCGTGAAAGGGCTTGTTGTTGAACCGCTCGGATCCTTCAGCATGCCTGAGAGCGCCGGCCTCGCGCTCAAACATCTCGACCCCGCGAAACTCGCCCGAGCGGTCCACGATGATTACCGGGACCAAACCGGCCCTGGAAGCCGGTTCTGTCTCCGAGCCCGCGAGCGTCTCCTGGGCCCGATTTCGCAGGCGGTCTCTGCCGCGCATCAGCAGGTCGGACAGCTTGACGAGCCTCCGGCGGCTAGCGGTCTCGCCCACGTCCCTCGGCCTCGCGAAAGCGCTGTCTTCCCATTCATTGATCATCTCCCAGGCGTTGTCCGGAATCCCGACTACGGCGGCCTGCGAGGGCTGGTACGCCTCGGCGAGCCGCTCCGCCCGAGCGTACTGGGCGAGTTCATCCGCGCAGCTCGTGCAAACGGCGACGTGGGCCCTGACGGCGGAGCTTCGCGCGCGTGCAGGCCCGCCGTAGAAGAGCGAAGCCAGCTCACCGACATCCGGGTGCGCGGGTTGCCGACCGGGAGCGGACGATGCGCTCTGATCGCCCTTCCGTGCACCTGACTTCAGCCCGCGTACGATGGCGGCGAGTGCACTGCAATCCGAACAATTCTCCACGTGAGCTTCGACTGCCGTCGCCGTCGGCGTGTCAAGCGCGCCGTTCAGATACTCGAAAAGCTCTTTATCGGGATGCTCAGACCGACTTGTCATGCTGACACCTTGGGCCCGACACCGCGGCACTTCCGCGCAGCCCGCGATACTAGTGCGCCTGCCGCCCATATCAATGCGACTATGAGAATGACCGGAATGAATAGAAACACGAACTCGCCCATAACGGCCTCGATCAGCGAGCCGATCTCCTCACTCAAGAGACCATTCTTTTGCCCGTTCGCCATGAATGGAACTCCGTTTCTTCGATACCTAAGCGCCCACGGGTCCCGGTCCCGATACCAATAGCTGCTCGGCTGAAGTAATGCCGCGCTCTTCGAGCCACTTCATCAATCGCACTCGCAGCCGGCGCGCCCGCTGATAGACCAGGTCCTCGGACATGTCGTATTTCTCGGAGATTTCCTTCGCGCCGCGGTTGCCGATTATGTACTCGTTCACAATCACGCTGTCCTTCCAGTCGCGGCAAACATCCGCCAGCAGCCGGTCGACCGTTTCGCGCTGCTCCCTGCCTAGGACTCTGCTCTCGGGCGAGGGCTCCCTCGAAGGCGCCCTCTCGACGGGTGACGGCAGATCCGAATCCGGATCGGCCGGCCCTTGATGCGGATTCCAGGCTTTGTCCCGGCCGACTCGGCGGATCGTGTCGATCATCTCGCTCGACGCAATGCGAGCGATGAAGCTCGACAGCTTGCCTTGCCTGCGCCACAGCTTCAGACCGCGGTAGATCTTGAAGCCCGCTCGCGCGATCACGTCGTCGGCCGAGTCCCACGCCGGGAATCGGAAATGCGAGTTGCGCACGACGTGATTGATCAACCACTGATAACGCCTCAGCAGCGTTTCAAAGCATGCGTGCGCGGCGCCGCGATCCTTTTGCGAGTGTGCGAGGAACCTGTCCACCAGTTCTTCGTCGCTCAGATCGTCGAGCAGCTCCCTGTCTATTTCGGCTTTCGCTCCCGCCTGGTCAGGCATCTGTCAGTCGGTCCCCGGTGAATGGATGTCCGATCGTCGCGAGCGAATTCTAACATCGGTCCGGCGCGCTCAAAAGCCACCGAGGTAGACGGGCTCGGGTGAACCCGCCTGACAAATACCCGATGCGTAATGCGTGAAGCGTGATACGGGAAGGATGAGAGAGAGAGGTTTGTGGTTCGTGGTTTGTGGTTCGTGGTTCGTGGTTCGTGGTTCGTGGTTTGTGGTTTGTGGTTTGTGGTTCGTGGTTTGTGGTTCGTGGTAGTTCACGTTCGCGGTTTCTACGCACGCATTGAGGCTGACCTTCGC
>DATDOV010000100.1:0-178401 GCA_035293105.1 Blastocatellia bacterium
AAAGCCTGAGAGTCGGCAACGCGACAGCCCAAGGCTTCAACTTGATCCAATCCTGCTGAAACGACTTCGCAGTCGGGCTTTGATGTGCGAAAGTCCGATTGTGTCGAGCCAGCAGACAGTTTGTGAGAAATCCGGGCTAGCCGCGGTGACATTCTATCCGCCGGTCAGCAGGCGTACAACGTGAGGTGAGACGGCGGCATTCTTCTTCTGATCTCTGCTTGCAAACTCGACGCGCAGCCCTAGCGCCGGATGACTTTGTGAAGTCGAAATTCGCTGCGTTGACATGCCGCGCGCCCGTCCCATATATTGCCTGCTCTTAGAATCCAGCTTGGGAGACGCCTCATGACAGCGAGCGGACCTGCTTCGTTTACGAATGATCCAAACCTGAGAATCCTTATAGACGAGGACCGGTTGCAAGCACGGGTTCGCGAGATGGCAAGTGAAATCACCCGTGACTACGCCGGCAAGAACCTGCACCTGGTCGGCGTTCTCAAGGGCGCGTGCGTGTTCCTGTCCGACTTGATGCGACAAATCGATCTGCCGCTGTCGCTGGACTTCATCGGCATCTCCAGCTACGGCGCCTCGACCAGCTCATCGGGTGAAGTGAGAATCACCAAGGACCTTGACGTCAGCCTCGCGGGAAAGGACGTGCTGGTCGTCGAAGACATTATCGATACCGGACTGACGCTCAACTACATGCTGAACAACTTCCGAAGCCGCGAAGTAAACTCGCTCGCGATTGCGGCGCTGCTCGACAAACCCGATCGCCACGAAATCGACGTTAAAGCCAAATACGTCGGCTTCACCATACCGAACGAGTTTGTCGTTGGATACGGACTGGACGTAGGCGAACTGTACCGCAATCTGCCGTTCATCGCCGTGCCGCAGAGCCCGGATAATCTGGTGAAAAACGGGTGACCTCAATGCAACCACTCGTCGGAATAATAATGGGCTCCAGGTCGGACTGGGAGACGATGGCCCACGTAGCCGAGATGCTCGACGCGCTCGGCATTGCGCACGAGGTGCGAGTGATCTCGGCGCACCGCACGCCCGACGAGTTGATGGAGTACGCGGAATCGGCCGAGAAGCGCGGCCTCGAAGTGATCATAGCCGGCGCGGGAGGGGCCGCCGCCCTTCCCGGAGCTGCTGCGGCCAAGACGGTGTTGCCGGTGCTCGGCGTCCCGATCGAATCGAAGTCTTTAAGGGGTCTCGACTCACTGCTGTCGATGGTCCAGATGCCGGGCGGGATTCCAGTCGGCACGCTCGCGATCGGAAGGGCGGGCGCTATCAACGCAGCACTGCTCGCTGCCGCGATGCTCGGGATCAAGTATCCACAGTATCGCGAGGCGCTCCGGCGGTACCGCGACGAGCAAACCCGAAACGTCCTGGCTCACCCCGATCCAAGAGAAGATGTGTGATTAGTCGACAGCGACTCGGCCGCCAACAAGAAAAGTAAGAAGACAAAGTAGCGGTCACTCGGCGGGCGCAGCCGGGCTCGAGCGCAGCACCTGGTCCAGCAAGTCAGCGTATTTATCGCTTCGCTTTGCTATCTCGTCGTCCGCCTCGCTCATGTCTTTTTTCGTCTGGTACAACTCGTCGGCGATCTGAATTGCGGCCAGAATCGCAACGCGAAGCGAATCGACGGTCATCGTCGCGCGAGCAATCTCGTTCATTCGCTGATCGACGTGGTCCGCGAGCATTTGGATGTACTCGGGTCCGTGGTTGCTCCGAAGACTGTAGGTCTGGTTGTAGATCACAACCTTGTAGGCTTGGCTGGGATTGATGTCCATACTCTTACCGCTTTCGGATTCACACTGCCGAGGCGTTGCCTGGCCGAGCTACTTCTTCGCGACCTCGGCCGGCTCCAGCTCGAGGACCGCGATCGCGTCAAGCATGGCCTCGACCTTTAGCTTCACCGCGTCTCGCTCTTTGATCAGCCGCTCGGTCTGAAGCTCGAACCTGCTATTCTCTTCGTTGAGCCGGGCAATCTCGTTCTGCAGCTTCTTCAGTTCGCGCTCGAGCGCCTTACGCTCGGACCGCTCGCGCTTGAACAGCTCGATTGCACGATAGATCTTGTCTTCAAGGTGCGTGAGTTTTTCGAGACCGTGCCCTTCGCTCACCGGTAACCCTCAAGAAGTTATTGACGACCACTACCTAAGTTGCGCGCCGAAACGGCTCTCAAGAAGGCCGGTTACGCGCCCGTGCAACGCGGCGACCTCGTCATCCGTGAGCGTTCGGCCTTCGCTTCGATACGTCACGCGGAACGCGAGGGATCGAAAGCCTTCGGGCATGCCCTCTCCCCTGTACGTGTCGAAGAGTGTCACCGATACGATCTCGCTTATGCCGAGAGCCAGAATCGCCTGTTCGACATCGCCCCACAAGACGTCCTCCGACAGCAGCGCCGACGCGTCGCGCGTCACCGACGGAAGCCTCGGCAGCGCACTGTAGCGAACCTCATCGGCCGACAGTTGACATAGCCGCTCGAAGTCAAGCTCGGCGATGAAGACGGGCTGCCGGAATTTATACGCTGATGCCGCTCGCGGATGAAGCCGCCCGAATCGCGCAACCTCAAAGCCGTCTTTACTATACGCCGCCGCCTGTCCGGGATGGAGGTATTCTACACTGGCTCGGTCGATTGTAAAGCCCGACACATGAAGTCCCGCGAGCACAGCCTCGACCGCACCCTTAAGATCGTAGAAGTCGATCGGCCGCCTGCCGCGCCAGTCTTCCGCCGCGATAGAGCCGCTCATCACAATCGCGAGCGACTCTCGTTCGGCCGGCCGCTTTCCTTCTCCTGTCCCCTCGAAGACTCTGCCGATTTCAAACAGCTTTACGTCACGGCGACCCTGATTCGAGTTCCCCTGCGTTGCTTCGAGCAATCCGGTCGAAAGAGACGTACGCATGCGGGACTGGTTTACGTCCATGGGATTGGCCAGCGACATGCTCGGCCGGCCTGAGGGTTGGAAGGTCTGGTCGCGCTCGCCGTTGACAAAGCTGAATGAAATCGCCTCGTTGAAGCCGAGAGCTGTCAGCGCCCGCCGCACGCTTCTCAGGCGCCTCTCGCCGGGAAGATAGCTGCCCAGGCCAGCCCACGCCGGCAGCGTCGAGTCCACCAGATCATAACCGGTGTGACGAGCGACCTCCTCGACCAGGTCTTCTTCGCGGCTGATGTCGATTCGGAACGAGGGGGCCGCTGCGCGCAGTGTCTTCTCGGCGAAGTCCACTTCAACTTCAAACTCGAGAGCGGCCAGAATCTCGGCGGCCTTTTCGATTGTCACGCGGAGGCCGGTTAACCGCTCGATGCGCGACTCCCTGAGCGAGACGGCATCGCGAGTGATCCTGGTAGGAAACACGTCCAGCGCGCCGAGGAGGGCGCGCCCGCCGGCGATCTCGACGATCATCTTTGCGACTCGATCCGCGGCGCGAACCTGGGCGTTGAAATCCACGCCGCGCGCGAACCTGTAAGACGCTTCAGTGTCCAGCCCGAGCACGCGCGCCGTGTGACGCACGGAACTCGGATTGAAGTACGCGCTTTCGATCAGCACGTCCTTCGTCTGATAGTTGATCTCGGTGTCCTGGCCGCCCATTACGCCGGCGACAGCGACTGCGCGGTCCGCATCTGCGATGACGAGCATCTCGGGTTCAAGCTCGCGGGTGAAGCCGTCCAAGGTCGTGAGCTGTTCGCCCGGGCGGGCGCGGCGTACGATGATCCGCCGCTCGTGCAGCAGGTTGAGATCGAACGCGTGGGTCGGCTGGCCCAACTCGAACATCACGTAGTTGGTGATGTCGGCGATGTTGTTGACCGAGCGCTGTCCGATTGATTCGAGCCGTTCGACGAGCCACTTCGGCGACGGGCCGACCTTGACTCCCCGAACTACGCGCGCGGCGTATCGCGGGCACAATTCCGGATTGAGTATTTCTATGGAAGTCACGCTCTCGATCGCCTCTTCGGTTTCATCAACGAGGGTTTCGAGGGGTTTGAGCGTCGTCCCGCACACGGTTGCTGCCTCGCGCGCGACGCCAAGGTGCGAAAGGCAGTCAGGCCGATTAGAGGTCAAATCGATGTCAAGAATGTGATCGTCGCCGAGCCGCTCCACCGACTCGACAGCGAGGCCCACCATCGTCAGCCTCTCGGCCAGTTCTTTCGGACCCAGCGTCAGCGCGACGAGGTCATTCAGCCAGTTGTAGCTGATCTTCATTTTGATTCCCTAATATGATCCTAAGTGCAAGTATCTACAGCATTATGTCGCCATCGAGTAACAGCAGGGCAACAAGACATCTCAGATATGGGCGAATTCTGGAACCCGAACAAGCGCGGATTGTATCAGCCGGATTGATGTCAGGGCAAAGGGCTACTTGGCTTGCCTTATATTGCCAAGCTCGAACCTAATGGCCTCTTGAATGCGAGTTGTGCGGGAGGTGTCCACGGCGTGGCAGATCAGTGCTTGGTCCTCCGTAGTGATGGCGAAACGGTAGCGCCAGCGTTCAGTATCGCTTCCGGCAGCCGATTCAGTGGAACCACCTCATTAACTGCGCCTCGGGCGATTGCCGCCTTCGGCATTCCGAAGACGACACAGGAGGCCTCCTCTTGAGCGATCGTGAGGGCCCCTGCGCGTTTCATTTCCAGAAGGCCACTGGCCCCGTCCTCGCCCATCCCGGTCATAATGATACCAACAGCGTTGGGACCTGCAGCCTGGGCGACGGAACGAAAAAGTACGTCTACGCTAGGCCGATGCCGAGAGATTAGCGGGCCATCGCTCACCTGGACAAAGCAGTGGGAATCGCTGCGATGCAGTGTCAAATGGCGGTTTCCCGGTGCGATCAGCGCGCGGCCCTCACGGACTCGGTCGCCGTTTTCCGCTTCCTTTACCTCGATCTGGCAGATTTCGTTGAGATGGTCGGCGAAAGCCTTCGTGAAAACCTCCGGCATATGCTGGACTATCACGATGCCAGGAGCAGTCGGCGGCATTCGACTCAGAAGGGCCCGCAGGGCCTCAGGTCCGCCGGTCGACGCCCCGATTGCTGCTATCCGTTTCGCGGCGATGCTCACCGACTCTTTGCGGGTCGGGACCGGACCGGCATCGGCAATTGGTCTTTGCTGGGGTGGTCGAACCCTCGATACGCGAGGTTGGAGCTGCGCCAGGGCCGCTGCTCGTACTGTCTCGATCAGCACCACCGCGGACTCGTAAAGAAAGTCCCGGACGCCAATCTTTGGTTTGGTCACGATATCAATGGCTCCCTCCTGCAAGGCCTCAAGTGCGAGCGATGTTCCCCGTTCCGCCAAGCCTGAGCACACCACAACCGGGATAGGGTCTTCCGCCATGATCTTGCGAAGAAACGTGAGGCCATCCATCCGCGGCATTTCCAGATCGAGCAGAATCACGTCAGGCCGCGTGTGTTTCATCTTGTCGATGGCAATGAGCGGGTCAGACGCAACCGTTACGCTGATATCGCTCTCCTGCGACAACACGTCGGCGACGACGCGGCGCGTGACGGCGGAATCATCGACTACGAAGACGTGCAGTGGGCTGCGGTCCTGATGAACCCGTGGCCTGTTCCCGGAATCAGCTTGTTTATGTGCTTTCACGCTTGTTCCCGATTCGTATTTCCGAAGGTCCAACCTGCGTCGTCTTGGGTGGCTTCTCAAACTCGCGAGAACATCCGCCTGCTCGGTTCGACGCCGCTACGCGATACAATGCTGCAGACTGCTTGCTCCTCGCGCGAGATCAAACAAGATCGGTTATCGCTCGGGCATATTTCCGCGAGATCTTGCCCGACGATTGGCGACTTCAAAATCTTGAAGCGGGACATACACCATCGGGCCAACGCTTCGGACCCGATCCGTTACATTACTCAGGCTCTCCGCATGCCCCAGCAAGAGATACCCCGTCGGGGCTACGTGATTCAGCAGCCGATCAATCACACGCGACTTGGTGCCGGCGTCAAAGTAAATGAGGACGTTTCGGCAGAAGACTAGGTCGAACGGGCCCAACGCGGGATAATACTCGTCGTTGAGATTGAGACGATGGAACCGCACGGCGGAACGAATCTCGGGTCCGGCTCTCATCTTCCCCGCCTGAGAGCGCGTACCCTTTAGCATGAACTTCCTGAGATACGTCGAGGGAATTCTCGCGGCGTTTTCCAGAGACCAAACCCCCGCCTGCGCTCGTTTGAGTGCCCGTATTGACAGGTCTGTTGCCAGAATCTCTACTTCCCATCCGCTTGTTTGAGGAAAATGACACAGCAATATCATGGCAAGTGAATAGGGCTCCTCGCCCGTAGAGCATGCAGCACTCCACGCGCGTATCCGCCGCGCCCTCAAGCCCGAGAGGGCTCGCGTCTTCCAGTCGGGAAACACGTGCTGTTCGAGGAATGCGAACTGCTGAGGCTCGCGAAAGAAGTGAGTCTCGTTGGTGCATATGCAGTCGAGCATACGCGCCCGCTCTCCACCATCTTCCTCGACCACCCTGCGATAATACGCGCCAAACGTTCGCAGGCCCAGTTCGCGCAATCGCCTGGTGAGTCTGCCTACCAGGAGAGCTTTTTTGACCTGAGAGAGGTAGATACCCGCTTCTCGGTGAATCAGGCCCTGAAAAAGGGCGAATTCTTTGTCCGTGATGGGTTGGATGGTCCCGTCCGCTCCAAAGAAAGCTGAGATATCTCGTTCGGCGGCCGTCACGTAGCCCTGACCTCCTCTATCGGTGCTGGCCCATCTTCAAGCCGAAACAACTCTGCTGCGTCCGGCGGGTCTCCTGCTTGCTCTGCGGTTCTTGTGGAATCCACTGCCAGCAACTCCTCTGGCGATAGCACTCGGTCTATGTCCAGAATCAACGCGAACTTCTTTCCAACCTTGCCCATCCCCAGCAAGTAATCGATTCGGACCTGCGTCCCGAATGCCGGCGGAGCCTCTATGTCGTCGGGCGAGAGGTCCAACACCTGGTTCACCGCATCGGCCATCACTCCCATCACCGTCTGCTCTCCCTCCAGGTCGATCTCCGCGATGACGATGCACGTCCACTTGGTCACAGGGCTTTCTGGCATACCGAATCTCACCGCCAGGTCTACCACCGGCACCACGCTCCCCCGCAAGTTGATCACTCCACGGATGAATGGCGGCATCGTGGGGACCTTAGTGAGAGTGCCGTATGCAATGATCTCTTTCACCCTCAGTATGCTGATGGCGTACTCTTCTCCGGCGAGAAAGAAGGTGAGGTATTGTCTCTGGTCCGCGGCTTCCTTCGCTGCGCTCATAAGTCGTGTTCCTTCCTAGAACCTCTTGAAGTCCTGGTCACCTTGAGTTTCCGCATCGAGCGCCAGGCCGTTGCCTTTTGCCGTCTCCATGACGGGGGCGGCATAGGCCACGACAGGGCTGTAGAGCGGGAGCATCGGCGCAGGCGCCTGCGAAAAACGAGGGTCAGATCCATCTTGGGGCCGAAGAGTCTCTTCCGCATCGCTTGCGCGGGCGAATCCCACCAACTGCTGTAGGGCTTCAGCCTGAGCCGACAACTCTTCCGCCGTGGACGCAAGCTGCTCAGCGGCTGAAGCGTTTCGTTGGGTCACTTGCTCCACGTGGCTCATTGCCTTGCTCATCTGAGACACGCCTGACGCCTGCTCGCTCGACGCCGCTGCAACGTCCTGAACCAGATCGGCTGTCTTGCGGATTGACGGCACCAACTCCGCCAGCAACTGACCCGATTGCTCCGCGACTTTCACGCTGGAAGAGGCGAGCCCGCTGATTTCCTTGGCCGCTGCCTGGCTCCGTTCGGCCAGCTTTCGCACCTCGGTAGCCACGACGGCGAATCCCCTTCCGTGTTCTCCCGCGCGAGCGGCTTCGATCGCTGCGTTCAGCGCCAGCAAGTTCGTCTGATAGGCAATCTCCTGTACTATCAGGATCTTCTCGGCGATTGCCTTCATTGCATCCACTGTATTCTCGACTGTCCGGCCGCTCACCTCGGCGTCGCTGGCACCCTTGAGGGCCATCTGCTCGGTTTGGCGGCTATTCTCGGCGTTCTGGGTGATGGAGGCGCTCATCTGCTCCAGGGTCGACGCAGTCTCTTCCACGCTGGCGGCCTGCTCGCTTGTGCCCTGCGACAAGCTCTGAGATGTAGACGACACCTGCGCCGCCGCCGAAG
The DNA here is from genome assembly GCA_035293105.1 of Blastocatellia bacterium. Taxonomy (GTDB): domain Bacteria; phylum Acidobacteriota; class Blastocatellia; order UBA7656; family UBA7656; genus DATDOV01. The sequence goes on from DATDOV010000100.1 coordinate 8,133, forward strand.
AGAGGGCGCTGGCCCCAGCTCGCACTTCGCGCATAATCCGGGAGAGCTTTTCAACCATGGTTCCAAGCTGCGCCTGACGCTCGGCGCTGACCCACATCTCTTTCGTGCTGCGCAGGCAGGATAGGATCAGGAACGTGTCCTCGAAGATCACCCACGCCGCGTGCTCCAGCCATCTCCATTCGCTCGTCGTGATCACTCCGAAGACCGACTGCGGCCAGTAGATGCCGCGAATGAAGTGGTCTGCGGCCACAACCACTGTCGCCGGAATCAACACGCGCCACTCTCTGTAGAAGGAAAGAAAAGCCAGCGAGCCGAATACGTGAAAATGCGTCTCGATCCGACCGCCGGTGAGATGAATCAGCAGACACGACATGAGCATTTGCCCGACCCCAATAGCATAGGGGGTATAGGATGCTCGCGGTCGAGTTAGAGCCAGTATTATGGGAAAGAGGCTGATAGCACCCCCGAGAAATACCGCCAACCAGACATGAACGTGGGTCTCGCTATGCGCTCCAGCCCACGTTTTTGGGGAAACAATAAGCGCAAAGATAATCCCAGCGACCCACTGAAGCGGCATCAACATTATGAACAGGCGGTTCGTGTGCTGGTAGATGCCTTCCCGTGTCTCTGAAAATACTCTTTGAGTCTCTAACGTCTTCTCCGCGGAATCCATATTTGCCGTGGAATCCACATTCATCGTCATTGATTGCATGATTCAGCCTCCCGATCACATTTAGAACTCGAGTCGAGCAATGGACAGCCGAAAACAAACGTCTGGGTTCGCTCGGCTGTGCCTTGAGTCAAGAGCGCAACGATTGAGCTGCGCCCCACATTGTCGCCGGAGTGTCCGCGGGAGCCGGTGATTCCGCCACTGAAAAGCAAACGCCCCTGTGAGTCGTACAGTACGACGTCACCAGATGTCGTCGCCTGGAAACGACGAGCCTCAACGCCGCCGGCATCGCTCAGGACGTTCACGCCAGGTATAGCCGCAGCGCTGTGCCAGAGATCAGACTTTTCCCAACCGTCCGGCAATCCTGCTGGCCTGACAAAGAGCACATAGGCAGTCACCCGCCCCTGGCCGCGAGTCATCAGCAAAGAAAGTTCATCTATGCTCGCCCGCGAGCAGGGGCAGTGCGGGTGCGCGAGCATGACCAACGTGGCCCGGTCTGCGGCCAATTGAACTTCGCTGTCGGCGGGCCATTGTGATGGAGGCACTCCAGCGATTCCGGGAGTGTTCTCGTAGCCCCATGAAATCCACAGACCCGCAAGTATCGCCGCCGCCCAAACAAGACCGGAGGCTACTGCAACTATTCGCTTCATCACATTAGCCGATTCCATTGCTTCCATCCTTTCGCTCACTCACCTCGGCGGTCTTCGGCCCACGTCAAACCATCTGCATTTGTCGCTCAGCTGCGTGGCGAAGGATCTCAGGTACATCCAGGATCAAAGCCACTCGTCCACTTCCCAAAATCGTCGAGCCCAAAATGCTGGGCAGCCCCCGGAAGAGTTTACCTAAAGGCTTGATCACCGCCTGGCTTTCCCCGTGCAGCGTGTCGACCACAAGTCCAGCCTTGCTGCCGGCGTGCTGAACGACGACGACATGCTCCCGTTGGGGAACAGCGCCACCAATCGCAAAGAAATTCCGCAGGCGGAGGTACGGCAGCGGTTGCCCTCGCAGGTCGATCACCCCACTGAGGCGCGCGGGATCCCGCTCTTCATCCGGCAGTTCCAGGCACTCGATAACCGTCTCCATCGGAATGAGGTGGGTTTCGGATCCAACACCGACGCCCAGTCCGTCGATGATCGCAAGAGTCAATGGGAGCCGCATCGTGATTGTAGTGCCTTCCCCGTCGCGATTTTCTATTTCCACCGACCCCCGGAGCGCTTCTATATTGCGGCGCACAACATCCATCCCAAACCCCCGCCCGGAGAGGTCCGTAACCGTTTCGGCGGTAGAGAAGCCCGGCTCAAGCACGAGCCGCATCACGTCCTGGTCCGTCATTCTCTCCGGCTCAGTGACGATGCCCAGGGACTTGGCTCGCTGCGTAATTCGCTCGCGATTGAGGCCCGCGCCGTCGTCTGTCACTCGGATGACGATGGCGCCGGAGTCATAGGCGGCGCGAAGACTCACGCAGCCGCAGGGGTCCTTCCCCTTCGCCTCGCGCACATCGGGAGGTTCAAGCCCATGGTCCAGGGCGTTGCGAATGGTGTGTGTAAGGGGATCTCTGAGATGCTCGATTACCCTCGTGTCCACCTCTACGTCGTCTCCTTCGATGTGCAGACGTGCCAGTTTTCCATGCGAGGTCGCAACGTCACGCACAGTCCGGTTATACCGCCGAAATGTTGGACCAACAGGTACCATCCTCACCTTCATGATCAGTTCTTGAAGCTCCGCAAACAGCCGGTCCGTCTCCAGGTGTGTTTCGATAATCTCCTCTCCGATTCGGCTCCCAAGTCTTTCGATCATCAGTCTGAGCCGCCCCCTTGCGATGGCGACTTCACCGGTCAGCGTCAACATGCGATCCAGTTTTTCGATATCGACTCTTAGAGTCTTGACGTGATCAGCCGATGCTTGGATATCCTCTTGCTTTCTCCTCAGACTCTCTTTCAACTCCACAGCAGGAGAATTGTGCGACGACCCTTGGTCCTTGCTCACAGCAGCCGGCAGTCTCTTGGCGAGCCGCCGCAGGAGCGCCTTGTGCGGCGGTTGCATTTCTTCAATTCCTGCCATGGCCTCCGGCACCATCTGCCGAAGCGCGTCGACCGTCTGAAGCAAAAGCGTGACGAGCTTGCTCGTGACGGGAATCGCCCTGTTCCTCAGGCGTTCGAGTAGATCTTCGAGAACATGGGTAAACCTGGTGATCGATTGCAAACCCAGGCAGGAGGCGCTTCCCTTGAGGGTGTGAGCCACCCGAAACACAGTCTGGAGGAGCTCTTCATCCTCCGGACGGTTTTCCAAAGCAATCAGGGCCTCTTCCATGGCGCAAAGATGCTCATCCGACTCAATGAAGAACGTCTGAAGGATCGCTTCGCGATCTATTTCCATGGGGCGCCCTCCGACACCTTCCATTAGGTTCCTATAGGTTCCTACACTCGACTGACCCAGGCGGTCCCGTCGTCCACGAAGAAGGTCAGCTTGCGAGCCTGCTGGCCGCCCACGTCCTCTGCGATTATGCTAATCCGTTCATCCGACAGAACCTTGCGGCCCACGTCGATGTTTTGCTTGCCCAGGTGGTCCTCTCTGCCCCGGAATGCTTCAATCACGCACGCACCGCCGAAAAGTTTGGCCCGAAGGTTCTGCCTCTCGCTACCGAGGACAATGAGCTTCTCGATCAAAAGCTGGATGGCGACGTTGCCGAAACGGGGTGAAAACTGTTTGTCTCCAACCCTGTAGGGGAGTGCATAGTGGCTGATCCCTCCCGCTTCAATCAGGGGGTCCCAAAGACAGACGGCCACACAGGAACCCAGAATGGTCGTGACTAGGTAGGGCTCCGCCGACACAAAAATCTGACCCGGATGTAGGTATCTGGTCAGGCCATTGAGGCGGGCTCTGACTTTTCCATTCTCCGTATATGAACCGTGAGCATCTGGATTCTTCATATCGGCAGTCCTGTCGAAGGAATCAGCCCACTCCTACAAAACATCTGTTCCCATACTCAGCTTGGCGTGGAGACCGGTCGAGTAGAGCGCCGTCGCCGCTTCCTGGGCCAGTAAATGCAGCAACTCGTAATCAACCGGCTCCAGACCGGTCTTCTGTTGGAGAAGTCGGAAGACCACAATAGCGCCAGTGACCTTACCCCCCAGCTTCAACGAGAGGCAGGCCGTCAGATCGGTCTCCTCGGTCTGGTCGGGCCCGACATTCTTGCCATTCCCCTGTCCAGCCACATATGTTTCCCCTGTCGAAACTACTCGCCCAATCAAGCCTGAGCCTAGAGGTATCGTTTGATAGTAGGTCGGCTCGATCCCGAAAGAAGCCACGAGCGACAGCGCCGAGCCTTCCTCGTTCAACTCGAATATTCCCATCTCCTCTGAGCCGACCAAGTTGATTATGATCTCCTGAATGACAGCCAGCACTTCCTGTCTATCCAGCGTCCCGTGCAGCCTATAACTCGCCACATAGAGGTTAGCGAGGTTGTTGTTCTGCTGCTCAACCTCTACGTATCGCTCGAAGAGTCTCCGGTTAGCCGCCTCGGTGTCAGCCAGCCGCTGCCGCAGCTCGTCCTCTTTATACCTATAATGATTGATCTCTAACTGCTGCAAAAGAGACTGCTCCCGCAGAGACCGGGTTTCATCCTCAAGAATAGACACGAGGGTTCGCAGGTTTGCGTTCTCGCTCAACAGCTCCTCAAGGAACTGTTTTGTGTTTTCGCGCCCTCTGTTCACGTACCCCTTTTGATCTTCGTCGCCCTTGTTCATTGCGGATGCCTCCCAAGTCATTCGCCGAGATAGTTCCTGACCTTCGAAATGAGTTCCAGACTGTTTATCGGCTTTGCGACGTAGTCATTGCATCCGCTCTGAAAGCCGGTCTCGACGCTTCGTTCCTCTCCCCTTGTCGTCACCATGATGATGGGGATGGCCCTCATCTCTTCGTTGTCCCGAATCTGTTGACAGGCGCTGAAACCGTCCATCATAGGCATCACCACGTCAAGAAGGATTAGATCGGGCCTTTCGCTCATGGCCACCGCAACAGCCTCCTGGCCGTTCCGAGCTGTCACGAGGTCGTAGTCCTTGTTCAGAATCATCCGTTCAATCATAAGGATGGTTTCAGCGTCATCTACTAAGAGGATCTTTTTCCGCGCCATCGTTTCACCCTCACATCCTGGGTTTTTCGGAGACGCCTCTGTCCATCGAACGGGGGGATATTCAACGAGATACAACGCATCTCGTACGTCGCTGGCAGACTAAATGTAAGTGTGATGTCTGACCACCAGATCTCGTCTCCGCCGGAAATAAGCCCGACTGGGCTCTTTGTATCGCAGGGGCCTTATCGGCCTAGAGAGTCATGGGAGCAGATTGGATGGGGGTTACGTAGAAAGCCGTCAAGAGATAATTTCAACATGCGAATGTACTAGGCAACAATCCTCCGGGCAACAGATGTGCCAGCTCTTGTTGCAATGGTCGCTTCACATGAACAGACGTTATCGCCGCCACGAAAAACCTACAGCCCACAGTTACTCTCCCAAATTTGCCCGCCGTCCTAATTTCTGGAAGCATTCAATCGCGAAACAACTAGCGTGCTTAGGTACGTGCCGGAACATCTGTTGAGTTAAGAGGTCTCCGGGACGTAGGCTGCGCAGGTACCCGCTTCCGTCTTAGTCAAATCTAATTAGGTTTGTGATTGCTTTCAATCATTCTGACTTCGCAACCCAACCCGCCATCATCTTTTACGCACTGGTCGATTCAATATCGGCGAGTAACACGGACTTTTGTGCGGTGACGTTTCACATCAGCGGAGATAGTTGCTGAGAAGCTGTGATGTGCGGTTCTTTCTTTCCGGTGTTCTCTCGGTGTGGACTTCATTTGATCCTGTAGCCCTCTTCCTCATTATTGAAGATCCACCCGACCACTTCACCTATCCTGATCTCCTCGCTTCTGTAGGCCTCCATTGTAATCGCGGCGGAGCCCTGCCGGTGAATCGTCTGCGCCGACCTGAGCATTCGGCGGAATCGGTCTTGCCACAACCTGATGTTCTCCGGCCTCAGGTCTATCCAGCCGCGGTCGGCCCACTCGTTCACCGATGCCGCGGCGAGCGGAACCGCCGGCTGGCCCGCGTACTCGGGCACGTTCACGCGCGGCCCGCGCAGCAACCGCCTTCCGTCGGGCTGTAGTATCGGGATGCCGATCGATACGATCGTGCTACTTAGCGCGCCGTGACGCTGGAGATAACGCCACAGGCGGCTCGACACCTCTTCGGGCGCTGCGTCGACTACGGCTTGAAGCGTCCCGTATTTCATGTGGAGAAGATGCGCCTCGTAAAGCAGCTTGGTCAGTTTCGGCGGTCCCAGCTCGCCGGTCGCGACCGAATGCGAGTTGGTCTCGCGTTCGAGCCTCCGCAGAGCTTCAATCGCCGACCCGCGCAAATAACCAGCGCGATAGCTCGGAACCATGATGGCCGAGTCAATGGCTGCGATGACGTCGACGCCTGTGTTGCTGCCCTTGATCTCTAGCACGACGTTGCGAGCGATTTCCTCGGGGGTGACGAACTCCATCTGATCGATCGAGGTGATTGCTTCAAACTCGCCGCGAGCGAAGAAGCCGTTCTCGCCGGTGTCGACGCCGACCATCTGAAGCTCGCCCAGCTTCTTGAACCTCTCTCTCGGCTTCGATAGTTCAAGCTCTCCGTCGAGCGGCTCCGCGAGCGGCGCATAGGTGAAAACCGGAGTGTTGTCGCGGCGATGACGCAGCGATTGATACGTCACCTTCTTGTAGCCGATCATCGCTGCCGGCTTGATCTCTTTGACGATCGGCCCACCTGGAGTTCGCGCCATCAAGAACATCAGCCCGGTGTGCGCGAAGGCTATGGCGGTCTTCGACATGAGTTTCGCCGATGGCTTGTCCTCCCCGTGAGTGTACGGGATGTTGAGCCCCATTCCGCCGGTGCCGGTTGTGCCGACCTTGACGTAGACGCGGGTCCCGACTTCGACCATCGCGCGATAGAGCAATTGGGTGTGCCGGATGAGCTGGGGTATCGACTGCGACACGAGCAGAGCATCGAAGTTCCGCTCAAGCTGTTTGCGGTTTTCCCACACGAGCTTGAGGTCGCGATCGGCGATGCGAGCTTCGATGAAGTCGAGCGATTTTCGAACCTCGATCGAGCCGGTATAGACGTCTTGATAGCTGATGCCCGAAGCGATGTTTATACAATCAATGATGACGTCTGGCTCATGCTCACGGACTGCGGCAGCCAGCATGGACCGTTCGTAAGCCTCATCAAGCGGACCAAACAAGTCTTCGTACAACCCACGGCGGCGAGAGGGGCTTGCCATCAAATCGCTTTGGTCGTCTCTGGCGTAGTCAGCACGGACGAAGAGATTGCCCCACAATTCGGCAAATCTCGTGTTTGAGAATTCCTTTCTCAGCTCGTGAACGAGTTCGCGCACTTCCTTTTGATAGAGCGAAGCGATGACGACCGTCGCCGGCTTGAGGTCACGTGACACCTGATGTGCTATCTGGGCGCCGACAAGCCCGGCGCCTCCGAGAATCAGGAAGGTCCGGTCTACTGGATGTGCCGGTTTCGGCATAGGATCAGTTCACGTTTAACGTGTCGAATTCTGATTCACGAAGGTCGCCAGCGAGACTGTCTAATCCTTCGCCATCGGGGCTCACGAGAATTGTTCGAGGAATCGGACATCGTTCTCGAACAATAGACGGATGTCGTCAATGCTGTACATCAACGCAGCCATCCGGTCGATTCCCAGGCCAAACGCAAAGCCGGAGAACTCTTCGGGATCGATCCCGACCACCTCGAGCACGTTGGGATGAACCATCCCGCTTCCTCCGAGCTCGATCCACCCGGAGCCCTTGCACGTTCGGCAGCCGCTCCCTCCGCACACATAACAACTGAAATCCACCTCTGCGGACGGCTCAGTGAAGGGAAAGTACGAGGGCCGGAATCGCGTCCTGAGGTTTGCTCCGAACATCTCCTCGACGAACTTCTGCAGGGTTCCCTTGAGATCGGCCAACGTGATCGAGCGGTCCACGTTGAGTCCCTCGACCTGGAAGAACATCGGATTGTGCGTCGGGTCCGGCGTGTCGCGGCGAAAGACGCGGCCGGGCGCGATGATCCGCAGAGGCGGCTTGCGGCGTTGCATGGTGTGAATCTGGACGGTAGAAGTCTGGCTGCGCAGCGCGAGGTCTTCGGAGACGTAAAAGGTATCCGCCGAATCGCGCGCGGGGTGACCCGGCGGAATGTTCAGCGCGTCGAAATTATAGAAGCTCGTTTCGATCTCAGGGCCCTCCTCCACGGCATAGCCCATCGAAACAAAAATGTCCTCGATTCTCTGGCGCACGAGTGTGATCGGGTGCAAGTGACCCTGGCGGATCCGCGTGCCGGGGAGAGTGACGTCGATTCTCTCTCTTTCGATCGCGGACGACTCGGCGGTGGCGGCCAGGCGGGCGGCAACTTCGCTAAACTTCTCTTCTGCTTCGGCGCTGAGCTCGTTGACCAGACGCCCGAGCTCCGCGCGATCTTCGGGCGGCGCCGAGCCTATTCTCTTCTTCTCTGCCGCGACGAGGCCGGACTTGCGGCCGAAGTACCTGTCGCGAAGCGCCGAGAGAGCGTCGGCGTCGGAGACCGATGACAGGTCCTCGAGTAGTTGCGCGCGAAGCTGTGTAAGCCTATCTTCCATCGCAGGATACCCGAACCGCGTTACATGCCGCCCGTGGCCGCATACTCTCTCAAGGGGCGGGAGTCACGGTGCGATTGGATTCGATGGCTTGCTTCACCTTGCTAGAAATCTCGGTGAACGCCCCCGGTTCGTTGACGGCCAGGTCCGCAAGAACTTTTCGATCGAGGTTGATCTCGGCCAGTTTCAACCCATGCATGAACTTGCTGTAGCTGAGGCCGTTCTCACGCGCCGCCGCTCCAATTCGGACGATCCACAACGAGCGGAAGTCACGTTTCTTGAGCTTGCGGCCGGTGAAGGCAAAATTAAGCGACCGCTCGACCTGTTCCTTTGCGTGGCGGTATAGCTTGCTCTTTGTGCCGCGGTAACCGCGAGCGAGTTTCAGTATGTCCTTACGTTTCTGAAGGCGCTTGTTTCCACGTTTTGCGCGAGGCATAAGTGCTCCCTTTTTCTCTTCTTCCGCGACGACCGTTCAGTCTTGCGATGGGCTCGGGCCGTTCAAGAAGAATGCTCCAATATCAAGGTGCGTATATATCGTCATGCTAGCTCCGGCCGTAGGGGAACATCCTCTTGACCCCCGGTTCGTCAGCGCTCGAGACCATTACGTCGAGGTCGAGATTCCGCTTACGTTTCGCCGTCTTCTTGGTCAGGATGTGGCGCGCGTGCGAGTGTCCGCGCTTCACCTTACCGGTTGCTGTCAGGCGGAACCGCTTGGCCGCCCCTTTATGTGTTTTGAGTTTCGGCATTATTCCTCCGGTGCTTGTTACTTCTTCTTTGGTGTGAGAATGATGAACATGTTCATCCCCTCGAGCTTAGGTCTCACCTCAACGGTGCCGGCTTCGGTGAGGTCCTTTTCCAGGCGTTGTAACAAGGACATCCCGAGCTCTTTGTGCGTGATCTCCCTGCCGCGGAAGTGGACCGTTGCTTTAACTTTGTCACCCTCCAGCAAGATTCGCGAAGCATGGTTTTTCTTAAAGTTGTAGTCGTGTTCGTCGGTGCCGGGGCGGAACTTGATCTCCTTGACGGTGATATAGGTCTGTTTTGACTTCGCCTCTTTCGCCTTCTTCTTCTGCTCGTACTGCCATTTGCCGAAGTTGATGATGCGACACACTGGCGGCTGAGCCTGGGGCGCGACTTCGACGAGGTCGAGACCCTTGCCGCGTGCGATCTCGATAGCCTGTTGCGGCGACATGATACCGAGTTGCGATCCGTCTTCATCGATTACGCGAATCTCGCGGACCCGTATGCGCTCATTGACGCGCGCTGAGGGGGCGCGATCACGTCTATCCCTGAACCCCCTGCGTGATTGAAAGCTACTGATAGCCTACCCTCCTTGCCGATTTCGCCTGCGTTGTGCGCCAACTCGTTAACGCCGTGGACCACGGTTGGAAGACAGCATTGGATCGAGTGTGAGGACGGTCGTTTTGCCCGCAAAAGGAACGCGGGCGCCACGTTGGTCCTCACTTGCCGTATTCAGTGTCTGTTCAACGACGTAGCGAATTCGGCTCGCGCTCAGCATTCGAGTCAGTTGGTCAGATCTTACGCCAGCGCCATCGGCCGCACCTCCGACGGGCTTCATCGAGCTGACGCAAAATAGCGATGGTAGGCGCGTGCGGATTTGAACCGCAGACCCCTACCGTGTCAAGGTAGTGCTCTACCCCTGAGCTACGCGCCTTCAAATTCAAGCTTCAACCTAACATTCAAAGCAAAACAGTGTCAACCTTATCAACTTTGTGAGATCGGGGTTGTACTTTGTACTGCTGTCAAACGAAAGGCGGGGCACCTTCGCGCCCCGCCTTCAAGACTTGTCCGCCGTCATCACAACGCGACGGCGGTTCCGTCGAGAAACGCTCGCAATCTCCGTGATCGCATCGGGTGGCGAAGCTTGGCCAATGCCTTCGCTTCGATTTGGCGAATGCGCTCCCGCGTCACGTTGAAATGTTTGCCGACCTCCTCGAGCGTACGCTCTTCGCCGGATTGGTCGAGACCGAATCGCATCTTGATGATCTCTTTCTCTCGAGGCGTCAGTGTGGAAAGCACATCCTCTGTGAGCTCGCGAAGATTGTTAGTAATAGCGGTTTCGGCAGGGTTGGCCGACCGGCGGTCCTCAATGAAGCTCGCGATCGTTGTTTCCCCGTCGTCGCCAATCGGCGTCTCGAGCGAGATCGGTTGTTGGGCGATCTTAAGCGCCTTTCTGACCTTCCATGCCGGCATATCTACGCGCCGCGCCAATTCCTCGTGGGTAGGCTCCCTCCCGAGTTCCTGAACCATCAGCCGCTGAGTGCGCAGTATTTTGTTGATCACCTCGACCATATGAACGGGAACGCGGATTGTCCGTCCCTGGTCAGCGATAGCGCGCGTGACCGCCTGCCTAATCCACCAGGTCGCATAGGTCGAGAACTTGTACCCCCGGCGCCAATCGAACTTCTCGACCGCGCGCATCAGCCCGATGTTGCCTTCCTGAATCAGGTCGAGGAAGTGAAGTCCGCGGTTAATGTAGTTCTTGGCTATCGAAATGACGAGTCGCAGGTTCGCTTCAATCATCTCGCGCTTAGCCTGCTCGACCTCGGCCTCCGCGGCCATGATGGCCTGAAGCGTCCGCCTGATTTCGATCGCAGATTTGGCATAGCGGCGCTCGATCTCGCGAACCAGTTTTCGAGAGGCGCGTTGCTGCCGCTTTAACTCGCTCACATCCTTTTGGCGCTTGGATTCCAGCGCGCGCGCTATTCGATTCAAGTCGGTCTCGGCGGCACGAATCTGTTTGACGACCGCCTCGATTGCCGCGATGAACCGGCGCCGGGTTTCCGCGCTGAACGTAAACGCGCGAATGCGCTTGGATATAGCAACAAGGCCATGTCCGTACTGACGCCTGTACCGCTTCAGCTTGCGAGAACTCTTCGGTTCCGCGTCCATTTTTCGGGAAAGCTGCAGCAGTTTCTCGTGGCCCTTGAGGATCTCCGCGAATTCCACAACCACTCGCTGGCGGATCTCTTCGCGCTGTTCCTCCAGCGCCTCTTCCGCCTCCGGATCAGTCGCGATGTCGATGATGTCTTGTGGGTTGATGTCCCCTTCATCAAGGTCGGCGGCAAAGCGCTTGATCTCCTCAATAGTGATGAACGACCGCGACAGCGCCTTGTAGATTCGCTTGTTCCCACGCTCAATCCGTTTGGCTATTCGGATTTCGTCCTCGCGGGTTAGGAGCGGGACAGAACTCATTTCCCGAAGGTAGAGCCGCATCGGATCGAGCGATTCATCCTTGCCGGGTTCGAGGTCGACGTCGACATCGTCGACCGGCTCCTCGGCAACTTCCTGCTGAGGCTCCTCTTCCTCGACCGCGACACTTTCCCACAGGGACTCTGCTGCGCCCTCGTCGATTTCCGCAACTATGCGCTCGATCCCCCCGGCGGGACCGAAATCTTCCCGCCCCTCATCCGGGGAGTCTATTAGGATTTCCTTGTCCATTCTGACCTTCATTCGCCTTCCGACACGCGGGAAGATAGCAAACCGCAGATGTTCAAGTGGTTATTTGCACGAGTAGGTTAAGGCTGCCGCTGCATGCATTATGATTGACACCGAATTCAGCAATGATAAATAATACACGATAACCTCCGAAGTATCTAGATGCAAGCCAGCGGGGTCAGGATGCCCGCTATGGCGAGGGTAAACGTAAGAAACACTGGCATTTAGCTTGGCGAGAATCTCAACGCGGCTCCCCGTATCCTTCTCGATCTGTCCGTCCGGACGCCAGATGATGGCCAATCGCGGGCCGCGCCCGCGTTCGCCGATTCGAGCGCGGCTTCGAGAACGTCCTTGCGTACTCAACGTCCAGTGTTGAAGGCTCTCTGCGAATGCGAATCTATGAAATAAACACGCGCGCTCACTGCAGTTGCTTCGATGAGATCACGGTTTCGGAGCTGGACGGACTGGCCCGCCTCGGTTTCGACGCGATCTGGTTGATGGGGGTATGGCAAATCAGTGACGGCGCGACCAGAATCTCAAAGATCGTATCAGAGGATCTTGAAGGATCTCCGTTTGCTGTTTGCGACTACGTCGTAAGCCCCGCACTCGGAGGCGAGATACAATTCAGCGCTCTCGTTGACCGAGCGCATAAGGCAGGGCTCCTGGTTATCGTCGATTTCGTCTCAAACCACATGGCGCTGGATTCTCCATGGATCAACGAGGACCCGCGTCTTTTCGTCACCTCCCAACCCGGCGCTCGCAGACAAGCTATACGGGAATTCTTCTTGCATCCGTCGGGGCAACTCGTCGCCTTCGGGCGGGACCCATATTTCGAGCCTTGGTACGACACGGCACAGTTGGACTACACCAACCCCGAGCTGAGGGAGCGAATGATGGCCGTGCTGAAGCGAATCGCGAAACTGGCGGACGGTGTTCGCTGCGATATGGCCATGCTGTTGCTACGGGACTACATTCGGGACCAATGGTACCCCAACGCGGATGGACAGTGGTTCGACGAACGCATGCCGGGAGAGTTTTGGGCCGAGGCCATCAATGCGACAAAGGCGTCCAAACCCGGGTTCCTCTTCATCGCCGAGGCCTATTGGGACAAGGAGCTGGAACTGCTCAACCTGGGCTTTGATCTTGCGTACGAGAAGCAACTGTACGACGGACTCGTCGCTCGCGATCTCGCGCGCGTAACGGAGCGGCTCGCGCGAACACTTCAAGCACTTAGTTGTTCGTTGAATTTCATCGAGAATCACGATGAACCAAGAGCCGCCGAGGTCCTTAGCCGCGAGTTCAACGTCGCGGCTGCGGCGCTGATGCTATCGTTGCCCGGCGCGACGCTCATCCATGAGGGCCAAATGGAGGGGAAGCGTGAGAGGTTACCGGTTCAGCGCCTGAAGCCGCTCGTCGAAGAACCTGTAGATCACGCTCTTCAAGCCGAGTACCGGCAACTCCTGGAGATTACTTCCATGGGTGTGTTTCAGACCGGCTCTTTCGCGCTCTTTGACGCCGGCGCTCCGGGTGTCGTTTCGTTCATCAGGCAGACTGCCGGCCGAACCGTTATGTATGCGGGGCGAATCTCAGATGCCTCGCCTAGATTTGCCTCGGTTTCGCTTGAAGTATCTGCCGTCGGTCGGCTGCTTGATTCTCCGCATCAACTCCGCGCGAGGAATATGATTACCTCCCAGTCGAAATTAATCTACGAGCAAGACGGCCAATTACGACTCGATCTCCTAAGCCTCGTCCCCGATGACAGCGAGTATTGCCTGTTGGATGTGACGTCGGATTAGCCCAATAGCCCGCTAATCGCCTCTCCAGAACGTGTCCAATGCGCGAGGATTTCCAAAAGTAGCATTTCTTGACAAGCCCATACCCGCGCATTATAGTCGCCATTCATGCTGAGTCGCCGTTTATCACCTGGGTCGCGGCCGCGCATCCTGAGCACAACGATACTCGCCGTGCGAAGAAACAATCACGTGGCGGTCGGCGGTGACGGCCAGGTCACATTCGACAAGACCGTGATGAAATCCGGCGCGCGCAAAGTCCGGCGGCTCTACAACGACAAGATAATAGCGGGATTCGCAGGTTCTACGGCTGACGCCTTCACGCTGTTCACCCGGTTTGAATCCAAGCTTGAGCAACACCACGGCCAACTTCAGCGCGCCGCTGTTGAGCTCGGCAAGGAGTGGCGCACAGATAAGTACCTCAGACATCTCGAAGCGCTGTTGATAGTTGCAGACGAGAGTACATCGTTGGTGATCTCCGGCGGCGGCGACGTGATCGAGCCCGACGACGGGGTCGCCGCAATCGGATCAGGCGGCCCGTACGCCGTCGCCGCCGCGCGCGCACTGCTCAGGAATACCGACTTGTCGGCCAGGCAGATTGTCGAAGAGGCGATGAGCATCGCAGCCGAAATCTGCGTCTACACGAATTCCAGTCTGCTCGTCGAGGAGTTGTGAACTCGCCGGGGGCGGATGCACCGATCCAGAAATTACCATCATGGTCATTTATTTATCCGGTGAAGTGAAGGAACACCGCAAGCTCGACGAGATGACGCCGCGTCAGATCGTGGAAGAGCTCAACAAGTACGTCGTGGGCCAGCACGCCGCAAAACGCGCCGTCGCGATTGCCCTCAGGAACCGCGTTAGAAGACAGAAGCTCCCGCCTGAGCTTGCCCAGGACGTGATACCCAAGAACATCATCATGATAGGCTCGACCGGGATCGGTAAAACCGAAATCGCCAGAAGGCTTGCGCGCCTATCCAATTCGCCCTTCCTCAAGGTCGAAGCGTCCAAATTCACCGAAGTCGGCTACGTCGGCCGCGACGTCGAGTCAATCATCCGCGACCTCGTGGAGATCGGCGTCGATCTCGTCCGGGAAGAGAAAATCTCCGAAGTCGCCCAGAAGGCCCAGCAAAACGCCGAAGAGCGCATGCTCGACCTCCTGCTCCCACGAAACAAACAGTTGGAGGGAACGAATGAAGGCGACTCGTCCCTCGATCACTTCGAACGCACGCGCGAAAAGCTCCGCCAGCAACTGCAGGAGGGACGCCTCGGCAATCGCATCGTCGAGATTGAGGTCCAGGAGCGGAATGCACCGGGCCATCACTTCGAGATCTTTACACCGCAGGGCATCGAGGAGATGGACATCAATCTCCGCGACATGTTTCCCAACATGTTCGGCAGCCGTCCCAAGCAGCGAAAGTTGCGTGTCGATGAGGCAATGGAGTACCTCGTTCAAGAGGAAGAGCAGAAACTCATCGACATGGACCATGTTGCTCGCGTCGCCATCGAGAGAGTCGAGTCATCCGGCATCGTCTTCCTCGACGAGATCGACAAGATCGCGGGACGCGAGCACGGCCAGGGACCCGACGTCTCGCGCGAGGGTGTTCAGCGCGATATCCTCCCGATAGTCGAAGGCACAACCGTCAACACACGTTATGGAATGGTGAAAACGGATCACATCCTCTTCATCGCTGCCGGCGCCTTCCACGTGTCGAAGCCTTCAGATTTGATTCCCGAGCTGCAAGGCAGGTTCCCGATTCGCGTCGAGCTGAAGCCCCTCACCGTCGATGACTTCAAGCGGATACTGACTGAGCCCAAGAACTCGCTCGTGCGCCAGTACAGGGCGCTTCTTGAGACCGAGGCCATCGACATATCTTTTACTGACGACGCAATCGACGCGATTGCGAGGTTCGCGTTCTCAGTGAACGAGCAAACGGAAGACATCGGCGCGCGAAGGCTGCACACGATAATGGAGACGCTGCTCGACGAATACTCATTCGAGGGGCCCGACCTCAATGAGAAAACCGTCGTCGTCGACGCGGCATACGTGCAGAAGCAGTTGGCCGAAATAGTGAAGAACGAGGACCTCAGCCGGTATATCCTGTGACCTACCGCGATCTCGCCCATCTACTTCGAGCGACCCTCTTCGTAGTTCTCGGGATGCTGCTTCCGATGGCATTCTTATCTTGCGGCAAGATTGGCCCGCCAGTCGCCCCTTCGCGCATAACCGTGCGCACGTCGCAACTAACGGCAGTTCAACGCGGCGCGACGGTCGTGCTTACGTGGCCGCCTGCCGCACTCGGCGGCCGCGAATCAAGCTCCTCATACGTGTCACGCATAGACGTCTACCGGCTCGTCGAAGCTCGCGATCAGGAGCCGGTGCTCGATCCCGACGATTTTGAAGAGACCGCAAGCGTGATCGGCTACATGGATCGCGCGACGGCCGAATCCCAGATCAAGGAAACCGGCGGCTTGCTGTACACTGACGCGTTAAATCTGACGCAGGCCGACCTCGCGAACATCAGGCTGAGGTATGCGGTGCGCTACGTCAATCAGCGCGGGCAGACGGCTTCATTCTCCAACACCGTGGCGATTGAACCATGGAGCACGATCACATCGCCCCCACATGGCTTGGGAATCAAGGATCAGGCACAGGACAGAATCACGCTGGAGTGGAAGGCGCCCGACGCGAATGAAGACGGAACGAAACCGGCGTCTGTCGCCGGTTACAACGTTTACCGGACAAGCGGTCGTGCGATGCCGCGCAAGCCGCTGAACTCCGAGCCGCTCGCCGAGCCGCGTTTCACCGATACCAGGTTCCAGTACGACACCGACTACTTCTACGTGGTTCGCGCCGTCTCCCAAGCCGCGGCGGGACTCGTCGAGAGCACCGACAGCGTGCCGGTCGCGATCACACCCCGCGACACATTTCCGCCGTCGACGCCCGACCCGGTCTCGGCGGCGTCGGCCAACGGCGTCGTGAGTCTGTTCTGGCCACGCAGCCCCGAACGGGACGTGGTTGGGTACAACATCTACCGCGCGGATTCGGCCGAGGCCCCCGACAAAGACTGGGTAATATTGAATCCCCAGCCGCTCGCCCCCGTGACCTTCCGCGACGATTCAGTCGTCATAGACCGCAGGTACTCGTACAAGGTGAGCGCGGTGGACAAGTTCAATAACGAGAGCAAGCCCTCGAAAGCGGTGAGTGAGGCCGCGAGGCCATGATGCAAGGTCACCGGCTGACGGTAGCGGGCCGTTCATCCCGGCCAATCGCCCAACAGCTTACGGATCGCAACGATCTGACCGAAGTGGTACGCGTTGTGATCGGCCGCCAGGAGCACTTCCCGCAAGTACGTACGCCCCTCGCCATGCGGAATCCGCGCCGTCAAGTCGAGACGCTTCTTCGTGACCAAACGGACTAACCTGTCGAGGTCCGAATAGAATCCCGACACCGTGGCCGCCCACTCCTTGTCTGTGATTCGCTTCTTCGGGGCGGGCCAGTATTCGCGCGGGAACTCAAGCGACTTGTACGAACTGTCCAGCGTGTAGCGGAGGATGTCCGCTTGAGCGATTCGAATGTGCTCGAGCTCTTCCCAAATCGTGCGCAAGCCGCGCGCCGGCCTTCGGTGCCGATTCTCCGGCTTGAGCCCGTCCAACGACGCCTCGGGTGTTACGTGGGCCGCGCCGCCCCTAAGCAACTCAATCAGATTCTTGCGCAGTGCTGAAGCATTCATGTCCTCTCCGGTTCGCCGTATCAATCGCGCTCGATGCTTTTGGGCGTTAACAACCACACAAGCTTTCCCTCGCCGTCTTCTATATCGTCCCAACGATCGGCGCGCAATTCTATGCACGCGAGCGCGGCCGTGGGCATCGCATGAGCGCTTCCCGCCAATCGTGACACGACGTCTTCAAAAGTCGGGTTGTGTCCTACGATCATCGCGCAAGAAATGCTATTGGGAATCTGTCTGATCACGCGCATCAACTCCGCGCATGACGCGGCGTAGATTCTGGCGTCGAATTGTACCTCGGCCTCAAGCCCGGCTGATTTGACCACGGCTTGGATGGTTTGCGTCGCGCGCGCCGCGGGCGAGCTGATGATCAGGTCGGGCAGCGGCCCGCGTTTCTTGAGCGCCTTGCCGATGCGTGGCGCGTCGCGCACTCCGCGCGGCGCAAGCGGGCGGTCAAAGTCGCCGATCGCCGGATCGTCCCAACTCGATTTTGCATGACGAAGCAACAACAACGTCTTCATTGGTCACTCGTAATCGAAGATCAACCGCAAGGACACAAGCTCATGCCTACTCTTGCCCCATGCCTCTCGAAGCCGGCGCACCTGCACCGCCGGCGCAGAGACTCTGAACGATCCGGTACATCAGCTTCGTGCCTCTGCGAATGCTCTCGACCGGCATGCGCTCGTCGTTGCCGTGAACTCCGTTGTAGTCGCCCTGCGGTATCATGAATGGCGAGAAGCCGTAACAGATAATCCCAAGGTCGCGAAAAAAGTGACTGTCGGTAAACCCGGCGAGCACCGTCGGCACGAACCTCGCCGACGGACTCTCCGCGCGGCTGACTCCGATGATCGCTTGATACAACTCTGTGTCGGCGGGCGACTCCGAAGCGGGGAAGGCGAGCAGGGTCTCGACCTCTATCGTGGGATCCGCGACGACCGCCTTGATCGTTGCGACAAAATCCTCGGGCCGCTCGCCCGGCAGCAACCGGCAGTCGATCTCGGCAGTCGCAATCGGCGCGATCACGTTGGTCTTGCTGCCTATGCTCACCACCGTCGGCTGAATCGTATTTCGCAACAGCGCCGAGTTCTGCGAACCTGACAGCACAAGCCGGCGCAGCTTCGGGTCCTGAATCGCCGCTTCGACGTTCGCGTAGGCGCGCCTGGAATCCTCATCGGATTGAAGCTCGGCGATGGCGGCGAAATACCGCGCGACGGCGGGCGTCACCTTGACTGGCGTCTCAAACGCTTCGAGCCTGCCGAGCGCGCGCAGCAACCGCGAGGGCGCCGAATCGCGGCGCGGCACGCTGCCGTGACCGGGCGCTCCCCTTGCCGTCAGCCTCAGCCAGCATGGCGTTTTCTCCGTCGTGCCGATGCCGTAGTAGACCACGCGCTCGCCCAGCACGAGGTTGCTGCTGCCTTCTGTCAAAAGGAATTCTGCGTCGCGTATGAGCTCCGGATGGTTGCGCACGAACCAGCCGGCGCCTTCACGCCCCCCGGCCTCCTCGTCCGCTGTCGCGAGAAAGATCACGTCGCGGTCGAGCATGACCCCCTGACGCTTCAACAGCAGAATCGTCATCGACTGGGCGATGCCGAGGCTCTTCATATCGATTGCGCCGCGGCCATACAGATACCCGGCGCGGACCTCGCCGCTGAAGGGACCCGAGCTCCAGAAGCGGGAATCGGCGGGAACCACGTCGGTGTGATTGAGGAGGATGAGCGGCCGCTTCTTGCCGCTGCCTTTTATCCGGGCGTAGAGATTCGAGCGGCCCGGCGCCGATTCGAAGACTCTGTATGCGATTCCTTCCTTCTCCAGCAGGGCGGCAAAGAACTTCGCAGCGCGCGACTCGTTGCCGGGCGGGTTCGTAGTGTCTACGCGCAGGTAATCGGCGAGTACCGCGACGGCTTCATCGCCGGCCTTTGCCCAATCGAGTTCCGCTGCGTTGTCGACGCGACGGTGAGCCGCGATGGTTTGTAGCCAGGGCAGTACAAACAATAGAGCAAGAACGAGACTTTTTCTCACGATATCTCCAGGCCCGCTTTCGTTGGGTGACGTGAATCTAGCACGCGCTCCTGGCGCGCGCAATGAAGCGATTAGTCACACCGGATTGTTTTTCGCCGCGTCGCGCGAGATGGTACGATGCGTAACGGCCGAGAGCGACTGATAGCAATGACTCATCTGAAGGGCGACACATTCTTCGACGGCCCCGCCGGCCGACTTGAGGCAATACTAAAGGAACCGTCCGAGCCGGCGACTCGCGCCGCAATCGTGTGCCACCCTCATCCCCTCTTCGGCGGGACGATGCACAACAAGGTCGTCTTCAGAATCGCGCGCGCATTTCAAGAGGCCGGTTTCGCAGCGCTGAGGTTCAACTTCCGCGGCACGGGCCGGAGCGAAGGGATGCACGATCACGGCCACGGCGAACAAGACGATGTTCGCGCCGCCCTTGATTTCATGCACAGCAAGTACGCCGAAGCCGAGTTGTGGCTTGCAGGATTCTCATTCGGCGCGGCGATGGCGCTGCGAGTCGGTTGCTCGGACGATAGAGTCGCGGGCATGATCACAGTTGGGCTGCCGTGGTCGATTTACGACTTCTCTCAATCCGGCGATTGTTCCAAGCCGAAGCTCTTTGTGCAGGGCTCGGGTGACCAGTTCGCGCCGGTGGGCGACGTGATGAAGTTGTATGAACTCGTCCAAGGTCCAAAGAGGCTGGAGATCATCGACACCGCGGATCATTTCTTCCAGGGACGACTCGCCGAGCTTTCCGCAGCGATCGAAGAGTACGTTCGTTCCCGGCTCTCAGACGCTCCCGGATGAACCCTGCGCTCCGTCGCGTCCACGGTAGGGGGAGGGATTGCAACGATTACTTGTCTTGGCTACGATTTGCGTGCCGTCGCGGTCGCGACGCACCATAGAGAAAACAAAACATGCACCTGGAGGTTCAATGATTTTCAATACCCGGCTCCCGAAGGCCGCGAGCACGTTCCTGCTCGCGTGCACTCTTATTTTCACCCAATTGTCAGGACTCGCGCAGGTTCAGTTCGGCGGCGAGAAGCCTGAAGCTCCTCCCTACCAGTGGCCGCGCAGCCACGATTACGACGTCCAGCATTACCGCATTGCCGTCAGCTTCGATTGGGCGAAGAAATCAGTTGCCGGCGAGACCACTATCACCCTGCGCCCATTGAAGAACAACTTCGGCGAGGTCGAGCTTGATGCAGGCGATATGACGATCAACTCGGTCGCGCTGGCCCAGGGCAAAACGCTGACCTTTCGTTACGAGAACAACGAGAAGCTCCTGGTCGCGCTTGACAAGCCATATCCGGCGGGCGCCGATGTTGCCATCAAGATCAATTACGCAGCGACGCCCAGGCGCGGCCTGACGTTCATCGTGCCGACCGACGCCGATCCCACCAGGCCGCACCAGATTTGGTCCCAGGGCGAGACCCAAACCAATCACTACTGGTTCCCCTGTTATGACTACCCGAACGACAAGGCTACAACCGAGATGGTCGCGACCGTCGAGTACAAATACCAGGTGATTTCCAACGGTCAGTTGCTCAACGTCGCTCCCAACGCCGCAAAGAAGACCAAGACCTGGCACTGGAAGATGAGCCAACCATTCTCAAGCTACCTTGTGTCGATCATCGTCGGTGAATACGTCGAAGTGAAGGGCCAGTTCAAATCGACGCCGGTGATCTCTTACGTCTATCCGAATCAGGTCGAGGACGGGCGGCTCTCGCACGGCAAGCTGCCGCAGATGGTCGCGTTCTTTTCCGAGAAGATTGGCTACGACTATCCCTACGCGAAGTACGTGCAGACTATGGTGCGTGATTTCGGCGGCGCAATGGAGAACATAACGGCCACGACGATGACCGACACGTCGGTCCACGACAAGCGCGCCCACCTGGACGTCTCGTCGGACGGCATCGCGTCGCACGAGCTGGCGCATCAGTGGTTCGGCGACCTGCTGACCTGCCGCGACTGGGGCGAGATATGGCTGAACGAATCATTCGCGACTTTTTTCGCCGCGCTCTGGACCGAGCACGACAAAGGGCGCGACGCGTACCTGTACGAGATGATGGGAAACCAGCAAGCCTATTTTCAGGCGTGGATGTCGGGCATGCGGCGGCCCATCGTGACGAACCGGTATTCCGATCCCGATGCCGTGTTCGATGTCTATGCCTATCCTCGTGGCGGCGCTGTGCTGAACATGCTGCGCTTTGTGCTCGGCGAAGAAATGTTCTGGAAGGCGATCAATCGCTACGTTCGGAAGTACGAATGGCAGAACGTCGAGACCGCGCAACTCAACATCGCAATCGAAGAAGCGACGGGCCAGAACCTCGAGTGGTTCTTCGACGAGTGGCTCTACAAGATGGGCCACCCGGAGTTTGAGATCACGCAGGATTACGACGGCGCGAGCACGCTCAGGCTGAAGGTCAAACAGACTCAAAAGCCCGACGACAAGCGGCCATGGTTCCATTCGCCTGATTTCTTCGCGATGCCAGTTGACATCGCCATCACGACCGCGACGGGTGAGAAGGTGCATCGAGTGACGATCGACAAGCCGGAGAAGGAATTCACGTTCGCGGTTGACTCCAAGCCGCTGATCGTCAACTTTGACCGCGGCAATTACCTGATCAAGCAAGTGAAGTTCAACCGCGGCGACAGCGACCTTGCGCATCAGTTGTTGCACGACACCGACGTCACCGGCCGCCTGCGCGCCGCGATGGAGTTGAGGACGAGCCGGAGCGAGTCGGCAACCAAAGGGCTGACCGAAGCCGCGGTCCGCGATCCGTTCTGGGGCGTGCGCGTGGAGGCCGTCAAGTCGCTTGCCGAATTCCGTAACGACGCGTCTCGAGCGGCGCTGCTCGAAGCGGTCAAAGACAAAGAATCCCGCGTTCGTCGCGAGGCGATCAAAGCGCTTGCCGCGTTCAGGGACCCGAAACTCGCCGGCTTGTTCATCAACATCATCAACACCGATCAGAGCTACTTCGCCGTGTCCGAAGCGGCGACCGCGCTCGGCCGGACCGGCGCGCCCGAGGCTTACGACGTGCTCGTGGCGACGCTCAAGCAGGACTCGTGGCAGGACACGATTCTGGCGGGAGCGATGTCGGGGCTTGCGGCGCTCAAGGATGCGCGCGCGCTCGACATCGCGCTCAAGCACGCGGCGCCCGGCAATCGCGCGACCGTGCGCGCATCGGCGTTCAACATGCTCGGCGAGATTGGAAAAGGGAACGACCGCGCGCTCGAGATTCTGACGTCCGCGCTGAAGGAGGAATCGTTGCAAACGGTCTTTGCGGCGCTGCAGGCGGTTGGGAGCCTGGGCGACGCGCGCGCGATCCCGGCGCTGGAGGAATTGGCGAAGAAGCCGCCGGCCGGAGTTCCCGAAGGCATGGCGAGACAGTTCATCGGAGGCGTCATTAACAGATTGAAGAATGCGGCGAAACAGGGAGAGAAGAAGAACTGAACCGGCGAATACCAGCACTGTTCCGAGACACAACGCAGCACATCCGGGAGGAAGTTATGACTCTTACGCTTTCCAGGAGAACCCTCGCCTCGCTTGTCATATCGGCCGCGGCGCTGCTCGCTGTACCCTCGGCCGCCGCTCCGCAAGACCTTTCCGCCAAGGGCAAACAGCTCTATGACCAGATCAAGGCATTTTCGCTGACCGGTGGTTCGGCGTCTGTGGAGGCGCTCGTCCTCAAACGAGATCGCGCCGAGATGACCTTCGATGGGACGTTCTTTTTCGCAGCTCCGGTCGAAGGACGGGTGACTGGCGCTGTCTTCATCGGCCAGGGGAGATTCCGGGCTGAGGTGCCGCCAAGCGACTTCGAGAAGGAGAATGTCCGCCGAATGTTGAAAGCCGACGTCGTTGAATCGGATTTCAAGACGGCCGTCTTGAGATTCACGGATGACGCATTCGACATGCTTGGCGAGCACCGTCGAGAGGGCGGACTTTCAAGCGCGGAAGCCCAAAAGCTTGCCGCCGACTTGGACCCACGGTTGCTGAAAGAGACAGGGGCGAACCTCTCTGCCAGGCTCGCGCTTTCTATTCTGAACGCTGAGAAGCCCGGTCTCTTCTTCGCCAATTTCGATGGCGGGAAGCGGGGGCGCTTCAGCCTGGTGATCGACCACCAAACCAGAGTTCCCGCTGCCAACTTCGCTATCAATGGGGGAGAGAAGGGGATCATCTTTGCTTACCGAATACCATACGGCAACGACATCTGGATGGCGTTTTATTCGCTGGAGAATTATCAGCGCAAGGCAGCGGCATACTCGGATACCAACAACCTCATTGACATAGGCCGCTATCAATTGGACCTGGACCTGCTCGACCCCAAAAAACGGTTGCGGCTCGTCGCGCGGCTGGCGATGGAGAGCCGTCAGGCGAACCTGCGCGCCGTCTCATTCCTCATTGGTGAGTCGCTCAGCGAATACGAAAGCCAAAGGCTGAAGAAGCAGATGCGGGTGAAGGCGGTTAGATCGCGCGGGGCCGAGCTGGCAGCCGTTCAGGAGGACTGGGAAGGCGGCCTGACCGTGTTCCTGAACACTCCGGCCCAGGCGGGTGAGCGGTTCGATATCGAGTTCGAGTTCGAAGGCGATTTCATGTACGACGCTCAAAGCGTGAGCAATTGCTACTATCCGCTCTCCAACGTGGCGTGGTTGCCCCGGCATGGTTTTCTGGACCGCGCGACGTTCGATCTGACTTTTCATCACCGCAAGCGCCTCCGAATCGCGAGCGGCGGGCTTCGGGTGAGCGAAGGGCCCGACCCAAGCGACAATGACGCGATGGTGACCAGATACAAGATCGATGTTCCGGTAGACCTCGTGACTTTTGCCCTCGCGCCCTTCGAACGGCACACACAGATGGTGAAGTGGGACAAGGGCGGCGACCCGATTCCGGTTGAATTCAACTCGCTGCCGGGCTCGCAGATCGCGATCAAGGAGGATTTCATACTCGCCGAGCTCGATAACTCGCTGAGGTACTTCACGGTCCTGTTTGGCAAGTACCCTTATCCGGCATTCGGGGCGGCGTTCCATCCCTTCGGCTTCGGCCAGGGATTCCCAAGTCTGCTGATGATTCCGGGTACGGACCGCGCGAGCAAATTCACCTACGCGTTCATCGCCCACGAGACCGCGCATCAGTGGTGGGGCGACATCGTCGCGTGGCGGTCTTATCGCGACCAATGGCTGTCCGAAGGATTCGCCGAATATTCGGGCATCCTCTACACGGGTTTGAGGGAGAGTCCCAAGGCGGCAGATGAAATGATACGGTTACTGCGGAGATCGCTGATCGAGCCGCCGAGGACATTCACCGGGATTGGGCCGGGAAAACTCGACGACGTCGGGCCCATAGTGCTCGGCCATCGATTGAACACGACGAAGACGTTGGGAGCGTATACGGCGCTCATCTACGACAAAGGGGCGCTGGTGCTGCGAATGCTTCACTTCCTGATGAGCAACCCAGCGAGCGGCGACGACAAGGCATTCTTCGCGATGATGACCGACTTCGTTGAGAAGCATCGCAATGGCGTCGCCTCGACGGAAGATTTCCAGGCGTTGGCCAATGAGCATTTCGCGCGGACCCCTACGGCTCGAAAGTACAAGCTCACGGATTTGAACTGGTTCTTCAAACAGTGGGTTTATCAGACGGGACTGCCGACCTATCAGCTTGAGTACCAGATCGTCAGCCAGCCTGACGGAAGCGTGATCGTGAGCGGGAACGTCACGCAGGAGAATGTTCCCGATGACTGGTTCATGCCCTTGCCGCTGGTGTTCACGTTCAGCGGCAATCAAGCGGCTCGCGGGACGATTCCGGCTTTGGGGAAGAAGACTCCGTTCGAGCTCAAGCTCCCAATGAAACCGCAAAAAGTCGAGCTTGACCCGGAGAGTTGGATACTGTCGGAGAAGACGTCGGCGAAGAGTCGTTAGCTAATTTACTAACTTCGATGCTGCCGAGTCTCCGCACCCGACAAGCGCAGCTCGGAAGGGGTACTGACTTCAGAACATTCGACTCTGGTGATCCCGCGCGGCCCCTAGGACGCGCAGCCACAACGAGCTACGGCTCAAAGTGCTTCTCTCCCATCCACGAGGTGAATATCTTCTTCTGCATCTCGCTCGCACCGGTCTTCTCTTTCAGCGAGTAGGTGATCTTCTCCTCCTTGCCGACGATCACGGGAATCGCCAACAACCTGTCCCGGCGCAACACCGAAATCGTAATCGTCGAGCCGATCTTCTTTTCGCCCACTCGCTGAGTGAACGTCGCCGGATCGATGCGGTCGCCATCCATCGCGACTAGAATGTCACCGACGTCGAGGCCCGCTTCGGCGGCGGGTGAGTCCGGAGCTACATTCGTTATCGCAATCTGACCCGGCGAGACCTGAGCGGTCGCGGCCGGTCCTCCCGGGAAACCGACGGCCGGGATCGACGTGCCGGTCGTGATCCCAAGATAAGCCGTCGCCGGTCCCTTCTTTTCTTCGAGCACTAGCCCCGCGTGATCGAAGAAGTCATTCCACGGAATCTCCTCGACGCCCGACACGTACTTCGCGAAGAAGTCACCGAAGTCGTAATTCATCGGCGCCGCCTCGCGAGTGATCATCTCGACGACGCTTCTAAACCCGCGCGTCTCTTCAAAGCCGGACTTGGGCAGGCCGTTGTTCTTCAGCAGGTACAGGAACACGTCCGTCAACGAGCGCTGGTTCTGAGTCCGATGCCGAATCTCGAGGTCGAGCAACATCCCGATCAACTCGCCTTTGTTGTAGTAGTCGATGCGATTGTTCTGCGCGTTGTCGCCGCGATTCCACGTGTCCCAACTGGACAGCTCAACGCTCATGATCCGGCGGCCCGGCGCCGATTGCAGGGTGTTGATCTGAGTCGTCACGTTCTTGTAATAGTCCGCGCGCGACCACAAGCCACAGCGCTTCAACCCGATCGCCGCCCAATAACTCGTCATCCCCTCCGAGACGTAGAGGTTCCTCGTGTTCTGCTCCCGCGAGTAGTCGAACGGCCCTAGAATCGCCGGCCTGATCCGCTTCACGTTCCACAGATGAAAGAATTCGTGTGCTCCGACGAAGAGAAAGCGGCTGTAGACATCCCCCTGATTGTTCCAAGCCGAAAAACTCATGTCAGTGGAGTTGAGATGCTCGAGCCCGCCCGATCCCATCCCCGGCCGCGCTCGCAGAAAGAAGACGTATTTCTTGTACGGCGCGCCGCCCATCAGATCGACAAGGTAGCTCACGAACTTCTTCGTGTCCTCGGTCATCTTCTGCTTGTCGTAGTTCCCTTTGCCGATGAACACGATGTAGTAGGCGACGCCCTGATAATCGAACTCGGTCTGCTCCCAGTCGGGACCGAGCACGATCGACGAGTCGATGAACGTGTCATAGCTGTCGGCAACGTAGCTGTTAGGCTCGCTTCCGTGTTCCATGCCGGTCTGCGTGCGCCACGACGCCGGCGCTTCGAGCTTCACGGACACGGGGCCATCAAGAGGATAGGGCCGCTTGCCGACGACGTACATGAAGACGCTCGGGCCGCGAAGGTAGCAAATCTCGTCGTTGTAGTCTCGCAGGTAGAGCTTGTAGCGCGCGGTAATCGCGCGGCCGCTCTGACGAAAGACACGCCAGGTCTGCTTGTCGACCTTCTCAAACTTCAGCGCCGCGCCCGTCTCGTCGCTGGCGGAGAACTCCTGCACGTTGCGCCACGTGTTATGAATGTTGTAGGCGCCGGGCGACCACGCGGGCATCGCGACATCGATTGATGCCGCGCTGCCGGTGTTCACTCGAATCGCGACGTGAACGAAGTGAGAAGTCGGCCGTTTATCGAGTGTGACCGTGTACGCGACGGGCGCGGTTTGGGCGGAGGCCGATAAGCTCAGAACCGCAACGCTCGCTGCGGCGACCAGGACTCTGATCGTATGAGTGCGTGATCCAGTCATCTCCCCTCCTTTTGGTGGACGTACATCGTAAGAACTCGACGAACTCGAAGAGGCGTAAAGAGTACCGACTTCAGTCGGGATTCTTCTCGTCGATCAGAATCTCCCTAAGAGAAAACCCGACTGAAGTCGGTACTCTAAACGCCCCCGCCGACAGCCGCGTAGTGAGAGTCGATGTACTCGTCGAGTATGCGCATGAATTCCGGAACGATGCTGGGTCCCTGAAGCGTCTTGAACATCCGGCCATCGACGTACACAGGCGCGCGCGGAGCTTCTCCGGTTCCCGGCAAGGAGATGCCGATGTTGGCGTGCTTAGACTCGCCCGGCCCATTCACCACGCAGCCCATCACCGCGACCTTCAACTCCTCGACGCCGCGGTACTTCTCGCGCCACACGGGCATCTGATCGCGAATGTAGGTCTGAATGTCCTCGGCCATCTCCTGAAACAGCGTGCTCGTAGTTCGGCCGCAGCCCGGACAAGCAGTCACCAGCGGCGAAAAACTTCGCAGCCCCATCGTCTGAAGAATCTGCTGGGCGACGACGACTTCTTCCGTGCGGTCGCCGCCCGGCCGTGGCGTGAGCGAAACTCGAATCGTGTCGCCGATGCCCTGTTGCAGAAGCACCGCGAGCGCCGCCGACGACGCCACGATGCCCTTGCTGCCCATTCCGGCTTCGGTTAGCCCGAGGTGCAGCGGATAGTCGCATCGCGATGCCAGCTCGCGGTAGATGGCAATCAGGTCCTGAACTTCTGAGACCTTCGCGCTCAGGATTATCCGGTCGTGTGCGAGCCCGCATCGCTCGGCAAGCTCGGCCGATTCGAGCGCGCTCAACACCACGGCCTCGTGCATGACTTCGCGAGCGTCTCTCGGATCGGGCCGCGCGGCGTTCTCATCCATCAGCCGCGTCAGCAAGCCTTGATCTAGCGAGCCCCAGTTGACGCCGATGCGGACGGGCTTGTCATTCTCGATCGCGACTTCGATCATCGCGGTGAAATTCTTATCGTGATGTTGTCCTGGCCCGACATTGCCGGGATTGATCCGGTACTTAGCCAGCGCGCGCGCGCACTCGGGATACTCCTTGAGCAGGATATGGCCGTTGTAGTGGAAGTCGCCGATGATGGGAACCGAGACGCCGCGTTCGCCGAGCCGTTCGACAATGCGGGGCACGGCTTCGGCGGCCTGACGAGTGTTGACCGTGACTCGGACGAGTTCCGATCCCGCGCGCGCGAGCTGTTCGACTTGCAGCGCAGTCGCCGCGACATCAACCGTATCGGTGTTGGTCATCGACTGAACGACGATAGGATTGTCGCCGCCGACACGACAGCCCGCGACGTTGACGGCGACGCTTCGCCTGCGCGAGTTCAACAAGTGGATGCTCCTTGTTTGAGGTTATCCAAGGGCGAATTGTAACGAGTGGACAAGAGGCAGGCAACGCGCGACGGCGTGCCAGCGCCTGAATGCTGCGGGCAGCATTCAGGGGCACTCGGGCTGCGTGGCTTTTAGGTTGATAGCGAGCTACTGCGGGCTGACGCCCGCAGCAACCCCACTGAAAGTGGGGCCTGGAGATTGGACATTCCGGGTGCTTCACCGCGTCACCCCTCGATGGATGACACCGCTCATCTCGAAGAAATCTCAGGTCGGGAAGAGGGATTCATCCCCGCTCAGTAACAACCTCTAACCAAATATGAACGGCGAACGGTGGCGGGGATGAATCCCCCGACCTGTCAATCGTTTTGGTCTGGTTGGTTCTGCGAATTGAGCCCGGGCCGAAATGTCCAAACTCGAGACCCCACTGAAAGTGGGGCGTTAATGAAGACCCTAACTGGCCTACGCCAGTCAGCGAGCCAATGTCAGGAGCCCGCCCTTAGCCAAGTCCCACCTTAATCACGCCCAGTGGGGCCATAGACAGCCGCCCACGTTGTTTTCATACCATGCCGGCTGCGGTATACTGTCATCACCGCGCCTTACCGGCCATGACAAAATCGCACCGCATTACCCCGCTTCTTTGTTGCCTCGGCCTCCTGACGTTGATCGCCGACGTGAACCCTCAGAGCGGGCGCCGGCTTCCGTCGAATAACAAACCCGATCAAGGAGACATACTCCGCCTGCGCGCCGATGAAGTCCTTCTCAACGTCACCGTCACGGACTCATTCGGGAGACAGGCCACGACTCTAGGCAAGAGCGACTTCATCATTGCCGAAGACGGGCAGCGCCAGGACATTTCAAGCTTCTTCGTCAGCGCCGTGCCGGTCAGCGTCGTGTTGTTGCTCGACGCCTCCGGATCGGTCGTCGGGGAGATCGGGTCCCTGCGCGATGCGGCGATGGGATTCGTCAACGAGCTTCGCCCTGAAGACAAGGTCTCAGTGATCGAGTTCCACACCAAGGTCGAGCTGATCCAGGATTGGACTTCGAAGGCCGACGACCTGCGGCATGCGATCTCGTGGCGGTTCCGGCCCGGGATGGTTCGCACCCAGGATGGAACGTCCACCTATGGCATGACTGCGCTGTATGATGCGCTCTACCTTACGACGCAAGAGCAGCTCGCAAAAGTAGAGGGACGCAAAGCGGTCATCATCCTGACCGACGGCGTCGACACGTCAAGCAAGGTGACCTATGAACAAGCGCTGTCATCTCTCATTAAATCGGGGGCCGTCGTCTACGTCGTCAGCAAGGCTCGAGAGCTGATCAACTGGGCGAAGCAATACACGGGGGGATTCAGCAGGATTTTTGGCGGCTGGAACGCGCAGATTGCGCAGCGGCTCATCACGGATTGGGAACGCGGGGAGGAGTTGATGACGCTGCTCTCGCAGCGAACGGGCGGCCAGATGTTCTCGCCGCGTGCCGATGATGAAATGAAGGATATGTACGCGCGCGTGGCGCGGGAGCTGAAGAACCAGTACGTGATCAGCTACATTCCGAAGAACGAGAAACGTGACGGCGGGCTTCGCAAGGTGGGAGTTTATCTTTCACGTCCAGGGTACCGTGCCCGCTCGCGGGACAGCTACTATGCCCCAAAGGAATGACGCCGGGTAGCCCTCCTCTGTGCTGGGCGAGTCCGGCATCGAACATCGGTCATTCGCCTTTGTCCTTCTTTCGCTTCGCCTTTGACCCGCCCGGCTTCTTTGATTTTTCGGACTGGCCTTTTTTCTTTTTCTTACTTTCTTTCTCGCCGTCGTCGCCCGAAGCTTTGGGCTTGCGTCGCGTTATCGATTTGACTCGCACTGCGGATTCTAATCCCGGCGGCGTCGCTGGGGATGGCTCAGCGACTCCAGGCTGAGCTTCTTCGGCACGTTTGGACTGCTCCTCGATCAGCAGCACGAGGATTTCGCTCTCGGCCTGGAACCAGTCAGCAGCCTCATCGCCCGGAGCGCCGCCTCGCTGCTCGTAAACCTCATAGGCGCGCATCTCGATCATGCTTCGCACTCGTTCGTCGCCAAGCAATCGCTCGCGCAATTGTTCGAGAGATTCCCTGTCCATAGTTGTTCTCCTCAGAAGCGCCGTCGGGTTCGGGATGTTCTCTACGCGGATTCGGCTCGCTTCTTGTCTTCGTCCGCCGGCCGCCACCTGAGAACCGGTTTGCGCGCAGCAGCAACTTCGTCGAGCCGTCCGACCTTCGTCGTGTGAGGAGCGTGTTTCAACAGCTCGGGTTCCGTCGCGGCCTCCTCATCGATCGACTTCATCGCGGCGATGAACAGGTCGAGTTCTTCACGGCATTCGCTTTCGGTGGGCTCCACCATGAGCGCCCCCTGCACGATCAAAGGGAACGACATGGTCGGCGGATAGAACCCATAATCTATCAATCGCTTCGCGATGTCGGCGTTTCGCACGCCGTGCGGGGTTTGCCGCTTGTCCGAGAAAACCACTTCGTGCATCACGCGGCCCGGGTAAGGGGTATCGTAGGTGTCCTTCAGGTGGTGCGCGATGTAGTTCGCATTCAGCACCGCGGTCTCAGTTGCCTCGCGAAGCCCTTCGTCGCCGTGAGCCAGGATGTAGCAGAGCGCGCGCACTAGCACTCCGAAGTTCCCGAGGTAGGCGCGCACCCGGCCCACCGACTTCGGCCGGTCGAAGTCGAGCGCCAGCGCCCCGTCCGCCGCGCGTTCAACGCGAGGGAAGGGAAGGTAAGGCTCGAGTTCACGGGTCACCGCGACGGGACCGGCCCCGGGCCCGCCGCCGCCGTGCGGAGTCGAGAACGTTTTGTGAAGGTTCATGTGCATCACGTCGATGCCGAATGCGCCGGGGCTGGCAACGCCGACCAGCGCGTTCATATTCGCGCCGTCCATGTAGACGAAGCCGCCACGCTCGTGGACGAGGCGGCAGATCTCCTCGATGTTCTGCTCGAACTTCCCAAGCGTGTTCGGATTGGTCAGCATCAACGCGGCAACGTCTTCATCCATCATTCGCCGCAGGCTATCGAGGTCGGTGACGCCATCGGCGTTCGACGGGACGGTTTCGACCGTGTAGCCGCAGATCGCCGCTGACGCCGGATTCGTGCCGTGAGCCGAATCGGGAATCAGGACTCGTTTACGCGGGTTGCCGCGATCGATGAGCGCCGCGCGAATCATCATTATGCCGGTCAACTCGCCCTGGGCCCCCGCCGCCGGTTGCAGCGTGACTGCGGGCAGGCCGGTGATCGCGGTCAGACACTTCTCCAGCCGGTCGATGACCTCGAGCGCGCCCTGAGCGAACGCGGCGGGTGTGAGCGGGTGCAGGTTCGCGAATCCTTCAATCCGGGCGACCCGCTCGTTCAATCGCGGATTGTGCTTCATCGTGCACGAGCCGAGCGGGTACATGCCTGTATCGACGCCGTAGTTCCAGGTCGAGAGCCGCGTGAAGTGACGGATCACGTCGACTTCCGACAATTCGGGCATGCCGTCGAGGTCGTCGTCGCGTAGGAGCCTTCGCTCGACAAGCTCTTCTTCGGATCGAGAGGCGACGTCGAGCGAAGGAAGCGAGTAGCCGACGCGGCCGGGCCGCGATCTCTCGAACAGCAGAGATTCGTTCTGGACCGGGTGGCGCGAGGTCTTTTTGATGCGGTCGGACATAATAGGATTTCAGAGTTCGGAGAGCGCAGTCACCAGGTCATCGATCGCTTGTTTCGTCGCGGTCTCGGTGACGCAGACCAGCAACGAGTCTCCCAACGCCGGGTAATAGCCGCCAAGCGCAATCCCTCCCAGAATCTTCCTCGCGTAGAGACGCGTCGCGACTTCGGCCGCCGGGCGCGGAGTCCGGACGACGAATTCGTTGAAGAAGGGCGCCGTGAACCTCAACCCATATCCTTTAAGCCGCGAAATCTCCGCCGCGGCAACGTGCGCCTTCTGCAAGTTCTGCCGCGCGACTTCCCGGACTCCTCGCCGTCCCATCGTCGCCAGATAAATCGTCGCCATCAATGCGCACAGCCCCTGATTGGTGCATATGTTGGAAGTCGCCTTCTCGCGGCGGATGTGTTGCTCGCGCGTCGACAGGGTAAGCACGAAGCCGCGGCGGCCTTTCTCGTCGTATGCTTCTCCGACTAACCGTCCAGGCATCTGCCGCACGTACTTCTCGAGGGTCGAAAAGAAACCGAGATAAGGTCCGCCGTAGCTCATTGGGATTCCGAACGACTGGCCTTCGCCGACGACGATATCGGCGCCGCACGCTCCCGGTGGCTTGAGCAATCCGAGACTGATCGGTTCCGTGATTGCGACTATCAGTAGAGCGCCGGCTTCATGTGCAGCATCGGCCAGCGCTTGAAGGTCTTCGATGCAACCGAAGAAGTTCGGCGACTGGACGACGACCGCGGCGGTTTCTTTGTCGATCTTGATCGAATCCGCATCAAGCGTGCCGGCCTCGCTATGGCGCGCAAGGTCGAGTGTGAAGCCGGCGTAGCGGGTCATAGCCGTCACGACTTCGCGGTACTGAGGATGGATCGCGTCGCTGATCACGAACTTGTCACGGCGAGTGACGCGCGCGGCCATCAACACGGCTTCGGCGAGCGCGGTCGAGCCGTCGTACTGCGACGCGTTTGCCACTTCCATCCCGGTGAGCTGGCAGATCATCGTCTGGAATTCGAAGATGTACTGGAGCGTTCCCTGGCTCACCTCCGGTTGGTAGGGCGTGTAGGCGGTGAAGAACTCGGAGCGGGAGATGAGCGAGTCGATGACCACGGGTATGAAGTGCGAGTAAGCGCCCGCCCCTAGAAACGACTGATAGTCGACGGAGTTTCCGGCTGCGAGCCTGCGGAAGTAGGATATGATCTCGGTTTCGCTGAGCGCGGCGCCGATGCCGATAGGTCCCGTGAGCCGAAGCGCGGCCGGGACCTGGGCGAAGATCTCTTCGATATCCTGGCAGCCGAGATCGGCCAGCATCGAGCGCCGTTCGTCAGGCGAATTGGGAATGTATCTCATCGGCGCTCACTCCGACGCCTCTTCTTTGATGTAATCATCGTACTCGGCTGCGGTGAGCAGTCCGTCGATTTGCGCGGGATTGTCCGGCTTGATGACGATCATCCAGCCGCCGCCATAAGGATCGTTGTTGACCAGTTCGGGTGAATCGTTAAGCGCCTCGTTGACCGCCGTGACGGCTCCGGCCAGCGGCATGTAGATTTCGCTGACGGCCTTTACGCTCTCGACCGAGCCGAACGGCTCGGAGGTCTCGAATTTGTCGCCGACCTTGGGGATCTCGACGTAGACGACGTCTCCGAGTTGGTTTTGGGCGTGGTCGGTTATGCCAACGGTGGCGTCTTGTCCCTTCAGCCGGACCCACTCGTGGTCTTTGGTGTAGCTGAGATCTTCGGGGGTGTTTGCCATCTTTTGTCTCCGTTGCGATTCCTATCAGGCCTTGCAGATGAACTCACGGTTACTGACCGCCATACTGCGGTCAATCGAATTTCTTCTCGCGTTTATAAAATGGTATCTGAACGACGCGCGCCGGCAGCTCGCGTCCGCGGACCACAACCAACAGCTCCGTTCCGACCGCCGCGTGCTCGACCGGGAGATAAGCGAAGCCGATGTTCTTTTTGAGAAAAGGAGCGGGACTGCCCGATGCCACGCGGCCGGCCTCGCGACCGCCGGCGATGATCGGATAGCCGTCCCGCGCCGGGGCGCGGTCCAACATTTCAAACCCGACGAGCTTTCGCCGGAGTCCTTCCTGCTTCTGCTTCAACAGCGCCTCGCGGCCGATGAAGCCGCCCTTGTCGAGTTTGACGACCCACGCCAGCCCGGCCTCGAGCGGCGTGGTGCTCTCGTCCATGTCATTGCCCCAGAGCCGGAACCCCGCTTCGAGCCGCAACGTGTTGCGCGCGGCGAGGCCGCACGCTGCCACCCCCTCATCGTGTCCCGTCACCAGCAATCTGTTCCACAGATGGCGAGCGTCCGCCGGCGCGCAAAAAATCTCAAACCCATCTTCGCCCGTGTACCCGGTTCGTGACACGCGGCACGCGACGCCGTCTACGCCGACGCGCTGCGACCAGTAGTAAGGAATCCGGTCGAGCATGTGATCGGTCAGCTTCTGAAGTATGCGTTCGGCTCGCGGTCCCTGGAGCGCCAGCAAGACGTAGGCTTCGGTGGTGTTGTGGACTTCGGTCCCGGGCGTCCGGTGGCTGTTGATCCAGGCGAAGTCCTTGTCGGTGTTGGACGCGTTGACGACCAGCAGGAAGTACTCCGCGCTGTTGCGATAGACGAGCAGGTCATCGATCACGCCGCCGTTCTCGTTGGTGAGAACGGAATACTGGACCTGATTATCCTCCAGTTTGCTTGCGTCGTTGGTTGTGACTTGTTGAACGAGTTGGAGCGCGCCGCTGCCGCGAATCTCGATCTCGCCCATGTGGGAGACGTCGAACAGGCCGGCTGCTTCGCGCACCGCCATGTGCTCCGGAGCCGGACCGGCGTACTGGACCGGCATCTCCCATCCGGCGAATTCGACCATCCGTGCACCCATCGAGACATGCGATTCGTAGAGCGGCGTGCGCTTGAGCATTATGAATCCCGTTGCCTCATGCGTGAGGCATCCCCTCAACGTGCACAATCGAGATTAACCACCGGTCAAAGAACTGGCAAGCTAACATGCGGTTTTTTTCTGCGTCAAGTAACGCTCCGGCGGACAAATGCAGTCACGGGCGTGTGATCCGCGTTTCGCCGCAGCGGAGAAGATGTCGCATGCTTGCGCACCCCTCGGGGTTATGGGAAACTTTGAATCTCGTCGTTAGCTAAATCGCGAATCCCGGCGCAGCAAGGACCGGCGCTGATGCAGACTCTTAACCGGTTGGCACAGGCGATCAAAGCCGAACTGATAGGCGATCCTCAAGCGGTCGTGTCGCGCGCGTGTCCGTTTGACGCGGCGGGCGAAGGGGACGTGACATTGGCTCTGGGGGCCGCTTACCGGCTCCGCATCAAAGAATCGCCGGCCACGGCCATCATCGTCGCCCCGCCCGCGGAGGAGTGGTTTCGTAGTGTGCTCGTGGCCGAGAATCCGAGGCTCGCATTCGCGCGAGCCATTCACGCATTGCACGGCAGGCAATACGAATCGCGCGGCGTCAGTCCCGACCTGATCGCCGGCGAGCGGACGGCGTTGGGGAGCGATCTCTCGATCCTCCCGCGAGTAACGATAGGACGCGATTCGATCATCGGCGACCGAGTCACTCTGCATCCGGGCGTTGTGATCGGCGACCGTTGCCGGATAGGGGACGACACGACCATCTTCTCGAATGTGTCGATCTACGATGACTGCGAGATCGGGAGCCGCGTGATCGTTCACTCCGGGTCGGTCATAGGGTCGGATGGATTCGGATTCGTGGCTGATGAGATGGGGCATCAAGTCAAGATGCTTCAGCCGGGCCGCGTTCGCATCGAGGACGATTGCGAAATCGGCGCCAACTGCACGATCGATCGCGGACTTGGCGACACCGTTTTGCGCCGGGGCGTCAAGCTCGATAACCTGATTCAGGTCGGTCACAACACCGAGATCGGCGAAGACACGGTCGTCGCCGCGCTCACGGGATTCTCCGGCGGCACCCGCGTCGGCCGCCGCTGCGTGATCGCGGCGCAGGTCGGCACCAAGGAGCACATCACAATCGGCGACGGCGCAACCGTCACGGCCAAGACCGCCGTCATCAAGAGCGTTCGCGCGGGCGCGGTGGTGGGAGGTATGATGCCCGCGCAGGACCTCAGCGCCTGGCGAAAATCGCAGGTGTATTATTTCAAGCTCCCGGAGCTCGCCGCGCGGCTGCGGCGGCTCGAGCGGATAGCAAAGAACAGCGCACGCGGCGCGGATAATGCGGGCTGAACCAGACATGCCAACACCTCTCGACATAACTCAAATCCAGGCAATCCTGCCTCACCGGTATCCGTTCCTGCTCGTAGACCGAATCATCGACTACGAGCCGAACAAACGCGTGATCGGCATCAAGAACGTCACGCTGAACGAACCGTTCTTTGAAGGTCACTTTCCCGGCGCGCCGGTGATGCCTGGCGTGCTGATTGTCGAGGCGATGGCGCAGACCGCCGGCGTGTTGATGCTGGCCGGCATACCCGATCGCGAGACCAAGCTCGTGTTCTTCACCGGCATCGACCAGGCGAAGTTCCGGCGGCCGGTCGTGCCCGGCGATCAGCTCAGGCTGGAACTCACAGTTCTCAAGCTCAGGCCGCGGTACATAAAGCTGCGCGGCGAGGCCTTCGTTGACGGGCACATGGTCGCCGAGGCTTTCATATCTTCGTCGCTGGTGGATCGCAGCCTTGTCGAATCGAGCGACCAGCTCAACCGCGCGGCCTTCGTGCCCGTCGAGCAGTGACCGAGGGAGACGAGCCGCGGTGTCCATCCATCCAACAGCCATCATCAGTCCGGGCGCAGAACTCGGTCGCAACGTATCGGTTGGACCGTACTCGATAATCGGAGAGGCGGTGATTCTCCACGACGACGTGAAGGTCGGCAGCCATTGCGTCATCGAAGGTCCGTCGGAATTCGGCCGAGGCTGCGTCTTTTTTCCGTTTGTCTCGGCCGGTCAGGCTCCTCAAGACTTGAAGTATCGCGGTGAACCCAGCCGCCTCCGGGCCGGCGAACGCAATACATTTCGCGAGTTCACGACCCTGCAGCGCGGGACTGAAGGGGGCGGGAACCTGACCGAAATCGGGTCAGACAATCTGATCATGGCTCAGGCGCACGTCGCGCACGACTGCCGCCTCGGCGATCACGTAATCCTCGCCAACGGCGCTACGTTGGCCGGGCACGTTGTCGTCGAGGACTGGGCTACGCTGGGAGCGTATTCGGGCATTCATCAGTTTTGCCGGGTCGGGAAGTACGCCTTCGTCGGCGGGTATTCGGTCGTGGTGAAGGACGCGCTGCCCTACGCCCGCACGGTAGGGAACCACGCGCGGTGTTACGGGCAGAACTCGATCGGGCTGAGGCGGCGCGGATTCTCCAAAGAGCAGATCGACAAGATTGCACACGCGTTCAGGTTGCTGCTGGCTGCGAAACTCAACACGAGTCAGGCGCTTGAGGTGATCAAGAAAGAGATGAGCGGATCGCCGGAGATCGACTACCTTGTGGAGTTCATAGAAAGGTCGGAACGCGGGGTGACGAAATGATGAGGATGTCCGTTGTGAGTTGTCAGTCGTAAGTTTCCCGTTGTGAGGCATCGCCGGCAGCGAACCCATGCGCGGACAACTGACAACTGACAACCGGCTGAGTTATGAAGTACGGACTGATAGCAGGCAACGGGCGGTTTCCACTTCTCGTGCTGGAAGGAGCGCGAAAGGAGGGCGCTGACATCGTCGTGGCCGCGATCAAAGAGGAGACCGCTCCGGAAATCGCACGATTCGGGGCGCGCGTCGAGTGGATGGGAGTTGGCCAGCTCGGCCGCCTGATCCGCTATTTCAAGGAAGAGCACGTGACCCACGCAATCATGGCAGGCCAGGTCAAGCACCATCAGATATTCAGGCTTCACGCGCTGCCTGACCTCCGAATGGTCCGCCTGCTGGCGCGGCTGGCCTCTAGGAACACCGATAGCCTGATCGGCGCCGTCGCCGACGAGCTGGCTCGAGAAGGAATCACGCTGACTGACTCGACCGCCTTTCTTGGATCGCTCATCGCCTCGGAAGGTGTGTTGACGCGGCGAGCGCCGAGCAGAGACGAACGCGCCGACATCGACTATGGGCTCGAGGTAGCGCGCGGCATCGCGAGGCTCGATCTCGGACAGACGGTTGCCGTTAAGGACCGCGCGGTCGTGGCGGTCGAAGCGATGGAGGGGACCGACGCCGTGATTGCTCGCGCCGGCGAGATTACACGAGGCCGGCCTTTCGTCGTTGTGAAAGTGGCCAAGCCCGGACAGGATATGCGGTATGACGTGCCGGTGATCGGCGTGCCGACGATACAAGCGATGTGCAAGGCGGGCGCGACAGCCATCCATATCACCGCAGGAAAGACGTTGATGCTTGATCGAGACGATCTGATCCGGTTGGCGGATGAGAACCGCATTTGTGTGCTGGCTCTGGAATAGCCGGTCGCGATCCGCATACACGATCGAGCTAGGGGCTTCAGCGCGATCTCCCAACCCTATTGCCGGTGTGGTAGACTAATCGCGGTTTGCCCCAGCAGGCCGGTTGGAAAGAAGGAATGGCCAGGAACAGCTTGAGTGAGTTCGATCCCGAGAGCGCGATCATTGATGCGGAATTGCTGGTCAAGTACCGGATGGTCAGCCGCGCCATCGAGACGCTCGAACGCGCCGTCGACAGCGCGCCGCGGCACATCGGATTGCGCGAGAAGCTCCGCGAGGTCCTGATAGACACCGGCCGGCGCGATCAGGCGGCTCAGCAATGCCTCGCCCTTTCGAGTCTTCACATCTCGGCCGGCGACCTCGATCGCGCGAATGAACGGCTGCTCGAAGCCAAACGCCTCGACCCGCGCGTGAGCGTCACCGGCCAGTTGCACGACATGCGCCGCACAGATCCGGCGCCGTCCCGCACTCAGAAAATACTCTCGGGCGCGCTGGCGCACCTGAACTTGTTCGACGTCATTCAGATACTCGAGAACAGCCGATTGTCGGGCGCGATGAGGATCTCGTCGAGCGTTGCGTCGGGTGAAATCCACATCAGCGAGGGCCAGATCATCGGAGCAAAGGCGGGCAGCGATGCCGGGATGGGCGCGCTTAGCCGGCTGCTGGGAGCCGTCGATGGCACCTTCGAATTCG
Organism: Blastocatellia bacterium; assembly: GCA_035293105.1. Lineage (GTDB taxonomy): Bacteria > Acidobacteriota > Blastocatellia > UBA7656 > UBA7656 > DATDOV01. The sequence continues at coordinate 47,539 of DATDOV010000100.1, forward strand.
AGAAATCGGTCGCAGCGTACGAACGGACCATTAACGCCACCAGCAACACGGCGCTGATTCTTGACATGCTTCGCGCCAAGGATGAAGAGGATCACGGGTTGGGCGCGCTGGATTCCTACCAGTAGCAGGATAGTTAGCGAGTTGCGATTGAGGGGAGTGATGAACGACGGAGTTCCTCACTCCCCTTCGGTCTCATGGCTTGCGAGGAGGGGCGAGTGGAGCCGTCGCCGCAGCCGGCACGGGGTTCGCCCTGTTGTACGCATTGATGAAGTCCTGGGTGACGTCGGCGCGCGTATCCACCCACACGATCAAGTTCGCATTGGGATCATTTGCCAGGTCGACCAGGAATACGATCCCGCGCCTGGCGGTGTACTCTTTCACGAAATTCGAGAGCTTCTGGTTTATCGGCGCGAGCGCCGCATCGCGGGCCTTTGAGCCATCGGCCTGGAGGTCTTCGCCCTTCCGCTGATACTCGCGCTTCATCGCTTCAAGCTGCTCGGTGCTTTCGGCGATCTTCGCCGGAGAGAGCACATTCGCCTGGGTCTTGATCGTGTTCTCGAGTGAGGTAATCTTATCCGCGAGACCCTGGACCTCTTTGACGCGGAGCTCGAACTCGCGGTTCAGCGCCTCGATCTTCGCTTTGAACTCGTTTATTTGTTCTTGCAGCGCAGCGGTGTTAATGACGGCTATCTTGCCCTTGGGAACCACCGCGGGTGGCTTTGCGGCCGGTTGACTCGCGGCCGGTTGTTGCGCAAAAGCAGCCGCGGCCAGAGCGAGCACGGCGAGTATCAGCGCGGCGCATTTCAGTAATCTTATCATTGACTCCTCCATTGCGGTGCTAGCGATTATTGGGCTTCACGGGCGCCGGTTTTTGGGCGGCCGGTTGAGGCGGCGGCGTGGCGGCAGCCGCAACCGGATTCGCCTTGTTGTACTCAGCGATGAAGTCGTCCGTGATATCGGTGGCCGGATTCCAATAAGCGATGGATTGGGTTTGAGCCGCGCCCGGCAGGTTGATAATCATGACGATGCCGCGTTGGATCGCGTAGGTCTCCATGAACTTGATCAGCTTCTGCTTGACCGGTCCGGTGGCGACTTCCAGGGCTCGTTCGTAGTCGGACTTGAAATCCTCGACGTCGCGGTCCCATCGCTTTTTCGTGTCCGCATAATTGAGCTGCAGCTCACGGCACTTATCGGGCGCCATCGAGGGGCACTTGGTCTGGATATCGCTCTCCAGTTGCTTCAACTGCTGCTCGGTCGCGCCCAGCTTCTGGTAGCGGTCCCGCAGTTGATTCTCAACTTGATCGTACTTCTGCTTCAACTCGCTTATCTGCGGCGGGAACGCGTTCGTGTTCACAACGGCGATCTTGCCGTCGGGCACGGCGGCGGGCGCGCTCGGTTGGGCGGGCTGCTGCGCCGAAGCGCTGACCGCCATTGCCGCCATCGCCATCAACGCAACGGCGGCGAGTTTAATCTTCTGCATAACTGCTCCTGTTCTTGGGATTGAGCCGGACCAACGGTAATCGTCAGCCGTCTTTCGATAAAAGTGCATTGTATCAGCAGGGCCGCCAGTGTTTCTAGTTGGGGTTCTGATCTTTCTCAACCGCCTTTCAGAATGTCCGGCCCACCGAGAAGCGAATCGCCCTTCTCTCCTCAAAGACGATCGGGTTGTTGACCTTGGCGTTGGGGTTCCATGCGAATATCAATCTGAAGGGCACGTTGATCACAGGCACCTGCACGCGGAACTCCCCGCCGAGGCTGTAGCGATAGTTCTTGAATATGCCGCCGGTCGCGTCCGACAGGACAACCGTCGTCGTGTCTTGCCGCTCGCCGCGCACGAAGACCTGGTGAAATCCGGGCGGGAGGAAGCCCCCCGTCTCGGGAGTGCGGGCCTTTCTGATTTCGCGTGGGGTCGCGATCTGCCCGCGGGGATTGAGAATCAGCGTCCCCAGGAAGCTGTTGGGAATGAACTCGGTCTCGATCGTCTGGTCGCTGATGTCCCTGAGGTTAAAGACCGAGCCGATGTCCAGGAAGGGCGCGAATGACAATGGCCCGACCACGGGAATTCGATACTCCACATTGAAGAGCAGCTCCGTGTCGCCGCCAATGAAAGCCGGCACAACCGGCTGGATCGGCGACGGCTCATCGGTCTTGGTGAACATCCTTATAACCTTCGGCACTACGGTGTTGGAGTTCCCGATTGACGGCGGCCTCACCTTCAGTTTCTTCCCCAGCACATCCGTAACAACCACGTTTTGGGTCGTGAATGAGGTCTTTATCGGAGCGACCGGAGAGATGGACCTTATGTTGTATCCGCGGATCGACTCTTCTCCGCCGAGGAAGAATCGCGCAAAGAGGGGCGCGCCGCCGACGAACGACAACGAGTTGGACTGGAATCGCTCGCCGAACGGACTGATGTGCCCGAACAGAACGTGGAATCCAAGCGTTCTGATTCTGGCTTGTTCTCCGCGCTGACGCGCCTCGCGTCCGGCAAACAACGGACGGAAGAACTTGTACTCGACGGTAGGTTCGATCGTATTAACCTTGCCACCTAGGAAGCCCCCCGACAGCGAGGCTCCGATCGCCAGATAGTGGCCCGCGGTTGGATCGAGGGACGAGTTCAGCGTGTTGTAGGTTATGGTCGGCGTGAGCGTGGATTGGACAACGCCCTTCTGGCGGAACGCGACCGGCGTGTCGTTCCGCGGATCGGCGTCCTGGTTTACTTCGGGATCGACGATGTCGGTTGTGCGGAAAGAGTAAGAGAGTCCCAGCCGGATGAACCGCCCCATCCTGAAACGGTCGCCACGAACAAAGTAGCTCATTGGCGCCGACGCCGATACCGACGCGCCTTTGGTCTTCTGAGTGAACAGCGACTCACTGCGGAAGTCACGCGGCAGGAGACTGCCGAAGCCCTGTCCGAAGAACTGGTAATCCTGGTAGAAGAGGTTGAACCCGAGGCTGATAGGCCGGCCTCTGAAGTAAGGCTCGACGAATCCGAAGTTGAAGATCTTCTGCCGGTTCCCCGCGGCTACTGAAACCGAAAGCGATTCGCCGTACCCGAGCAGGTTGTTGGTCGAGTAGTCGATGCCGATGTAGGACCCGCCGATCCCCGATACGCCTCCGGTGAAGCTGATTTGCTGGCGGCCCTTCTCTTGAACTTTGAGCGTCAGGTCAACGTGGCCCTCGCGTTCGTTCGTGTTGACGGTGGCGTCTTCGGGTTTCACCTGTTCGAAGTAACCAAGCTGATTCAGGCGCAGCAGGCTGAGCTCCCACAACTGCTCATTGTAGCGCTCGCCTTCGTTCAACAGCACTTCCCGGCGAAGCACCCTGTCGCGAGTGAACGTGTTTCCGATGAACTCGAGGCGGCGCAGCGTGTACTGCTTGCCCTCCTCCATCGCGAAGGTTATGTCGACGACGCCCTTGTTCGGGTCTCCGGGCGTTTCGTGGAATTCGGGATCGAATCGCGAGTTGAACTGGATATAGCCGCGCGAGCCGTACAGTTTCTTGAGGTTTTCGAGGCCCTTTTGCACGACCGTGTAACCTCGCACAACGTCACCGGACTTGATCCCCAGGACGGCCTTTATCTCCTCGGCGGTGAACTCGGTGTTGTCTTCGATTTTGATTTCGCCGGTCGTGTACTGGCGGCCCTCGTCCACCGGAATAACGATCTTGAGCCCCTGACCCTTATGGCCGATGACCGGCATCCACGAGCCGACCTTGCCAATGTCCTCGACTCGGGGCTCGCCGAACCGAGCGCGCAGGTAGCCGTTGTCCGCGTAGACAAGCACCCGCAGCCGGTCCAAATCGGCTTCGAGCTTCTCTTTGTGATAGATGTCCTTGGATGAAAATGTGGTGAACAAGCCGAGCTGCTTCACCAGCTTCATCTTCTTGCGAAGATGCGAATCGGAGTAGACCTTATTGCCCTCGAAATCGACTGTCGCGACGCGGAACCGGGCGCCTTCTTCGACCTTGAACGTCAGCCCGACCGCGGTCCTGGAAATCTCCTCGACGACCGGGTCGACTTTAGCTTCGGGGCGTCCCTCGTTGGCGAGCAGTTCTTTGATGACCGCGGCCGCGCGCCTCGCCTTGACCGGATCGTACTGCGACTCCTTGGACAAACCGACCTGCCGTTTTCGAAACTCCTCGAGCACCTTCGACTGCGGTATCGACTTCAGACCCGTGTACTTTATGTCGAGCACCAACGGGAATTCCTTCACCTCGAAGGTGACGATCTTTCCGCCGCGAGTGCCGTCCTCGGCGAACGCCTTCACTTCATCGAAGTGCCCCTGCGCGTACAGAGTCCGGACGTCCCGGTCGAGTACGGCGGGGTTGTAGGCGTCGCCTTCGCGAGTGCCGATCCATATCTTTATCGTTGTTTCGGGGATTCGGCGGTTTCCACGGATGATGACCTGCTCAACGGTAACATCCTGCGTCCTGAGAACCGCCGCGACGGAGTTAAGCCGGGAGAGCCAGTTGGTGAAGGGGAGAGCGCTGACGGCTACTACTAACGCCGCGACTATGCAAAGAGCACGCTTACTCATAAGTGGATTGCACACTCCTGAAATTGCGTTGGTCGTCTCGGTCCTGCGATCCAGCCAATTGTCGCCGTGAATCTATTAAGCCCAATCTGTCGGTTCAGCGAGTACCGCGAACCACCCCCAAACGCTTGCGTTCGCAACTACGCTGATGCCGGGACGGTTGGGCACGCTGCCCGGTTGTCGTTGCTTCGCACCTTGCCAAAGTATAGAACGCTGTTTCGAGCGGGCATTGTAACAAAAATGAAGCGGCCAAGCCAATCAGCCGCGAGTCTCGGTCAGGCCGAATTAATGCGGATGAAAAGCCGGGAGTTGAGTCCAGCGGCGATTCCATGCGTCAGCACTCTTATGATGGGGGCGCGCCGCTGCAACCATTGCCGAAATCACCGGCTCCCGTGTCACACACGTTGTCCCGTTTCGCCCCGGCATTTGCGCCGTCGCCTCGGCGGTGCCCGCGCTTAAGCTTCGTGCTCGCGCTGCTTAGGCGTGGTTGCCGCCGGCGGAACGTGGCATGCTCCTTGCACGCTTCACTCAACCGGAAGGGCATTGTCAACGCGGACGGACGGAGCCGTGGGTGCGAGGCGCAGGGCTTCGTCGTTCTGCCGCGACTGCCATCCAGTTCAGAGGGCTAGCACGGGAATGTCAGATTCTCCACTTCGCGCGTCGGTTTCGCTTGCTATCGACGCGACGGCTTCGGCCGGTCATTTCGACCTGGACCCATTCTCTCTTTTGTCTCTCGGCGCGGCGTTGCTCGGGCTCTTTCTGATGGCCGTCGTGCTTCGGCGCAAGAAACGACGGTTGGTCCATCAGATGTTCATCTTCCTCAACCTGTCGGTCTCGATCTGGGCGCTGTTGCAGTTCTTTCGAATGAACATGTCGTTCTGGTTCGAGCCGGCTGCGCCCTGGTACGAGTTCCTTGCCTGGACATCCCACCTCGTCATGTTCACGGGCATCGCCTCGATTTCAACACACTGGTTGATCCTCGCGGCCGCCTTCACCCGGAGGCTGGAGTGGACACGCGGATGGAGACGTGCTGCTCTCTACGCGCCCTTCGTCTGGGGTGTAAGTTTCGCGATAACCAATCCGCTGCACCATCTTTTCTTCGCGCATTACGAGCCGGGGTCTTGGACCTACGGGCCCGCCTTCTGGCCGTCCACCGTCGTTTCCTACCTCTTCATTCTGTGGTCGATTAAGTGGTACGTGACGATGGCGAGGGACGTCAAAGAGAAGGTATTTCGGAGACAAGTGCTGGTGATGGTCCTGGGAAGTCTCCCTCCGCTAGTAGGGAATCAGCTCTGGGTCACGCGCCACCTCACGGGCATATCTTTCCCGTTTGACTTCACGCCGTTGTTGTTTGCCGTGACGGTAGCGATATTCGCCTACGCGTTGCTGAAGATGGGATGGCTGAACATCTTGCCGTTAGCAATCAGAGAATTGTTCGACACGATGTCTGATGCCGTGATCGTGCTCGACTTCGACCGGGTCGTTATGCAGGGCAACCCGGCGGCCCGGCGGTTGTTTCCGCGGATCGAGTCCGGCATCCTTATCGACAAGTGCGCACCTGAGGTGGGCGAGGGTCTGAACAGGAGAGGCGACGCAGCCGAAGCGTCCGACGAATTCGAGATCAGAGTGGGAGAGGCCTTCTATTGGGGGCGTATTATTGACCTGGGCCGCGGAGACAAGGGGGCCGGATCGCTCGTCATCCTCACTGATATCACCGAGCGCAAGAAGACGCTGGAGGCAGTGCGCAAGACCGAGGAACGTTACCGCGCATTCGTCGAGCACAGCTCCGAAGGTATCTGGCGAATTGAAACCGAGTGGCCGATGTCGGTGGAGTTGCCTGTGGACGAGCAAGTCCGGTGCTTCTACGAATACGGCTATCTCGCCGAGTGCAACAAAACGATGGCCGAGATGTACGGCTACTCATCTCCGGACGAATTCGTCGGGGCCCGGCTAAACAGACTACTAGACCCGGCCGACCCGAAGAACATCGGGTACCTGCGAGCCTTCGTGGAATCCGGCTATCGGCTGCTCGACGGCGAATCGCACGAATACGACACGCACGGCAACGCAAAGTACTTCTTGAATAACATGGTCGGCGTCGTTGAAGACGGGCTCCTGGTGCGAGCCTGGGGAAGCCAGCGCGATATCACCGAACGCAAGAAGGCCGAGAACGCCCTCCGCGCTTCGGAGTCGCGCTATCGGCAGTTGTTCGAGCGCAACCTTGCGGGAGTTTATCGTTGCGGGCTCGACGGTCGAGTGCTTGATTGCAACGAGGCCGCGGCGCAAATAATCGGTTACGACTCGAGAGAGGACACCCTCTCGCACAAGATGTGGGACTTCTACTATGACACGGCCGATCGCGAGAGGATCATCAAGCTGCTTCGAGAGAAGCGCACGCCAACGAACTTCGAAGGGCGCGGCCGGCGAAAGGACGGTAGTGAGGTTTGGGTTCTGGCGAACGTGAGCCTGCTCGACGGCGAGGACGGACAGGCTCCGATCATCGAAGGCACCTTGGTGGACATCACCGCCCGCAAGCAAGCGGAGGAAGCGCTGCAGGACAGCGAACGACGCTACCGGCTTCTGTTTGAAAGTAATCCCCATGCGATGTGGGTCTATGATCTCCAGACTCTCGCCTTTCTCGCCGTCAACGATGCGGCGGTTGTGCGCTACGGGTACTCTCATGAGGAATTCCTCGCGATGACGATAAAGGACATTCGCCCGCCTGAAGACATTGGCGCCCTGCTCGAAATGCAGTCCAGTCTGAGCCCGACGGTGATGGACTACGGAACATGGAGGCACCGGACGAAAGGAGGCGTGATCATCGATGTAGAGATAGCGTCCCACGGGCTGGAGTTCGCCGGCCGGAAGGCGCGGCTCGTCCTTGCGAATGACGTCACCCAACGCCAGCGCACGCAAGAGGCATTGCAGAAGAGCGAAGAGCGATTCCGCTCGCTGATCGAGGACGGGTCCGACATTATCCTGATCCTTTCGCCCTCGGGTGAAATGCGCTACGTCAGCCCTTCGGCGCTGCGCGTACTTGGGTATGAAGCCGAAGACGTCGTCGGCGCCAACGCGATGGCGTTCGTACACCCGGATGACTTGGCGGTTGTCAATGAGGCTCTGCGCCGGACTTTCTATGGCCAGAATAGAAACATCGCGATCGAGTTTCGCGTGCGGCGAAAGGACGGCGCGTGGCGAATCCTCGAATCGATGAGCAGGCCGCTCGCCGACCTCGACGGCCCCAGCGTCGTGGTAAACTGCCGCGACATCACCGAGCGCAAGCTCGCCGAAGAAGATCTCCATCGAGCCAAAGAGGCGGCCGAGGCCGGCAGCCGCGCCAAGAGTGAATTCCTCGCCAGAATGAGTCACGAAATCCGCACGCCGATGAACGGCATCATCGGTATGACCGAACTTGCCCTGGATACGGAACTCACCGCCGAGCAGCGCGAATACCTCGGGCTCGTGAATGCCTCCGCAGGCTCGCTGCTGACCCTGATCAACGACATCCTCGACTTCTCGAAAATCGAAGCAGGCAAGCTCGATCTGGAAGCCATTGATTTCAACCTGCGCGCCGGGCTGCGGGAGACCGTAAAGGCCCTCGGCGTTCGAGCGGGACAGAGCGGGTTGTCGCTTAGCCTTCACGTCGACGACGCCGTCCCCGACGCGCTTGTTGGCGATCCCGGCCGCCTGCGTCAAGTCGTCGTCAACCTGGTCGGCAACGCTATCAAGTTCACGACGGATGGCGGGGTCGCGCTTCGCGTCGACGTCGAGTCGCAAACCGGCGGTGAAGTAACTTTGCATTTCTCCGTCATCGACTCCGGCATCGGCATTCCCGCCGAAAAGCAGAAGGCTGTCTTTGAAGCATTCACTCAGGCGGATGGCTCGGACTCGCGCAAGTATGGCGGCTCCGGATTGGGCCTGGCGATATCGTCGCAACTGGTCGAAATGATGGGCGGCTACATCTGGGTCGAGAGCGAAGTCGGCACCGGAAGCGTGTTTCATTTCACGACGAGACTCGGAGTGCAGGACGGCGTAGCGCAGGATAGGAAACCTATCCACCGGCCCCAGGACGCCGTGATGCTTTCTCCGCGCGCCGCGTCGTCACCGCCTCAAGCGCGGCCGTCCAATGGTGGCTCGCCTCGAAGGTCCGGAAGCTCGCTGAACGTGCTGGTTGCGGAAGACAACTCGGTGAACCAATTGCTCGTCAGGCGGCTCTTGGAAAAGTGGGGGCACCGAGTGGTGGTCGCCGCCAACGGAGTCGAAGCTCTCGCCGCTGTCGACAACGAGCGGTTCGACCTCGTGTTGATGGACATTCAAATGCCGGATATGGATGGATTCGAAGCGACCGCGGCCATTCGTGACCGCCAACATCGCGCCGGCCCACGCACTCCGATAATCGCACTCACGGCTCACGCAATGAAGGGCGACCGGGAGCGATGCTTCGACGCGGGTATGGATGGCTATCTGGCCAAACCCGTCCGGCCGAACGAGCTTCTGGAAATGATCGATAGCCTGCTCATATCCGAGAATCGTTAGCCGCGCTCCGACCAGTGAAGGCTCCGGGCCACGAGTGCGTCACAGTTGGTCCCCTCGTGATTCAGAGTGAAACACACGGGATCGCTCTCGTTCGCGGGGACGGCTCCACCTAACCGGCCAAGCAGCGGAGTTTGTATGGCTCTGAAGCTAAAGGGCAAGGTGCGAGGGCGGGGCACGCCCCTTGCTCCGATAAGGCAGGCACGGGTGAGCCTCTGTCCTGATTTGAAACGCGGGCATTCTGGCACGATGACGGCGCAAGGCGAGATCGCAAACGAAACGCAACCGGCTTGGCAAGGAGATGCCGAGCTTGTTCGCGCGTGCCTGGACGGAAATCCAATCGCCTGGGAAGCCCTGCTGCTTCGCTATCGAAGACTGATCTACTCCATTCCGCTCAAAGCACAGCTTGGACCCGATGATGCGGCGGACGTTTTCCAGTCCGTGTGTTTGACGCTCTACGAGAAGCTGCCATCTCTGCGCGATCCTGAACGACTAGCCGCGTGGCTCATTACAACGACCACACGCGAGTGCTGGCGGCTGAAGTCGCGCCGCAACCGCGAGGACCCGCTCACCGACGGTGACGATGAGACGGGTACAAGGCACACGCTTCGGTTCGCCGACAGTTCGCCGCTCGCTGATGAAGCGCATATCAGGCTCGAACAACAACAGCTCGTTCGCGACTCGATTGAGGCGCTGCCCGAGCGGTGCCGGGAATTGATCAGGCTCTTGTTCTACGAAAAGGATGAGTGGAGCTACGATCAGATCGCCCGCCGAATGCGGATGCCGGCGGCTTCGATCGGTCCGACGCGCGCGCGATGTTTGAAGAAACTCCAGAAGATTATGGAGGGCAGATTGACGTGCGAATCCGCGATCATGCCCGGCATCCCGTTCGCCACGGCGAGCCTCAAGATGAACGAGCGGTGCACTTCGGTGTGAGAATACAAAGCGTCGGACAGCGGATTCCGCAGACGAGTGGCGCGAGACCCCGTGGTTGGCTTAGAATTGGCTGCGAATTTCCAGGCTCGATCAGACACACCGAGAATAGTTGGAGGAACCGTCCGAGGAGGAGACCGCATGAAGGCCAGGCAATTCCCAGGACGTTTGATCTGCAGCGCGATCGTAGCGATGGCGTTGCTGCTTTCGGCCGGCCACGCTGACGCATCGTTTCCGGCGCCGCAAACGACGCAGTATGTTTGTCCCATGCACCCCGACGTTCGCTCGAAGTCACCGGCGAAATGTCCGAAGTGCGGGATGGACCTCAGAGAGTCGGCGGACGCCCCGGCGCCGCCCGCGCCAGCCGCGGCAATCGCGACCAAGAAGGATGGCTCGCTCGAGGGATTACGCATTCCGGATACTCCGGTCTATGACCAGGACGGGCGCAAGCTCCGGTTCAACACTGACCTGGTCAAGGGCAAGACGGTGGCCATCAACTTCATATTCACGACGTGCACCACAATTTGTCCTCCGCTGGCGGCGACTTTTGCGCGGGTCCAGAAGGACCTGGGCGATCGAGTGGGCCGGGACGTGGTTCTGATTTCGGTTAGCGTCGATCCGGCGATCGACGTTCCCGAGCGAATGAAAAGTTTCCTGGCCAAGTTCGGCGCCCGTCCCGGGTGGACCTTCGTCAGCGGTAACAAGCCGGAGATCGACGAGTTGTTGAGACAACTAGGGGCCTACGTGAGCGACAAGAACGATCACACGCCGATGATTCTTATCGGGAATGAACCGGCGGACTACTGGACCCGAGCGTACGGGTTGGCGCCCGCGGGCAAGCTGGTCAAGCTGATCGAAGAGGCGGCCGCAAAACCCGCCGCCGCAGGCGTTCAAAACCAGTAGCCGGAGATCGTTTTCATTGGAGGCATAAATGAGGAGCTTATTGAAGACATCGTCGCTGTTATTCCTGTTCGCCGCATGCTGTTTCGCCCTGGCTCGCGCCCAGTCTCCCGCGCCGGGCAAAGCGGGCTCGTCGGGAGGAAACTCTCCAAAGGCCGGCGCGACTTCAGCGAAGGCCGAGAACAAGGCCGATGACTGTGGATGCGAAACCAAACCGCAGCCCAACGTCGTCGCCGTAGTCAACGGCGTGCAGGTGAAGATCGACGAGATAGATGAACCGATCAAGAGCCGGGTCTCAACGCTGCGCGAACAGGTCGTCGAGGCGCGAAAGCGCGAGCTCGATTTGCAGATCAACGGAAAGTTGTTGGACGCCGAAGCCGCAAAGCGCGGGATCTCCGCCACTGACGTCCTTCAGCAGGAAGTCCGCGCAAAGGTCAAAGGCGCCACCGACGCCGAAGCCCAGGCATTCTATGACCAGAACAAGTCGCGAATCGACGGCGCTTTCGCCGACGTGAAGAACGACATCCTCGCCTATCTTCGCGATCAGCGCGAGCGAGAGGAGGCCAAAAAGCTCTCCGATCGATTGCGCTCGGGCGCCGAGGTCAAGGTTCTCGTCGAAAAGGTCACTCCGCCCGAACAGGAGACCGACCGCGCGCGGCTGTTTGCGACCGTCAACGGCGCTCGCATAAGCTCGGGGGACATCGAAGAGTCGCTTGCTCCCCTGATCTTCAGCGTCGAGGAACAGGTCTTTGAGCTGAGGAAGAAACAGCTCGATCTCAAGATCAACGATATCCTCCTGGAGCAGGAAGCCCAGAAGCGCAAGATCACTCCCACGGCGCTGCTCGAAGCCGAGGTCACTTCGAAGGTAAAAAAGCCGACGGAGGAAGACGCGAGGAGTTTCTACGAGCAGAACAAGGACCGGATCGTCGGAGCCTATTTCCAGGTCCACACGCAGATCATGGCCTACCTGCAAACCATCGAGCAGCAGAATGCCGAGGGCGCTTTTGCCGAACAGTTGCGCAAGGCGGGATCGGTCCAGGTCTTTCTTAGCGAGCCTGATCCGCCCGCGCTGAAGATCAGCACCGACGACCAGCCGTGGAAGGGCGGGGCGGCGGCTCCGGTGACGATCGTCGAGTTCACGGATTTTGAATGTCCAAGCTGCGCGGGCACGCAGCCCGTGCTCGAGCAAATCGTCAAGGAGTACGGCGACCGTGTGAAGCTGGTGACCCGCGACTTTCCGCTCAACCAGCACGGTTTCGCGTTCAAAGCGGCGGAAGCCGCCGAAGCCGCGCGCGAGCAAGGAAAATACTGGGAGTACATCGCCATCCTCTTTAACAACCAGAAGGCGCTTGACGTCGAAAAGCTCAGGGAGTACGCGCGCACGCTGGGGCTCGACCTGGCCAAGTTCGATGCGGCTCTCTCGTCAGGCAAGTACACCGCGAAGGTCCAGCGCGACCTCGACGACGGTAACAGGCTTGGGGTGGATTCGACTCCGACGGTGTTCGTCAACGGTCGGCGCATGAAGGAGCGTACGATTGAGAGCTTGAAAGCGGCCGTCGAAGCCGCACTCAAGAGTCCGCCCAAGAAGGCAAACTGACGTAAGGACCCAGCGCGTCGTCGCCTCTAATACAGGCCGCCGAGGTTGCTGCCCTGAACGCCGACCAGGAATCTGCAACATCACGAACTCCACGTGTACCAATACGCAACAACGGCCATGAGCCGATGATTCAGCTTGTATCACTCGCCACTCCCCCAAGGTCGCTCCCTGTGATACTAACGCTGGCTCCTGCGAAGCTTAACTCCCGCGCACCGTGTAAGGAATGCGGCTTGCTCCGTCGCAGCGTAGCTCAAACCCGTGACGACTCTAAGCGGAAGGGGTAAGGTACAGCCGCTCCGGCTGTTGTCGGTGCGATTTTCTGCGTAGCGATCACAGTCGGATGGACCTTTTGTTGGGATTGGAGACCGGCCCGAACCTGAACATTATTCGACCCTGAACGTTATTCGCACTCATCCGCGGTGCCCTCGGCTTGAGGCGCATCGCCAGTCTCCGATCACCAGCAACAGGGTTGGCATCTTGCGGTAGGGGTCCCCGGGGACCATCTCCAGGGCCTCTTATCGCCACGGGTCCGCGGCGCCCCGGTTATGGGGCGTCGAGGGATTATTTCGCCCTAACTCGAGGAGGCAAGTATGAGAATCGCATTGAAGCTTGGGCGGCACAGAGTGCCCGCCTCGGTACTGGTGTTCGCAGCCTGGGCCCTGCTCGGACTTGCGGGGCCTGCGAGTGCACAAACTCCAACCTGCAATCGCACGATAACCGCCGATGTTGTCGCGTTAGATCAAGTCTTCTTCTGGAATCGACTCGGCGCGGTGCAGCCGCAGGGCATGATCTTCGCGCTGCGGCGTGACGTTGTGCCAATCGACGCTGCCGGGGGGCTCACCCCGGGCAACGTTCAACTCAGATCCGACAAGCGGCCGCGCCCCATAGCGCTGAGAATGAACGTGGGCGACTGCTTGCAGATCAAGTTTCAAAATCTTCTGAGCCCGACGCGTGTCAATGACGAGCAGCCGGCTACCAGAAGCGCTTCCGTTCACGTCAACGGCATGCAGCTTAGAAACAGCATCGCTGATGATGGCTCGAACGTCGGGCGAAACATCAGCAGCGTGGTGCCGCCCGGCGGGTCCGCCATCTACACCCTCTACGCCGAGCGCGAGGGCGCCTACATGATGCACAACGGGGCCTCGACCGTCGGCGGTGAGGGTGATGGCGGTTCGCTCAATGCCGGAATGTTCGGCACCGTCCACGTCGAAGCAAAGGGCGCGCAATGGTATCGCAGTCAGGTGACGGCGAATGATCTGTCGCTGGCTACGATCGGGACGACGCCGGATGGCCATCCCATCATCAACTACAGCGCCCTCTATCCGGCGGGTCATCCGCGGGCGGGACTGCCGATCCTTGCCATGCTCCAGGGCAATGAAGTCGTTCACACGGACCTGAACGCCATCATCACCGGCACCGATCCGAGCGACCCGGTTTACCGTGGCCGATTTCCCGGAACGTATCAGGACACCCCTGCGAATCCAGATCGCAATCAGCCCTTCCGCGAGTTCACGGTCATCTATCACGATGAGATCGGGGCCGTTCAGGCCTTTCCCCAGTTCGAGCAACAACCGCTCAAGTTCACCCTGCACAGCGTCCGCGACGCCTTCGCTTTCAATTACGGAACAGGCGGGATCGGCGCTGAGATCATCGCCAACCGAATAGGGGTCGGCCCCATGGCCAATTGCGTCGAGTGCAAGTACGAAGAGTTCTTCCTCACCGCTTGGGCCGTCGGCGATCCCGCGATGGTGGTCGACATCCCGGCCAACGCGCCATGCACACCCGCCAGCGTCAAGGCGGGCACGTGCGCGCCGACCCCCGGTCTTAAGGCCACCAAGGCACTCTATCCCGACGACCCGTCGAACGTGTTTCACAGCTACATAAACGATCACGTGAAGATGAGGGTCGTGCACGGCGGCTCGAAGGAGCATCACATCCATCACCTCCACGCCCATCAGTGGGTCCATACGCCTGACAGCGACGATTCAGCTTACCTCGATAGCCAGGCGTTGGGACCGGGCAGTTCCTTCATTGCCGAGATTACCTACAACGGGACCGGCAACCGGAACAAGGTCGTGGGCGATTCGATCTTCCACTGCCACTTCTATCCGCACTTCGCGATGGGCATGTGGGCGATGTGGCGCAGCCACGACGTGTTCGAAGCTGGGACGCGACTTGACCAGACCGGACGCCCGGCGACCGGCGCGCGCGCGCTGCCCGATGGCGAGATCATGGCGGGGTCTCCGATTCCGGCCGTCGTGCCGCTCCCCGGACTGGCAATGGCGCCTCTGCCTGAAGCACAGGTTCAGATAGTTCAGGGACAGGCGCAGGTGACCGGCACAGGCAACCCCGGCTACCCGTTCTTCATTCCCGGAGTCGCCGGTCATCGGCCCCCGCACCCGCCGCTCGATACAATCGACGACGGCGGATTGCCTCGCCACATCATCACGGGCGGAACGAGCGAGCATGCGGAGACGCGGCTCGACTTTCACAAAAAGCTGCTGACCGCCGATGCGCACAAGATCGACGAAGACGGAACTCTCATCGAGCGGGCGGCGATGGCCTACCACGCGCTGCGCCTGCATCCGAGCTACAAGCCCGACGGCAGCGCCGGCAGCTTCGTGACTAACGGCCTCCCCCCGCAGAAGGGCGCTCCCTATTCGGACCCCTGCATTGACGACAACGGGAATGCGGTTGGTGTTCCTCGAACCTACAAGGCTGCTGCCTTCCAGTTCGACATCAAGCTGAACAAGCAGGGGTGGCACTTCCCGCAGCAACGGATACTCGCGTTGTGGGGCGACGTCGAAGCCACGCTGAATAACGCGAGACCGCCCGAGCCCTTCTTCTTCCGCGCGAATACCAACGACTGCATCACCTTCTATCACACGAACCTCGTCCCGCATGAGTACAAGCAGGATGACTACCAGGTCAGGACTCCGACCGACATCCTCGGCCAGCACATACACCTGGTGAAGTTCGATGTGACGTCTTCGGACGGATCGGGCAACGGGTGGAACTACGAGGACGGTACGTTCAGCCCGGACGAGGTGCTCGAGCGCATAGACGCAATCAACGCGTTTGGTGGTCTGAAGCCGCAGGACAACTCGGGCCCGCCCATCCTGCTTTTCGCCAAGTCGCACCCCTACTTCTTGTCGATCAAGGGCGCCCAGACAACCATCCAGCGCTGGTATGCCGACAACACGCTCAACCGAAGCGGGCAGGACCGCACTCTGCGCACGGTGTTCACCCACGACCACTACGGCCCCTCAACTCACCAGCAGGTCGGTTTGTATGCAGGCCTGGTGATAGAACCGACGGGTTCGGCGTGGCGCGACGCCGAAACGGGAGTGCCGTTTGGCGGCCGATTCGACGGCGGTCCGACGGGCTGGAAGGCGGTCATTTCAACGGCCAACGCGGCCGACAGCTACCGCGAGTTCCTCCTCGAGTTTGCTGACTTCCAACACGCCTACGCGGGCGATGTTGCAATCAACCCCCCAGGCAGAATCGATATCGGCCTGCCGTTCCTGCTCAGGCGGCCGCAAGCCGGCGAGTGTCCAGGTGGGTTCAATCCGCCCTGTCCCGAGGCGATCTCGGCCGCCGAGCCAGGCACGATGGTCGTCAACTATCGCAACGAGCCGATTCCGCTTCGCGTCCGCAACCCGATCACCAACACTCAAACGGCGGGTCTGGCAGGGGACCTTTCACACGTCTTCAGGTCGGACATTCTTCGCGCCGATTCGCTGATGAACGTCCAGCCGACCTTCTATCCGCCTTTGACGGCCGACGTGAAAGGCGGCGATCCGTTCACGCCTCTCTTGAGGGCTTACGAGAACGACAGAGTTCAAATACGCATTCTGGTGGGCGCTCACGAAGAGGGCCACAACTTCAACGTCCATGGCGTGAAGTGGTTGTTCGAGCCGTCGTTCACGAATTCGGGCTACCGCAATTCGCAGATGATGGGAATCTCGGAGCACTTTGAGTTCATCGTCCCGGCGCTGCCAAAGAACTTCCAAGGTGGTACGGCCGACTTCTTGTATCAGCCCGGTGCGTCGGTCGGCGACCTCTGGAACGGGTTGTGGGGACTGGTGCGAGTTTACAAAGGGGCGAAGGCCGATTTACAGACGCTGCCCAACAATCCCAACGGCAACGCGCCAACGATCAGCAACGTCGGTGACTTCACCGGAGTTTGTCCCAAGACGGCGCCTGCGAGGAGCCTCGACATAACAGCGGCGCTCGCGAGGGACATTCTTCCGAATAGTACGCTCGTCTACAATCCCCGCCCGACCGTCGTGAGGAACCTCCTAACGGGCGAAACCCATCAAGGGCCGTTGCACGACCCGACGGCGATCCTCTACGTTCGGTCATCCGATCTCGACCTGGCGGGCAAGTTGAGGGCGGGTGTCCCAATCGAGCCGCTGATCCTGCGGGCCAAGGCGGGCGAGTGTCTCAACGTGACGCTCGACAACCGGCTGCCCGACCCTGCTCTGGACGTAGACGGCTTCAATGAGATGCCGATGATCGTCGACTTCTTCAACGCCAACCAGGTCAGGCCGTCGAGCCACGTCGGATTGCACCCGCAACTCGTGTTTCTCGACGTCACTCGCAGTGATGGCGCAAACGTTGGCTTCAACCCTGTTCAAACCGCCGCTCCCGGCGGCCGGACGACTTACCAGTGGTATGCCGGCGACTTCAACATAAGCCCAACCGGCTTTGCCAGCGGAGTTCCGGTCGAGTTCGGCGCGACTAATCTGATCTCGTCCGACCCGATCAAACACAGCAACAAAGGAGCGATCGGCGCGCTCATAATCGAGCCGAAAGACTCGACCTGGGTGGAAGACGCGACCGCTCGCGCCCAAGCGACCGTCACTCCTCCAGGCGGTCCGAGCTTCCGCGAGTTCGTGTTGCTGTTCCAGAATGACGTGAACCTGAGGTACGGCGAAGGCGCCCTCAATCCGGGTTTCACCACCGCCGTGAAAAACCTCGGCGACGAGGATGACGTGGAGGACTCGGGCGGTAAGGCGTTCAACTACAAGACCGAGCCGATTTGGTTCCGCATGGGCACGACGCCTGAAACCCCGTTCAACATAACCGGCAGGACCGACTACACGTACACGCTATCCAACCTGTGGGGAGGTGGCGATCCGGTTACGCCGATCTTCACCGCCAAGGCGGGAACAGCGGTCCGATTCCGCATCCTGCACCCCGGCGGCCAGCAGCGCAACAACGTCTTCGTGCTGCACGGACACCTGTGGGAGGAAGAACCCTACGCGAATGCGTCGACGGTCATCGGCTCCAATCCGCTCTCCGAGCAAGAAGGCGCACGAATGGGCCACGGTCCTTCGAACCACTTCGATGCGATACCCAAGAACGGCGCCGGCGGCGCATTCGGCGTCGTGGGCGATTACCTCTACAGGACCTTCACGTCGTTCCAGTTTGACGGAGGGATGTGGGGCATCTTCCGCGTGGCGCCGCGCAATCAACCACCGATCGTGATCATCACGGCATCACCGACCGTGGGGCTTGAGCCGCTCACGGTGAACTTCACGGCAACCGCATCCGATCTGGATGGGCAAGTAGTGGCGTACAACTGGACCTTCGGTGACGGCAGCACTGGGACTGGGGCGTCGACATCCCACGTGTACGTGTCAAGCGGCAACTACACTGCCACGGTGACCGTGACCGACAATGATGGCGCTACGGCCAGCGCCTCTGTTCTCATTACCGTGAACAAGGCGATACCGCCAGCCGCGCCGACCAACCTGGTCTTGTCGCCCGGTACCAGTCATGTCACCGTGAAGTGGACGGATAACAGCAACAACGAGAGCGGGTTCAAGATCGAGCGCCAAGATCCGGGACCTAAAGCTCCCTTTGTTCAGATCGGCACGGTCGCGGCGAATGTCACCACATTCACCGATTTGGGCCGTGCCAGGAATACTCGGTATTGCTACCGGGTGAGGGCTTTCAACGCCGGCGGAGATTCGGCTTATTCCAACACCGCCTGCATCACGACGCCATAGTTGCGTCAACATCTCGACGTGACGAGATCATCAGGTGAAACGGCCCCTGCCGACACCGATTGGGCGTCGGTAGGGGTCGCCTGTTTTCTTAGCCCTGTATTGAGGTGAGACATGTCACGGGCAAGGGTGATTCACGCTGCATCACACATTCTGGGGGGCTCCGGCGCGCTCGCTCCCACTTGACCCTATTGTTACCCGCATTAGCGCGTGGTCTGCCCGGGGGCATAAGAGTTGCAGTCCGGCCTCGGAGGGTAATGGTCTTCGCGATTTGGGGACCATTGCGGGGACGAACTGGCCGGCTCGCCGACGCCACAGGATTCTCGAGCACCACAGAGGCTCCTCACTTTACCGGCCGAGCCGGGCCGGCCACATTAGGCAGTACACACCTGATTCTCTAATCACCAGTGGATCGAGTTCGCTTCAGCCGGCGAGCCGGTTGGAGTGTGTCTGGGAACAGCTCGCTTTTTCAGTGCGCCCTCGGCCCGGAGCGCAATGGAGGAGCCAGGTTCAAACCAACTGGGTCTGAAGTTTCACCGCAGTGTGAACATTCTGAGCGAAAGGCGATAGCTCCATCACTCACGGTCCTCGTGCGCTCGACCCACCGGTCGTGCGAGAACCTCGCCTTCTCGAGGAGGAAAGTTATGAGTTTTAAATCAACTCTCAGACGCTGCACCATGCCCGGTCTGATGTTATTGACCGGCGCATTTCTGGTCTTCGGCGGTGCGGGGGACGCGAGGGCGCAAACCTGCAGCCGCACAATAACCGCAAACGTCGTGGCACTCGATCAGGTCTTCTTCTGGAATCGCCTTGGAGCGGTCGAACCGCAAGGCATGATCTACGCGCTGCGCCGTGATGTTGTGCCAATCAATCCTTCGCTGGGATTGGTTGCCGGCAACGTTCAGCTCAGAGCGGACAAGCGCCCGCGCCCCATCGTGCTGAGAATGAACGTGGGCGACTGTCTGCAAATCAGTTTTCAGAACCTTCTTAACCCCACGCCCGTCGATGGGGAGCAACCTGCCACGCGCACAGCTTCAATCCACGTGGTCGGCATGCAGCTCCGCAACAGCATTGCTGATGATGGGTCTAACGTGGGCACGAACGCCAGCAGCCTGGCCACTCCAGGCCAGACTAGAACGTATACCTTCTACGCCCAGCGCGAAGGCGGCTACGTTCTCAACAGCGCCGCCGCGATGACGGGGGGCGAAGGCGACGGCGGTTCGGGCGCCGCAGGGCTGTTTGGATCCGTCAACGTTCAGGCGGCAGGCGCGAAGTGGTATCGCAGCCAGGTGACCAAGGCCGATATGGACCTTGCTACGACCGGCACGACTCCCGCCGGCCAGCCCAAGATCAACTACGCTGCCGTCTTCCCGACGGGCCATCCCAAGGCCGGACAGCCGATCCTTGCGATGCTCTCGAGCACCAACGAGATCATCTACACGGACATCAACGCCGTCATCGCCGGCTCGGATCCCATGAGCCCGACAACTCAGGGCCACTTCCCGGCCGGAACATTCAAACCGACTCCGGTCAATCCGAATCGCGATCAACCCTATCGCGAGTTCACGGTGATCTACAGCGACGAGATCGGGGCCGTTCAGGCGTTCCCGCAGTTCTACGATCCCGTCTTGAAACACACTCTTCACAGCGTTCGAGACGGCTTCGCCTTGAACTACGGCACGGGCGGTGTCGGCGCCGAAATCCTCGCCAACCGGATCGGGGTCGGGCCGATGTTCGACTGCACGGAGTGCAAGTACGAAGAGTTCTTCCTCTCGTCGTTTACCGTCGGCGACCCGGCGATGGTCGTTGACGTACCTGCCAACGCTCCGTGCACACCCGCCAGCGTTCGGGACGGCACCTGCGTTCCAACCGTTGGGCCGAAGGCGACCAAGGCCTTCTACGCCGACGATCCCTCCAACGTGCATCACGCTTACATCCGCGACCACACGCGGTTCAGGATCTTGCACGGCGGAGTAAAAGAGCATCACATCCACCACCAACACACACACCAGTGGGTGCACACTCCTGATAGCGACAACTCAAGCTACCTCGACAGCCAGGCGCTCGGGCCGGGCAGCTCGTTTACGCTCGAGATCACCTATCACGGCGGCGGCAACCGCAACGGCGCGGTTGGTGATTCGATCTTCCACTGCCACTTCTATCCGCACTTCGCGCAAGGCATGTGGGAGTTATATCGCGTCCACGACGTCTTCGAGCGAGGAACCGCGCTCGACGGGAACGGGCGGCCGGCCGCGGGAGCGCGCGCGCTGCCCGATGCTGAAATCCTCGCCGGCACTCCGATCCCGGCGCTGGTTCCGCTTCCTGGCTTGGCGATGGCGCCGATACCGCAGGCTCAGGCGTCGATCGTCCACGGACAGGTTGTCGTAACAGGAACCGGCAATCCCGGCTATCCGTTCTTCATTCCGAACGTTGCCGGCCACCGGCCTCCTCACCCGCCGATCGATACCATTGACGATGGCGGTTTGCCGCGGCACATCATCTCCGGCGGAACGACCGCCCACGTCGAAACGCGATTGGACTTCAGCAAGGCGCTGCTCACCGCTGACGCCACGGCTGTTCCCGAAACCGGAACGGCGGTCGAACTGGCCGCGATGGCGTACCACGCGATTCGCAACCATCCGAGCTTCACGCCGCTCGGCACGAGCACGCTGCCCAACGGCCAGCCTGCTAACTTCATAACCAACGGCCGTCCGGCCGCTCCGGGCGCCCCTTATGCAGATCCGTGCGAGGACGACAACGGAAACGCGGCCGGAGTAACACGCATCTACAAGGCCGCCAATATTCAGTTTGACATCAAGCTGAATAAGGTGGGCTGGCACTTCCCGCAACAACGCATAATAACGCTGTGGGATGATGTCGCCCCGACGCTCAACGCAACCAGACCGCCGGAGCCGTTCTTCTTCCGGGCGAACACGAACGACTGCATCAGCTTCTACCAGACGAACCTGGTGCCATTCGAGTACAAGTTGGATGACTTCCAGATTCGGACGCCGACCGACATCCTCGGACAGCACATCCACCTTGTGAAGTTCGATGTGACCGGCTCGGATGGTTCGGGGAACGGGTGGAACTACGAGGACGGGACGTTCAGCCCCGATGAGGTGCTGGAACGCATCGAGGCGATCAACGCCTTCGGCGGGCTCAAGCCGTTTGGCGGAGGCACACGGACCACGCTCTTTCCCGAGCCTCATCCATTCTTCGGCACGCTGGGCGCGCAGACGACGGTCCAGCGCTGGTATGCCGACAACACTCTGAACAACGCGGGCAAGGACCGCACGCTTCGGACCGTGTTCACGCACGACCACTATGGACCGTCATCGCACCAGCAGGTGGGATTGTACGCGGGCCTTGTGATCGAGCCGCAAGGTTCGACCTGGCGGCATCCGGAAACCGGCGTGATCTTTGGTAGCCGCTTCGACGGGGGTCCGACTAATTGGAGGGCCGACATCCTGACTGCTAACACCGCCGACAGCTACCGGGAGTTCATGTTCGAGTTCGCGGACTTCCAGCATGCGTATGAAGCAGGCGGCGGCGGCACGGCGGCCAATCCGGTTCCTGATCCGGATAAGGCAATCAATCCGCCCGCGAAGATGGAAGCCGGTTTGCCGTTCCTGCTCAAGAAGATGGAGGTGTGTCCGGGCGGCGTTCCGCTGCCGTGTCCTGAGGCCATCGCCGCCGCTGAAGTAGGCACGATGGTCGTCAACTACCGCAATGAGCCGATCCCGTTCCGCATACGCGACCCGCAAACCAATCAGCAGGCGGGCGGTGGCGCGGGAGAGTTGTCAGGGGTGTTCCTGTCCAGGACCGACCAGGGCTTCACCCGCGCCGACCCGCGCGTCAATGTGCAGCCGAACTTCTATCCTCCGCTGACCAATGCGATCGCTCCGACCGATCCTTATACGCCTCTGTTGAGAGCGTATGAGAACGACAAGATCCAGGTGCGAATGCTGGTCGGCGCGACCGAAGAAGGCCACAACTTCTCGGTGCACGGAGCCAGGTGGTTGTTCGAGCCCTCGGATCCCAATTCCGGTTATCGCAACAACCAGATGATGGGTATCTCGGAGCACTTCGAGTTCGTGATACCGAGACTTGCGATACCCAACCCGTTTGATTCATCCGCGGACTTTCTCTACCAGCCGGGTTCGTCGGTTGACGACCTCTGGAACGGTTTGTGGGGGATTATGCGGATATATCAAGGCGCGCGAGCGGATCTGAAGACGTTGCCAAACAACCCCAACGGCAAGGCGCCTACGCCGACCAACGCGTCGAGCTTCGATTCGCACGGCGTTTGTCCCAATTCGGCTCCGGACAGGTTCGGCGATGTCACGGCCGTGTTGGCGCAGAATGCCCTGCCGGGCGGCAAGCTGATCTACAATCCTCGGACGAACCTCGGCGGCGTCAATCCGCCGGGCCCGATCAACGATCCGACCGCGATCCTGTACTTCCGTACTGGCGACCTGGACGCTAACGGAAAGCTGAAGGCCGGCGTCCCGATCGAGCCGCTCGTTCTGAGGGCAGCCGCGGGCGACTGCATCCATCTCACTGTGCGCAACAGGGTGGATTTTCCGATGCCGGACCTCGACGGCTTCAACGCGATGCCGATGATCGTCGAGAACTTCAACGCCAATCAGGTCAAGCCCTCTCGGAGAGTTGGACTCCACGCTCAGCTACTCCACTATGACGTGAGCGAAAGCGATGGGGCCGACGTGGGCTTTAATCCAATCCAAACCGCAAATGTCCCTGGCGTTGGAACGCCGACTTTCCAGGACTACACATACTACGCCGGGGACGTTAGTCTGAATTCCAGCAACGCTCTCGTTGCAACGCCTATCGAGTTCGGCGCGATCAACCTGATACCGGCCGACCCGATCAAGCACAGCAACAAGGGCGCGATCGCGGCCCTGATCATCGGGCCGAAGGGCTCGTCGTGGGTCGTTGACGCCAACAGCAAGGCATCGGCGACCGTCACGCTGTCCAACGGCACGACGTTCAGGGACCACACGCTGTTCTTCCAGAACGACGTGAACTTCAGGTTCGGCAATGGAGCACCGATTCCGAACCTCGCCGGAGAGGACGACCCCGAAGACGGTGCAGGTATGGGGTTCAACTACCGCACGGAGCCGATGTGGGCCCGCCTGGGCTTTGCACCGAACACTCCGCTCGAGACCACTCGCACGTTCGACTTCACGAATGCGCTGTCGAATTCGCAAGTCGGCGGTGACCCGGTCACCCCGATCTTCACCGCGAAGGCGGGACAGGGAGTTCGATTCCGCGTCGTGATGCCGGGCGGACATCAACGCAACAACGTCTTCGTCGTACACGGCCACGCCTGGCAGGAAGAGCCGTTTACGAACAATTCGACGGTGATCGGCAACAATCCGCTTTCCGAAGTGAAGGGAGCGGAGATGGGTATTGGGCCCGGTTACCACTTCAACGCAGTTCCGCTGAACGGAGCGGGCGGGAAGTTCAAGATCAGGGGTGACTACCTCTATCGGACCTTCCAGGCTTCGCAGTTCGATGGCGGGATGTGGGGCATCTTCCGCGTCACGCTGTAACTGAGGTACTCAACGCGGGGCGCGGTTTCCGGCTGCGCCCTTGCAGTTCTCTTGGGAGATAACAAGCCCCGCCTCACTCTTGGGGCGGGGCGCTTTTCATTTCAGCGCGAAGTTTATCGAGGTCCTGCACCACTCTCGTCTTTTCGGGGTTGTCGGGCAGCCGCGCCACAAGCGCCAGGTAAGCGTTGAAGCTTTCGACCGCATCCCTGTTCCGGCCGCGGCCCCGGTACGTGTAGCCGAGAAACTTGTGAACATCGGGCAGGTTCGGTTCCAGCTTCCGGGCGAGTTCCAAATACCGCAACGCCTCGTCCGTTTGCCCCTCCATTGAATAAGCCGCACCAAGGTGGAAGTTGATCATCGCATTCTCAGGCTGAGTTCTCAGCCCGCGGATGAAGTACTCGCGCGCCCGCGCGTAGTTCCTCAATTCCGTATCAAGCGTGTAACTGCGGCCCAGGGTGTCCCACAACGGCGCAAAGTCGCTGCGGAGGTTCAGGCCCTTCTCACACAGCGCTATCGACCGGTCGACATGAGCGCGGTCCTTGGTCTGTTCGTACACGAACAGATGCGCCGCGGCGAGGTTGCTGATGACGACGATGTTCCTGGCGTCGAGCTTCATGAAACTCTCCAACTCCGTCACCACGTTATCCCACTCCTGGAGGTTCAGGTATTTGTGCCCGAGAATGAAGTGAGACATCTTCTGGTCGGCAGCCACCTGCGCCCCGTGTTTCCAGAGCGTCATATCGTCTTTCCAAACTGCGTTTTGGGCCCACGTCTTGACCGGGAACAACGCAACGGACGTAATCAGAAGTAAGCCACCTATGAGCATAGTCACGAGACGCAACCGAGCAGCCAGCACCGTACCTGAGGGGTCCTCGCCATAACGATTGGTGCCGCGGTCTCCCCTGCGCGCCATCAGGAGCACTGCCTGGATGAACCCGACAATCGGCACGAATTGTAGCCACAGCCAGGCTCCCGTCTCGCCAAGGTCGTGGTGTCTCTTCGCCACCTGCATTAAGTAAATCACGCCGCAAGCGGTGCCAATGACGAACGCCATCCAATGGTTCGCCGAGCCGCTGAAGCGGAACACCATTGCGGTAAGAACTAACGCGAGGAATGCGACCGCAAATTCAGATCTGCCGATTCTTCCTCTGGGCGACACAAATCGGACGGGTATCCTCGTGATTGCCATCGCGATCAGCAGCGAGAACCCGAACGACGGAATGTAGACATACCGTTCCTGCACCAGGAACTCCTGACCGAAGGCGCCGATGTTGAGCACCGGAATAAGGTGAACGGCGAACCACAACACACCGAACCTCACCGCCGGCGACGAGCGGATTCGCCAGAATCCAACCGCCAACGCGGCCAAGCCTACGACGGGCGCGATAAACCGGAGATCGAGCGGGCTGGTGACCATCAGCGTTTCATGAAAGATGGAAAGCCGGAACGGAAACAATGAGAGGCCGATGTACTTCCAGATCACGATGGGAATCGTCAGCAGAATCTGGTGAAGCGGGTACTTGACGTACTTCGGGTCGCTGAGCACGAACCCGAGCGCGTAGTACCGCATCGCGAAGTACAGAATCGACGGCACGGTGAAGATCGCCCCGTAGAAAGCCGCCGGTTTGAGCCGTTCCACCAGCCTCTTGCCGGAGTTCATGATGAACACTTCATAGACGGCGATGAACATCGGGAGCGCGATGGCCGGCTCTTTTGCGAAAGAGCCAAATAGAAAGAGCGCGAGCGCCCCGACCAGGTGCTTCGTCTTTCCCCCATCGCGGTAGAGCATGTAAAGGTAGAATGACGGCAGCAGGAACGCCGCGAGAAACGGGTCCGAGATGCCGCAGATCCATGCTACCGACTCGCTCCTTAGCGGGTGAACAGCGAACAACAACGACGCAAGGGCCGAAACGCGCACTTCCCCGGTGATGCGTTCCAGAATCAGGAAGCCGAAATAGACGACGAGCATGTGGATCAGAACGTTGAACAGGTGCCAGCCCGGCGCGCGATCCTGAAACAACTGCCAGCAGACCATTTGAAACACCGCGAACATCGGGCGATAGTACGGCGTCGTCGGCGCGGACTCCTTGTTCGGGTCCTTGTCCTGAAGCACGCGATAGAACCACAACTCCTTCGTGAACGCGGTCGGGATGTTGGACAGACTGCGCACGAGCGAGTTCTGAAGAATGAAGGTCTGATCGTCGTAGGCGAATCCGTGGAAGAGAGTGTTCGAGAAAGCCAGAAAGGTCGCAGCCAGGACAAGACCGAGTATCCAGTTGCGCGGAAGCCCCGCGGAAGCCGCGCGCGGCGGCTCAAGCTTCGCGCCGGCCTGGCGCCTCTTTCTCATGCGAAGTTCGTCTCCGGCGCGCGAGTCATGAGGACCGAATGCTATCTTGCGTGAAATGGGAGTGTCAACTGACGCGTCGCCGGCCCGCCGGCCGGTGGACGCCCTTAACTTGGATCAACCTCAAGAGCCATCGCTTGGCGAAGTCCCGCTCTTCATCACACCCACTTGGAACTTGACGACGCAGCCCTCGCCTAATATCGTCTTCCTTCCAGTCAGCCCCACCAGCAGGACCAATCGAAGCGAAATGAGGACTCCAGGATGAACGTCAGCGAATACGAAGAGATGTACAAGCTGGAGACTTTCTACTGGTGGTTTGTCGCCCGGCGCAAACTGCTGGCCTCGATCATCAAGGAAATCTCGGCTTCGGGTCCGTCCAGCATACTCGACGTTGGCTGCGGAACCGGGATCAACTACTCGGTGTTGTCGAAGTTCGGCGACGCGGTCAGCAGCGACGCAAGCGAAGAAGCCGTCGAGTTCAGCCGGCGCCGCGGAGTCACGTCGCTCGTCCGCTCACGCGTCGAATCCCTGTCGTTCGCGTCGTCGAGCTTCGACGTCATAACGGCGCTCGACGTGCTCGAACACATCGACAACGATCTGGCGGCGCTCGAAGAGTTGCGGCGAATAATGAAGGATAGGGGGTTGCTGGTTATAACGGTTCCGGCCTACGGCTTTCTGTGGAGCGAACACGACGAAGCGCTTCATCACCGCCGCCGCTACGCCGCGTCGGAGCTGCGCAATAAGCTGACGCGAGCGGGCTTCGAGGTCGAGCGGATAACCTACTTCATCACGTTCCTCTTCTTTCCGATTCTGATCATGCGATTCTTCAACAGCCTGTTCAAGAAATCGGTTCACCCAAAGACGTCGCACATAATCCTGCCCGCGTGGTTGAACCGCCTGTTGATCTGGGTACTCGACTTCGAGCGCGTGCTGTTGAATTGGATAAACTTTCCGTTCGGCGTTTCGTTGGTCTGCCTTGCGCGGAAGTCGAATCGATTGAGCGACGGCGCCGCGGTCAGTGAATCTTGGCGGCCCGTGCCCATCATCAGGGACCGGTACGATGATCGCGCGCGTGACAACGAGTCGCGAACGCTTCACTGAAGTCTAAGAAAACCGCTCTGCCCCGAAGGGCGCGATCTCAGCGGGTGTCCGGCCGACTATCAATTCGGCCATGAGTTCGGCGGTGAGCAATTGGCCGGACCAGCAACCTGCGGCGACCACCACGGCGCCGGCTGGCATCTTCTCGTGGCGCACTCGAACACCGTTCACCCGTTCGCCGTCGATTGCGAGGGCCTGGACCGATTACCCTTCGATGACTTCGACGCCCGCCTCGCTAGCACCTCGCGATGGCGGAGTTCGATGCGAGTCTCAAATTGTTAAGCGGCGAATGGTGCTCGCGCCGCGGCATCATGGAAACCCCGTCGAGCGAAACCTGAGAGCCTGTCGAGGCGGTGACTCGTAGTAACGAATTTATTCGTTCTTTGGCGACACGGGTACCTTGTCAGCGATCAGGACGAATGAATTCGTCACTACGAGGCCCGCGCGACTCACTATTCCGGCGGCCCAGGGCTCGGCGTGACGCCGGTCACAGCGAGTCGTGACATCGGTCATAGTAATTGCCGCTCGAAACTCCTACAGTGCCCACAGTAAGCCGTCCGTAGGAGCGGGACGTAGTTGAGCGGCTCGATTCTGAGTGTCAGTAAGTGCGAAGTCCCGATGCGCTCCGATTCGGCGGCTGACACAATCGCGAATCGCGGTGAGTCATGGAGTTTCTTGGGAATCTCGAGCTATTCTCGCGCACGCTCGAGAACAGGTTCGTCTTTTATCTATTCGATCTCCTGCTTTGCGGGATCATCCTGCTGGTGATTGTGAGGGGATGGCGGACACGGGCGCGGATACTGCCCTCGAAGAATCAACTCTTCCTGCTTCTGGCGTTCCTTTCATTAGGGGCTTCGTTCGCTCTTGGTGCTGTCTTCACCGGGGCATTCTTCTTCTTTCGGAGTCGTTTGCCCGAAACCAGTTTCGAGCTGTTGATGCACATATTCCACGCCGGGGCGTGGCTACTGCTTGCGACCAGCGCCTACCATCAGCCCTCGCGCGGCCAGACAGAGCACCGAAACCTGCGGGCAGCCGGTTCATCCTTGTCGCTCCTGGTTGTGATGCCCGCCGGTATGGGGGTGGCGATACTCGAGGCGGGGTTCTACCACACGGCGTCGGTCGTGCTGGACGGCGTGGACGTGTTGTTGCTGGGCTTGATTCTGTTCTTCTTTGCCCGCCGGCCTCTGGGAGGCCGCAGCTTCGCTACAATCGCCCTCGCTTGTCTGCTGGTTGCTGCAACGCTGCATTTCGGCTCCCTGTTTGCGCAGGCAGTGACCACCTCACTGGTGGTCTGGAACCTCGAGCAACTCGCGTGGTCGTTCTCACTGCTCATCTTTGCCTTTGCCATCGGCGAAACGAGTCGGGACCTCTTCGACAAGGTCTTCGTGCGAATGCAGATCGCGTTCATAGTTCTGGCAAGCTTGATGATTCTGGGAATAACTCAGACTGAGAAGACCGAATACCTGGCGAGCATCCGCGACCGCAGCGAGCAGCTCGCAGAGTTCGTTCGAACGCACGTGGACTACTTGCGAGAGCAGAACGAATCGCTGCCGCAGGTCGTCGAGCGGGAAGATTTTCTTCAACGTGCGATGCTAGGCTTTGGGAACCTGCCCGAGCTCAAGGTGATCCGCGTCGTGGCGGGCGGCCAGGTCGCGACCTTTGAAACAACGAGGAGCGGAGAGATAGAGCGTGCTCTGGAAGCGATCACATCGGCGCCTCCTCTCCCGAGACTGGATACTGAAGATTACTTCTTGATCAATTCCTACCCCCTTTCAGCGGGCGGGAGCGGCCAGGTTGAGTTCTACGGAACGCGGGAGTTTCTCGACCGCCATATACGCAATCGTATCATTCTGATCTTCTCGCTGTTCACCGGAGTGGTTGCGTTGTCTACCGTGATGATCGGCCTGGTCGTTCGCGGCGCCAGCGCGACGATCCACCGCCAGGCGCGCGAGATCGAGGACACCCAGCAACAGTTGTTGCAGGCATCGAAGCTTGCGGCGCTCGGGGAACTCGCCGCGGGAGTTGCCCACGAGATAAACAATCCGGCAACAGCCATACTCAGCCGGGCGAGCTTCTTGCTCTCAGAGGAGGAACCAAACGGACGCGGCGGCGAACGCGAAGACTTGAAGGCGATCGTATCGCAGGCGCAGCGAATCGCGCGTATCACAACCGGGCTGCTGAGGTTCTCGGGTCCGCACGCATTGACCCTGGAACCGGTAGATCTCGCTCATGTCGTAGACTCCAGCATCCGGCCGGTAGAAGAGCAGCTCGAGGCTTCCAGGATCTCGGTGGACAAGGAAGTGGAGCCCGGCCTTAAGAGCGTTTTGGCCGATGAGGACGCGCTCGGCCGGGCGCTCGAAAACCTGTTCCGCAATGCGATTGACGCGATGCCGCACGGCGGAACCTTGAGCATTCGCGCCGCCAACGGAAGTCCCGATGACGGATGGGTGCGGCTGGAGATTTCGGACACCGGCGCCGGAATCGAGCCCGAGAATATCGCCCGTGTCTTCGATCCGTTCTTTACGACCAAGGAGGTAGGCAAGGGCACCGGGCTTGGCTTGTCGATTGTACACGGCATCATCAAGGATCATCAGGGCACGATAAAAGTCGAAAGCCGGCCACATGCAGGAACCAGTTTCGTGATCAACCTGCGAATGGAGGAATGACGATGACTGCTGCTCACGTACTCGTGGCGGACGACGAGCCGGAGATACTGATAAGCTGCCGGAAGATCCTGGAGCGGGCGGGGTATGAAGTGGCCGCGGCTTCCGATGGCATGGAAGCGCTGAACCTCCTGAAGGCGAGCCGGTACGACCTGTTCTTCGTCGATCTAAGAATGCCCGGCCGAAGTGGGATGGAGGTCCTGAGCATGGCGCGGGCCATCGACCCGTCGTTGATGGTCGTGATGTTCACCGCGTACGCGACACTGGAGACTGCCGTCGAGGCGGTTAAGCGAGGGGCCTTCGATTACCTGGCGAAGCCGTTCACCGCCGACCAGCTCAGGGCGGCCGCCGAGCGAGCACTGAGCCACAAACAACTCATCGAAGAGAGCTATGACTCGCACGACCAACCCTTGGCCGATTTCTGGTTTGACAGAATACTGGGCAGGAGCGAAGTCATGCAGAAGATGTTCGCGACGCTCCAAAAGGTGATGCGCAGCGATGCGAACATCCTGGTGCTGGGCGAGACGGGGACGGGCAAAGAGCTCGTCGCGCGCACGATTCACGAGCACAGCCTTCGCCGCGCCAAGTCATTCATAGCCGTCGACTGCGCCGCCCTGCCTGAGCATCTTCTGGAAAGCGAGCTCTTCGGCCACGAGAAAGGGGCGTTTACCGGAGCTGACCGGAGCAAGAGCGGCCTGCTCGAACTCGCGCACACAGGCACGCTGTTTCTCGACGAGATCGGAGAACTAACGCTCTCACTGCAAGCGAAGCTGTTGCGCACGCTGCAGGAGCGTGAGCTTCGGCGACTGGGAGGCGAAAAGACGATCCCGGTCGATATCCGGGTGATTGCGGCAACCAGCCGCGACCTGCGCGCCGAGATTGCAGGAAAAACATTCCGCGAAGAGCTCTATTATCGTCTGAACGTTGTGGCCGTGCACTTGCCCGCCTTGCGTGACCGCCGGGAAGACATCCCGCTGCTGGCGAACCACTTTCTTCTGCAGTTCTGTCGCCAGCACCAGCGCGCGGCGAGTTCGCTGAGTGCTGAGGTCATGGAGTTTTTCCTGACCTACGATTGGCCCGGCAACGTTCGCGAGTTGCAAAACGTCATCCAGCACTCCGTGTTGTTGTCCGACGGTGATTCCGTCGAGTGCACCGACCTGCCTGATTATCTACAAGCGGCTTGCCCTTGCGGCGGTTCCTTCAAGGCCCTGCGCGAAAAGCACGCCGAAGCGGTTGAAAAGTCTTTCCTCGTGGAGTTGCTCAACAGGCACAAGGGCAACGTCTCAGAGGCTGCGGTCGAAGCGCAAATGACTCGAAAGATGATCTACCGGCTGGCGCAGAAATTCGCGATCGACCTCGAGCAATTCCGGCGGTCCTAACGCGCAGGACTCCAGCGATAACACGCCTTAAGCAACTTTCTTCACCTGGTCCGGGGTGTGCGCTTTTGTCCCACGTTATCTACGGAAAAGGATGGAGATATGAGCCCAGGGCCCGCCGAGCGGGACACCTCTGGGACACTCCGCCGTATTGGGTGAAGACGCCGCATCACGCTAACCGATAGATTCGGAAGCACAAGGGCCTGCCCGCGTCGATTGCCGCATTCTGGAACGCGGCTTGTCAGACTCCTGACGGTGAAGGCTAGACATGGAGGAGTAATGAGATGAAGAGAATCGCTCTTTTAGCATTATCGGTCTCGTTGGCGATGGTGATGGCGTTTTACATCTTCACGCCACAAAGCGCCGCCGCAGCCAATGGCGACGCCAGAGCCGGCCAGGAGATTCACAGGAAGACTTGCCTCAGGTGTCACGGCGAGCTAGGCAAAGGCGACGGACCGGCGAGCAAGCTGCTGAAAACCAAGCCGGCCGACTGGTCGGATAAGGCGGCCATGTCAAAGTTGTCGGATGACTATTTGTTCAAGGTAATCACCAAAGGGGGTGACAGCGTTGGGAAATCAAAGCTGATGCCCGCATTTGGTGACAAGCTGTCAGACCAGGATGTCAGGAACGTGATCGCATTCATTCGCTCGCTCGCCAGGTAGTCACCGCCTGCGCGACTCGTCTTGCGAATCTGTTTGCGGTCGGTTCAGGAGGGAAGGGCAAGGATTCCTGAACTAGGTTTTGGGGTTTCAAACTCAAAGGAGGTGGCCAATGTCGATGCGACTCAGTCGGCCCATTAGCGTGAAGCGAGCGGTTCCTGTGCTAGCTGTGCTCTTCGTGTTCCTGTTCATCGCGATCGGTTTGGCGGGAAGCAATGCCAACAGTGGCGAAGACGGGCGAAGAGTAGCGGCAGATAGTGACTACATCGGGGTTGAGACGTGCAGAAAGTGCCACGAGGACGAGTATCAAAAATTCAAAGAGACGAAGATGGGCAAGATCGTTCTCGATAGCCCGAGGACGCAGATGGAAGCGCGGGGTTGCGAATCGTGTCACGGGCCAGGACGCGCGCATGCCGAAGCCGGCGGCGACGTAAATCAGATTATCCGGTTCAGCCAGCACGCCGACGTCTCAAGGGACCTGCAAACGCAACAGTGCCTGCAATGTCATGAAAAGGGCGCACGGATGTTCTGGCGAGGGAGCACACACGAGTCGCGAGGGCTCTCGTGCGTGTCGTGTCACCAGGTGATGAGACGGGCTGTCGGCGCGGGCCGCTTTCTCGAGCCCCTGACTGAAAACCGCAACTTCGCTACGACGACTCGAATGGAGGTCTGCTTCGAGTGCCATCAGCTTCGCCGCGCTCAGTTGTTGCGCTCATCCCATATGCCATTCAGAGAAGGAAAGGTGACGTGCACAAACTGCCATAACCCGCATGGCACCCCGAATCCCAAGCTGCTGACCGAAAGCACAACTAATGAGAACTGCTACAAGTGTCATGCGGAACGGCGCGGTCCGTTCCTCTGGGAACACCCGCCGGTTATGGAAGACTGCCTCAACTGTCACGACGCGCATGGTTCGAGCAATCCGCAGTTGCTCAAAGCCCGAACACCGAGGCTGTGCCAGCGATGCCACATCGAAGCGAGGCATCCGACCACTCCACAGTTGGCAACGACCCGATTCTCTTTCAACCGCAGTTGCACCAACTGCCATTCCCAGATTCACGGTTCGAATCATCCATCCGGCGTGAGGTTCCAGCGTTGAGAAAGGGGAAGAAACCATGCACACATTAACAGGCAAGCTTCTCAGGTTCGTCGCACTACCGGCAGCGAGTGTCTTCCTCCTGGGCGGAACGCTTTACGCCCAGCAGGAACATGGCGAGCGCGGGTACATCGAGATAGGAATACGGCAGTTTGCAGGGGACCGTCAGTCGTCGAAGTTCTCGGAGTACCGGCACGTCCCAGGCGGCTTCTTCCTCCAACGATTCGAGCTGCATCTCAACAGTCTGTTTAGTGACAAGTACTTCTTCAACTATCAGACCCGCGAGACGATCGAAAAGGATCAGACTCACCTGGTTGACGCGGGTCGCCGCGGAAAATACCGTTTCCAGTTTCGCTGGGACCAGACTCCGCACTACTTCAGCAACACTGCAAAAAGCTTCCTCGTTCAGTCAGGCCCTGGCCTTTTCACGGTTCCGGCGGCAATCAGATCAAAGTTGGTGACCTCGCCCGGCGAAGTCGTCAGCTTCCTGGAGGGTGTCCGATCGCTTGATCCCAGGCTCAACCGAAAGCAGGGAAGCGGCATACTGACTGCCACACCGACCGCGGGCTGGACTCTCCAGATGCAGTTCTCCAGGGAGATGCAAACGGGGGTGCGCCCGTTCGGCACGACGACGAACTCGTTCACCAACGTCGTCGAGGTCCCTGAACCGATCGACTACCGAACCAATCTGGTGAGCGCGGGCGCGGAATACGCGAGACGAGATTGGGGCGTCCAGGTTGGCTACGCCGGATCCCTTTTTGAGAATAAGATCGGGGAACTGATCTGGGATAACCCGTTCAAGGTGACAGACGCCGTCAATAGTGGAACTCGCGGCCGTCTTGACCTTTACCCTGACAACGCCGCTCACAACCTGACCATTGCCGGCGCCGTGAACATCGCCAAATCCACGCGGCTTATGGCCAGCATCGTACCGGGTTGGATGACGCAGAATGATCTGTTTCTGGCGTTCACGACAAACACCGCGATCACGAACGTCCCAACACTTCCAGCGTCCAGCTTGAACGGGAAGAAGAACACGCTGGCGATGAACTACACGCTGACCAGCAATGCCATCCCGGTGTTGCCGCTCACCGTGCGTTATCGGTCATACGACTATGACAACGACACTCCCAGCCTCACATTTTCCGATTACGTGCGAACGGACGGTTCCTTGGGGGGCGTGTCGCGAAGAAGCCTCCCCTACTCCTTCAACCGTAAAAACCTCGAAGCCAGCGCGTCCTGGGGCTTCTTCAGAAAGTCCTCGCTGAAGTTCGCCTATGAGTGGGAGAGATACGAGCGTTTGCATCGAGACGCTCGCAGTTCGGACGAGCACACAGTCGGCGCAGCTTTGGACCTCGCCGCAAGCAAGTGGATCACGTTCAGAACCTCCTACCGGCACGCCAGTCGCGAGCCATTACATTACGAGGCTAATGAAGAGTCTTTCCCGTTGGGCGAACCAGTGACGGCATTGGGTCAGATTCACGATCTGCGCAAATACGACGAAGCAGCCAGAGGACGCGACCGAGCCGAGGCGTTGCTACAAATAGACCCGACCGACACTCTGTCGTTTTCAGCGTCGTATGGCACGACCCAAGACAACTACAGGAAATCGCTGTACGGCTTGCTGAAAGACATCAACTTCAACTACGCGTTTGACGTTACGTACAGCCCGCATCGCGCGATTTCCGTCTTTGCGGACTTCACACGAGAGAGCTTCAAATACAGCCAGCGCTCTCGTCAGCGCACTCCGCGAACGGCGACCGCTCCGGAGAACGACTCGATAAACAACGACTGGTCGAGCGAGATGCATGATCTTGTCGATACATATGGAGCGGGCCTTGAAGGCTCTGCGCTCGACAATAAAGTGACGTTTGAGGCCTTCTACAGTCTTGCGTCCGCAAAGGGCTCGATCCGCACAAGAGCTTTGGGGACGCCCGAAATCCCGGGCTTTCTAGTGACAACGGCGCAGGACTATCCCGACACCGTCAACAGATGGCATCAGGTCGTCGGTTCGGTTCGATTCAAGCTCGGAGAGCTCTACCCGAAGGTCGAATACCGGTTTGAGAAGTACGGGCGCAACGATTTTCAAACTGATCAAATGGTCCCGTACATGGTGGCCCTTGACCCGAGCACCAGCACGTCGATATTCCTGGGAGCAGATGCTCCGGGCTACAGGGTCCACATCGTGAGCGTTTCGCTTGCTTACCGGTTCTAGCCGAGGGCTAGAGCGTGTTAGCGGCGGTTCGTGCATGTTTCAACAGCGGCATTGTGCAAGTCCCAGGGCCCGAAGCTCAGACGAGCGAGGAGGCTTGATCTGCGGGCGCTGCCTCAGAACTAAGGCGGAGCCCTGACCCTCGCGAGGCGATCAGCACGTTGGCGGCTGTTCGCGAAATCGGGACCTGTTGACGATTGGTAATGACTATGAGTCGCGCTCACCTCCTTGGTTTGATCATTACGCTTGTGGCAGGCGGAGGTCTGATGATCGCGAGGTCATCAGGCGGGTCCGTAACTCAACCGATAGCCTTCAATCATAAGAAGCACGTCGTTGAGAATGAGCTCGAATGCTCCGCCTGCCACAGCGCTTTTTCAAACTCGGCTAATGCGGGAAGACCCAAAACCGAAACCTGCATGCTTTGCCACGAGACGGCGCTGACCGAGAGCGCGGAGGAGGAGAAGATCAGGCAGTATGCCGGACGCGGAGAAGAGATTCCCTGGAAGCGGCTTTACCGCCTGCCCGAGCACGTCTACTTCTCTCATCAAACCCACGTCGTTGCGGCGAAGGTGGAATGCAAATCATGTCACGGGGCCATTGGTGAGAGCACAACGCCGCCCGTTAAACCCGAGGTCAAGCTGACGATGGACGACTGCGTCGCCTGTCACGAGAGCAAGCAAGTGAGCATCGACTGCCTGGCGTGTCACAAGTGAAAGGAACCATCGACGGATGTCGCAACGAATCGATCGAAGAGAGTTCGCCAAGCTAATGACCGCCGCCGCCTCCGGCCTTGCGCTAGGTGGCTGTGCGGCAGGCAAGCTCGTACAGCTTGCCGCCGACGAAGAATGGCCGTCAGGAGTCGAGCGGCTGGTCGCTTCGTCCTGCCTTCAATGCGAAGGCGGCTGTGGAATCATCGCCCGAGTCGTCGACGGCCACGTTGTGAAGCTAGAAGGGAACCCGCTCCATCCAGTGAACCGCGGCCGGCTCTGCCCGCTCGGCCACGCCGGACTTCAGGTGCTCTACAACCCCGACAGAATAAAAGCTCCGATGAAGAGAGTCGGCGGGAAGGGATCCAGCGACTGGATCAAGATAAGTTGGGACGACGCGATCAGCACCGTCGCTGATCATCTCGGTGGGTTGAGAGAGCGAGGCGAGCCGCACTCGCTCGTGGTCTTCGATGGCCATCGACGAGGCCTGATGCGATCGCTGCTGGAACGGTTCTGCGAGGCGTACGGGACGCCCAATCATCTCTGCGCGTGTCAGCCCGATGGCATGACCGTGGCTCATGACCTCGCGCAGGGGATGGATGAACTGTTCGGGTACGATCTCGAGAAGACGAACTACATCTTGTCGTTCGGTTGCGGATTGCTGGACGGATGGCGATCGCCGGTCGGAGTCGCGCGCGCATACGGATTCCTGCGACAAGAGCGGCCCGGAGCCAAAGCGAAGATCGTTCAAGTCGAGCGCAGATTCTCGACCACTGCCGCCAGGAGCGATCAATGGATTCCAATCAACCCCGGAACCGAAGCCGCGCTCGCGTTGGGAATCGCATACGTCATCATCAGGGAACAGCTTTACGACCTCGAGTTCGTCCAGAACTACACCTTCGGCTTCGATGATTGGAAGGACGCGCAAGGCGAAACGCGTTTGGGCTTCAAGAGCGTCGTGCTGAAAGAGTACCGGCCGGACGACGTCGCTGGAATGACCGGCGTGCCGGTGGACGCAATAATCAAAGTAGCAAAAGAGTTCGCAATGAACAGACCGGCTGTCGCGCTCGCCGACCGGAACTCGACCTCCTACTCGAACGGAGCCTACACCGGAATGGCGATCCACGCCTTGAACGCTCTCGTTGGAAACATCGACGCTCCGGGCGGGATCATCGCTGAAGGTCCTCTTCCGCTCACGCCCATGCCTGATGTAAAACGCGATGCGGTTGCTGAAAGGGGACTCTCGATGTCCCGCATCGATCAGGGCGAAACCGGCGAGTTCCCACTTGCGACGAGCGTTGTAGAAATGGTCCCGGACAACATTCTCGCCGATACTCCGTATCAGGTTGGCGCCGTGTTCCTTTACAACAGCAACCCGGTGTTCTCCACGCGCATCGAGGCGAAGTTCCGACAGGCTCTAGGCAAGGTCCCGCTCGTAGTCAGCTTCTCCTCGTTTATTGACGAGACGGCCGAGCATGCCGACTTGATTCTCCCTGACCACCTATTCCTCGAGAAATGGCAGGACTCGGTGCCGCCGCCATTGCTTGGGACGCCGGTGCTCGGCATCGCTCAGCCTGTCGTCGAGCCGCTGTACGACACGATGCACACCGGAGATTTCATCCTGAAGCTGGCGGGGGCAATCGGCAGCCCTGTCGCCGAGGCGTTCCCGTGGAGCGACTTCAAAGAGATGCTCAGGTTCTCCGTTGAAGGGATCCACGAGGCAGGACGCGGGGCGATGTTCGCCGAACCGTTTGAGGAGGCTTACGCGCGAGAGATGCAACAGCGCGGCTGGGCAACCAACGAGTTCTCAAGTTACGACGACTTTTGGGAGGAGATGGTCAACAAGGGAGGCTGGTCGGGCTTGTACCGTTCTTATGGCAGGTGGGGCAAGGTCTTCAGGACGCCTTCAAACAAGTACGAGTTCTATTCTCAGAGCCTCAAGGGAAAGCTTGAGACCCTCGCTCGCGCCAGCGGCAAGACCGTTGACGATACTCTCACTGACTTGCGCGTAGAAGCGCGCGGAGACAAAGCGTTCCTGCCGCACTACGAGCCGATAAAATCCGATGCCGCCGAGGCCGAGTATCCATTTTATCTCAATCCGTTCAACTCGCTTGTGCTCAATTCGGATGCGAGCGCAAACCTGCCGTGGATTCAGGAAATCGTCGGGCCTCACGTCGGCGTGCAGTGGGACTGGTGGGCCGAGGTGAGCCCGTCTGCTGCAAGCGAGCTTGGAATAGCCGAGGGTGATTGGGTCTGGATCGAGTCACCACGCGGGAAGCTCAAAGCGAAGGCAAAGCTCTACCTCGGCGCGATGCCCAACGTGATCAACGTGCCTTCGGGTTTGGGACACAAGGCTTATGGCCGCTGGGCTCGAGATGTCGGCGCGAATCCCAACTCGCTCGTCGAGGTTACTCACGATCGGCTGAGCGGGCTGCCGGCCTGGTTCTCCACCAGGGTGAAAGTCTACAAGGCATAGAGGAATGAAAACGGAGGACACGGAATGCCGAAGTGGACGATGGTAATCGATCTCGACAAATGCACGGGCTGCCGGGCATGCGTCGTGGCGTGCAAAGCGGAGAACAACATCCCATTCTCCGAGCCCGATCAGGCGTCGCTCGGACGCTCGATCTCGTGGATCGAGGTCATGACAATGACCGAAGGCGAGTACCCGAACGTCAAGACCCGGTTCATCCCGCGCCCGTGCATGCAGTGTGAGAATCCGCCGTGCACCAAGGTCTGTCCCGTCTACGCGACCTACAAGAACGAAGAGGGACTTGTGGCTCAGGTCTACGCGCGCTGCATTGGCTGTCGCTACTGCACGAACGCTTGCCCGTACACGGTAAAGTACTTCAACTGGTTTGAGCCGAGTTGGCCGGCGGAGATGCAGCCATGCTTGAACCCCGACGTGTCGCGGAGGCCTAAGGGCGTAGTCGAGAAGTGTACCTTCTGCCATCACCGTCTTCAGAAAGCAAAGGCGCTGGCGAAGGCTGAAGAGAGGAATCTCCGCGACGGCGATTACGTGCCCGCCTGCGTCCAGACTTGCCCGGCCGAGGCTATGTACTTTGGAGACATGGATGATCCAGACGGCCAGGTGCGGCAACTGGCTAAGGGCTCGCGCGCCTTCAAGCTGCTCGAGGACCTTGGAACCGAGCCGAAGGTCATCTACCTGACTGAGGGAGACTGGTATGGAGCACGCAAGACCTAAATGGCGAGGATTCCCGGTGCGAGCGCCGAGTGAGTTGTCTTTGCGTCACTCAGACACGTACGTGCCACCCTCGCATGCGTCGGAAGCGGACGCGGAGTTGTTTGCGCCGGTTCTCGGAGCCAGCCGCCGGTTCTATGTCACAGTCGGCATATTGTCTGCGATTGTAGTTTGGGCGTTCATCGCGTGGCTCATTCAGTACAATGCCGGCCTCGGAGTCACGGGCTTAAACCGCCCGATCTACTGGGGCTTCTACATAACCAACTTCGTCTTCTTCATCGGCATAAGCCACGCCGGCACCCTGATCTCGGCAATCCTGCGCCTCTGCAAAGCCGAGTGGAGGCGATCAATCACCAGATCGGCCGAGGTGATAACCGTTCTCGTTCTCTTCTTCGGCGTCGCGAACGTCTTGATGGATTTGGGCCGGCCGGACCGCGCGCTCAACGTGATTCAGCACGGTCAGTTCCGCTCACCGCTGCTGTGGGATGTCACCAGCATATCAACCTACCTGACTGCGAGCGCGATTTACCTGTTTCTTCCGCTCATCCCCGACATCGCGCTGGTGCGAGACAAGCTGATAGGGTACGCGCGCGTCGGGCGGCGTGTCTCTCGCTTGCGGCTCAAGTTCTACTCCGTCCTATCGGTTGGCTGGACCGGCAGCGAAAAACAGCAGCAACGCCTCGAGCGAGCGATCACCGTGATGGCTGTGCTGGTCATCCCGATAGCGGTTTCCGTGCATACGGTGGTCTCGTGGGTATTCGCGATGACCATTCAGCCGATGTGGCACTCGACGATATTCGGACCTTACTTCGTCGCCGGGGCGATCTTTTCGGGAATCGCCGCTCTGCTGATTGCGATGGCGATCATCCGCCGGGTCTACCACCTCGAGGACTACCTGAAGCCCGTGCACTTCAACAACCTCGGCATACTTCTGCTGGTGATGACGCTGCTGTGGTTCTACTTCACGTTCGCGGAGCACCTGACCTCGTACTATGGAGCGGAGCCGGCCCACATGAAAGTGTTTTGGGAGAAGATCAGCGGCCACTACGCGGTCGAGTTCTGGTCGATGGCGGTCCTATGTTTCGTCATCCCGCTCTCGATCCTGGCCCGCCGCAAGACCCGCACGGTAACGGGGACGGTGATAGCTTCGATCTCGGTCACGATCGGGATGTGGCTCGAGCGATTCACAATCGTCGTTCCGACGTTGATAAACCCGCGATTGCCATACGAGCGGGGCGCCTATCACCCGACGTGGGTCGAGGTTTCGATAACGGTCGGTTGCTTTGCGATGTTCATCTTGCTCTACGTCGTCTTCACCAAGGTCTTCCCGATCGTCTCGATCTGGGAGGTGCGTGAAGGACAGGAGAAGGCGATCAAGGAGACGGGAGATCGGATCAGAGGCTACTTGCCCGGCGGGGCCGCCGCGGCAGACTAGCGGGGTATTATGCAGGACATCTGCAGGACAAGAGGCGACACTTACTTCTGCCTGAGCGTTTGTTTCGACTATCCCTCGGAGAAAGTAGTCGAACCAGCCTCAGCCAGGGCCATCGCTGAGACGATCGAATCACTGGAGCATGTTGGCGGGCTGGAATCCCTGGCGGACGAAGTGAACAACTTCGAGGCCGAACTCGCCCGGAACGCGCATTCGCCCGACGCCGTGCTTTCCAACCTCCAGATCGAGTACAGCAGGCTGTTTCTCGGTCCGACCAAGCCGCAGGTCTATCCCTACGAGGCCGCCTTTCTCAGTCAATCCGGATGGCCGACGACGACCAGCAGCGAGCTGGCGTCGGCGTATCGCCAGGAAGGTTTGAAACTCGCCCCGGGCTTCAAAGAATCTCCCGACCACATCTCGATCGAGTTCGAGTTCATGTCCCATCTGTGTTGCCAG
Source organism: Blastocatellia bacterium (assembly GCA_035293105.1). Taxonomy (GTDB): domain Bacteria; phylum Acidobacteriota; class Blastocatellia; order UBA7656; family UBA7656; genus DATDOV01. The sequence continues at coordinate 88,872 of DATDOV010000100.1, forward strand.
GAGATGAAAGCGAGGGAACGTAACGACGCAGAATCGTTGTGCTGTTACAGACGACAACAGCGGGCTTTCCTGGGCAACCACATCGTCCACTGGGTGCCGGTTTGTTTGGCGGCTGTCGAGCGAGCGGCAGTCGTCGGTTTCTACAGATCATTGGCTCGCATCGCAAGGGGATTTGTAGTCTGGGACTACGAACGTATCGAGGCTTCCGGAGGCAAGCAGTAAAGGAGGCGCTTATGTCACGGCTGAAGCGATTCATCGGGATCCTGGGGATTACTGTCTTCCTGGCTTGGTTTTTGATCCCGAGCATCTCGAAGGGCGAAGGGGACGACCCAGGGGGGCTATCCGGAAATCCCATGAAAGGGAGAAACATCTTCATCAGCAAGGGGTGCATCAAGTGCCACTCAATCTGGGGCATGGGCGGCAAACTCGGTCCTGACCTGACTCGCATCGGCATGGGGAGGAGCTTTTTGCAAATCGCCGGGTCGCTCTGGAGTCACTCGCCGAAGATGATCGAGTTGATGAAGCAGCGCGGCGTCGCCCGGCCCACGTTCACTCCCGAAGAAATGGGCGATTTCATCTCGTATCTCTACTACCTCAACTACTTCAACGAGCCGGGAGACGCGATTGCCGGCCGCAACCTGTTCTCCCAGCGAAGCTGCATAAACTGCCACGCAGTCGGTAACATGGGGGGCCGCATCGGTCCGCCTCTCGATGACTACCAGAAGTACGCCTCGCCCCTGTTCGTCGCGCAGGCCATGTGGAACCACGGCCCGCAAATGGGAGCTAAGATGAGGGCGCTCGGAATCAAGCACCCGGCCTTTCATGGAAAGGAGATGGCCGACCTGCTCGCGTTCATTCGCGGCCAGGCTTCGGGCACGATTCTCAATGAAAAGTTTATGCTGCCGGGAAGCCCCGTGTCGGGGCGGCGCCTGTTCGCTCAGAAGGGCTGCATCAACTGCCATTCGATAAACGGCAAGGGCGGAAAAGTAGGCCCCGACCTGGCGAGGAAAGACTTTTACAAGAGCGTGACCGAGATCGCCGGCGCGATGTGGAATCACGATCCGCAAATGTGGGGGAAGATGCAACAGTCGGGCAGAGGCCGCCCCGCATTCAACGGGAATGAAATGGCCGACGTTATCGCTTACCTCTACTTCATTCGTTACGTCGACAGGCCGGGCGACGCAGCAAACGGAAAAAGGATCTTCGAGCAAAAAGGCTGCGCCGAGTGCCACTCGCTGGGGCAGGGAACGAAGATAGGCCCCGACCTCAGTGGTTCGGCTTCGCTTGATTCGCCAATGAGTCTGACCACGGCGATGTGGAATCACGCGCCGGCGATGGAGCAGTTGGTGCAGGAAAAGGGTCTCCCCTGGCCGAAATTCGAGGGAGATGAGATGAGAGACCTCGTTGAGTACCTCAAGACGTTCGCCCGACCATCGGCGAGGAAATGAATGATCGGCCGGGGAGTTTCGGTGTTCGACGGTCACGATCCTCAGTGATGGCCGTCATAGGCTCCACGGTGTGCGTGTGGTAGCCTTGGCCGCGAGATCGCCTCAGGTGTGAACACCTGCCTCACCAGAGAAAGAGCAATCTTGGGAATGCTAACGACTATCAAGTGGGCTGCAATGATCGTCTGGCTGGTAGGCGGACTGGTCTGGGTAGCGTCGGGCCCTACCGCAGCCGCGCCGACCGCAGGAACGACGCCGGGGCTCGGCGGCCCGGCAGTCGCACATCCCACTTCTGTCAAGCACGTCAAGATCGGAAAGGCTGATTGCAAGGACTGCCACGGCGACCTCGTTAAGCAGAAAAACGTTCACCCGCCCGCGGCAGATGGCTGCACGACCTGCCACGAGTACAACGAAACGGGTGAGGGTGCTGAGATCAAGCAGGCGATTGAGGGCAATGACCTGTGCTTCACTTGCCACACGGAGAAACAAGAGGACCTCAAGAACAAGAAGTTCACGCATCCTCCTGCCGAGGCCGACTGCACGACCTGCCATAATCCGCACTCATCGGATGTGTCGGATATGTTGAAGGCTCCGGCAATCGACCTGTGCTTTGCTTGTCACACCGATAAGCAAGAAGAGTTCAACACCAAGAAATTCACGCACGCGCCGCTGAAGGACTTGGGTTGCCCGACCTGTCACAACCCGCACGCCTCCGATGTCGCTCCTATCTTGAAGGCGGAAAAGAACACTATTTGCACGTCGTGCCATAAGCTAAACGCCAAACTTCAGAGGAAAGCGGAAGGCACGTTCGTCGCCTTCGGCGACACCGTCGTGACAGCAGAGTATCTCAGCAGGGCCAAGAAGATTCTCCTGAGTCCTGACGGAAAGGGTCATCCGTATGTCGGGCACCCGGTTAGCGGGGTTGCCGATCCTTCAGCAAAGGAGAAACATCTGGCCTGCACGAGCTGCCACAACCCGCATTTCGGCAATTATGTCCAGAGATTTCAGAAGGACCTCAGAGGTCAGGCCTTGTGCGACACGTGCCACAAGCAGCAATGACGAGGTGACGAATGGCCCCAGTTAATGCACCAGCAAGCCGCGGACGCGGGCTTATCCTGCTCGCGCCCGTCGTGCTCCTGCTGGCAGTTCCTTCACTGCTAGCTTCGGACAAAAAGAAGAATGAGAAGGTCAGGAAAGACGTACCGGACCTAGTGTGGCCACTTCCACCCGAGAAGCCCCGCATCAAGTATGCAGGTTGGGTTTCAGATAACACGGACGTCGAACCTCCGCAGAAGAAGGGATGGCTATCGAAGCTTATCAATGAAGAGGAAACACGCAGGGTGTTCGGGATGACGCGGCCCGCCGGCATCGCGGTCGACTCGTCGGGGAGGATCTACGTCGCCGATACGCTCAAGGCGGTTGTCTTCGTGTTTGACATGGACAAGAAGAGGCTCAGTTTGCTGGGCGGTGATGCACGCGGCAGACTTGCCGGGCCGTTCGGGATCGCAATAGACGATAAGGACAACGTCTACGTTTCGGACACTGGGCTAAAGCGAGTCAATGTTTACGACAAGAGCGGGAAACTGACCGCTGCAATCAAGAAGGTGGGGAGTGAAACTATAGTCAATCCTGCGGGGCTTGCGATCGACCCGGGCAGAGGCCGCTTGTACATCGTCGATTCCCAGGGCCATAGGGTTTTCTGGGCCGATTTGAATCAACTCGACAAAGGAGGCTCTTTTGGCACGAGGGGAGAAGACGACAATGAGTTCAACTTTCCCTCGTACGTCGCCGTAGACCCGCAGGGCAATCTCTACGTCACGGACACGTTGAATTTCTGCGTCAAGGTGTTCGACAAAGACTTCAAATTCACGAGGCGAATCGGAGAACACGGTACAGGGTTCGGCATGTTCGATCGCCCGAAAGGAATTGCGCTCGACAGCGAAGGCAATATCTACGTTGTCGACGCAACATTCAGCAACTTCCAAATCTTCAATCCCGAAGGCCAGCTACTGCTTTTCGTAGGTGGCTTCGGGGAGGAGCCGGGTTCCTTCCGCCTACCGTCTGGAATATTCATAGATAAAAAAGACCGGATTTACGTTTCGGATCAGATAAACAGACGGCTGCAGATCTTTCAGCTTCTAAGAGGAAAATCATAAGCGCCGCTGTGAAACCAGTGGGCGCTTTTCATAATCTCGGAAAGGAGAAGCTGTAATGTTGATCAAAAGGCTTCTGGTGTTGGTGTTTGTCTTTGCGCTCGGTGGTTATGCATACGCACAATACACTGGCGATGGGTCGAAGTCGGCGATCGTAGGCACCAACCACGACCTGAGGAGCGAATTCAGCGGTGCGACGGCAGTCTGCGAATTCTGCCACGCTCCGCACAAACTCAGTAACCCGACGATCACGGCTCCATTACTATGGAACGTTCAGGTGAAGACGGGGAGCTACGGCACCTACAGTAGCTCGACGTTGGATGCCACGGATGTTCGCAACCCGGCTTCGGCTAGCAGCGCCAACAGCGCGGCATTCATGAGCCTGCTGTGTCTCAGTTGCCACGATGGCACGGTCACTGAAGCCGCTTTCTACAACAGGGAAGGCCTTGGAGGATCGGGTTCCTTCAGCCCTCCCAATATCGGCGAACAATCGACGGCTGGCTTGACTAACGACCATCCAGTCGATTTTACGTACAGCGCCGCATTAGCAACGGCGGATGGGGGGCTCGCGACACCAACAGAAGGAACCGGTGTCAGGGTTCCGTATGTTGGAAGCGGGGCCAACAGCCTACCGCTTTTCAAGGATGCCTCGACCGACGCCAGCGGGCGTCTGGAGTGCGCTACGTGTCACAATCCTCATAACAACGCCAACGACCCCTTCCTGAGAAGGAGTAATGGCGCAAGCGCTCTCTGTACGTCGTGTCATACCTAACAACGGTGCAGAGGTGTGAGGGGCAGGCCTCACACCTCGCTGTTGCTCCAGAGAGGTGTCCATGAAAAAGAAAGCGGTAGTGTACCTAGTCGGCGCTTCGTCGCTCGCCGTTCTTCTCGCTCTGTATTTCCTGGCCAAGGGCAACGGCGTTGCCGAATCCCCAGAGCTGAGCACTCCCATCGAATCCGGGAGTGCCAAGCCGGCGCTTCATGAGCAAGTCTCATCCCGGTTCCCGCTTGCTTTGCCGCTCCCCGCCAAACCCGAAGACACAGGCAAAAACTCTGCGAGTCCCGGCGTTGTGGCGACCGTGAACGGCATTCCGATAACGGCAAAGGAGGTCGAAGAAGAACTCAACAGGCTCCTGATGTCCCCGACAGCCCACGGCGGGATGGACGCGAGAAGGAAAGATGATGTGCGAAAGTCCGCGCTTGACGAACTGATTGTCCGCGAACTGGCGTTTCAAAGGGCCAAGGCGATGAGATTGACGGTCGACGCGGATGAGGTCGCCGCTTCGATCAAGACAATAAGACAGCGTTACAACTCGGAGCAGCGTTTCCAGAGAGCACTAAAGATCGAAGGGATGACCGAAAACGAGTTTCAGCAGAGAGTTGAGAGAGATCTCCTTCTCAAGAAGATTCACCAGGTGGAAATCGAGGACAAAGCTCAAGTCGGCGAAGACGAAGTAAGAAAATACTACGAGGAGAACAAGGTTAAGTTTTTGCTCCCCGAGTCCATTCAACTGAAACACATCGTCGTCAGGATCGGCGCGCGGAAAGAGCCCGAGGCCAAAAAGCTGATCGACACGATCAGCGAGAAGCTGAAGAAGGGAGAAGACTTCTTCGACCTGGCCTACAAGTTCTCAGAGGACGAGTATCGCGTCGTTGGCGGTGATTACGGCTCGGTGCATCTGGGACAATTGGATCCCGAACTTGAGGCAGTCGCGTTTGCTGCTGCGGTGAACCAATTGACGGGTCCGTTCAAGACCAGCCGCGGCTGGCACATCATCAGCCTCGAGAAGAAGCAGGCCGAGCGGCAACTGAAGTACGAAGACGTAAAGGAAAAGATCAAAGGCGGCCTCCAACAGAAGCTGCGGAGCAAGAGGCGGTCGGAGTTCGTCAGTGAGTTGAGGGCTTTGGCCCAAATCCAGTACCTGAGCCGCCGCTGATCAAAGAATGTGTGAGTGCGCGCAATGAAACGCCCGGTGTCACAACTTGCCGTCTTGATGCTGATCGCTCAGTGCTTCGCTCCTGCCTACTCGCAGGAGAGACTAAACCTGAGCGGGGTACTGACCATGGGCTACTCCAAGACGCAGCAGACCGCTCAGGCCGTGAACCCTGATGTCGTCACCGAGAATCAATCGCGCGAATTCGGTATCGGTCTTGACTTGAACCTGGGCGCATATATCATCGACCCTCGTTTCATTAAGGTCTCGTTCGAGTCGAGCTTTCTTCGCAACAAGGGGGCCTTCGATGAATTCCAGACGCGGTACGGTATAACAGGGAAGAATGTCTATGTTGATTTCCTCCCGACCTCGCCTTATCCATTCAGGTTTCACTACATCAATCAGAGCAGCAACTATCTCCAGAGGCCGATTGCCTCGGCGGCCACCGGGCGCCGGAGCCTGGGCTTCAACTGGGCGCTGAGATTGCCAAAGTATCCCAAGCTCAGTGTGAGCTACGACAGCACGAGTTTTGACTACAGCTTTACTTCAGGCGTTATGGCCAAGAGTCACACCAGGACGTTCAACGCCGGAGTTTCGGGTAGCTATAGAGGGTGGGACTTCACCTCCGGATATGACAACCAGACGACGACCGATGGGCGCTTGCAGCTAGGAACGTATCAGAACCTTTGGCGCCTCGACGCACGCAAGCCTGTATCGAAGAAGTCAAACCTGTACGTCGGCACTTTCTACCAGGGACTTAGGTTTTCGAGCGAGGTTACGGGGTTGAGACAACGATTGTCATTCTTCGATATTCACTCGGAGTTCAGCACTCAACACACTAACAAGCTCAGCAGCAGATTCGCGCACCAGTTCTATTACAACACCAGCACCCAGGAGACTGATCAGCAAGGCGTTCGACCCGAAGCGGGAGCCGTCGCTGCTCCAGCGGTGCCGGCGCTACGTCCCACGCGCACAACTACACAGTTCAACGTCGTCGATGGCCTGGTGGCCTACCGAGTACGGTCGGAGGTCACGGTCAGCGGGACCCTCAGCACCCGGCTGACGAATGCTCCGAACGAATCAACCGAAGCAGCGACTCGATTCTTCGATCTTGGAGGAACAATCACCTGGAACAGGAGAATCGCCTTCGCCGAAACAAGGGCTGCCTACAGCCAGGGCCTCGAATACGCCGGGTCGAACATGGGCAGTAGCCGAAGGACCGAGCACCATAGCCTCGCGGCGGGCCTTAGTCTGGGTAACAGGAAGCGCGCCCTCGTCACCGCTGATTTCAACCTGTCTTATCGCCCCGATATTTTTCAAGCCGGCGGATTCTTCTCACAGAAGTACTTCAACGCCGGTGTCGAGAGCGAAGCGTTGAGGGCTCTCAGGTTGAGCGCGTCGGTCGGGAAAAACGAGGTCGAATACCTGACTTTCAACGGACGTGAGCACTTGCGCCGCACGTCGTATTCGGCCGGCGTGGATCACCGGCGATTCACGCTGGTCTTCTCACGAAACTCGAACGCCGGATTGCGAGACGTCTTCGCGATCCCCGTACCGTTGGAGCCAAATCGGATCTTCAGAGTTCTGCCCGTCGGTTCGCTGATCAGCAATCCCCTATTAAACACCTCCGCGTTCAATACCTTTGCTCTGCTGAGAGTGCGGCCCAGAAGGAATCTGGACCTGGAAGCGAGGTATTACCAGGACAGGGCGCTGTTCGTGACAACAAACAATGTCTTCGTCAAGCAGTGGGACGTGATCGCTACATACAAACTCGGGAAGTTCACCTTCTACGGGGGCGCGCTGTTTTACAAGCAGACAACCGAGGGATTGTTGTCCAGAGACAGGACGTACTATTTCGTCCGGGTAACTCGGCCGTTCAAGGTGCTTTGACATGCGCTTAGCGATGAGTTCAAACAAGCCGAAGCTCACTAAGCTTGTCGCTGCCACTCTCTTTGGCGTTGCACTCGTTTTCTCGCTCTTCATAGCGTCAAACGGCGAGCACGGCGACAAAGAGAAAGAGCTGTACTGGCCCAGCCCGCCTGATCCGCCGCGAATCAAGTACGTGCGCAGCATCGCGTCTCCGCGGGACCTTAAGCTCAAGCAGTCGTCGTTTCTCAAACGCGTGGTCAAGAAGATCATCGGGACCGAGGATCCCGAACCAGCCATGATGTCGCCATACGGCATCGTCACCGACAGCCGCCAGCGCATCATCGCAGTCGATTCAAAGGCGAGGATGATACACGTCTTCGATCCGCAGGAGAAGAAGTACGTCGCCATCAGGGCGCCGAAGAAAGAGATGTTCGTCTCGCTGGTCGGCGTAGCCGTCGACGGACAGGACAACATCTACGTCTCGGACTCGTACACCGGGAAGATATTCATCTTTGATCGAAACGGCAAACTCATTAAGAGGATTGGTTCCGAGGAAGGAAGCTTCAATCGGCCCACCGGCATTGCGATAGACAAGGCTTCGCGGCGCCTGTACGTCGTCGAAACCGTGAAAGGCGAGGTCGACGTGCTGGACCTTGACGGGATTGGATTATTCAAGTTCGGCAAGCGCGGAGAAGGCCAGGGCGAGTTCAATCACCCGACGCAAATATGCGTCAGCGGCGACAGCGTGTATGTCACCGACACGCTGAACGCTCGCATTCAAGTCTTCGACAAGGACGGACATTTTATTTCGGTGGTGGGGCGGCACGGCGATGGCATTGGGGATTTGGACAAACCCAAAGGCGTCGCGATCGATAGCCACGGGCACATCTATGTCGTCGAAGGGCTTCGCGACCGGGTTCAGATATTCGATAAGGAAGGGAACCTTCTCCTCGTGTTCGGCGAGACGGGATCCGACAGAGGAGAGTTCTACTTGCCGACGGCCATCCACATAGACGCCGACGACAATATCTACATCTCCGATTCCAGCAATCGGAGAATCCAGGTCTTTAGGTACCTGAGAACGCCAGGGGCAGCGATAAGGGATTGATCTATGAGAGCGAGGAGATTGCTGCTAATAGGTTTTTTCTGTTGCGTGCTCGGCGAAGTGGTCCATAGCCAGAGTTCCAAGGCGCAGTTGTTCAACTCAAAGCACGACTTCAGGGTCAACAGCAGCGCCGCCATTCGCTCCACAGCGGAAGGCCGAATCTGCGTTTTCTGCCACTCGCCCCACAACGGCAATCCGAGCCCCCAGATATGGAACCACAAGACGTCATCGGTTTCGAACTATCCCCTCTACGGCAGCACGACCATGCGGGCGACCACCACCCAACCGACTAGTTCAGACTCGTCGAAATTGTGCCTGAGCTGTCACGACGGAACCGTGGCGCTGGGTGATACGGTGAACAACGGCCTCATTCCTTTCATTCAGGGTTCGAACTTCACGCTTCCCGCGTCTTCGTCTTCGAACCTTCATAAAGGCGTCGGTTTTTCCGATGATCACCCGTTCGCTTTTCTGCCGGTCACCGGCTCGGAGATAAGAAACCCGCCTGCGGGTGACGCGGTGAAGCTGGACCGATCGGGCAAGATGCAGTGCACGTCCTGTCACGATCCTCACGTTCAATCGAAGGACGCAACCGTCGGCAAGTTTCTCGTCGAATCGAATCTGAAATCGGCCCTTTGCACCACCTGTCATACTAAGACAGGCTGGACTGCGGCATCGCACAAACAGCCTGCAAGCGGTGCGAATGACAACAGGTACGGAACCTCGCAGGGCGCGCACACCGGTTACACGGGCGTGTCGAACAACGGCTGCGAAAGTTGTCATCGCCCGCACTCGCCCGCGGTGGGACAGCGTCTGCTCAAGTTTGTGGAGGAAGACACTTGTTACAAGTGCCATAACGGTTCGGTCGCAGACACCAACAAGAACATACAATCGGAGTTCCAGACTAAGACGTACCGGCATCCGGTGTCGACCACGCCATCGGTGCACGACGCATCAGAAGGTCCGGCCTCGCTGACCTATAAACTGCCGGAGAGTTCGTCGGGAGCCGCGCGGCACGCCGAATGCGCGGACTGCCACGACCCTCACGCCGCGAATCCGCAAACCGGTTCGCCGCCGTCCGTCGCCGGCTACTTGCGTGAAGTCGCGGGCATTTCATCCTCGGGCACGGAAGCTTCGAGCGCGAATTACGAATACGAGGTGTGTTTCAAGTGTCACGCCGACAGCGCGAACAAACCACAGCTTCTCGGCGGTGTGAGCTTTGGCCGGAATCCGCTGCGACAGACCGACGATAACAATCCCAGCCGCTTCAATTCCCGATTTGAGTTCAACTCGAGTGTCGCCTGGCATCCGGTGATAAACCCACGAGGCCTCTCAACAGGAACGAGCGGGTTCGTTCCGAGCCTCAGGTCAGCGCCGCTTGGGACCAACGGCCAGCCGCTGCCGGGAAGGTCGCTCTCGGCAAGCAGCTTCATATACTGCACCGACTGCCACAACAACAGCTCGGGAAGGAACCTCGGAACGGGAACGGGTCCCAGCGGCCCGCACGGCTCGAACATCATTCACCTGCTCGAGCGCAACTACTCATACAACACGCCTCCTGCAAATCCGGGCGGGACGATGGGACAGGTGACTTACTCGACCGCCGCTTATGCTCTGTGCAACAAGTGCCACGACGTCGACGGCAGCATCGTACAGAACCGAAGCTTCAAGGAGCACGACAAGCACATTCGTGGAGAAGGGGCCTCGTGCTCGGTATGTCACGACTCGCATGGGATCAACGGCGGCAACGCGACCAACAACAAGTTTCTGATCAATTTCGATCTGAGCATAGTCGGCCCGGACAGCAGCGGCCGGCTCAGGTATGAATCGACTGGTTTTCGACGAGGCAGTTGTTACCTGACCTGCCACGGCGAGGAGCACAACCCTAAGACATACAGTCAGTGAAGTGAGCCGACTCCGGACGCGGAGAGGATCGGTGGGAGTCCGAATGAAGCCGACATGTTCGACAGGCCACACCAAGTCCCGAGACATCGCTCGGCCGAAGTTGATGGGCTAACCAGCGCAGCAATGAGCCACCTGCCCGCGCGTCACAAAGAGCCGTGATGGCTGTCATAGATTCCCTCAAAGCCAAATCTCTAGACTCACTTCACGTTGGCAAAGCCAACAGGTGAGGGTGCATTCACAGTCATCGGAGGTAGCTAATGAAGCGCGCGGTCTTGTACGTCGTTGTCACGATGCTCATCTGCTTTTCGTTCAACGTCCCTGCGGTCGCGCAAGACACTCAGGGATCCTATTCCCTGCCGCCGGGCCATGTCATCCCCGGCCGGCCCTGGTCCAGCATTATCCCCGATCCCGACAGGTTCGACTGGACAGCTCGCGACGGCGGCCGGCCAGGTTACCGGTACCGCGGGATGCTGCCCATGCAGCAGCGGTTCTACGACTACATCCAGCAGCAGCGACGTGCCAACATACCCCTGAGTTGGGCGGAGCAGGCGACGATCCGCTGGCTCATCTCGTCTCGGCGGTGGCCCGAAGCGCCCCGGCCCAACGCTTTCTGGTCGGCTTTCATGCGCTACCTCCGCGACCAACCGACCAGGAACCTCAACATCGCCCAGTCCATCATGCTGGACCAGCTACGCTCGCGTGGCCTCGTGCCCGTCGACAGGGCTCCTGATCCCAATTTCGCGCGCATACGCGACTACCTCAACTCCGGTCCCTTTCATTCGCGCAACTGGTTCGAGCGCGTTTTCGGCCGCGCCGAGCCTTGGATGGACAATCTCTACGCGGGTTGGGGGTATGACCTTCGGCCCAGCGCGCCGTCCGGCAATTCCTTCCCTGCGGGCGACCCTTTCAACGGCTTGAAGATCACTTATAACGTCAGCGGCGCGACGCTGAGCGCACCTGTCGACAGCGGGAGCTTCACCATCAATCGCAGCTTCAAAGGAGTCCTGGGAACCGGCATGCTCGCCATTTCCGGCACGGTTCGCGTCGGCGGCTACGGCGCGGACGTCAGCCTCAGCGTCTGGGCGGGCGACAAGAAGGAAGAGAAGAAGTTCTACGTCGAGAACAAGGGCAGCAACGGCAACCCTCAGAACTTCAACCTCTCGGTGCCGATCCCCGGGGGGGCGCGCACCGGCGGCTTCGCCATTCGACTAGACGGCCGCTACTCGATGGGCGGCGGCCACCGCGGCTGCTACGTGACGGGTGAGTTCGGTCCCTCACAAGCCCAGATCGACGCCGATCGCGCCGCTGCCGACGCCAAGTGGCGCCGGGAGGTCGAGGACACCCTCGCCCGCCTCGGTTATCAGAACACGCCCGAGGGCAAAGAGATCGAGGAGATGCGCAAAGCCCTGGCCGGCGGCGACGCGGCATGGAAGGCCTTCGTTGATGACCGTCTCGAACGGATGCGCGGGGACGACTCTCCCGAGATTGCGGAGTACAAGGAACTGGAGAACGCGATGACGGCCGGCGGCGCGGAGTGGGATAAATACGTCGCGGCTCATGGCACGTCCGGATCGACCGGTAGTCGCGGCAACGCCGTGGCGGCTTCGTCACTCATAAAACAGGGCCGCGACTACTACGAGAAGAACAAGTACAACGAAGCCGCCGATGCCTTCACGAAGGCGATCGAAGCCAATCCTGATTCGGCGGAAGCCTACACGGGCCGCGGCAACGCCAGGCGCAGCTTGCGCGACTATGCAGCCGCAAGCGCCGACTTCAACAAGGCGATTGCACTCGATGCGCGAGCTTCCGAAGCCTATCGCGGTCGCAGCATGGTCAAGCGCGCGCAGAATGATTTCAGCGGCGCGCTGGCGGACGCGAATCGCGCGATCGATCTCGCGCCGAATTTCGATCGCGGTTATTTGACGCGGGGACTCGCGCGCGAAGGTCTGAAGGACCTCGCCGGCGCGCTCTCCGATTACAACCGCGCGATCTCGCTTGATCCGAGCTACGCTATGTCCCACTACTATCGCGGCCGCGTGCTATTTGAGAGCAAGGACTACGCGAGGGCGATCCCGGACTTCAACCGCGCGATCTCGCTCGACCCAAGTTACGCGATGTCCTATTTCCAGCGCGGACGCGCGCGATATGCGAGCAAGGACTACGATGGCGCGCTTGCAGACTACAACCGTTACATCGAGATGAACGCGACCGACAGCGCTGCGTTCAACAATCGCGGCCTGGTGAAGGAACGACTGGGAGACAAGAACGGGGCTATCGCTGATTACGAAAAAGCAGTCAGCATTAATCCTCAGAACGAAATCGCGAAGGGAAACCTCAGTCGTTTGCGAGCGACCTCCACAGCGACAAACCCATCCGGCTATCCCGATGTCGCGGGCGAGTGGGTTGAAGTATCGGGATATCCCTCGAACGGGAGCCCGATCACTATCACTCAATCCGGCGCTAACATTGTCGCAGTCGGTCGCTACACCATCGGGAATACTGCAATTGCATATAGAGTCGACGGGACCCTGACGCGTGACGGAGTGATCACTGGGCGGCTGGTCCACACCAAGGGCGTCTCGCCCGGTTCGCCGGGATTTGCCCAGGACCGGCGGATGACGCTCACGCCAGACGGCAACACCCTCAACATCTCGACAGCGTCGGTGGGTGGTGGAGGCGCGCATCAACTGAGTTGGCGGCGACGGGATCCAACGTCAACGAAGACAACCCCGCCTTAGAACGCGATCAACATTATTGGCGAGGATTGCGTGGAACATGATGGAGCGCGCCAAAGCCGTGACTTTCACCGGGAAGTAGCCGTCAGGCTACTTGCGCGGATTCATACTATGGGCTTGGTGCGTCGGGGCAATTCGAGCATCTGGAATTCAGTTACTAACCCTGGATCTCGCTTGCCGGCGTGGCAATGAGCACCCACGCGCCCGCGAGTCACTGACAGCCGTGATGGCTGTCATAGATTCCATCAAAGCCAAATCTCTAGCACGACCGAGGCTGAGCTGCTAGTTCTTTCGGGCACGTGACTGGCAGGGGAGCAGCCGAAAGCGGACTGACGAACCGTCAGTCTCAACGTTGAGAGTCTACAGGTCGCACCGGTCCGCCCGTCACGATCTCCCTTATCTTTCTCACTTCCGCTTCAGCCTTATTCAACTCGTCGTAGGAAGATTTGCGGAGGGCGAGGTAACTATTGCAATCCACGGGCAATCGATACGCGCTCTTCAGACGATTTATTTCGCCTTCGGCCCTCAATCCTTGTTGCTCTATTTGTCTCGACAGTTGTCTCAATCTGTCCACCTCAGCGACCATTCTCATTTCATCCCGTCCATTGGTTGCATCGGCTATTGCCTCGTCTCTTTCTTGCTCAAGCGCCGCCGCCTTGGTAGTCAGCGCACTCACCTTGCCGTCAAGTTCTTTCCTGGCCTTCTCAGCCTCCTGGTACGCCGCCAGCGCTGCCTCCTCCGCAAACAATGCGTCCGCACGCCCCATTTCCGCAAACGCCCTCGCATCGTCGGCTTTCTTCACGAGGTCGTCCCGCACCGCCTTCTCGTACGCGGCCTGACCCCTCGCCTCGATTTCTTGACGTGCCGAGTCACGATCAGCAAGCGCATCTCTAACTTCGGTTCTAGCGATAGCCGCCTCAGTCCTAGTTTGAATCACCAGGACGGCCACTGAAGCTATTACGAGAGCGGCCATTAGACAGATACCAACCAGCCAGTACAACCGTCGTCTCCTGACTCGGTCCGCTTCCTCAAGTCTACGGCGCTCGATCTCCGCCAGTCGTTCCACCTTCTTTTGACTTATCCATGGAACGAGAAACTCACTGACGATGTCATAGAAGTAGGTATTGTACCGTCGTTCCCGACGGACAAGTTTGGTGTCCTCCACCAAGGCATTCAAAGCAGCTTTCAACCGGCCTTCAGGGATGTTCTCGCCGTCAGGCGCCCGACCGATCAGGTCTTCTTCGGAAACGACGTTGCGTGTACCGGCGGCGGTTACGAGGCGGCTTAGCAAAGCTACAGCCGGGTCTCGGAGATCATCTGCACGACGCGAGCTGTCGCTGGCTAACCGGGCACCGGAAAGCAACGCCATGGCCGGACTCGGCGGATCACCTGCAAGCTGGTTAAGAGCGTCCGATAGATAGTCCTCCAGAAGACCCTGAACGCCTCTCTGTTTGAACAAGCCTCCGGGGTCGGGGGACTCCCACAGCCTTCGGCAGGCAATCTGAACCTCGGACAAGCTGAGCGCCCCGGATTCCGTTCGCTCATCAATGGCGGCTGCCAAATCCTGAGCCAGTTCCGGTGAGAGTTCCGCCCTAAAGCTCCCTGGGAACCTCTCGAAAGGTCCACGGATAATGTTATCCAATGCCTTCGTACGCAGCGTCGTTAGCCGCAGGTATTGATCCGGCAATTCGGGGCAGAGCACGAATAACTTCGTGAGCTTCGCCAGGTAGTCTTCCCTGAATGTGAACAGGAGCTTCACCCCAAGCCGCGGGTCGCGCATCAACTCGACCACAGCCTGGAGAATCGCCTGCTGCGCGGCTTGAGCTTCTTTCAAAGCCTCGCCTCGCGGGGCTTCCTCGAACAAGGTGACGAACTCTTCAAACTGGTCGAAGATCAACAACGGTTGCCGGTCGGCCGCTGCGGCCCTGAGCTTCTCCATGAAAGCGCTAATAGAGAGCACGATGCGCGGGCGCTCCTCGTCATCGGCGAAGACCGACGGCAGGAACGGTGCCTTGCCGTCGCCGGGAATCGAGATGCGCTCGACGACGATCTCCTCATTGCGGGGAGGCTGAACGCGTAGTCTTTCCGGCGTAAAGCCCTCGGTGATCGTCGCTGGGATCAATCCCGCGTTGATCAGAGAAGACTTGCCCGAGCCCGATTCGCCGTAGAACAACACGCCGCGATAGATCGTGACGTAGCGCAGCAGCTTCCTAGTTTCTTCCTCTCGCGCGAAGAAGATCGCTTGATCGGCATAGCGGAAGGAGTCGATTCCGCGGTAGGGCGACTCGGGCAGCGAAAGCGGCGCGGTTGCAGAGCTTGTCATAGCGGCATCTCCTCGCCCGTAACGGCACGGTACAGTTTCGGAAGGAAAGTCCAGACGTCCTGCGCGATGAACTTGACGTACTGCTCCTGGTCGGCCAATACCTTAACTAACAAGAGGTCGGGATGGGGATCCACGGAATACGTGTTCGGGCGGTTCGCTTTATCGATCCGCCAGCGCAGGGTCTTGAACAGCAGCCGGAGGTTGTAATCCATGAGGCTGTAACCCACGAACAACGTCGGCCAGCGCTTGAAGTTGTAGCGGAAGGTCTCCGGCACCGGGTGGTAGGGGTCCTTGTCGCTCATACGCAAGACGAACTGAATGTAGTCTTCATCGGTGACGACGATGGATTCGGGTTTCTGGATATCGCCATGAATCTTGAAGACGAAAGGCCGCGTGCTGGTCGCGTCAGTGTAGTCGGCCGTCACGGTGTACTCTTCCTTGCTGTAGACGCCGATGTATGGGTCCTTTGCCGCGTCCCACAGCGCTCTTTCATAGAGTTGGTCGTAGTTGGTGGTGATGACGAGCGGAAAGTTCAATCGCGCGAGCGCGCGAAGCACGGGCGAAGGCTTCTTCCCGACCTGCACAGCACTGACCATCTCTTCGACCAACTCGCGCCGCGAGCGTTTCGTCTCGTAGTACAGCGACACTCTTTGGAGATTGCCCGTGCTCTCGCGGGGGAACTGCTCGGCAAAGCCGCTCTTGGCGGCGAGCCGCTCGGAGAGCGCGCGGCCGAGCGGCGGGCGCTCGGATTCAGGGTAGCTGTACTTCGAACCTTCGGGCGGCGGGTAATGCACACCAGCTCCCATGAAGAGAATACACTGACCGTTGTTCACCTTCTCGGCAATCGCAGCAATCGTCGCCTCGTCGGCATGCTCCATCGTAGTCCGCTCCTTCGTGACGGTCAGGTGACTTGCAATGAGATTTATGATTGCGCGGCGGATATCGACAGGGGTTACATCCGCGTCGTGGCTAATCCTACTACAAAAAGCAGCGTGACTGATAGTAGGGAGGAGGTGGCCGTCAAAAGGGACTCTGGGAATCGAGAGGTCCGGAGGAGTCAACGCTTCGCCCGCAGGACAACCACTTTGTCTTCGCCTTCCTTGACCTCGAAGTCTATGCGGTCGTACTCGCCCTTCTGCCTCCAACCGGTGACGCTGTATCGCCCGGGAGTAAAGGGGTACTTTTCGTTCGAGTTCCTGAAGATTCTCTCATTGCCGTTGGCTGTGCTGGCGAAGCACCGATCGGGTTTATCCGGCGTGCCATCGGCCTTCTGATAGACGAAGGTCACGTGGCCGACCGGAACCGTGATGTCGAAGTGCTGCTGCTTCTGGTCGGTCACCACGATCCCGGTCTTGACGTACGGTGTCAGAGCGTTGGGCAAACGCACATCGTAGACGCCGGGAAGCACAGTCTCGCCCAGCGTCATGTGCACGCGGTACCTCTTCTCGCCGTTTTGCCATAGCTCGTAGTTCTCGCGAAACCATATTCCCGAGCCCGACGCCACCATCTTCACCGTCACCCGAACCGTGTGGGCCATGCCGAAGACGATTTCTTTGCGTTCTCCGGCGGCGATTGTTGCCGTCGTCGAGAGATCATTCGCAGCGTTAGGCCGCGCGCGAAACTCGTAGGCGCCTTCATCGACGAAGACCTCATCAAAATAGCGGAAACTGAAGACCTCTTTGCCGTCTTGAAAAGCATGGACCAGCGAGCCGCGCTGATCCTCGCCCTGGTCGGTGAATCGCGCTCTCACGGTTGGCGGCGTGGGGACCTCGACCTTGACCACAGTCGCGCCGGTATCCGCGACTTGGACGCTCTTGGTCACGGGCCTGTACATATTGCCGTTAGCCGTCGGAACCCCGGCCGTCAGCGTGTACTGGCCGGCCTCGACGCGGCCGGCGCTGCTGCTTGTAACTTTGTAAAGGTCCCGGCCCTCGCGCGAGAGAACGCCGACGACTCTTATGCGGCTCCCCGCTGCGTCGACGCCCTGTAACCAGAATCCCGCGAGGGCTGCTTGCGCTTGCTTATGGATCTTCCCCATTTCATCAGCCAGCGTTAAAGCCGACTGGGCATCGTGATACTGGGTGCCTGCTGCGTTGGAGATGCACTCGAGGGTCTGTCGCTCTTTTTCGCCGAGTCCGAAGCCGACGACGTGAACCTTGATCTTCACGTTTTTGTTTTTCCACTCGCGGACCAGCGCGCACGGGTCGGCTTCGCAAGACTCGATGCCGTCGCTGATGAGGATAATCTCGCCGGGCCGGTCGCCGAAATCTTTGAGGGCCTCAGCGAGGCTGTACGTTATCGGCGTTCTGCCAATCGCGTTTATTCGCTTGATCGACTCCTTGAACTGAGCGACGACTTTTTCGGGAGGGCCGAAGGGAATTAGAAGCTCAGAATCCGCGCAATCCTCTTTTCTCCGGTGGCCGTAGACTCGAAGCGCGAGGTCGTAACCGGGAAAATCCTTGGCGACGAAATCCTGGAGTACCTGTTTGGCCGCATCGATCCGGCGCGACTTGTCGGGCAAACGCGCCATCATCGAGCCCGACGCGTCGAAGATGATATAGATGCCGGCCGCTTTGTTTTCCTGCTGGGCAGCTTGAGCCGCAGAGTCGGGTGAGGGGGCATCATCGCTGCGCTTCTCAACTACCGGTGTAACCACCGCCGGGTTGTTGCCCGCGTCGCCTGACGGCGGAGCGGTGGAGCAACCGGCGATGGCGCATACGACCGCGATGTAAATCAGTTCAATCTTCATCGGACCCTCTGTTCGCTTGTCTTCCTTCGCAGTGGTTCGTCTCCGAATCAGTAGGCGCGACAACTTGGTGGATAAAAGCCAGTGTGAATAAACCGTAGTCGCGGCGCCGGCAAGCCCGCCGGGAATCAGAATGACACCTGGATGCGTATCTCTATCTTGACGCTGCCGGAGCCATGCTTCCCGTAGTCATCGGCGGCCTTGCGGTTCATCTCAACGCCCAGCTTGATCTTGTAGTTGGCCCCGACCTTCCACTCGCCCAGATCGGCTTTGGCCCTATTGAGAAACTTCCGGGCCTTGTCGTTCTTGTCTCTCTCGTCTCTGGCGGGCGGGTCCTGCAGGCTGATCGAATCGAGCTGCTTTTCCAGGTCGTCGAGTTTCTTCTTAAGCACGTCTGCCTTAGCTTTCAAGCTCCGCATGCAGCCGACGAAGGTCTCAGCCACCAATCGATATGCCTTGGCCCAGTCGTCCCACTCTTCTTTCGGCGCGCCGTCCGCCGGACGATTCGCCTTCGCAAACTGTTGGAAGGTGTCAAAATTCAACGAGCACTGTTCAAGCTGGTTCAGCGTCTGATTATAAGCGGCCACCGTCGCATCGTAGGTTTCTTCGACCGACTGTTCCCGGCCGAACGCAGACGCGGGAAACGCGAGCGCGACGACAATCGCCGCGAGCACTACGACCGCCGTATAGCGAGCGCCCCTTCTGTCACCGTCGGTCAACACGCTTCTCATGATGCCCTCCTTCCATCCAATCATCCGTGGTCAGTCTTTGTTTCCTCGCTTCAGCCCTTCCAACGCCTTTTTTACATCCGCGCCTTCCGTGATTGTCACATCTGACGGGATTGCGAACTTATCGGCGGGAATCGAGGCGTCCGCGTCGAATCTCGTAGCCGTACTCGTGATCTCCATCCCGGCCATCTTCGTTTGCACCTTCAAGGTCACAGAGTTCCAGACCCAGCTCTTGCTGCCGAGGTTTTTCACCTCCCAGACGTCGCACATCTTGCCGGCTACCTCTTCAGAGCCGGTCTTCACTCCTCCCATGTCTCTCATCATCTTTTCGCCAAGCTCGGCCAGGTCTTTCGTACCGGCACGGTCGGTGATCTGTTTGAACAAGGGGTTCTGTGTTTTCGCGCCGGTCCTTTTGTCGAGGTCGATCGCGTAAATCCACTCGCCGTCCAACAACGTCAGCCTGTTGGATCTCTGAGTCATTCCTGCGACGGTTAATTCGCTCCTGGTGTACTTTGCTTCGCGCATTCCCCATCGGTCGAAGTACACGGTTTCGGCGCCCTTCTGCGCGCCGCTCATCGTGTACTCAACGATGCCGGACTCTATCTGATATCGCTTAAAGCCGGCGTCCTTCATTCCCTCGCTCTTCATCTCGCCGCTGCTTGTGCCACTCGGTTTACTGCATGCGCTTGCGAGCGACACTAGCAACAGAAGGGCAAACAGGCTCCACGTTTTCATGAAAACTCTCCTCCGTGACTGGTTTGAATGAACCGGTGGATCAAGGCTTCTGCGGCTGTCCTCTGAACCGCACCAGGTGGTTTCTGGCAAGGCCGCTGCCCGAAGTTATTTCCGCGACTGAGTACTTCTCTTCAACAGTGGTTACCCTGAGCGTGCCGACCTTTCGATCCGGCGTGCCGAGCGTCTTTCCGGTCTCAGGATCCACGAGGGGCGGCTGCTGATGATAGACGTCAAACTCCATTCCAGGGCGAATGCCTTGTTCCGATCCGGCGTTGATGTAGACAAGCCCCTCGCGCACGTCGATGACGCGTCCCGACCACGGGACCGCCTTCATTCCCGAGACGATCGCCGCCACGGCGTTTTCGATTGCCTCGCGCGAGGCGTGGCCGAGCGGCGTGTTCTTGAAGCCCGACACGCTGAACTCCTGATCGCGGCGTGTAAGCTCCGCGCTGGCGCCCGTCATCGACGCCTTCCCCTCCGCGCGTTGTGAGAAGATCACTTCGCTGGTTACCGCGTCGACGAGCCGGATGTCGAGGGCCACCATCGCCGTCACCCGGTCCGATTTCGCCTTCAGTATCTTTATCGGTTTGAAAGTGCCGCCGATCGATGTCTGGTTGTAGGCGAACTCCGTTATGTCACCGGTGATGAGGGTCTGCGCCCCGATGACGCGGCCACTGGCGGCTGCCGTTTCCTTGTTGACCCGCCCCGAAGCGCCGAAGTCCTGCTCGCCGGTTACGTCCTTGATGGATGCGCGCTCGACGACGATGAACCGGCCCGTCTTCACCAACTCGGTCGTGAGCATCTCGGTGAGCCCAAGCGCAAATTCAGCCGGGGGGGGAAGCGCGATGGTCGTGCTGCGAGAATCACGGTCCTCTTTGACATACTCCCTGAAGGCGGTGCCCGAGATGCTCATTACCGCGATGCGCAGCTTCGGGCCGGTCCAGGGCGGCTGTACTTCCTTCTGCCCGAATGTCGCCGGCGGAAGAAACGCCAGTAGACAAAGGGTCGCCGTGGCACAGGCCATAAGCTGAAAGTTGCCGGTACGGTCGATTCCTGACCTGTCGAGCATTCGATTCACTCTTTCCTCCTAAGCGGCTCTCGGACGCTCACTTCTTCTTCCTGGCTCGAAGCCGGTCGAGCCTGGCTCTAAGCTGCTTTATTATCGGAGGCTGCTGGTCAATTCGCTTCTGCTGGTCGAGAAGCTTTTGTCTCATTCTCGCCATCGCCTCGTCCTCTCTTTCACCCACCGCGATGTTGGGAAGCCTCGACAGGAGTTCGGCGACTCTCTTCTTCAAAGCGCCGATTGCGCTTTCCAGATTGGCGACACACTTCTCAGCTTCGTCAACCTTCTGCTTGTATTTCTCCCACTCTTCATCCGGCGCATCCTCAGCAGGCACCGCGATCAATTGAATGCTCGCGTCGCAGAGTTCCACACCGTAACGAAAGCCGAGTATTTGCTGCTCGAGCCTTTCAATCTCCTTGGCAATATCGCCCTGAGCGGCGAAAGAGCGAGGCGGGAGCACTAGTACACACGTCAGCGCAAGTCCGACAATCAGGGTCTCAAGCGTTCTCGTTCTCATCATTCTCTCCTTCATTGAAATCTGCGAATAGCAGGTTGTTCAATGCTTCGATCTCATTCTTCCTCCTGGATGATGATCTTGGGCGTTACCAAGAGGACCAGGCATTTGCTTCTGGTTTCAGAGTTTCCCTTGTTGAAAAAGATCCTCTGGATATAAGGAATCTTGTCGCAGACTATCTCGACATCGTGCTTGCCTCCCAGAGGCTTTCCGGTGCCGGGATGCCGGACATTGATGGCTCGGAACAGAAACACCTTGTTGTGCTCGGTTATGGTATAGCCGTTCACGCGCGCGTCGTTTGTCAGGTCGACGGTCTTTCCCTTCTCCTCTCTCTGCGCAGCCGGTCCGGCGACGTGGGCAGCGGCCGTCCAGGTAGCCACAGAGAAGACCATCAAAGACGCGATTGCGATTAAACAACTCGATGCTCGAAAAACGGCGTTTGCCGTCTTGCTACTATTTTTCATCTCATTCTCCTTACTCAGAGCCAAACGCCCAAAAGCCGTCTTTCCGCATCAGGATGGTTCGCCCGCTGAAAGCTACAAGAACAGCAGCGAGCGCAGTCGGCTGGGCTTCGCAAGCGTTTCACTGCGTTTCATCGAGTTGGGGACTCAACTGGCGCTCAACGTCAGCTTCGCCTTGAATGCCCCATCCTTCGTCGCATCAAGCGTGACCACAACTTTGCCTTTGCCCACGCCGCGAGTCTCACCACCGACCACAGGCAATGATGCCTTAACAGTCCCCCCGCTTCTGTTCCAGTTTCAGGTTTACCTTGTACGTGCCCTCGTGTCTGGTAGACAGCGTGACCTCTACCTTGTCACCCTTTTTCAGGGCCGGACTAAAAGTTATGGTTGGCCTGGTGCTGTCATTCGTACCAGCCTTAACTGTGTAGGCGGTGGTCAATTGACCATTGATCTTAACTTCCAAGACCGTCATCCCACCCGTGTCCACGCCACTTGGCTTCGATATTTTTCCGCAGTTAGTGCCGTCTGCGGCGGCCGTGGCCGAAGCCGTGGCCGTGCCCGAAGCAAAAGCTTCCTTCACCCCGAGGGCCAGAACGACGACGCCGACCATCAACAACGCGCCCATGGATCTTCGAGTGCTCACCGAACTACTCTTGATTGTTCGTTTCATACTGATTCTCCTTATCGACAGTTTTGCCGGAAAGACGCGCGACGGCCCTTTCTGCTTTACAGCCATCGCTTCGCCTTCGGTAGTCCAAAGTTTGGCCGAACTAACTTCAACCCCAAGCCGGCCTCGTCAAAAGCCGGCCAGTATAGCTGCACGCATTTACCTTCAACAGACATTTTTGATGTTTGATGCCTGGCTGAACAGATCATTTCTCGCCCTCAGGGAATCGGGATGACGGTGCTCAACGCGTCAAGCCACAATGAACAATCACCTTCGCGGTGGATGAACCACTTCATACGAGATCGAAAAGGCGCCGGCGCTCAGGCCCCTGAGGTTCACTGGGATGCTCCCATTAGGGTCTCTTACGGTCAGCACTGCCTCGTCACCGGCGGTTCTCGCGCCGGCGACGTTCATGGTGACCACTCCGGGCGTGTTGTTCTTAAAGCGAATCTCTGAACCACGTCGCAACGATTGGTACTGTGCGGTAGCGGTTAGTTGTTCGCCGCGGCGAATCGTCGTCCGGGGCGCGCTCACCTCGAAGCTGAAGACGTTTGTCTCAAAGCTCTTGCTCTCACCATAGGGGTTGCGAACCCACGCTTCCTGCGGGCCGAGTTTGGGCGTATCCACGTAAGCGGTCACCTGGTTCACAGAGGAAGCCAGCGTCTCCTGAATCTGATTACCGACGACCACGTCGCATTGCCTGCCAAGACTGCTGCCAGGAATCGTGACCACGTCGCCTCGGCGGAGATCGGTAGGAATGTCATTGATGATTGGCCGGCTGACAACATCCGGCGCCGGTCCAGGCAGCACGCGGGTCTGAGTGCGCGCTATCTCTTTGCCGGTGGAATCGAACACTCGCACAATTGCCGTGGTAGCCGTCGTCAGCCTGGCCACGGAGTCGGGAAGCGAAAGTAATGCGCCGCCACGCTGATCAGTTTTAGCCTCGGCGGTTTGTCCGGCTACTTCCGTAGTTACGACGCAGCCCTCAAGCGTGCGCGGGCCGCGAACCGTCGTGGTTGCGACTTCGTCAGCGTAAACCTCTCCCGACACGAAGATCGCCGGCTGGCCGATCAAAGCAGTTTTCGAGTTTTCTGCCGGCGGCAGCAAGACCAGAGTGTAGTCACCTTTGTCGATCTTCTTCTTGTTTGCCTCGTTGAGTTGGTCGTACCACTCCTGGCGCCGCTTCTTGAGCTCGTCGATCTCGCCTTTGGATAGTCCGGTCGTTTCGGCGTTCTTGATCTCGAGGTCGTAGGCTTCGATTTCGTTGATAGCGGCCCCTTTGTCGTCGGTGTACCATTTGCCGTCGGCGGCTTGCGCGCCGTGGCCGCCGATCTCGTGGATCTTCGTGGACGCAAGCCAGCCGATTGAAGGGGTTTTGCCATCAGTCGGATCAAAGAAGGCCGGTTCACCTATGGTCGTCTTGACCTTCTTCTTGTCGTCGCCCGCGCGTACCGTCTCGCCTTCTCCTTCTACGTCCGGATCGTAAGATGGCTCTTCGCTGAGATTGCCCGATGGGATCTTGTAATGCTTGTCCGTCAACTGGATGAGCTTGTTCTTGGCGTCCTTTATCTTGGCGGCGTCACCGTCCTTGAGGGCTTTCTGAACTTCGTCCATCGCCTGCTGGAGTTCTTTCATTTGCTCCGCGCTCGGTTTGACTTGCGCGGACGCACCAAACGCCACTGCCAGCGACAGCCCTACGACAGCGAATAACTTCAAGGCAACTCTTAACATTGCTGGGCCTCCTTTGTTCTCACTTGATGGAGAACTTCACAGGGGTTGACTTCAATCGCCCCTTCCACGCCGGCGGCAGTTTCAGCGCGGGCGGCGCGTCCTGTTTGTTCTCGTAGAACGCCGTGACCGTGTACTCGCCCGGCGTTTCGAACGTGTGTGAGCGCGCGAGATTGTAAAGCCTGCCAAAAATCTGCTTGGTCTCGAGGGTCATGAACTCGCGGCTTTCGAAGCTCTCTCGGATGCGCGCTTCGAAAGGGACCAGCTTGCCGTCAGGCCCGGTTATCTGGAAGAAGATCTCATGCGGGCCGATCGGACGATTCACCAATAGTCGTCGGTTGATGACAACGTCGGTCGGGCTGAGGTTCTCAATCAAGACCCGAGCGATGATCGGCTCGCCTGCGCTGTACTGAGTCTCTTCGAGTTGAAGCGTCAGGCGGAGTTCGGGCGCTCTTGCTTGAAAAGAACTTCCGGCCACGCTTGCCGCAAGAAACGCTATGGAGATCAAAGCTTTCATTTGGACCTACTTTCCACCTCATCCGACGAGGTTTGATGCGACGCCGCGGAGTAGCGGACCGTCATCGCCACGACCAGCCGGAAAACTCCGCTGTTTATCTTCAACAGACATTTTCTCTGTTTGGGCCTCGGCGCAAACGGATTCTTTCTCACCTCAGGGAACGACAATGACCGTGCTCACGTAAGGCCCACCCGCCGTTTGCGTGAGCTTGGCGTTTCCCCTGTAGATCGTCTTCGAGCTTCCGGAGCCCACCTCAGCCCTGGCGATCGCCCTGCACCTGGTTGTATCAATCGCGCCGCAAGCGGCACGGATGACGAGGGTCACGTATCCGCGGCCGTCTGTTCGTCCGCTGACCGACCCCGTTTTGCAATCGCAGCCGTCCCCGTCCACGCTCACCTGAACCGTCGTGCCTTCGGGCAGCGCTGAATTGCCCGCCTTAATCCTAACCGTCGCATCTCCACCTTCGATAAACAGACCCACGACGATCAGGCATATGAGCGCCAGCTTCATATCGCCCTCTCGTCACGTACAACAGACAAATCTGACGACCAGGCCGGGAATCGCTCACCGGTGATTGCCGGCCAGTACGAACGGCGCCCAGTAACGAGGGTGGGAGAGCTCTCTGCGGTTGCCCGCTTCGACGAACGGAAGCTCGCCTCTGATCATCGCCCTCTGGGTCTCGGCGAGGGCCTCGCTCGTTTCTTTCGTTTGCAGGTTCTTGTAGAAAGCCTTCATGAACTCGGTCGTTGGCCGGTCGCTGACGGGCAGAAGGCTGGCCATCACGCTTCTGGCTCCCGCGTGCAGGAACGCTTCGATCAGTCCGATGCGGTCTGCTTCGGCCAGCTCGTCTCCGGTGGATGAATAGCTCTGACCGGTTTGGCAGGCCCCGAGCGTCACAAGCTCCGCTTCGAGCCCCAGATCGAGTATTTCGCGGGCCGTCAGGTTGCCATCGTCTTCGACTGTGCTCTGGAGCTTCAGCCGGCTCAGCAAGGGCATCTCGGGCTCGGAAACGGCGTGCGTGGCAAGATGAACGTACTTGAAGTGCGGAGCAAGCTGTTTCAACTCGCTCTCGCTTGCTTCCTGATCGCTGCGCGTGTCGCCCCCGAACATCCCGGCCACGGCGCGAGCTTCTTCAACGGCGAACTCAAGCGGCAGTAGCTCCGGTTCGTCCGATTCGTTCCTCCCGAAGCTGAGCATTCCGAGCTGCGGTCGAGTTGTTTGTCGCTGAGGTTGACGTGAAACGTTCGCCAGGTAGGTCGCGGACGGCGTGCGGAATATCGAATAGTCTTCGACCAGAAACCTGATTCCATCTCCTTCTGCCCGAGCCAGCGCAGCAAAGGGAAGATCGTGAAGCGAGCCAAATGGAACGACTCCCAGCCGGCGAATGCCCGCGAGCGAGCCTGTTCGCTCGATCGGCTCAATCAACGAGCGATGCAGATCTTCGGCAACGGGCTTCCAGTCAAATCCCCCTCGATCATCCTGCGAACCATCGAATATCAGCGAGCGGAATAGCTTCACCTTGGACGACAGGTTGGTCCTGGTGACCGGTAAAGCTACGCTTGCACAAGTCGATCGAGTGATGACAAGCGCGAAGACCTTCTCGCCCGCGAACACGTATTCGACCAGCGCGGTGTCGGGGCTCAAAGCGCTCTGCGCAGCTTCAAGCTCGACCGGCTGCGCTTCGCGAACAAGCCTGTATCGTGGCTCGTTCAACACCGATCTCAAAGTCTGGTCTTCATAGTCGCTGTAGGCCCGCCGAAGCCGCGCTCTCATCTCAGCGCTGCCTTCGCCCTTGAAGCTGTTGAAAGCCTTTTCGATCCGCGACAGCGCCTCTTTTTCCTCGCCAGCAGGCCGCGCGTTGGATTTCTTCTCGCTCAGTTGCAGCACGAGATTTCTGAATGAGCTGTATCTCAACTGTTCAAGGAAGCGAAAGGCCAACTCCAGCTCCGGGCCGTTTCCTCCCCGGCCAAGCAAGAGTTCGAAGGTGCGGTCATACAACATTCTGCTCTGGCCCGAGACGAGTATCGTCCCGCTCGATCGAAACCGCTCCGATTGCATCTCTGCTGCTTCGGCCAGATAACTCAGAGCCTCGGTGCGCCGGCCCTGAAGCTCCATGAACTCGGCCATCAACAAACTGTGGCCAAGCGAGCGATCAGCGGCCTCCTCTTTCGCTCTGATGGTTTCGGCTTGGTCGAACAGCTCGCCCGCCTTCGGCATGTTGCCAAGCTGCATATACGCTTCCCCCAGGAACATCGTCGTCGTTCCGGTCGATCTGATGTCGGGATCGCCTATCAACCGCTCCAGCTCGAGCACCTTCTCAAAGTACTGGCGGGCAGTTTCAGCGTCCCCTTTGAGCAAGTGGCAATACGCCAGGCCGCCCAGGTACCGCTTGGCGTGAAATGGATTCTCGCGCTCTCGCTCGAGCACGCGATTGAGCAATCCGATAACCCGGTCGTACTCACCCAGGCGCGTGTAGATGCTCGCCAGCACGTCTTCTTCTTTGGGGCCCAGGCCGTATCCGATTTGCCGGCTGATCTCGACGCTCTTCAAGTAGTATTCACGCGCTTTTCTGTAATTGCCCATCCCCTCATACGAGCTGCCGAGGAAAAAGTAGGAATCGCAAAGCCCCGCCTTGTCGCCGACACGGAGCTTAAGCTCGACGCTTTCATTCTGATATTTGAAGAACTGAAACAAGTCGCCTTTCAGCGAATGAACCAGCGCGATGTTGCAAAGCGTGATTGCGGCGCTGCGCCACTCGCCCAGCCGTCTGTATATCTCAAGCGCGGGATCGTAGTAGTCGGCAAGCGGGCGGTCGAGTTCACCCTTGAACCACCAGTAGACGACTCCGATATTGCGAAGCGCGTCAGCCTCGATGATCTCGTCGCCGGTTTCGCGTCCGATTACGAGCGCCTCCCCGAGGTGCTCGAGCGCCTTGTCCGACTTGCCTTTGAGGTGATAGAGCACGCGGCTCAGATCGATCAGCGCGTGGCCTTCAATCCGCTGGTCTCCGATCTCTCTCGCGAGTTCCAGGCTCTGGATGTGACGTTGAACGGCCGCATCGGCTTCGTTGGAATTAAAATGGTTGACTCCCGCGGCGTTGAGCACGCGAGCGCGCAGCCGCGCGTCGAGCGGCTCGTCGATCAGGCGGTGAATCTCCTGTTGAGACGCGGTGAATTCGCCGCGAAGCTGGTGGCACAGGGCTATCTCAAACCGCACGTCCGCGGCGCGCGGGTCGAGCATTAGCGCCCATCGCAGTCTCTCAAGGGCATCGTCGAGCCGCCACTCACGTTTGGCTTCGATGGCCTGAGCGAAGAGGTAGCTCGCGACGGGCTTGCGCATGAGGACCCCGGCTGCCGACAGGGTCACCGTTGCCGCGATGATTATGAGCCACCTGCGGATTCTTGAACTCACACTTTGAGTCAGGCGTTCAGAGTACCGGCTTCAGCCGGGCAGTTTCGTCTCACCGCTCGAATGAGAACTTGGATATCAGCGAAACGACCGCAACACCGTCGGGCGATTTGGCGGTCACGTACCAGAAGTAGCTCTTCCCGCTCTCGAACCGCCCCGCCGCATTCATAACCGCGCGTTCCTCGATCGCAGTAACACTGACGAGGACATCGCCCTTTTCGTTCAACAGAGTAAGCGAATAACTCTCCGCGCCCTGGACCTTCGCCCAACGGAACTCAATAAGATCGGACGACAGTCTGGCCCCGGTGACAGGAGCCAGCAATTTGGGCGCGGTCGAGATTTGCTCTTCCTGGCGCAGGCGATCATTCGGAAGGCGTTCGGATGGGCCGATGAGAAGAACCGCCGACAGCCCTATCGCGAGTAGCACCGCCGCGGCGGCTCCCGCATACCGCATCCGCGCGCCGAATACGAAAGACGGTCTCTTGATTCTCCCGCCCGGCGACATGGATCTAACGCGCGCCTTGAGCCAACGCGGAAGCGGCGCCGCCGCCTGCTCGGGTCTCGACGCGACGTAACCAATAGCGAGTCCACGGCAGCACGCGCGACAGCGGCCGAGATGAGTCTCGAACCTATCGCGCGCATCGTCGGCCACCGATCCCGCAAGGTAGCTATTCATGTCTTCGTTGGTCAAGCAGTCCATCGCTGACATCCCTAAACAATTACAACAGACAAAACAGAGATCACTTCACTGCGCGCTTCAGCTCTTTCAGCGCGTCCCTGAGCAGAATCTTGATCTCCTTTTCCGTCGCGTGAAGCACGCGGGCCGTATCCTTCAGGCTCAGCCCTTCTTCGTAGCGAAACTCGACGGCGAGTCGCTGGCGCGCCGTTAGGCACTCCATCGCCCGGTTCATCCGGGCTTCGGCTTCCCGTTCGAGCAACGCCATTTCGGGATCGGTTCTGTAGTCGAGGAGCTGAACGGCGAACCCCGTCTCTTCGTCGACTTCATCGATTGAAACTTCACCACGCGCCCGAGCGAGGTTGCCCATCAGCCGCCAGAGTTTCTTTCGGCTCAAGAGGGAAAAAATGCGCTCGAGAGAATCCAGCACGGAGACGAGGTCGGTGTCGGTGTTGGTTTCCAGGTGCAACTGTTCGCGGATCGCCGAGGGAGTCAGCCCCTTCCAGAAGTAGAGCTCGAAGATGCGCTGT
The DNA here is from genome assembly GCA_035293105.1 of Blastocatellia bacterium. GTDB lineage: Bacteria > Acidobacteriota > Blastocatellia > UBA7656 > UBA7656 > DATDOV01. Next base: position 118,111 of record DATDOV010000100.1, read on the forward strand.
TCTCGCAGCGGCAGCCGCGTAATAGGCTTGAGCAGCCGTTTTCGTCCTTCTTCCGACCAGGCCCAGTTGATCGAGAGGTTCCTGACGACTTGAAGCAACCAGGGCGTCAACTCGCCGCTGTTGCCGGCATAACGAACCGATTTCAACCTTCGAAAATCCTGCTCCGAGAGCTTTTCGCAGATGTAAACGAACCGGTCCATCGCCCGGTCGTAATCGAAGCCCTGCCGCTGAAGGAACGCGAATATGACGTCGGAATAGCGATCTATGAAGACCTCCCACGCGCGCTGCGGGTCGGAGTGAAAGAGCGCGATAAGCTCCGCGTCAGGCGGCGTGGCAGCGACAATCGCGTCACCAGAGGCCTCGCTTGTCTTCATTATCGGCTAAGAATAGTCCGAGCGGCCTCGCCTGTCACCTCCGAACTGGCCGTCGAGCCGATGGCCGCAAGCGCCCGGCCCCTCAGATAGGTCCGATGTCTGCGGACTCAATCTCCAACTTTTCGGATCCTCTCGATGATCTCAGTTGTCGACGAGCCGGCCACAAAAGGCAGCGATACCACCGATCCGCCCGCGGCTTCGACTTCATCCCGGCCGACTATCTGCTCAACCGGCCAATCGCCGCCCTTGACCAACACATCAGGTAAGAGCACGGCGATCAACTCGCGCGGCGTCTCCTCTTCGAAGATCACGACATAGTCGACGGCTTCGAGCGCCGCTATTACCTCAGCCCGCTCCCGCTCGTTGAGTATCGGCCGCCCCGCGCCCTTGAGCGAGCGCACAGAGCGGTCACTGTTGAGGGCCACAACCAAGGCATCTCCCAGCGCACGGGCCTGGCAAAGGTAACGCACGTGGCCGGCGTGCAGCAGGTCAAAGCAGCCATTGGTGAAGACGACGCGTTTGCCTTCAAGGCGCAAACGCCGCCGTTCTTCCTGGAGAGACGCCCTGTCCAGAATCTTGGTCATCGCCGATAACCAGTCTTATAGCATACGGCCCCGAGTCTACGCACCAGGGTAGCCGCGCGCAATCGGCGGGTTCCTGAACGAGTCGCCTCCAGCAGCGTTTGACAGACTCGGAGGAACCTGACAGTTTGCCTCTCGTCCGCGACTCCACGAGTTATGCGATCAACCTTCGCGTCATTCTTCAATACCCGGCACAAGCTCAGCTTGCTCAACTGGGCGGCGTTTGTAAAAAACCTACGGAGCAGCAAGAATGTCGGCTGGCGCCTGGCACGCATCGGTCTGATGACCTTCGCCGGCGTCGCGATTCTCATAATGGGATTTGAAGACAGGCTTATTTACTTCCCGTCGAAGTACCCCGAAGGCTTGTGGGATGTCAGTCGGATTCCCCAAGTAGAAGGTGAGATTGTCCCAAACATCGAGGACTGCTACTTCGTGACGAGCGATGGCGTGAAGCTCCACGGGTGGTTCTGCACTCCTCGCCGGACGGCACGTGGTTCGCTCGAGCCAATCCCGGCCGACATGGTGCTGTTGTGGTTTCACGGGAACGCCGGCAACGTGACCGACCGCTACGATATGATTCGAGTAATGATGGGAATCCCGGTGCAGGTGTTCATCGTCGATTATCGCGGCTACGGCAAGAGCGAGGGCAGCCCGTCGGAGCAGGGTCTGTACCTCGACGCGCGCGCGGCCTGGGATTACCTTGTCTCCGAGCGCGGCGTCCGGCCCGGGAACATCATCATTCTTGGTAAATCACTCGGCGGCGTGCCGGCGATAGACCTTGCGAGTAAGGTTGACCCCGCCGGGCTGATCGTTCAGTCGAGCTTCACGTCTGCTCACGATATGGCTGCGGCGGTGATGCCGCTGCTGCCGCGCTTTCTGATTCACAGCAGGATGGAATCGGTGAAGAAGATCCCGGTGGTGCGCTGTCCGAAGTTGTTCATTCACAGCCCGCGCGACGAAGTCGTGCCGTATGAACTTGGCCGCCGCCTGTTTGACGCCGCTTCCGAACCGAAACAGTTCTACACCGTCGAAGGCGCAGGTCACAACGAGACTTACTTTGTGGGTGGCAACCGGTATGTCGAAGCGGTTCGTCAGTTTGTCGAGTCGTGCCGTCCGCCGGAATAGGCGCGACCACCGCTGCAAATAACCGCTAATCGAAAAGCCTCTCAAGCTCCTCGATCGAGAGTCCGACGAGGCTGTCGCGCACGAGATCGGCGCGCCGGAGTTGCTCTCGAGAGTAGGAGTTGCAAACGGCCAGGCTCCTCATTCCGGCGTCGAGGGCCGCTTGAATGCCTGGAATGGAATCCTCGATGACCAGGCACTCCGCGGGCTGGATCGGCTGCGCCTCTGCCGCGTTAAGAAGCGCCAGAGCGCGAAGAAACGGATCCGGGTGCGGCTTTCCGCGCGCGGTGTCGCCGGCGCAAACCAGTTCCTGAAAGCAGCCGCGAATGTCGCCGTGCGCGAGGATCGCTTCGACTTCGTGGCGAACCGCGCCGGAAGCGATGGCGAGGGGGTACCGCTCAGCCGCCAGCCGCACGAAATCAACAACGCCAGGGAATATCCGAAGTTTAGCGCGCAAGACCGGCTCGAAGTTCTCCCCTTTTCGGCGAAGCAGCGACTGCAGTTCCGATTCCGGCAGCGGGCGCTCGCGGTCGGCATAGACCTGAAGGAAACAGTGTCGGTCGTCGAGCGCGAGGTAGCGGCTGTAGTAGTCATCCTCGGTGAGAGTAATGCCTTCCGCGTCAAGCACGCTGCGAAACGCGGCCAGGTGAAGCGGTTCAGTGTCGGCGATAACGCCGTCGCAATCAAGGACTATTGTCCGAAGCATCGGGTAGAGAGTACGGCAGGGACAGACGCAAGACAAGACGGGTGGATAGTTGCGATAGTTGCTGAAGGGTGGATAGTTCCGGCGGAGGCCGCGCCGATCCCGCGCAAAAAAATGCCGGGGCCATCCGAACCCGGCCCCGGCAGTCGCACACCCCAGTCCCCACCCCATTCTGTTCTGTTACTGGGGCTGGGCTTGTTGCTGCTTCTTCTTGGCCGCGTCGGCCATCTGCTTCATCGCTTGCGCGGCTTCGTCCCGCGGGATTGAGCCGTCCTTGTTAAGATCGAGCGCTTTGAACATCTTCTCGTTGGTCAGTTCATCGGGAGTGATCTTGCCATCTTTGTTCTTGTCGTTGTTCGCGAAGAAACTGCCAACGTCGACGCCGCCAGTCGCCTGGGCTTGCGCCTCGTTTACCGCTTGAAGGAAGCGGCCCAGTTCTTCTTGATTGACCTGTCCATCGTGATCTTTGTCGAGGACGTCGAACAACTGGAGCAGCTTTGCAAACTCCTCGCGTGATACTTTCGTGTCGGCGTCAGCGTCGAGGAATTTGGTGAGGTTCTCGTTAAGGCGCATTCCGCCGCCGCCCGGTCCGCCCATCATCATCCTCGACCTCGAGCGGTTGACTTCTTCCTCGTCGAGAACGCCATCTTTGTTTTCGTCGAGGCGATCGAAGAACTGCTGCGGACCCGGGAATTCATCCTTGCTGATCTTCTTGTCCTTGTTCTTGTCCATTTCCTCGAAGGTCGGCATCTGAAATCGCATCGTCTGCATACCGCCCGGGGGCGGCATTGGAGGCGGCTCTTGCGCTGGCACAACAGCGACGCAGCCGGCAACCGCAATCGATGCGAGTGCAAGGCGACATAGAATCCTGATCATATCAACTCCCCCTCTCGTTTCAGTGACTCAGTTAGAAGCTGAACCTCATCGCGAGCTCGATCCTGCGAGGCTGGCCCGCGCGGTTCGCTCTCCCGAAGAAGGACGACGTGAGAACGCCGTTGTAGTTCATGAAGTTCGTGTGGTTGAAGATATTATTCGCGTTGACGCTGATGGTGACGTTGTACTTGTGCCGGTTGTTGCCGAAGAACCCGGCCATCGCACCGGCCATCCCTCCGCCTCCGCCCCCGCCGCCGCGCGGCATCCCTCCGCCGATCGCGCCGGGAATGGCGAAGCCACCCCCGCCCTGACCGCCGCGGTTACCGCCGCCCTGGTTTCCCCCCCGGCCGCCGCCGCCCCGGCCTCCCTGATTCTGCGCTTGTTGGCCGGTTTGCGGTTGCGCTTGACCTTGACCACCTTGTCCGCCGCCGGCAGCACGCGCCCCAAAAGCGTTGTTCGGAGGCGGCCCGAAACCAAACGTCTTCGAGACGCTGACGTTCGCATTGAACGCGCCGGGTCCCTGACCGAAGTTCCGCGGGATGATCTCGTCACTCGGAAGCGGATTCGGATTGAAGACCCCGAAGCGAGTGACCACGGCTCCGCTCTGCCCGACTCTGCCAAAGGCCGGCCGGTCCGTTGTGACTACGTTATCGCGATTGTTGTCCCGGCCGGTGGTGATGTTGAAAGGACGGCCCGAGTTCGCGGTGACGAACGGGCTTATTCGCAAACCCCACGGCAGCGAGATCGATCCGCCGACGAATACCTGATGCCGGGCATCCGAGCCGGCGCGGCCATACTCTGAAGACAGATCGTAGGAATTGGCTGGGAAGCTCCCCGCGCCATCCGCGTCGCTTCGGGTCGAGGCGAGCGTGTAGTTGCCGAACAATGAAAACGTGCGGCTGATGTTGGTCCTGATCCCGAACCTCAGCTCGTGCCGGTTCGACAAGCCAGTAGACTCGTACTGATAGATAGGTCCCTTGTCGGGGAAAGGTCGGGCCAGCGGGTCCGAAGAACCCAAGAACGGCACGTTGATGTTCCGACTTCTCAACAAGTGTACGCCGCGACTAAACGAGTAGCCCACAGACCCGAACAGCTTCAGGGGTAACTGCCGCTCGTAGTTGACCTGCGAAACGATCACGTATGGAGCGTTGAGGCCCTCTGACTTCTGACGCGTGGTCGGCTGGCGGGCCGCGCCGAACGAATCCGGAATTTTGGGAAAGAAATTCGGTGACGGAATCACGAATTGCTGCTGCCGAGCCGGATCGGACCTGAGAACACTGAACGTGATTCCGCTATCGATCTGGCTGTAGAAGATCCCGGCTCCCAATCGAATCGTGCTTTTCGCCTTCTTGTCCGGCACCCACGCCAGCCCGAATCGCGGCGCGAAATTGAGCTTGTCCTGAAGGTGCGTCTGGAACTCATGACGAACCCCGTACGACAGCGTCAGCCTGGGTGAGATTCTCCAGTCGTCCTGGACGAACCAGCCCATCTCCCACTGCGAGAGTCCGACGAACGGGTCGCCGCGGTTTATGGAGAACTGAGTCGGGTTATAGCCGGGCCGCGCGGCCAGCACACGGCGATAGAGTTCAATCGGCCGGATCGGAACCGGCGCCTTGCCGCTCAACGCCGATGGATTTCCATCCTCGTCGATCGGACGGCCTTGAGCGTCGCGCTCGAAGTCCGAGCCGAACGTAAATGTCCCGCCGAAGTTTCCCCGGTCCAGGTTCTCCAGGTGAACACCTTCGGCGCGATAACCAGCTTTGATGGTGTGCTTCTTGTAGGTGTAGGTAACGGTGTCAGTGAAGTCGAGGTTGTCGTTCGAATTGTCCTGAAACAACGATCCTTGATTACCGCCGCGGTTGAACGACTCAAGGACGACGATTGCCGTCTCATCAGTCAGAGCCCGTGAATGCGTAGTCCTTCGGCTGAGCTGGAGCCGCGCCTCGTTGACTGAGTGCTCAGAGACTATCGTAGTGAGCGAGAATCTCAACGTGTGTTCCCGCGAAGAGCGGTTGAAGGCTCGCTCCGGAAGGTCGAATCCGCTGCCCAGCCCCTGATTCAACGCCGTGTTCTTGAAAACCCTGTAGCCAAACCCCACAGTGTGTTTCTTCGTGGCGAGGTAGTCCGTTCGAATATCAAAATTGACGACCCTCGTCGGCGTTATCACCGTGGTGACGAAGGGCACGGCAGCGAAGCTCGCCGGATCGAGCACCGTTGCGTTGACAACGTCGTTCTCGCTCTGATCGCGCCGGTCAAGGTTCACGAAGAAGCCCCATCGGTTCCTGATGATCGGCCCGTTGAAGTTGCCGCCGTAGTTCTTCACCTGAAGCGGATCGCGTTGCGTGGCAAACGCATTGCGGCCGTTGAGCGACTCATCGTTGAAATTGAATCTGAACCCGCCGTGGAACGTGTCGGTACCCGGTTTAGTGACGATCTCGATTCGCATGTTGCCCGGTTCGGAGAACTCGGCCGAAAACGGATTGGCGTTTATGCGAATCATCTGGATCGCTTCCTTTGGCGGGATGCGGCCGCGCTCGCGGAAGCCTCCGACGTAGATTGCGGCGTCGTCGGACCCCCCGGCGGCGCCCGCCATTGCCTTGAGCTGCGCCAGCATCTCGTCCGGGTCGTCGGGAAGCGCCTCAAGGTCCTTCTCGGTCAGCGTGATCGACGAGAGGTTTTTATCAGGTTCGGTCGAGACGCCGGCCGCCTCGTCCTTTACTTCCATCTGTTCGGCGATGAAAACCTTGAGCTTTATGTCCAGAGCGGTGGCGCGCCTGGAGGTGAGTTCGACTTGCTGGGTGAACTTCGCGAAGCCCTCGACTTCGACGGTCAGCGTGTAGGCGCCCGGTCTGATGCCGGTGATTCGATACCGGCCCTTCTCGTCTGTTTGCGCCGTGTACTTGTGTCCCTTCCCATCGTCAAGGACCACCGGCGCGGCCGCCAGAAAAGCGCCCGTCTCGTCAATCACCGTGCCGTGAACCTCCAACGTGGCTTGCGCGTAAGCGGTCCCGCGCGGATCGAGTCCACCGTAACCGGCCGCCAATAAAAGCAGGCTGAGGGTTGCTGCGATTGTTCTTTTCATCATCTTCAAGTCTCACTGTTCTCGCCGAGCGAGTTTGACTCCACTGTGTACAACTATCAGCAGGGACTATGAGAATGCCGCGGTCATCTCTTTTGACCCTGGTGCCCTTTCTCGCGATCCTTACCGCGGTCATCCTGTCTCCTGAGCATCTCTTCGAATTTGGGCACCTGTTGCGGCGTGAGGATGGCGCGAATCTTCTCGCGGCCTTGTTGTCGAACAGCCGTCATACGCGGCTCCATTTCTTTTCGAATCTCGCTGTAACGGGAGAAGGTCTCATCGAGCACCGCGCCGATCTGTTCCCGCTGTTCGGGAGCGAGCGCAAGTTCGTCGGTCATCTTCTTGAGGATGAACTCCCGCGGGTTCCCGCGAGGTCCGGGTCCTCCGGCGCGAAGGTAGAGGTTCATCGAGAGCCCCCCGGCCGCGAAGCCGATCACGAAGATCGCCAACACTACAAACCCCGCCTTTGTCTTACTCGTAGCCCTACTTTCCATCTTCCCTCTCCTCGACCGCCACTAACCTTTCGAGCTCGTCGGCCGGCGTCGGCACCGGAGCCTCGAACGCGCGGATCATCGCTGAATCGACGGACTGGCTGACTGAGACCGGCGCAGATGGCGACCAACGCTCGATCAGCAAGGTTGCCCCGATGATCAGCACCAGCAGCATCGCCATCGCGGGTATCAATTGGCGGGCGGCCAGCGTGAGCACCGCCGCCCACGAATCGTCGCGACTCGCGGCGAGTTGTTCTTCGTCGTTGGGTCCGCGCGCGATTCTCGCACGCAAGAGAGCGAAAAACTCCCTGCCCGGTTCGATCACGTCCGGCGCCGCCGCTGCGTCGAGCGCCGCCCGGCTCAGGAGAAAGACCTCATGCTCACGCGCGCACGCGGGACACCCCTCCAGATGATCGCCGAGCGCGAGCCGGACTTCCGGCGGCAACTTGGAGTTTGGCGCGGCCAGCGCGCCGAATGATCTACGCGTCTGCCTGCATCCAATTCGCGTCTCTCTACCTTGTCTGTTCATTTGTTCATCCTCTGCTTGTGCTCGGCGCTCAACAGCAACCGTTTCATCGCCGATCGCAGCGTCCGGCGCGCGCGAAAGGCGCGCACCTTAACTTTCGAGATTCCCCATCCAGTCATCTCGGCCACTTCCTTCACCGAGAATCCGTCCCTGTCAATCAGCACCAGCACCAATCGATCCTCGGGGTCGAGCTTTGCCAGCAACCGCTCTGCAACCGCGGCCGCCTCACGCTGCCGCTCCGCGCTTTCATGCCTGTCGCGCGCAACGGTCAGCATCTGGACTTCGAGCCACTCGTCTTCCTGCTCGACCGTCCGCGGCATCTGGTACTCGATGCGGCGGCGTTGCGCCCTCAGGTGATCGTAGCACGCGTTGACCGCGATCTTTGCGACCCACGCCTCGAACGACCGTCCTTGAGTGAAGCTCCGAAGTGAGAAGTACGCTCGGGCGAAGACTTCTTGCGCGATGTCCTCAACCACGTCCCGCCGCCGAAAAAAGCTGGCGATGATGCTGAAGACTCGCGGGCTGAACCGCCGGACCAGCACCTCGAATGCGTCGTGATCCCCTTCGAGGCTCCGATTGATCAACTCATCATCAGGAGCATCCTGCAGCGACCCGGCCGGAGGCTCTGCTTCCAGACGGCTGCTCCCCGCATCGATCCCACCGTCTTTCAGCGCTTCCCGATCCGAGCGGACCGTCGGTTCCGCGTGTCCCCTACTATGCGCGTGCTGAACCTCGGCCTCGATCTGGCTTTTAGGCTGCCCTCGCAACTGATTCTGCCTTCCTTATCTTTCGCGCCTGTAAAGCCGGCGCGAACGGGTGGTCCTGCCTTGGTGTCAATCCCGACTAACGCATCAACGTTAACTTTGTTCTGGTTTTTCCTCAACCACGAACACCGCTGCGAGCAGCCCGGCCTGTCTCTTCTGTTGACAAAGAACGGTTCGATCGCCGACCGAGCTCGATTTGATGCGGCCAGCCAGCGAAGGAAATCTCAATGGATATTCAACCGCCGGCCGTGCTTCCGCGGCCTCCCACACGGCCAACACCCTTATAGACGCACACTAAATCCGCATGGTTACGGAAAATACCGTTACCGTGGGTGAGGCGGAATCAAATTCCGGCGTGCGGGCTACGCGTTGTTGGGGATGACGTAAAACAGCACCGCGAAGTAGTGACAGATGCTCCCGCCAAGGACGAAGACGTGCCAGATTGCGTGGTTGAAGGGAACCCGCTTCCACGCATAGAACACCACTCCGGTTGTATACAGGAGGCCACCCGCGAACAGCCACACGATTCCACCAAGCGCAACGTAGGTGAACAACGGCTTGACCGCGACGACCGCAAGCCAGCCCATCAGCACGTAGATCGCAGTGGACAGGATTGGGAATCTGTTCACGTGAAAAACCTTGAACAGCATCCCGAGGAGGCACAGGACCCAGATCACACCCAACAGCGCCCAGCCCCACGACCCCCTCAGATTGACCAGCGTGAACGGCGTGTAGGTCCCGGCGATGAGCAGGTAAATCGCGGCATGATCTACGATCTTGAGAACGTGCTTTGCCCGCGGGGAGCGTGAGCTGTGGTAGAGAGTGGAAGCGGCGTAGAGAGACACCAGACTTACGCCGAAGACGCTGCATCCCACTATGTGCCACGCGGTGCCGCGAAGGACCGCCAGCACGACGAGAAGGATCAGACCGGCAACGCTCAGACCAAGCCCGACGCCGTGAGTGACGCTGTTCGCGGCCTCCTCTACCAAGTTCTTTCGGTGTTCGTGCATCCGCCCAGCCAACGCCCCTCTGCTTGAAGTTCCTCACTCGCGCCGGTCGCGCCTGGGTTAGCCGTGGTAGGCTCCATTTCCGAGGCGCGCCCGCTACTTTATGAACGAGCGAAGCTCCTCGATTCGCTTGCCCAACTCGACCGGTGAGAGATGACGGTATGCTTCTGGAATCATCTCGCGCGAAGTAGCCTCGCGCGCCGCAACCAGGATCTGATACTCGACCGCGATCTCGTCACGCGCAGGACTGAACTCGTTAGCCACCCGCTCGACGTCCTCTTGAGTGACAACCGTGCGGCCAGCGGTCCGGCTCAGGCGGCGCGACCGGATCAGCATCGACTCGATGTCGGCGCCTGAGAGCGTGATTTCATTGCGAGTGATCGGCGACCAGTCGGTCACTTCGTGGGCGATCTTGTTCTTGCGGAGCATCGCGTCGACGATCGCCGCCCGGTCCCCTTCGGAATCGGGATAAAAGAGCGAGATGTGTTCTTCGGCCCGCCCTTGCCGCTTCAAGTCGATCGGCAGCAGATCGGGCCTGCTCGTCATCAGAATCCAGAGAACCCGTCCGCGGTTCCGCGTATCGCCCATTGCCCCGGCGAGCTTCGAGAATATCCGCGCATCGACGCCCGAGTCGCCTCCGCTCTCGCGCGACCCCAGCGTCGCGTCCGCTTCGTCGACCAGCACCACGATGGGGGCAAGCGTCTGCACCAGGTTGAGTATCTTTTCGAGGTTCGCCTCGCTCGACCCGACCCACCGCTCGCGAAAGTTCTTGAACGCGACGACGTTCAGCCCGCAATCGTGCGCGAAGCACTCGGCGAGAAAAGTCTTGCCGGTCCCGACCGGACCCGATATCAGAATGCCCATCGGCGCTTCTTCAACCAAACCATCGCGGATCGTTCTGGCGATGATTTCGAGAAACTCCTTCGCCTTAGCCATCCCGCCTACGGAATCCAGACCGAAGCGGGGTTGGACGAATTCAACGAGGCCGACGCACTCGGTTTCGATCAACTCCTTTTTTTTCTGCCGAATCTTGTCGAGCGTCAGTCCGTCTTTTTCGGCAGCCGCGCTCCGGAGCAGTGAGTTGAGGTGCACGCGGTTGAGCCCCGAGGTCATCAGCGACAGTTGCTCATCGGTCACGTCCATCTGCAGTTGTGGAAGCTGGGCCCGCACGTGCTTGATGAATTCACACCGCTCGGCGTCGTCGGGATACGGAACTTCGATCGCGACCATCCGCGAGTTCTGACGTATGCGCGGGTGTATCTCGGCCAGGCTCTCGGCAACCAGGATGACGATATTGTCCTTCTTGAGCAGCCGCGAGCTGGTAATCCATCGCTGGATAGCGACCATGTTCGTGCGATCGTCGCCCGACATATAGCTCACGTCGCCGGCGGGGATGACGGTGTCGAGGAAGTTGATGATGACCGCGACCTGGTCCCCCGCCAACAGAAAATGCTCTATCAATGGCAGCGCGCGCGCCGGGTCTTTCGGAAGTTGCTTCATCGCGTCGCGTCCTCCGATGGGATCGGCGACCCGCAGGAGGGCAGCGAAGGCGCGCTCGGCTTCAGGCGACCCGAACTTGATGCCCTCGCTGCGATTGTAGGTGACCAGCAGTTTAGTGCCGACCAGCTCGCGTTGAAGGTAATTCAGGAGGCTGATGTACTCGGACGCCGATCGAACAAGGTCGTAGATGTTGTTGTGCAGCAGGAAGTGACTGGCCTCGCCCGCATAATACTTGCGGGCCATCTTCGCGCCCCACCCGGGCAACTGGTCTATCTCGTCAAGTAGTAATCGCGTTCGTGACATAACGAAAGGATTTAGGAGCTAGGATTTAGGGGCTAGTAGTTAGTAGGGGGCTAGGATCATAGAATTGATGCGCACGGCATCGTCGGCACCAATCCTCGTTGTAGGAAATCCTTGCTCACGGAGGCTCTCGATCCACGAGATTTTCCCAATCGTCCGTTGCGCCCCCCCTCGCGGCCACTAACAACCGCTCACTCCTAGCTAGATCCCAGTCCTAAATCCTAAATCCTAAATCCTAAATCCTAAATCCCAGTTCCTAAATCCTATTCTGCACTATCGGGGGCCGCATGGCTTGCTGTGAACTACGTTCGGCCGCATCAAGCTGATTCAGCACCGGGGCTGTCTCTTCCAGTATTTCCTTCGTCATCTCAATCGACGACAGCAGCGAGTCGAAATCGAGCGACGATATATGTTCGGGGCTCGGCATTGTGATCACCTGATCGTTGACCAGCCCGAAGAAGCTCTCGATCGACTGAAGCTGGGCCTCGACTTGCTTCATCGACCGCTCGATGTCGGTGGAGGTCTGTAATCGCTTTTGAAGGAACTCCAGGTTCTTCTCGAACAGGCGCTGCGTGCTCTCATCGGAAGCCGCCGCAATGGACCGCTCGGTCTGCTGAATCTGATTCTGTATCGTCTGGCGGTTGATCGACCTCAGGTGGTTCTTTCGGCGGCGATAGGTGTCGAGAAAATCGACGTAGGACTCCCACGCGTTCTCCAGCCCCTGAATATTGTTTGGAAGGGTCGAGATGCCGGTGACCTTCTGAAAGTTCTGATAGATCTGGTTCTTCATCCAGCGAAGGTACTCGACGGCTTCGCGCTCGCGCGGGTCGAAGGTCTTTATCAGCTCCTCCCGCCTGCGCCCCCGGTCGGCCAGTTCTCTTCGCCGCGCGCGCCGGTCAACCAGCCTCCGATAGGCGCTCGTTGCGGGTAGGGCCGCGAGGTAGAGCGTTTCGGCGGCCGCTCCAGCGGCGAGCGGCACCCACGCGAGAATACCGATGTCATTAGTGGCGGCGAGAACCGACCCGGCCAGACAGATGACGATACCCCAAATGTTCAGCGGTTCTTTGAACGCCTCTTTAACGTAGTTTGGGTTTTCAGACATAGGGTGAATTGGGTCATTGGGTCATTGAGTCATTGAGTCATTGAGTCATTGAGTCATTGGGTCGTTGATTCATTGGGCCATCGCTTCATTGTTTCATCAGATTCACTGGCTCAATGACCCAATGACTCAATCCCTTCATTCCAGCGCCTTGGCCTTGTCCGAGGGTCCGAGCGACTTCTCGCCCGGGCCGCTCTCGACAGCCAGAGGTGCGGGGGCGGGCGCCGCGACTTCGGGCTCGAGCCCCATCTGTTTCTTGTAGGCCGAGAGCGTATCTTCAATCTGGAAGTTGAGCGACTCGCGTTCGATGTCCTGAATCTGGGCCTCGACGCCACCGGTTGCAAGCTCCATCCGCGCTTCGGCCGACGCAGCCCGCCGCTGTATCCGCTCGCGCATCTCGCCGAAGGTGCCTGCGTCGTCTCCAATCTGAAACGACGCCATCGTCTGCGAGAGTTGCTCCTGCATCTTTGCTGCGCGGGCTTCGTTAACCAGTTGCTGGGCCTCGGCCGTGCGCTTCTTGACTTGGAGAATGTAGTTGTCGAGGAACTTCTTCGCCTGGGCCGAGGCGACGGTCGCAGTCTCGAGCTGCGCGCGGGACCGGTCAAGCGCCGTTTGTTTCTCCTGAAGCGCGGTGATGTAAGTCCGCGCGATGTCGTCCCGGTTCTGCTTGATGGAGGCCTTGACCTTTGCGTCGTAGTCAACGATCTCTCTTTCCAGCGTCGTGACTTCCTTCTGGAGCAGCTTCTCGGTTGCCATCACCTGCGCGACGTTGCTCTGCATCTGCGGGACCTTCTCGCGCATGTCGCGAATGGTCTGTTGCAGTATCAGCTCGGGGTCTTCGGCTTTCTCGATCAGTCCGCCGAATATCGCTCGGAACAGCCGCTTGAGTCTATTCCACATCTCCCCTCCTAAGGTTCCGACCCTCGGTCGACTCTCGAGAACATCAATGCCGGTGAGCGCAACTCCCGCCCAAGCATAACGAGGCGCACGGCGCGAGGCATCTAGGATTTCAAACCAGTCTATCATACCAGCCAACTATCCAGAGTTTAAGCCGGCTTGCGACCCCGCCCGCCGCGGCACAAACCGAAAGCACCATACGTCGCTGGCGCGGGGCTTGTTCTGACGCGCCGGCAGGTCCACCGTGAAGATGCGGAGGATGTGATATGGTTGCCGACCCATTTCCGGTTTGTTATGATTGCGCGCGTTAACAACGTGAAGTGGCGTAGCATGTTGTGCGGGGACTCGCCGGAGACTCACTCATCCATGTCTAGTGGCCTACAGATTGGACCGCCCAATGCAACCGACGACTTGATGACACCGGAAGAAATCTTCTCGCTGGTTCGAGACGACCTCCCGCTTGTTGAGCAGGAGTTCGAGCAACGAATCACCGACGCTTCTCCGGTTGTCGCTTCTGTGGCGCGCTACCTCCACGAAGGCGGCGGCAAGCGCATTCGGCCCTCGCTGCTCCTGCTTGCGTGCAGGCTCGTGAGCGGCGAAGCGCCGCCCTCCGCCATCCGGCTCGCGGCGGTGATGGAGATGCTGCACACCGCCACGCTTATGCACGACGACATAATAGATGAAGCGGGCGTCAGACGCGGACGCGAATCGGCAAACGCAAGGTGGGGAAACGATGTAACTGTTCTCATCGGCGACTGGCTCTACATGACGGCGTTCGACATGAGCCTGCGGGAACGGAACTTCGAGATCCTCGACGCGCTTACGACGATGACCCGGCTGATGGTCGAAGGTGAAATACTCCAACTCTCCTTGATCGGCAACAGCAGGATAACGGAGGCGCAACACCTCGAAATCGTAAGCCGCAAGACCGCCTTCATGTTCAGCACGTGTGCCGAAGTAGGCGCACTAGTCGCAGGCGCCCGACGCGACCAACAGCGGACGCTCGCGCGTTACGGCCTGTCGGTTGGGATCGCTTTTCAACTGACCGACGACGTGCTGGATTTTGTCTCCACCGAGGCCAAACTCGGCAAGCCGGTCGCGAGCGACCTCCGCGAAGGCAAGCTCACGCTGCCTCTTATTTATCTTATGGAGGAAGGAAGCGAGGAAGACCGCTCTATGATAGAAACCGTCATGCGCGAGCGCGGTTTCGAGTCGGTGAGCCGCGAAGAGGTGCTCCGCCTTATTCACGAACGCGGCGCCCTGGAGCGCGCGCGAGTTGAGGCGCGACGTCACGCAGAGGAGGCGATCGATGCCCTCGGCATCTTCCCGCCGTCGCCATACCGCCAGGCCCTGCTGAGTGTGCCCCGGTTCATAGTCGAACGCGAAACTTAGGTGAATCACAGGCTATGAGTGATGGACGATGGGCCGGCCTGCCGTTTGTCATTCATCAGCTTCTCTAGCTTCTCTAATGAACTATCAGATGCTCGGCACTTATCGCTCGTCGCCCGTGTCTGATATATTTGACCCGTTCGTGCTGTTACCGGAGAGGAAATGTACTGTAGTAACTGCAACGTAGAGTTTTTGGAAGGTCTTCGGTATTGCAAGTGGTGCGGCGGGCCGCTCATCGAACGGCCGCGTGTGACCAGCGAGTTGTTGTCTTGTTCGGCATGTTTGGCGCCGGTGCAGCCTGGATGGGCTTTTTGTAAAGCATGCGGGGCGAAGCTCGCAGTAGCGCCTCCGCCTCCCCCGTCCCTCGCCGCGTGTCCGCGATGCGCCGCGCCGATCGAACGTGGCGTGCGGCGCTGCCCGAGTTGTGGCCAGGAGCTGACCCAGGAATTGGTTTCAGGCCCGGACGAGGCGACGACTCGCACTTACGCGCCGCTGCACTGTAGCTCTTGCGGCGAGACCGTCGAGTTCGGCGCCGCGTACTGCAAAGCGTGCGGTGAACCCGCTGGCGCACCTCAAGCACCCCCGACGTACACGCGAGTCTGCGCCGCGTGTCACAGTCACAACCTGCTCGGGTCGGACACGTGCAGGATATGTGGCGCCGCTCTCCCCGATATGCCGACCGTCCCGTTTGACTCCGTTGCTCCGAGAGTTTCGGCGACGGTCGCCGAACAGCCCCGCCCATCGGAACCGGCGCCCCGGAGATCGGGTGAGCAGCCGACGCTTGATATGTCCGCAGCGACGTTCGATCGAGGCGAGGCGCCCACGGTTGGGACGCCGATTCCCGCTTTGCCAGCCGCCTTGCACCGGGATACGGTAGCGCCCGCCGCCGGTCCGACCCCGCCGGCCGCAGCGGATACCAGCGCGCTTCCGGGAGTCGCCGGCTCAAAGGCCGAACACCAATTGCCGACCGGAGTGATCAAGAAAGCGCGTACAACCAGTCCCGTTGATGAAGAGTCCATCGAAGCCGAGTTGTCGGCTTCCGGCCCGCCTTCCGCCGACCTATTTGCTACCCGGACCGACGTCCCGATCCCGACTGAGTTTCAGCCTCAAGGTCACACGGGCAGCGACCTGATCGGCGTCACCGAAACCGCCCAGCCTACGCCGGCTGAGATCGCTACGACGCGCGAAGTAAAGCTGGGCGAGTGGGCGGTCACCGGCGCCCAAGCAGCAACTCCGCAGCCCGCGGACCAGATCGCGGTTCCACCCACTGGCGCGCTGGCGGCTGTTCCGAAGACGAGGGTCGCCGGGGTTGTGGTGTCGATCGCCGCAGCGATCGTTGTGCTTGTCGTCTCGGCCTACCTGGTGTGGACTTTCGCCTTCTCAAAAAGCAAGTCTCAGACAGGCACAATTCAGCCGGGTCCGCCAGTGGCCGAAGCGCCGTCTGCACCCGCGCCCGGGCCGGACACCGAAGCAACGCCAACGCCGCCTGAGGGCATGGTATACGTCGCGGCCGGAACCTACATCGTGGGCAGAGACGATCGTGATCCGCTCGAGTCGCCAAAGCACAGCGTTCAGCTTTCAGCGTTCTTCATCGACAAGACCGAAGTGACTAACGCGGCTTACAAGAAGTTCGTCGATGCCACGGGGCGTAGCGCGCCAAGCGGATGGGAAGGCGGCGTGCCGCCTCCGGGCGCCGACGACCTGCCGGTCACCGGCGTCACGTGGCAAGACGCCGCTGATTACGCCGACTGGGTCGGCAAGCGGCTGCCTACCGAGGCTGAGTGGGAGGCGGCCGCGCGCGGGCTCGAAGGGCTCAATTATCCTTGGGGCAACCAATGGCGCAGTGACGTGGCCAATATAGGCGCGCTCGCTCGTGGAATTGACGCGGTTGGGACACACAAAGAAGGCGCGAGCCCCTCGGGTGCTTTGGACATGATCGGGAACGTGTGGGAGTGGACTGCCGATGAGTTCAGTCTGTACCCCGGCAGTAAGGCTCCGACGCCCAAGGTGATCGTGCCCGGGGCGAGCTTCCGCGTCATTAGAGGCGGCGCCTACGACGGCAAGGAGATTCACGATGCGTCATACCGCGGGTTCGTCGATGCCGCTCAGGGTTATCCAAAGACGGGATTCCGATGCGTGAAGAGCGCGCCCCGCTAGCCGAACGAAAACGTGAATAGGGGAAGATTGATCTTCTCCCCGGTTGCATCCCTGCCAATATGCGCTTGAGCCAGAAGCTTGGAGCCCTGTGCGCGGTCGCAGCAGCCGCGCCGATCGTCGCTGTATCGGTTCTGGTGCACTACCAGGTGTCTTCCTCATGGCGAGACCAGGTTGACCAGCGGCTCCAGAGCGACGCTCGCGCTGCTGAAGCCATCTACGAGCGGAGGCTCAGCGAATTGGTTTCGGCGGTCCAGCGGCTGGCTGAGGAAGTCGGCGAGAAAGCCGTCGTCAGCAGCACGCGCACCGAGAGGGAGGGCAGCAGCGCCCTTGCCCGGCTTCAGGACATGCTCCCCCGGGCCCAAAACGAGATGGGGCTCGATTTCGTGCTCATCACCGATCCGTCAGGCCGCGTCATCGCGCGAAACAACGACAAGCCCGCGGCCGGCGAAACCGTGATGGGTCCGAACGACAAGAACCCTATAGCCGAGCGAGTGATCGGCGAAAGCTCACAGCGGCGTAACTCGCCCGCGGCGGCTTGCGTCGTCGAAAGTGGCGACAGGCTCACGCGGATGGGGCTGGATTTGGTCGCCCAAGTGAAGAGGCCGGATGGCACAAGCGTGGACGGGGCGCTGATGCTGGAAGCCGGGGCGCCGGTAATCGCCGGCGGTAAGTTCGTCGGAGTCGTGCTCGCCGGTCAAATGCTCAACAACCTGTTCAAGATGAGGCCCGGCGCCTCTCACCTGCAAGCGCCCCTGGTCGCCGATATACGACAGTCGTTGTTTCGCGACTCAGACCCCAATTCCAACTCGAATTCGATCGAAGACGGAGGCGCTGTCATTGCTCTCGGCGACACCATAATTTCGTCGAGCGTGCCGCCGTCCGGTTCGGCGAGCGAGGTGGCGCTCAGGGGGCTCCGCCGCGATCCGGCGAGCTCGCTGGAAATCCTGCAAGATCAGGGTCGAGCGTACTCGCTTGCGTGGCGGCCGATCAGGTCGCTTGAGGGCGGCGCGATCGGAGCCGTCGGCATTGCCGTTCCGACGGAAGACCTCGCCGGTCCTATCCCCCCGCTGGACACGGCACTGCTGGTGACTGGGTTGATCGCACTTGTCCTGGCGGGCGCGGCAGGATTCGTATTCGGCCGCGCATTGGGAACACGTCTCTCGTGGTTGGCGGACGCGGCCAATCGCATGAGTCTTGGGGAACTCACAACCCCGGTTGTCGACCCGACGGTGCCGCAACCAACTCGAGGGCTTCTGAACTTTCTCGTCCGCGATGAGGTCACCCGCCTCGCGGATCAGCTCGAGCAGTTGCGCGACAGCTTCAGAGGTGCGATCGAGCGAATGCGAAAGCGGTGACCGACCTTGGAGCGCGGCGACGTGGCCCCGCTTTGGTAGTCCCTTCAAATGCGGCCGTCTCCGATGACCTTGTCGCGCTCATGCCGCTCTACCTTGAAGCGTCAGCCTGGACATCTGGACTACCACAGCGGCGCGCGCCTTGCTCCTCGATGCCCTCTCGCTTGTATAATTGCGGCTCGATCCAACCTTACTTCGGAATCCGAACGGAGGTTCTTATGAAGAACAAACTCGTGCCGCTTGGCGTGATCTTGGGAATCGCTGTTGCGGCAACACTCGGCCTGACGGGTGTCTCAGCGTCGGGGCAGGGAACCGCGCAAGCCGAGAAACCAAAACCGGCCCCTACAGCCAAACCGAAGCCCCGGCCCAAGAAAAAAGTCCAGGCGATGCGCGGCGTGCCCAAGGGTGTTGGCGCGTGTTTGGATCATCTGGTCCAAATGGCGTCCGCTGATCCGCTGATCGACTACGCCGGTCATCCGGAGGAAATCGTCAACAATGGTTTGCTCTGGAACAACCCAAAATCCAGGTGCTCGATAGGCAGCGACGCGGCCCTCAGGAAGAAGGTCCTGGATATGGCCGCCGCCTGGCGCCGAAAGGACTCTGCGTCCGTTCGCTCGCTTTTGGCGGAGATCAAGGGCGCGGCGCCACAAAAGTAGTTCCGCCTGATAGTGCCGGTTCGGACCGGTCCTTGACCGTGGTGTCGAGCGTGCCTCAGCAGCGATCACTCGATTCGACTGTCGTCGGGCAGCCGTGTTTGTCAAAATAGGATCGAATGGTGACGAGGGTTTTAGTTGCGGGGTTGATAGCGCTGGCCGGACTGTGTCTGGCTGGATGCGGGATGCTGGGCGGGGATCAACAGATCGATGAAGGCGTCGTCATCGCGCCGAAGCTCAAGATAAAGTCGTCAACGGCCATGGTCGCGCTCGATCTCGCGGAACTGAAGCGCGGAGACCGGCTCGAGATACTTGAACAAACCGAAGTGAAGACGCCGACCAGGACTGACGAATGGTATAAGGTCCGGACAAAGGCGAAGGACCCGATCATCGGATGGGTCGAGGCTCGTTACGTCATCAACAAAGCCGTCGTCGACAAGATCGATGATCTGTACGAGAAGTCGAAGCAGACCCCGTCACAGGGCATCGGCCGGTTGAAAGTCCAAACGAAGCTTCGCATCGAACCCGGCGGCGACGTTGCTACCCACCTGAGCCGCGGCACCTACGTTGACATCGTCGGCAAAGCGCGCACGATCGTGAAACCCGAGAAACAGCAAACCAGCGAAGGTAACGATGAACCGGCGGAGGAACCCGAAGCTCGCACGGTTCTCTGGTATCAGATTCGTCTCGGCGATTCCGATGTGCTGCGCGCGGGCTGGGTGGGCGCGCAACAGGTGCAGCTAGACGTGCCCGATGAGATTCTCCACCTGGAGGGCGAGGGCCGGAGGTTCACCGGCTGGATCGTGTTCGATCAGACGAGAACAAAAAAGGGCGAGCCCAGGAATACCTACATCGGATTGATGAAGAGCCTCAGCACCGAAGGCCCGATTGATTTCACCCGAATCTGGGTGTTGAACTACGCCCCGGACGAGGGCCGCTATATCGGCTCATACATCGAAGACAAGTTGCGCGGCATGTTGCCGGTCACCATCAGCCCTAGAGGGTTTACGATTCACGAGCTGGACGAGAACGACAAGCCGGTGCCGGTCCAATACGAAGCGATTCGCCGCGATCCCGCCCACCTGGTTGTGCATCGCCTCGCGCCGAAGTTCCAGTTCAAGCCGGTGAAAAAAGTGAAGCGATAGTTCTTTCGCGACGCTGAGAGATCGAGGCCGCATAACCAATCGATAACCCAGGGCGAGACCTCTAGCCCCGAACAATCTCAATCAATTTGCCCAGGCTCCGGTCGACTGTTTCAGCCAGCAACTCAACCATCGGTTTGGTATTCGCCGTATAGCCTTCTTCAACGGCTGCGCGGTAGGACGGAACCGTGTCGGGACTGATGATTATCGGCGGCAAGCCGACCCGCACGGTGAAGAGGGTCGCGGCCAGGAGCGCAACGGCTGCGTTGGCGACCTCGAACGGCTGAAGCTCGGTCAACCGCAGTAAGACAATGGCGGCCTGCTCAATCGGATTCAATTCCGTGAACGACTCGGCGGCAAACCACTGGCACGTCGTCTCTAGTAGCACCGGCACGTGTTCGCCGGCGGGTGGTTTGACCGGACGAGTCGGTTCACCCGCGCCCGTGCGCAAACCCGCCGAGGCGCTGGTTAGAGCTTGATGCAGTCTCAAGAGCAGGGAAGGGGTCAGGGCGGCGGTGGCCCCGGATGATCGAGCAAACGAATCAAGCAACCGAACCGCGGTGAGCATTCGCGCGATTGCCTGTTCCCCGTCGCTCAATTGTGAGCCGTCCCGTGAGGGGCCGTAAGCAACTCGAGCTACCTCCTCCTTCGAGACGCCGACACCTTCCACGAGCAACGTTGCATGCGCAAACCCGACTTCGGTCCAGCGGATCAATCGCTCGTGCTGTTCTGCCGAAGGTCTAAGCGCGACGAGTTCCTTGTGTTTCTGGTTGACGCGGTTGATCCACTCGTACGTCGGGAGTTGGAACAGAATCGGAGGCCGCCGTGAATCGGGAGGTCGCTGCATACGTTGTCAATCTTGAAGGGGGCACGCTTGTGAGTCAACGCGCAGACCACACTCGCCGCACCCGCGCTTGACACCAACCCACTTCGCACGGGACACTTGGATCGCAATCGTAGCCCGTTGCAACGCAGGCATACTGGCGGGCATCAAGCGGGCATCAACGATCTTCGGCAGCCCGCGGCTAACCATGCACACTGAGCGCGAAACCCGAAAGCAGATCGTCGAAATAGGCCGGGCCATCTACGAGAACGGCTTTGTCGCGGCGTCCGACGGCAATATCAGTGCGAGACTCGAAGACGGCAACATCCTCACGACGCCCACCATGGTGTGCAAGGGGAAGATGACCGAGGATATGCTCGTGCTGGTCGATATCGACGGCCGAAAGCTGCGCCGGGATGAGCGCAATCCGTCGTCGGAATTCGCAATGCATCGCGAGATCTACCGGCTGCGGCCCGACGTGCACGCCGTCGTCCATGCCCACCCGCCATTCGGAACCGGCTTCGCGGTTGCTAACGTCCCGCTGGACAAGCCGCTGCTTTCCGAAGTAATCCTGACGCTCGGCTGCATTCCGCTGACGGCTTACGGTACGCCGTCGACGACCGAGTTGTCAGAATCGCTGACGCCGTTCATTCCCCACCACGACGCGCTGTTGCTCGCGAATCACGGCGCCGTGGCTTATGGCCCGGATCTGGAGACGGCTTACGCGCGAATGGAGACGCTCGAGCACTTCGCTAAGATCACTTTGATCGCGCGGCTGGTAGGCAGGCCGAAGGAACTGCCCGCCGAGGCAATTGAAAAACTGCTTGACGTACGCGAGCGGGCGGGGTATATGCCCGCCGAGGCGCGAAGCTGTCAGGCTTGCGGGTTTGTGAAAGGCCACGCCTCGACGTGCGCGCTCGGCGCCGCTACAGAGTCGTGGCGCGCTGGCAACGGAGATGAATCCGTCACCCTGACGCGCCGGGAGCTGACGGCGTTGATAACCGAAGCGGCGCGGCTCGTCGCGCGCGAGATGAAGAGTTGAGCCGTCACTGTGAAACGTCACTACTAGCGACATGGAGGAGAGATGATGGAAGCGCTTGGAATGATCGAGACCAAGGGTCTCGTGGCAATGATAGAAGCCGCCGATGCGATGGTTAAGGCCGCAAACGTCACGCTCATCGGTTATGAGAAGATCGGAGCGGGACTCGTGACCGCCATCGTGCGCGGCGACGTCGCGGCGGTAAAGGCCGCCACGGATGCCGGCGCGGCGGCAGCGCGGCGAGTGGGCGAACTAGTCAGCGTTCACGTAATACCGCGCCCACACGCCGCGGTGGACGAGAACATGCCGGTGACTTACGACTCGCGCGCGAAGTAGTGAGGCGCGAAACATGAGTTGCGATGCGCGATCGGGACGGTGGCGACTCGCTGAAGCCCGACCGGGACTCACGAACTCCGCATCGCGAATTAGGAATCTTCCTATTCGATTATGATCCTTGCTCGCATAGTTGGAACGGTGGTCGCAACGCGGAAGGACGAGCGACTGCATGGCCGTAAGCTCCTCGTCGCGCGGCTGGTCGGTGTCGACGGCAAGGACGAGAAGGGTCATCTGATTGCCGTCGACACGGTTGGGGCCGGCGTGCGTGAAGTCGTCCTCATCGTCCAGGGCAGTTCGGCGCGCATGGCTTTCGGTTGCAAAGAGTGTCCGATCGACGCCGCCGTCGTCGGCATCGTAGACACGGTCGAGGTGAGTGATGCGTGAGAAGAACACGATGGAGAATCATTGTTCATGATTCCTCATTCATTACTCACCATTCATCGTTTATCATTCATCCGTGAGCACCATCCGAATAGCACTCGCGCAGATCAACCCGACGGTAGGTGACCTCGCTGGGAACGTCGATCTCGCCCTCGATTACGTCCGCCGCGCTCGCGAGCTTGAAGCCGAGATCGTCGCCCTTCCGGAACTCGCCCTCACCGGATACCCGCCGGAAGACCTCCTGCTCAAACCGCATTTTGCGCGCGACTGCCGCGCGGCGCTCGACCGGATTATACCCGCGACCTCGGACATCGTGGCCATCATCGGATTCGTCGATGGCGACGGGTCGGCCATCTACAACGCCGCGGCGGTCATCGCGAACGGGCGGCTCGTGGACATCTACCACAAGTCTTTCCTTCCCAACTATGGCGTCTTTGACGAAGAACGCTATTTTCAATCGGGCACGCGGTGTCCGGTATTCACGCTGGGCGACGCTCGCGTCGGCGTGAACATCTGCGAAGACATCTGGTATCCCGGCGGCCCGACAAGGCTTCAGGCGCAGGCCGGCGACGCCCATCTGATCGTTAACATATCGTCATCCCCGTATCACGCCGGCAAGACCCTGGACCGCGAGCGAATGCTGTGCACGCGTGCCGAGGACAATGCGGTCGCGGTGGCCTACTGCAACCTGATCGGCGGACAGGATGAGCTGGTCTTCGACGGCAACAGCCTGATAATCGGCGAATCGGGGAACATCATCGCGCGCGGCCGGTCCTTCGAGGAAGATCTGGTCGTCGCGGACCTCAACGTCGAGCGCGTCTTCGCCGAACGGCTTCGCGACCCGCGGCGTCGGCGCGAAAAAGTAGACGTCGATGCGGACGATTCGCTCTACTTCATCAATATCGATGTCGCGCGTCGCGGCGAGCGCCCGGCTCTGCCTGCGAGAGTCGTCGAACAGTTGGAGGAGCCTGCCGAAGTGTACAAGGCTCTCGTCGTCGGGACGCGTGATTACGTGCGAAAGAACGGCTTCGACAAGGTGTATCTGGGGCTGTCAGGCGGGATCGACTCGGCGCTGACGGCGGTGATCGCGGCGGATGCTATCGGCCCCGAAAACGTGAACGCGGTCTTCATGCCTACGCGGTATTCCGCGTCGGAGAGCGGCCGGGACGCCCGGCTGCTGGCTGAGGCTCTAGGAATCGGCTTTCAGGTCATCCCGATCGAAGAGACCCTCAACGCGTACTCCAAGATGCTGGCGCCCGCGTTCGATGGGCTTCCCGAGGACACGACGGAAGAGAACATTCAGGCTCGCATCCGAGGGAACATCTTGATGGCATTGTCGAACAAATTCCAGGGCCTAGTGATTTCAACAGGTAATAAGAGCGAGATGAGTGTTGGATACTCGACGCTGTACGGCGATACGGCCGGCGGATTCGCATTGTTGAAGGACGTGCCGAAGATGCTCGTCTACAAGCTTGCCGATTACGTCAACGCCCGACCGCCGCGCCCCGTGATACCGGAGTACGTCATCAAGCGCCCGCCCTCAGCGGAGCTGCGCGCCAACCAGACCGATCAAGACACGCTGCCGCCCTACGCCGTGCTGGACGCGATACTGGAAGCCTATGTTGAGAAGGACCTCAGCGCGGAGTCGATCGTCGCGATGGGTTACCCGGCGGAAACGGTTCAATGGGTCATCGCGCGAGTCGACGCCGCCGAGTACAAGCGCCGCCAGTCGCCTCCCGGGATCAAGATCACTCCGCGCGCATTCGGCCGCGACCGCCGCATGCCGATCACAAACAAGTATCACGGCTGAGGAACCATCGAACGCCGACTGAGCGCGCTTGAGCGGGCCCTCGTCGCTCGCGCGCCGGTGCGAACGGTCTGCTCTTGAGGTCCGGGTGGCCTAGAAGCTTGTTGGAAGGATCCTTCGTAGTAACGGATTCATTCGTTCCCACGTTGGCGAGAGGCGTATTCCTCAACAAACAGAACGAATGAACTCGTTACTACGAAGACGCGTGATTCCGAGAGCCTTTTAGCGCGGCTCGGGAACAAGTTCAACCTTGCCTGCGGCACGGTAACGTCGCACGAAGAACCGGATCACGAGTCCCATCGGCAGCAGGATCAACACAGCGACCGGAACCAACACGATGATCAAGCGAATGAGTCCGGTGACAATCGAAGCCGCAACGTCGACGCCGTCGCCAAAAGCTTGCTTGATGTCGTGGCCAAAACCTGCGGTGGTCGCGGTGACTAGCGGCGCCGCTGGCTGCAGAGTAACTGTGATCGTCGAGTAGCTCGATTGATTCTGAAGGAACCGGCGGCGCCCTTCGAGTCGCTCGATTTCAGTGCGGACGTTGGCAATCTCGTTTTGCACCTCGAGCGCGTCGGAGACCTTCCGCGCCTGCTTCATGATTTCGAGGAACTGAGCCTCGAGTGCTTTCTTGGTGCGGATGCGGGCTTCGAGGTCGATGAATTCCTCGGTGACGTCCTGACCGGTGACCTTCTCTTGAACCACGCGCTGACCGACGTTGCGGATTCCTTCGAGGGCGCGGTTGAACTGGGCGGCCGGGACGCGAGCGACGAGGGTCACGACCTGATTGGGTTTCGATTGGCCGGCGCCTGCGCCCTGTCGGGAATCAGAGGAAACGATGAAGCCGCCAAGGATCTCCGCGATTGACGTGATCTTGCGTTGTCCCTCCGCGGCCGAGTCGATCTCGAGGCTCAACTCGGCGTTGCGAATGATCTTCCGGTCATCAGCGTGAGTTGCGGCCTGAATGGTTCCGAGATCGGCCTGGAGGTCAGATTGCACCGCCCTCCCGCCGACCGTTGTCGTCACCGCCGCCGACAAGGCACCTTCAGCACCAACCTCTCTACGCAACGTCGCGTCAAGCTCGACGTTCTCTGAGGCGGGGCGGGCTGACGACGTCTCGTTGTTGCCCCCGGCAGGTCCGGCGGAGCTCTTGCTTCTAGTCTCATTACAGCCGGAAAACGCGAGTACCGTTCCCAAAACTACTGCCGTTGCAAGTTTCATGTGTCACCTCCTCTGCTCCGCAACGCAGATGGCCGGTGAATGTTCCTGGAACTCCGAGGGCTTTCGCGTCGGATGTGAAGGGCGGGATGCCGGCAGGGGTCCGATCCCAAATAAAAGAGGGCTATCGCGATAGCCCTCAATCTCAGCAGCCTATGTTAATCGGCGGTTGGTTGTTCTACTTCTCGACGATGTCCTTCTTCAAACCCGCCAGCGCGGCGACCACTTCGTCCTGCTCCTTCTTCGGGACCTTGAACTGGTCGAGCGTCGCGCCGAGGTGCTTCACCGCGGTGTCCCAGTCCTTCTCGGTTATGCCGAGCCCTTTGTGGGCCGTCTTCATGTCGCGACCGATGTACACGCAAGGACCGCCCGTAGCCGCGCACAACTGATCGACGACGAGTTGACGGATTCTCATCTTGGAATTATCACTCGCGCCGATGAAGAAGCGGCCGAGGTCTTTGTCAGTCGCCAGCCGGGTGATGAATTCGTCGGTGACCGCCGCGAGCGCATCGTAGCCGCCGAGCCGTTTGTAAAGCGAGTCCCCCTTCATCTGAGCCGACACTGACGGCCCAAGCATGGAAAGGAAGAGTGCCGCGATTGAAACGTAAAGCGAGATTCTCTTATTCAATGTCTTGTCTCCTTTAAGGTGTTTCGAGTTAACATCACACAGGGCGAAAACAGTGCGAGTTCCGAATCCCATTTCCCGAAGATCAAGGGCACGTCCGACTCCGCACTTCGCCGTGCCCGGACAGTACGGGACGGACCACCGGTTTGGATTGGTTCGGATGAAGCAACGAGTTACTTGCCCTGAAATGGGGAAGGGCACGACAAGCGGGACTGCTTCTCGTGCCCCAGGTTGAGCCTCCCCGGTTATCGGGCGACAACCGGATTACAGGCAGGGTTGAGGCTCATTCTCCTGAGCACGGGGAGGGGATAGTCACCGCGCCCAGGATGTCAATGGCTGGCCAATGCAGGAACCAGCCGATACTGGCGGCATCGTTGCTTGAGCGGAAGGTCGCCGCCAAATACTAGTCCAAATCTCGTCATTACCCGTTACCCGACGATTCGTGCTATCAGTTCTGCATATCCCCTTCACCATTCATTGACGGAATCACCTTCGCAGTTTTTGCAGACCGACAGAAAAAACTGAAAAAAACTTTGGTGGTGGATACTACGGGTGGGTAAGGCGGTTGTGTGGGCCTTATTGAGCCATCAGAAACAGCGCTAGCCCTAGGTCGGAAGATCGTGGATCAGAGTCGAGACCACGTCAGCAGAATAATGACAACAAAAACGGGCCAGCCGTTGCCGGTTGGCCCGCATTGGTCCGATTATCGGGGATAGACACTCACCGGTCCTTCCACTCCGGGATGCGCCCTGGGGTCCAGGGAGCGCCGGCGGCTTCCATCGCCTTTTCCAGCTTCATCAGGTCCACTTCGATCACGGAACGCAGCCTCGCCAGCACCTGCTCGAATTCCTGGCCCGCGTGTCGATACTGGTCGATTTGAGTCTGGGTCGGCCGCGAGGTCGACATCCGTTGCGCGCCGACGATTCCAAAAACCCGCCCGTTTATCGAGGGAGGTGTGTTCTCGTTTCGAGCCCGTGCGGTATTGTCACCGCGCAACGCCCGGAGGATTTCGTTTGTGCGCTTCTCGATGGAAGCCGCATCTTGAGCCAGCCTGGCTTCCGCGGCGGGAGTTTCCTGAAGCGCTCGCTTGATCAACCCTATCCGCGTTCTCAAACCGTTCGCGCTTTCAACAGCGCCCGACACCGCGCGCTGAAGCCGAGCAACCTTCTGTTGAAACTCCACCAAAGCGGCACGGTCCGCGGCGGGCAAGGACGCCGCGCCATCCACAACGACCGCGAAGTCCTGCGGACCTGAGAGCTGGCTCACCACGCCGCCGACCCTCTTGGCCAGTGTTACTCTATATCGGCCCGGCATGACCAGCGGGCCGCCCGGAGGTTCGGCGAAGGGCTCGTCGTCAGCCTCCGGCGGGCGAGGTGGGGGAAGCGATGGCGCCGGCTCGCGCAGGTCCCAGTTGATTCGATGAACACCGGAGGTCAAGGGACCCGTCAATCTGCGGACGACCCTGCCCGCGGCGTCCAGAACAGTGACGAGCACCAGGGGCGGTTCCTCCTCTTCTTCCTCGCGAAGCTGGTCCCGCCCCGGCACTGGCGGAGCGGTCTTCTTTCTTTCGGCCTCTTTCTCAGCTTCTTGTCGCAGTTGCTTTTTCGTCTTGAGCGCATCCTTCAGATAGTACGTGAAGGTCGCGCCATAGGGCGCATTCTCCGCAGTGTAGAACGACTCGCCCTGAAAACTCTTGCCGCGCCCGCCCAACGGCTGCGACTGGATGTACATCAGCGCGTCTTTTGCGGGAAAGAGCAGACTGTCAGACGCGAGGGCTTCGGGCCGCAGGCCGCGAAGCGGCGTGTAGTTGTCCAGTACGTATATTCCGCGGCCGAACGTCGCGATGACCAGATCGTTTTCGCGCTTCTGGATGGCGATATCCCGGACGGCGATCGTCGGCAGGCCGCCCTTGAGCTGGACCCACTTCTGCCCGCCATCCATCGAAAGGAACAAGCCGAACTCGGTCCCGGCGAACAAGAGATTCGAATCGACATGGTCTTCGGCGACCGCGAGCACAGGACCGTTCGCGGGCAGGTTGCCTTTGATCGAATTCCACGTCCGGCCGGCATCGGTACTCTTCAACAAGTAGGGCGAAAAGTCCGCGTTCTTGTGGTTATCGAAAGCTGCATACACGGTGCCGGCGTCGTGGTTCGAGGCGGCGATCCGGCTGACGTACGTCGCGTCGGGAACGCTCGGGAACTTGTCGATCTTGCGCCAGTTCTTGCCGCCGTCTTCGGTCACCTGGATCAAGCCATCGTCGCTGCCGACGTAGAGCACGCCCTCTTTTTTCGGCGACTCCGCCAGCGCCGTAACATTGCCGTAGAACGAGGTCGAAGCATGTCTGGCAACCGCATCGACGCCCCAAACTTTTCCCATCACCGGCAGCTTGTCGCGGTCGATGGCGCGCGATAGCTCGCCGCTGACCGCGCGCCAACTGTCTCCCCGGTCGTCGGAACGAAACAGCTTGTTGGCGGCGAAGTAGAGGCGCGTGTGCGCATGCGGGCTGATGATGAAAGGCGAGTCCCAATTCCACCGGAGTGGCTCTTCGCCGCTTCCGACCTCAGGTTGAATGCCCATTCGCTCGCCGCTTCGGCGATCAAAGCGGACGAGGCCGCCGTATTGGGATTCGGCATAAATGATATTTGGGTCCTCGGGGTCTACCTGCGAGCGAAAGCCGTCGCCGCCCTGGGTCACAAACCAATCGGAGTTCGTGATGCCCGAAGCGGACCGCGTCCGCGCCGGCCCGCCCATGCTGTAATTGTCCTGAGTGCCGCCGTATACGTTGTAGAACGGCGATGCGTTGTCGACGGTGACGTCGTAGAACTGAGTGATGGGAAGATTGCTCTTGAACGACCACGTGGCGCCTCGATCAAAGCTCTCGTAGACTCCGCCGTCACATCCCGACAGGTAGTAATTCGTGTTCTTCGGGTCGACCCATAACGCGTGGTTGTCTACGTGTTTGGACCGCTCTCCCAGCCGCCGAAGCGTTCTTCCGCCGTCGTCGGACACCATGTTGAAGACGTTCATCACGTAGATGCGATCAACATCCTTCGGGTCGGCAACGATCTGAGCGTAGTACATCGCGGTCGTGTCGAATTCGTTGCGCCGCTCCCAACTCGCGCCGCGGTCGGTCGAGCGGAAGATCCCGCCCTTTCGGTCGGCGGCTTCGATTGTCGCGTACACGACGTTGGGATCGGCAGGCGAGGCCGCCAGCCCGATTCTTCCCAGTTCGACCGTGGGCAGACCCGCCCTCAGTTTCGCCCACGTCGCGCCGGCGTCCGTCGACTTGTATAGCGCGCTCTCCGGGCCGCCATTGATGAGCGTCCAAACGTGCCGCCGCCGCTGATACGAGGCCGCCAACAACGTGTCCGGATTCTGAGGATCGATGACGACGTCGGTGACACCCGTGTTCTCGCTGATCGACAGCACGTTCTTCCACGTCTTCCCGCCATCGGTGGTCTTGAACAGTCCTCGGTCACCGCCGGGACCCCAGAGCGGCCCTTGCGCGGCGACATAAACCGTCTCTGAACTGCGGGGGTCGATGACGATGCGGCCGATATGTTCAGAAGACTTGAGGCCGACGTTTTTCCATGTCTTTCCGCCGTCGTCGGAGCGGTAAACTCCGTCGCCGTACGAGACGCTTCGCTGAGAGTTGTTCTCACCTGTGCCGACCCACACCGCAAGCGGGTTCTTCGGGTCGAGGACAACGGCTCCAATCGAGTATGACCCTTCACTATCGAAGACCGGGGTCCACGTAGTGCCCGCGTTGGTGGTCCTCCAAACGCCGCCCGAAGCCGCCGCGACAAAGTAACTGCTGCGATCGTTGGGATCGACGGCGAAACCAACGACGCGCCCCGAGGTGAACGCGGGTCCGATCGACCGAAGTCTCAGACCGGAAAAAGTCGCCGATGACATCGGGTCCGGTTTTTTTGGCTCTTCATTCTTGGGTTCTTCCTGTTGCGGCGGCTTTTCGGAAGTTGTTCGCTCAGCCTGGGCGAGCGCGCCGAGCGGCGCGAGCAAAAAGGCGAGCATCACGCAGGTCGCTACGAAACCTCGAAGTTTCAACGTTGTGTCCTCCTTGGAACGTCCGGGCAAGTTTCAGTTTGTCGCATACATCCGAAATCCTCGGCGACGACGGCTCAGCGACAAACTCTCATTTGTCGAATGTCGCCGCGCCGCTCAGATTCACGGAAGTCGCTCGAATGTGAACTCAACTCCGGGATTGGCCACCGGTTTGACCGAGAGCTTGTTGCCTTCGAGCTTGAACTCCCATTTCACGGTTGTTCCCATCGAAGCCGGACTGGCCTGAGCAACTTGCGTCAACGTAATGATGTTGCCCTGTACCTCGAAGGTGCCGGCCGTTGCCGCAAGACCCTGATACGCGGCGATTATCTTCTTCGTACGATCCGCCTCAGCGTCTTGCTGGCTCCACCCTTCGCGGCCAACGCCGGCGCGCACGAAAGCCAGGTGCTTTCCGTGGACGACGAGCATTCCCTTGGCGTCGGCTTCAGTTTGTCCGCCACCCGGAAATGTAAGGCCGACGAACTTGTACGCGCCGTCGAGTTTTGGTTCCGCCGCAAGGCTCGCGCCCACGGCCGCCGACATCACAATGATCGCAAAAACAGCAGTCCTGATTCTCACCACTTTTCCTCCTCGGTTGTTAGCGTTCGCTTGGATCGGTAGGAATCTTCCACTGGCATCTGAGCGCGCAATCATACAAGCTGGTTCCCCTGGCGTTCAAGCGCGATGGATGGATGATGGATGACGAGATGGTCTATATCGGAATGCGGTTCCACCTTGCCTGCTTGCCCGCGGTCTTTACCCCCCGTGAGCATGCGACTACAATGCGGGCATCATCGCTTCGCGAACCACTCTTGTTGCTGTTGCAGGCCTGTCATCGGGGACGGGCAAGACGACGCTGGTTTGCGAGTTGCTCCGGCGTTTTTCCGGCTGGGAAGCTATCAAGGTATCTCGCGGCCACTACCGGTCGTGCGGAAAGGACCCGAAAGCGTGCTGCGTCAGCCCGATGCTTGGCGAAAGACCCACGGTGTTAAGCAGCCGCGATGAAACCTACGCTCGCGGTAAGGACACCGGGCGATACTGGGACTCGGGCGCCGGCAATGTCCATTGGGTGATCTGCACGAGCGAGCAGGTGGCGGCCGGCGTGGAAACGGCCCTCGAGAGGGTGCAATCCGACGGCGTATTCGTCGAGGGAACCAGCGTGCTGAACCACGTCCAAGCTGACTACTCGATCATGGTAGTCGGGAAGGCGGTTGGCGAAATAAAACCTTCGGCTTCGCGGGTTCTGGAGAGAATCGACGCATTGTACTCGCCAGGGGGCGACGGCGACGTCAGAACCGAACTCGGTGAACGGCTGCTGAGGCGGGGGAAAGCGCTTCCGGCAGTGCCTCTGTACCTGGAGCGGGACCTTGACGCTCTAGCTGCCGAGGTCGGTCGCATCCACGCAGCACGCCGACCATTGCGGCCCCTCGGCTAGAGCAACTCGGCCGACAATCGGCTTGAAATGTTCGTTTTTAAGGCGATCGCAACCCCTCGGCCAGCGTAGGGCCAGGGTCAGCAGGGAAGGAGCGACAGAATGTCCAGCGTGATCTCCTGCTCCGAGTACTGCCGATCGAGGTAAACGTTGAATCGCTGGGTCGCGAGCAAAAAGAGGAAGATGTCCTGAGTCATCAGGTTGAAGTCCCGTTCACCTCCAGGGGCTTGCGCTTTGACCAGATTGGAAATCTTGCTCCAGATTGCATCTGAATCGTCTTCAAGTAACAGTTCCCGCCAGTTCCGCTCTTGTACCGAGGCCGGCCTTGTCGGCAACAGCCTCAGACTCGCGCGCTGGGCAACCGACGTGAGGGCTTTCGTTGCCATAGCGCCTCTCCTCTCTATTCCGTTAAGCCGGTTTGGGGGCCCAAACAGCCGCTAACAGCCGCCCCTTTCGAGGGGCGAGACCGTCACCCGCCGGCAGGGGACTATTATTAGCACACAGTTTATTCAAGCATCAAGGAACTTTGTACGGATTGCGAATTTATTTGCACTGTAAGGGAACCGGGGACGATCCAGCAAAAAGGCCGTTTGCGGCCAAAATACCAAACCGGTTAGATGGAGGGCGAGTTGCCCGAGCGAAGGTTAGCGCGAAGATTCAGGGTTGGGTGGACGGTGACCGTGCGGGGCATCGACAGCGCAGGAGCCGCCTACGACGAACCATCCCACCTCGAGAATCTCAGCTCGACCGGCGCATTCGTGTACCTCACGAAACCGGTAGGCGTGGGGGCAGAACTCGAGGTCCGCATTAAGGTGCCCTTCAAGAAGGAAAACTGGATGAGGTATCCAGCCGAAGTAGTCCGCGTCGAGAATGCGCCGAGCAAGGTCGGCGTTGCCGTCCGATTCGGCGCCAGTCGGCCGGTCTTCGTCGCCCACTAGGTCGCGTCCCCATTGTCTCAACCGCGAGACGAGTGCTCCTTTGCATTCAGCCGCAAAAGGTTCTCCTTCAGTGACCTAATCAAGGAATCCCTCGCGCCCTGTGTATCGCAGCTTCTAAGCTCATCAACCAGACGATCGACTTCGCTGATGATTGCACGCCCCTCGTCGTCGCTCGACTCCCTGTCGGGCGGGGGGAGCGGCCCGGCGGGGCGACCTAACAACTGGTCTACAGCGGTCCAGAATTCGTGGATATGAATGGGTTTCTCCAGGCAGCGATCGGCTCCCGCAGCTTCGGCTTCGACGAGTATCATCGGTCCGCATCCGCTGATGACCAGTACCGGCGTAGACTTGATCACCTCGTCCTTTCGGACGTTACCAATGAAATGCAGTCCGCTCTTTCCCGGCAATGCGATGTCGGTAATGATGAGGTCCGGCTGCGCGCCGACGGCCAGCTTCAACGCATGCTCGGCATCCGACGCTGTGATGACTCCAAAGCCCTTGAGCCGTAACAGCTCGGCCAGCGGGTGCAATGTGTCGAAGTCATCCTCAACAATCAAGACCGATGTTGTCATTTCGTCCTCGCAACTGAAAACTGTTACCGGTTCGTGAGGAAATCAAGTGAGGTCGTCGGAACGTAGTCCGCGGGGCGGATGCTTCGATCAGAATATACACGCGAACGCGGCGGTGAACAATGGTGCGGCGGTGCAACGCTGTGAATGTGCAACGCGGTGAAGTTGAAAACGCGCCGGTACCGATGCTAGGCTATCCGCCAGCTAAGACCCCAACACATCGACTTGAGAGTTCTGCGTAGGCAGCGGGAGGTAGAAGCAAGTAGTGGGATCTGAACACTCGGTTAGCAGGGCGCGAGTATATTTCGGTGTCTTCCTGGTCAGCCTTTCCGTGTTGATGCTCGAGCTCGTTCTTACTCGAATATTCTCGGTAACGATGTATTATCACTTCGCCTTTATGGCGATATCCCTCGCGCTGTTCGGCTCGGGCGCCAGCGGCGTGTTCGTCTACCTTCGCGCCGACCGCTTCACAGAAGAACGCGCGCAGAGACACATGGCCATCAGTTCGATGGCCATGGGCGTGTCGATAGTCGGCGGGCTTGTGGCCCTGCTGAACGTCGGAGTCGGACTTCTGCCGTCCCCGCGCACCTACCTGACGCTCGCCGGTCTCTACCTCGTATGCGCCGCGCCCTTTTTCTTCGGCGGCATCTGTCTATCGCTGGCAATGAAACACCTGGCTTCCCGATCAGGGAAGCTCTACTTCTTCGATCTGGTTGGTGCAAGCTGCGGGTGCCTTTTGGTGATTCCGGCCTTGGGGCTGCTCGGCGGCCCGACCGCCATGTTACTCGTAGCTGCGCTAGCCGCCGCGAGCGCCGTCGCCTTTTCGCGCGGAGTGAGCCGGCGGCTGACTTCATGTGCGGTCGGGGTCGTCATCGCCATCTCCGCGCTCGCGGCGACAAACCAGCGCTTCGATCTGCTCACGATAGTGTGGGTCAAGGGCACTCGCGAGAAGCCTACACTGTTCACGAAGTGGAATTCATTCTCTCGCGTGACGGTGTCGGGCGACCCGAACGACCTCAAGCCTCTATGGATAACGATTGACTCAGACGCGGCGAGTTCGATACTGCGCTACAGCAACAACCCCGACGCGATGGAGTATGTCGAGGAGAAGGTCTCGGCCCTCGCCTATCAGATCAAGAGCGAGCCGTCGGTGCTGGTCATCGGTCCCGGCGGCGGCCGTGAGGTGGTCACCGCCCTTGAATCGGGCAGCCGCAACATCACCGCCGTCGAAGTCAATCCCATAATCGTCAACGACGTGATGCTGGCCGAGCCCTATCGCAGCTTTTCCGGCAATCTCTACGCGCGCCCGGAAGTGAAGGCCATCGTGGACGAAGGCCGGAGCTTCGTGCGCGGAAGCAGCGAACGGTTCGACATCATTCAGGCGTCCCTCATCGACACGTGGGCGGCGAATGCCGCCGGCGCATTCGCGCTCACCGAAAACAACCTCTATACCGTCGAGGCGTTCAAGCAGTATTCCGATCATTTGACCGACGACGGCATCCTGACCATGACGCGGTGGCTGCTCGACCCGCCGCAGCAAGAACTCAGGCTGGTGAGCCTCGCGCGGGAGCTGATGGACCGAGAGCGAGTACCAAGGCCCGAACGCCACCTTTGCGTCTTCAAGGGACAGGGCCGCGGCGAGCGGATCGAGACCAGCTTCTTGTTCAAGAAGAGCGAGTTCACCGACGACGAGATTCGCAAACTGGAAGCGCATGCCGCCGAAACCGGCTGCGAGGTCCTGTACACTCCTCTCACCCGGCCGGCCAATGTCTTCACCGAACTGGCGACCACCGGGAACCGCGAGGCGTTCTATGCTCGCTATCCGATTAACGTCCGGCCGACCTTTGACGACAGCCCCTTCTTCTTCTATCACCTCGCGGTCGAAGACATACCCAAGGCGTTTCGCCTGACCAACGAATCCCAGAAGACCAACATGGGCGTCTTCGTTCTGTTCAGCCTCATGATCATCACCGCCATCCTCGTCCTGGTTTTCATTCTCGGCCCGCTTGCGATTGCCCGGAGGCGGTCGCTCTACATCTCGTCGCGAACGACGGTGGGACGGCTGATCTACTTTGGCGGACTCGGAGTCGGCTTCATCGTCATCGAAATGGCCATGATTCAACGGTTCATACTCTTTCTCGGCCGCCCGGTCTACGCGCTCGCCGTGGTCCTGTTTTCACTCTTGCTATTCAGCGGCGTTGGCAGCTTGCTGTCGTCAAAGGTGGCCGACACGCGTCTCGAGAAGACGGCGGCAAAGGTCCTCATGGCAATAGCCGGGATCACTCTCGCGTACGTTGCGTTGCTGCCGGCCGTCTATGATGGCTTTGGGGGGCATGCCCTCGTCTGGCGCGTATTCGTTTCAGTCGTGCTTCTGCTGCCGTTGGCGTTGCTGCTGGGAATGCCGATGCCGCTCGGGATCAGAATGCTCAGCCTGCGCGCGCCGGAGCTTGTTCCCTGGGCGTGGGGAATAAACGGCTCGGCGTCGGTGATGGGATCAGTCGCCGCGGTCATTATCGCGATGCACTGGGGATTCGGCGCGGCGCTCGTCGTCGGCGCGCTCGCCTATCTCTGCTCGACGGTACTGGTTGGCTTTGATCGTCGCGTCGAGCGCGAGCCGTCCGACCGGATCGAAGAACCGGCGCCCGCGCTCGCCTCAGCCGGCGACTGACATCGAACACGGACGGATACTCAAACCTTGCTCGCTTCATAATGCCCGGGTCACTATCCGACATCGCATCCTCGATCTCATCGCCCGTTGAAGCGCGTCTGTTCGCTGAGTACGGCGCCATCTTCGCGACCACGGCGACGCCGCCTCCGGCGATCGTTTTCCCTGACGCCGATGCGGTTCGCGCGTACCAATCCCAACTCTGCATCCGCCGGGCAAGGCTCGGCGCGTGGGACCTCGAACTGCAAGAGCCGGCGATGGACGCGCTCCTGGCTGCCACGGCGGAGGGGGCTGCAAGAGGTGCAAGCCTCACACCACGCGCAGCCGATGCGGCGAGACGAGACTACGATGACACTGTGAGGCTTTGGAATCGAAACGTGACGCGCGGCCTCGAACACTGGCGCCGTGTCGGACGACTATCGGAGGACCGCGCGGAGGCGATTCGTCGGCTTTCTCGGCTGGATCA
Source organism: Blastocatellia bacterium (assembly GCA_035293105.1). Classification (GTDB taxonomy): domain Bacteria; phylum Acidobacteriota; class Blastocatellia; order UBA7656; family UBA7656; genus DATDOV01. The sequence goes on from DATDOV010000100.1 coordinate 154,481, forward strand.
AGTCGCAACCGTTTTGTCGATCGAAGACGGCGAGCAACTCTACTTCGGCACCTTCTTTGATCGATCCATACTCTATTCAGTTGCGGCCCCTGGAGCGTCGCAGCACCTGTCGCTGCTCGCCTTCGATGTCGCCGAGCACGATGACCCAACCGTGGAACGCGTTCTCAACGAGCTCGGCTGGTTCCGCACCGTTGCCAACGACCTCCCGCACTTTACCTATCTGGGACACGAGTCGGACAATCTGCCAATCCTTGGACTGAGATTGGTCGAGCGGGACGCTGGCGACCGCCGTTACAGCTTCTGGGTTCCCGACACGAACTTCCAACGTGGCCTTGGCGAAGGCCGACCCGACGATGGCAAAGATGTCTCATGTCTGTGATCGTAATGCGTTTGACGGCCTAGGGGACTGCGCACCGAAAACTCTATACGGCTCGCGGCTGTTTTGCGTCAGTCTCAATAAACGGAGAGCTTTAGACCTCTCTTTGCGGCTCGGCGAGTCCGCCCCGCGTTGTGGCACAACGGTTGTACAAGTCCCAAGGTGAGTTCGGATATTTCTTCGAACAATCACAAGCGTCCACAGCTCGCTCGCTCGATTGACTAAAACATTTTAAATCTTGGCGGTGGCAGAGCAAGGCGGTTGTGACAGAAAGGGAGCTGCAAGCTCCCTTTCTGCATTTAACCTGGAAGATCGGTTGGCTTCGGTCCCGAGACGAATCACCCCGGCGGTTGAGTTGCGGCTCTTGCCTCCTGAACCCGCTTCAGAATGTCGTAGAAGAGCGGCGAGGCCTTCTCGTCACCACGCCTGAGTGATCCCGCATCCATCGTGAGCTGGCCGGTCAGGCACGTCACGGTCACGAAGAACTGGCTGCGACTGCCGAGCTTCGCGACATCTACCATGAAAGCGGGTTCCCTCTTGTCGTAAAACCGCGTCGTGATTGGCTTCCTCTTCCCGACTGCTTCGTCGGTCTGCGCGAAGCGCTTAGCCTCCGACAGGATCGCTTCGAAGATGATGATCTGGTCCGCACGAAACGCGTCCGCTACGGTGCGATTGTCCGCGTCAGCCAATACCAAACTGAACTGACCCGGGAGGTCGTGCATCGGAGCGATGTAGAATCCGGCGCCTGAAGGCGGCTTCATCAGTCGCCGGTCGAGGACCATGTCCTCTTCGACTGAGCGCTGTTTTGGAGGTGGCTTGCTCTTCCCGGACTGTGCCATGGCAAGTAGGGGCGCTGCCGCTGGAAGCGTCAACGCAACCACAAGAGTCAATCTCAAAGTGCGGGTCGAGAGCATAAGATTTTCCGTGTATTTCACCGTTATGGAAACGCTCCGCCTTCGCATTCGTTGCACTATTCTCGGACAACCTCGTCAAATGCTCGGAACCGATTCCTCGCCGCTCGCCTGGCCGGCTAAGTCGAGCAGTTGTTCCGCCCGACCTTGACCGGCGTCATCACCCGCCAGGATTTCGTCGCGCGGAGGCAAAGTTCGCTCGCCGCGACGGCCTCGAAGGATCAGGATTATCCCCCCGGGCAGGCTCGTCGCTACGAGCACGCCTAGCCACAAAAACGCCAGCGCCGCCGCCCCCTGCTCGCTTACGCCAACCGAGTGGAACAGGACAAGGTACGAGACTTCGCGCCATCCCATTCCGTTCAGTGAAAGCGGGACCATGCTGATCAGTCCGATGGCGGGGATGAAAACGAGGTAGTCCACCCATCCATTGTCGGTGCGCACGCCGATCGATGCGGCCGCAAGCACGTTCACCACGACGCAGCCGATTTGCACCGCTACAGACAACACGATCGCCGTCGACATCAAGCCCCATTCGCCGCGATAGGAGTTGACCGATTGATACAGCCTATCGACCTTTTCATCGGCCTTCTTCAGTCGGAACAGCGCGAGCATCTTATGTAACAGGTTGTAAGTCGGCCTGTAGAAGATCGCCAGATTCGCAGCCACGAAAGCGATCACCACCAGCCCAAACATCGGCGCAAGCGGCACACCGTTAAACCTCGTCCCCGCAACAGCGGCTACGACGGTCGCAACCAGCAACAACGCCGCCATCCCAAGGTCCCGATCAACGAATACCGAAGCCGTCGAGGGGCTCAGCTTGCCCGTCTCCTTGTGCAGGAAATAAACGCGAAACACGTCGCCGCCGATGGCGGTCGGCAAAAGGAAGTTGAAAAACATCCCCAGGAAATAGAACGAGAGAAGCTTCGAGTAACCGGCGTTGAGGTCTACCGGCCTGAGCAACAAATACCATCGGTAAGCGCTCAAAGCCTGAATCAGAGCATACACGGCCACTGCCGCCAGCAGGTAAGACGCATCGGCCGTCTTCAGAATCGACCACAAGTCACCAATGTGGATCTTGCTGAAGATGTAAACGTAGAGAGCAAGGCTGACCGCGATCTTCAGCGCTGTTGTGACAGTTTTCTTCATTGAGAGGCGGCTGCTCCACTCCCGTTGGATATCAGCACTACTTGAGGAAGTTCAGCTCGATCAAGAATGCTCCCCAACTTTACTTGAAAGACCGGACGCGTTGCAAGAACACGAGCCGCGCGCGGCAACCGTTGCGCAAGCTCCGCGTAGTCCCGCGCAGTCATCAGACAGTAGACCTCCCTGCCCGACGCCATCGCCGCCAGCAGGTCCTCCTCACGGTAGTACTCAAAGACCGGCCGACGAAGATAGAACACCATGCTGGGCGACGCGAATCGGTAGTAACCAACCATCGCGTCAGGGCCGGCCCGCTCTCTGATTATCTCGCAGTACTCGCGCACCGGTTTGTAGCGCTCGAAATCCGGAAGCGTCCGGCCCACGAGAATCCAATTGAGGGCTGCTACCGACATCGCGATCACGAGCACGGCCGCAAGCCGCCGGTTCGCCACGACCGCGACCATCGCCACGAGTCCTCCAGCTAGGACCGTCATCCCGATAGCCGTCGTACCCGCGAGGCTGTAGCTCGAGGGCGCCTCCTTCAACACGTAGAGCACGCCCCCGCCAAGGACAGCCAGCGCCGCGCCCGTGATTCCCCCCGGCCACAGAAACCACCGACGAGTGCCCGTGCTCTCGGAAACGAGCCGCCCGACAAATCCCCCGACAAGGGCGGACGCGACGGGATAAACGGGCAAGATGTAGAGGTCTTCCTTGTTGCTTGAAAAAGAGAAGAAAACGACTATCACAGCAACCCACGCCCACAGGATGGCTCCCCGTTCGTCATAGCTGCCTTCCATTGACATTCGGTCATCCGCGCGAGGCGTTTCGTTGGCGCGCAGCCTGCGGCGCGCGATAAAGCCGCGCAGCGCGCTCAAACACGCGGCGAAGAGAAAGACGGACCAGGGGAACAAATCGCCCGCGAGGACCGGAAGATAAAACAGTACGCTGCGTCGCGGTCCCCAAACCGGTTGCGTGTAGCGGGAGAGATTGTCGCCAACCAAGAACGACTCGATATAGGACCATCCGTGTTGACCGTAGACCGCCGCATACCACGGCAGCACGATGATCGCGATGATCAGCACACCGACGGGCAGCATCATCTCTCGAATCCTGCTCGCGCTCCTCGTCGCCAACAGGTAGACGAAAAAAGCTGCGCCCGCGAGGACCGCCGCTACCGGTCCCTTGGTCATCACGCCCAGACCGACCGAAGCGTACATCAACGCGAGCCAGAGCCGTCGGCGGCGGGGTTGTCTCTCAGCGAGCACGAACAGCAGCAGTGACAGGCCCATGAACATCGCGAGGTAGACGTCGATGAAGATTCTGCGCGAGAACATTAGAACGCGCGGGTTTGCAGCTAGCGCGATAGCAGCCAGCAGCCCCGCTTCGACTGAGAAGACGGCTCGCCCAAGCGCAAAGGTGAGCGCGATGAGGATGAGGGCGCCCAGCGCGATCGAGAGTCTTTCGGCCCACTCGGACACGCCGAACAGTTTGTAGAAGCCGGCGACAACCCAGTAAGAGAGCGGCGGTTTATTGAATCGGGGCTGGTAGTTAAAGCTGGGATTGATGTAATCGCCTGATTCGATCATCTCGCGCGGGGACTCGGCGTAGAATGCTTCGTTGGAGTCCCACAGGGACGACGCCCCCAGTCCGATGAAGTAGGGTGCAATGGCGAGGGCAAGCACGGCGAGAAGGACAAGGCGTGGGCGATGCGATGAGGTGTCCATTGAGCGTGAACGTAGTTATCACACGCTGCCGGTCGCCGCAAGATAGAACGAATCAAGAATCAACTCGCCGTCCTCTCCTGACCAGAATCGGATGATGCAGGAAACAACCCGAAACGCCAGGTTTCTAATGCTTGAAGTCCGTTGACCGCGATGGTACTCTCGCACCCAGTCAATGTGGGTTTCCGGCTGAAGTCGAACAGAAAGACGGACACGCGAAGCAGTGCCACGCATCTTCGACAACATTGAGAAACAGTTGCTCCCTGCTCTCCGGGAGACGATTGAAGTGTCGGACCGCGCCGACTTCTGTGTCGGTTACTTCAACCTCCGCGGTTGGAAGCAGATCGATTCCTACGTTGATCGCTGGGAAGGCGGCGAAGACCGATGCTGCCGGCTGCTGGTCGGGATGCAGAAGCCTCCCGAGGAAGAACTGCGTGCGGCAATGAGTCTCGTCACGAACGGCGGCATGGACAACCAGACCGCGGTGCGTCTCAAGAAGAAACTCGCGGAAGAGTTTCGCGATCAACTTACCTGGGGAGTCCCGACCAATGAAGACGAAGCGGGCCTCCGTAAGCTTGCAAGGCAGATCAAGGCAAAGAAAGTAATTGTCAAACTCTTTTTGAAGCACCCGCTCCACGCAAAGCTCTATCTGTTGTTCCGACCCGATCCAATCAATCCGACCGTCGGCTACTTGGGCAGCAGCAACCTCACTTTCGCTGGGCTGTCGCAGCAAGGAGAGTTGAACGTAGACGTGTTAGACCACGATGCGTGCGACAAGCTCGCTCGATGGTTTGAAGACCGCTGGAACGACAAATGGTGCCTCGATATTTCGGACGAACTGGTACAGATCATCGAGGAGAGTTGGGCGAGAGAAGAGCTGATTCCGCCCTATCACATCTACGTCAAGATGGCTTACCACCTATCTCAAGAGGCGCGCGCCGGACTCGCTGAGTTCAAGATCCCTCGCGACTTTGGCAACAGGCTCTTCGAGTTCCAGAAAGCTGCCGTCAAGATTGCCGCTCACCATTTGAACAAACGTGGCGGCGTTCTCATAGGCGACGTGGTCGGCCTCGGCAAGACGTTAATGGCGACGGCTGTGGCTCGCATCTTCGAAGATGATCACGACCTGGAAACACTCATCATCTGTCCGAAGAATCTGGTCAAGATGTGGGACGACTATCGCGAACAATACCGAATGCGTGCCCGAGTCCTGCCAATCAGTCGAGCGAGAAAGACGCTGCAGGACCTGCGCCGGTATCGCCTCGTTCTTATCGACGAGAGTCACAATCTGCGAAACCGCGAAGGCAAGGTCTACAGGGCCTTGCAGGAGTACATTCACAAGAACGAGAGCAAGTGCATACTGCTTTCAGCCACGCCGTACAACAAGACCTACCTCGACCTGTCCAACCAGTTGCGACTATTCGTTCCCGAAGACAAACATTTAGGTATTCGACCTGAATTAGAGCTGCGACGAAAAGGAATCGATGAGTTTGTCGCACAGCACCAGTGCGCTCTTGATTCGCTTGCCGCGTTTGAGAAGAGCCTGTATGCCGATGACTGGCGCGAGCTTATGCGGCTCTACATGGTTCGACGAACGCGCACGTTCATTCAGGAGAATTATGCCGAGACCGATGCGGATAATGGACGGAAGTACCTGACGTTTGAAGACGGCACGCGATCGTATTTCCCCTCGCGAGTTCCGAAGACCGTCAAATTCAAGATCGACGACGCTGACCCCCAGGACCAGTACGCGCGCCTGTACGCAGACGATGTAGTCGACACTATCAACGATTTGAAGCTGCCAAGATACGGGCTCGGAAACAAGATTGCGGCTGACCCTCGGCCACTGCCGACAGCTTCCGAGGCCGAGGTTATTCGAAACCTCTCACGTGCCGGACGCCGGTTGATGGGGTTCTGTCGCACGAATCTGTTCAAGCGCCTCGAAAGCAGCGGGCAGGCGTTTCTGCAGTCGGTTGAGCGTCACATCGTTCGCAACTTCGTCTTCCTGTGTGCGATTGAGAATGGGAAGCCACTACCGATCGGCACTCAGGACTTCGCGGCGCTCGATACGCGCACGACCGATGAAGACGCCGACGACTTGCTTCGGCCGACCGGGTTCAGTGAAGAGGAAAACAACGACGACAACGACCGGGAATTGGAGGGAGATTTACCCCGTTCGGAGGCTGGCTTCAAGAGCCGAGCGGCGGCCCTCTACGAACTTTATGCCACCGATCTGAAGAACCGCTTCAAGTGGCTCCGTTCGGACCTCTTCGTTGATTCACTCGCGGATGAACTGCGCAGGGACGCCGCTGCGCTGATGCAGGTTTTGAACAAGGCCGGAGCGTGGGACCCTGGCCGCGACGCAAAGCTCGGCAAGCTGCACCAACTCGTCGCCAGGCAGCATCCAGGCGAAAAAGTGATCGTCTTCTCGCAGTTTGCCGACACAGTTCGTTACCTCGAATCACAACTCAAGTCGAAAGGCGTGGCAAGGATCGAAGGAGTAACGGGCGGTTCGGCCGATCCGACAATGGCGGCGTGGCGCTTCAGCCCGGTCAGCAACAATAAGCGAAATCAGATAAGTCAGGACGAAGAACTCCGCGTACTCGTCGCAACCGACATCCTGAGCGAGGGCCAAAACCTCCAGGATGGTTTCATCATCGTCAACTATGACCTGCCCTGGGCTATCATTCGTTTGGTCCAGCGAGCGGGCCGCGTCGATCGCATAGGCCAGAAATCGGAGCATATTTTCTGCTATTCGTTCCTCCCGGCCGAAGGAGTCGATCGGATCATTCGCCTGCGCGCGCGAGTCCGGCAGCGACTGGCTGAAAACGCCGAGGTTGTCGGGACGGACGAAGCGTTCTTCGAAGATGATCGCAACGACCAGGCGATTCGCAACCTCTTCACCGAGAAGGCCGGCATTATGGATGGCGAAGCCGACACCGAAGTCGACCTCGCCTCTTACGCCTATCAGATTTGGACAAACGCGATAAGCGACGACCCGTCGTTGCGAAAAACCATCGAGTCGCTGCCCGATGTCGTTTACTCGACGAAAGCCCTCGCCGTCAGCGCGAGCCCCGCGCTTCTGGGCGCGAACACTGCGGGCGAGACGTCCGCGCTCCCCGGACTACTCGTTTACATGCGCACGGCGAACGACAACGACGCGCTCGTATGGATGAACGAGCAGGGTCAAAGCATCACCGAATCGCAGTTCCAGATACTGAGAGCCGCTGAATGCCTTCCCGACACTAAAGCGCTTCCGCGGCGCGCCGATCACCACTCGCTCGTACGTAGCGCAGTCGAGTTCGTTCTCAAGGAAGAGAAATCAATTGGCGGCCAGCTAGGTCGCCCTTCGGGCGCGCGGTTCCGAACGTACACGCGGCTGAAGCGCTACGCCGAAGAGATCAAGGGAACCCTGTTCGAGTCTCAGGAGCTGATAAAGGCGATCGACGACATTTACCGCTATCCGCTGTTGCAGTCGACGACGGATTCGCTGAACCGGCAGCTTCGCATCGGCGTCAGCGACGAGCAGCTCGCTCAACTCGTGATCGCGCTCCGCGAAGAAGACAAGCTGTGCAATATTCATGAACAAGAGCAGAACGGCGAGCCGCAGATAATCTGCTCGATGGGATTAGCCGGGCAGTGATAACCTGATTCGGAGCCAGCCATCAGCATGCTTACGGGCGTGAAGGAAAAGTACGATGATTGAACACACTGAGCGAATAACGCGGGATCCAGCAGTCTGCGGTGGTGAGCCGGTTGTGACCGGGACTCGAGTGGCGATCCGCACGATTTTGGCGAGCCTCGCCGAAGGAGACAGCATCGACGACATCCTCGCTGATTTTCCTTCACTGGCCAAAGACGACGTACGTGCGGTGATCGCATTTGCCGCGGCGTCCGCCGAGGATGATTTGCCGGCCCACACAGAGCCTCAATCATTTGCTTGAGGGGATTGAAAGTCAGAACAATAGATGAGGAAGAAGGCTATGTCTCAGAGAATCACAATCACTCTGCCGGATGAAGTGGCCAGCACTCTCAGCGAAGTGGCCCGCACTCGCGGCCAAACACTCGAAGAGTTCGCCGCTGAAAGCCTGGCCAAGTCGGTTCCGCAGCCGAGGGAGGGTGATGCTGCTTCAGTCGCGAAGGCAGAGAAGCGCTTCGCTCGCTGGATTGGCTCGGTGAGCCTCGGACACCCGACTGGCAGTGACAACGAAAGCATTGACGCGGATCTGGCTCGTGAATACGCCAGTACGCATGAGAACGGAGACTGATGTTTCTTGATACATCTGGCTTGCTTTGCCTGCTGCACAAAGACGAGCCACGACACGCGGAAGCAAACACACTCTACGTCGAAGCCGGACAGTGTTTGACCCACAGTTACGTCCTGGCTGAGTTTGTGGCGCTTGGTCAGGCGCGAGGGCTTCAGAGAGAGAATGTTCTAGGGTTTGCCCGTGACCTTGTCCTCGTCCCGCGAGTCGAAGTCGTCTGGGCTGGCCAGACACTTCATCAACAAGCGATGGAACTGCTCGAAGCGCGGCTCGATAAAACCTATTCACTGTGCGACGCCGTTAGCTTTGTCATTATGCGCGAGCGAAAGTTTCGCGAGGCTCTCACCACTGACAGACACTTCGAGCAGGAAGGTTTCATCCGTCTTTTGCGCCCGGACTCTTAGCGTTCCGCATTTCTCCGCAGAGTCCTGGGATTCTGTCCCAAAAGCTGGACTAGAACTAGAGCAATGGCAAAGCTGAACATCCCAAAAACTCGCGACCTGCTCCAACGATTCGAGTTCAAGACTCTTTTCATCGAAGAACTTGGCTGGGACAGGCATGGCGCGTCATTTCAAGTCACACTCGGCGAACACACCTTCGACCTTCGCGCCGTCGCCGAAAAACGCGGCTTGGTTGTGTTTCTGTGCGATCCTTTAGCCGACGGCTCGATCCCCGACTACTCGACCAGAAGGAAGATCGAAACCCAGGTCGCCAAGTCGGTTCACCAACACATCATCATCTACATCGATCGCGACAGAACTGCTCAAGTGTGGCAGTGGGTCAGGCGCGAGATAGACAGGCCCACCGCTTGCCGCGAACGAACCTATCATGTCGGCCAATCGGGCGATCCGCTGATTCAACGGCTCGAAGGTATCGCCTTCAGCCTCGAGGAAGAGGAAGCACTAACTCACATAGATGTGACAGGCCGCGTCCGAGCCACCTTTGACGTCGATAAGATCACCAAGCGCTTCTACGACCGCTTCAAGACCGAACACGACGTCTTTCTCAAGTTCATCGACGGCATCCCCGACAAGGAGATGCAACGCTGGTACGCGTCGGTGATGATCAACCGGCTGATGTTCATCTACTTCATTCAGAAGAAAGGATTCCTCGATAACAACCCGGACTATCTGTGCTCAAAGCTCGCGGAGACGAAGAAGCGCGGCAAGAACCACTTCTATACGGAGTTCCTCTGCGCGCTCTTCTTCAAAGGATTTGCGGAGAAGGAACGGTCAGCCGAAACAAGGCGCTTACTAGGCGACGTGCCCTATTTGAATGGCGGTCTGTTCCTACGTCATCAGATCGAGGAACTCCACGGCGAGAAGATCGACATCGCAGACGCCGCATTTGAGAAGCTCTTTGACTTCTTCGACGCTTATCAGTGGCATCTCGACGAGCGCCCCCTGCGTAACGACCGCGAGATCAATCCCGACGTCCTCGGCTACATCTTTGAAAAGTACATCAACCAAAAACAGATGGGCGCCTACTACACGAAGGAAGACATCACCGGGTACATCAGCAAGAACACCATCATTCCGTGCCTGTTCGACAAGGCGCGGCAGAAGTGCAAGATCGCTTTTGAAGGCGACGCATCCGTATGGCGGCTGCTTGAGGAAGACCCCGACCGGTACCTCTACAAAGCCGTTCGTCACGGCGTCACCTGGGATGTTCACAAGGACAAGCAATTAGACGCGCCGCGTGAGCTGCTACCTGAGATCGCAGCCGGGTTGAACGACGTATCAAAGCGCACCGAATGGAACAAACCCGCGCCGCCTGACTACGCACTGCCGACGGAGATCTGGCGTGAGGTCGTCGCTCGCCGAAAGCGCTATGAAGAGGTCAGGGGAAGGCTGGCGGCGGGCGAGGTGCGGGACATCAACGATCTGATCACCTACAACCTCGACATCCGGCAGTTCGCGCAGGACGTGATTACCAATTGCGAAGGACCAGACCTGCTTCGAGCGTTCTGGCATTCGATAGTTGGGAGAATACCAGAGAAGTCAAACCAGAATTTCGAGAACGGAATTTCGATACTCGACCCGACGTGCGGATCGGGCGCGTTCCTCTTCGCCGCGCTGAACATTCTCGAACCCTTGTACGATGCCTGCCTCGACCGAATGCAAGTCTTCCTGGACGATCTTGAGCGCTCCGGAGAGAAACCCGATCCGAAAAAGTTCAGTGACTTTCGAAAAGTGCTTGAGCGCGTGGAGAAGCGCCCCAATCATCGGTACTTCGTTCTAAAGTCAATCATCATCAACAACCTATTCGGCGTTGACATAATGGAGGAGGCTGTTGAGATCTGCAAACTGCGCCTGTTCTTGAAGCTCGTGGCGCAGGTTGAACGAGGCGAACAGATCGAACCTCTGCCCGACATTGACTTCAACATCCGCGCAGGCAACTCGCTTGTCGGCTACGCAACATACGATGATGTGAAGGCCGCAGTTACCAGCAAGCTTGACTTCGAAGACGCAATGGCGAAGATCGAACAGAGGGCGAAGGGTATCGATGACATGTTAGATCTCTTCCGCCAGCAACAGACAGAGCTCGGCGGCGAGGTAACGGCTGACGACAAGCACAATCTTCATGAGCGGCTAGGGGTGCTGGAAGAGGAATTGAATCAGCACTTAGCGAGCGAGTATGCAATTGACCCGGGCAAGAAGAGCGCGTATGAGAAGTGGGTGGCTTCTCATAAGCCACTTCATTGGTTCATCGAGTTTCACGCGATAATGAAGAGCGGCGGATTCAACGTGATCATTGGCAACCCACCCTACGTGGAATACAGCAAGATTCGACGCGAGTATTGCGTAAAGAGATTCCAGACTGAGACATGTGGCAACGTTTATGCGTTTTGCATTGAACGAGGATACCAACTGTTGGGTCTCGGGCATCGGTTCGGCTTCATCGTGCAGGCGCCGATAGTGTCGACGCAGCGAATGAGACCGGCGCGGACGCTGCTTCGCATGAAATCCGACTTCCTCAGCTACGCTACATTTGATGACAGACCCGCTAAGCTCTTCGACGGGATGCACCATTGCCGGCTCGCAGTTATTCTGAGTCGCACGGCAACGCAAGGCCAAACACCACAGGTGACAAGCACTAGGTACCACAAGTGGTATGACCTTGAGCGGCCTCATCTTTTCAACAGCATCAGCTACGTGATCTTGGACGAAGCTGACATTTGCGGCGATTGGTTCATTCCTAAGTTCCGCTCCAATATCGAGCTTTCGATTCTGCACAAAGTCACCAGCGCACCGCGAAATCTAGGTCATCTCAAATGCAGTTCGCCATCGGCGTTTAGCATCTACTACAAGATAACGGGGGTAGGACACTGGTTCACATTCACAACGCGACCGCCGCGCTTCTGGCGAGATAGCGTTGAGGGAAGATCAACTCGCGAGGAAAGAGTCTTTTTCGATACTGAGTTGCTACGCGACACAGCGTTCTGCTGCCTCTGGAGTACACTCCACTATTGGCTCTATCAGGCGAGGACAAATTGCCGTGACTTTAATCCAGGGGACTTGACGTATCTACCCATCCCGCATTCCGTGTTCAGGGGAGTGCCAGAGTTCAGTAGGCTAGCGAAGGAGATAACGACATTACTAGACGCGAACTCAGTTGTGACATCAGGTAACTACGCCGTCGGTGGTTCGGTCAACTACGAGAGCTTCAAGCCCAAACTCGCCAAAGAGGTCTTTGACAAAGTCGACCGCGTTCTCGCGAGAGAGTACCGCCTCACCAGCCAAGAATTGGACTTCATCATCAACTACGACATCAAGTATCGAATGGGAAGAGATGGCCAGCACGAGGAACGGCAATGAGAGGACTGCCACGTTCTGTGAAAGCGTCGCTCGAAAAAGCGCACGACTCTGCCCTCTTGGCAGTCGAGGTCTACAATAAACCGGCGGTGGCCTTCAAGTCGGGCGGCTACATAACCCTAATGGTAATCTCGTGGACATCATTGTTTCATGCAATATTCTTCCGCCGAAAGCTAAAGCCGTTTTATCGGAAACCTAACGGTCGTTACGAGAAGCGCGACGGCGACTACAAGCACTGGGAATTGGATGAATGCCTCCGCCAGTATTACGAGACCGACACGATGAACCCTGTTAGGAAGAACCTCGAGTTTTTCATCCCGCTCCGCAACAAGATAGAGCACAGGTCGATGCCAGAATTGGACGCCTCTATTTTTGGCGAGTGTCAGGCGATGCTTCTAAACTTCGATGAGGTGCTGGAGAAAGAATTTGGCAAGAAATACTGCATCCGGGAATGCCTTTCTTTCTCCCTACAGCTTTTTCCGTCGACGGATAGCCTGGTTGCGGCGGTAAAACAGAATCCAGCCACAAAGCCCGTTGTGGACTTCATCCAGCGTTATCGGTCTACGATCTCTCCTGAGATTCACGCAAGCGGCAAGTATGCTTTTAAGGCATTCTTGATCCAGGTTGCGAATCATCCGAGCGGCGACGCGGTGCCGATCCAGTTCATTCACTATGACAAGCTATCTAGCGAAGAAAAGACGAAGGTAGATCAGCTCGCGGCGCTAGTCAAAGTCAAGCACGTCCCCGTGGTGAATCCGGACCTGATGAAGGCGAGTGAAGTTGTCAAGAAAGTTCAGCAAGGACTTGGCAACACGAAAGTCATGCGAGCGGGGAAAGAGGTCAACAAGTTCACCTCAGACACGCACATCAGGTGCTGGAAGAAATACAAAGTGCGGCCTTCGGGCGGGAGCGCTAATCCGTATGACACCAATCCGCAGTACTGCGTCTATGACAAGCTGCACCAGGATTACGCGTACACGCCGACGTGGTCTCAGTTCTTAATCGAGACGCTGAAGGATGAAACCGAGTTCGCCTCGCTTTACGAGTCGATGGCTTCGATGACTAAGAGTCAGACAGCAATGAGCTAGGCGATCCAGCCAATGTGACGGGGTGTGCTGATATGCCGCCGAAAAAATTCCCCATTGTATGGAAAGCCGAGCCGCATACGATCGCTAAGATCGAAATACTGAAGGCGTATCTGGTCGCATGGTTCCAGATTCTGGGCCGCTCAAGGCGTAACCAAGATCTTTTGTATATTGACGGATTCGCTGGGCCGGGGGAATACACTAACTATACCGAGGGCTCTCCCCTTGCCGCTTTGACGGCGGCGAGAACGGCAATCGAGCGCACTGGCAACCATTGGCTGGCGGGCGCGGTTCATTGCGCGTTCATCGAAGACAATCCTCGCAGGTTCGAACACCTGGAGCGGAAGATTGCTTCAGTCCAGGGGTCTGCCAACCTCAAGGTCCACCCCTACTGCCTGCTGTTCGTTGACGGACTGGCCCGGTTACGGAAAGATGTGCCCGGGCCGTTCAGGTCTGACTATCCTCTGTTCGCCTTTATCGATCCTTTCGGTGCTACCGGCGTGCCTTTTGCTACGGTTACGCAGTTGCTTAGGAGCCCGTGCTCAGAAGTGCTCATCAACCTCGATGCAGATGGTATTGCTCGTATTTTCCAGGCTGGCCAAGATGCCGGTCACGAAGCGAATCTGACTGCTATCTTCGGAGACGACGAATGGAAACAGAAGCTATCCGCTCACGACGACTTCTCCACGCTCTGCCGGAAGGTGCTTCAACTTTATAAGGCCAAGCTCAAGCGTCTTCCGAACGTGCGATACTGCTTCTCGTTTGAGATGCGCACTTCGGCATATGCACTCAACTATCATCTCGTGTTCGCGAGCCAGCACCCTCTCGGGTTGGAGAAGATGAAAGAAGCGATGCGACGCATTGATCAGGATGGTGACTATTGCTTCTCGGATGCTAGAGCTAATCAGCCAGCGCTGTTTCGATTCGACGACCCTGCATACTACAGCGATTCGATGTTTGATCAGTTTCGAGGGAAGAAGGCCCTGTACCCCGAGCTGCGCGATTACGCCTTGAACGAGACTCCTTTCTTGAACCCCAAGGGCATTCTGAAGGACCTTGAGGACCGAAACCTGATTGACGTTACGAGCCGCGGCTCTCGCAGGAAGGGCACGTTTAACGAGGAGAAGCTTCTTTACGTGAAGTTCAAGTAAGAGAGGGAACATGGCTAGGAAAACGAACATCGAGTGGACCGACATGACCTGGAACCCAGTCACGGGCTGCACTAAGATCAGTCCCGGCTGCAAGCACTGCTATGCTGAAACAATGTCAAAACGATTGAAGCAGATGGGTGCCGACCGCTATCGGAACGGCTTCAAAGTGACTTTGCACGATGATCTTGTAGATCTCCCGACACGATGGAAACGGCCACGAATGGTTTTTGTCAATTCCATGTCTGACCTGTTTCAAGGCGAGGTGCCGCTGGAGTTCATTCGGCGAGTGTTTGAGACAATGCGCGAATGCCCGCAGCATCAGTTCCAAGTGCTCACTAAGAGAGCCGACAGATTACTCGAAGTCTCGCCGCAGCTTAACTGGGCCGCTAACATCTGGATGGGTGTCAGTGTCGAGAACCAGGACTACGCCTACCGGTCAGAGGTCCTGCGCCGCGTACCCGCTGCTATAAGATTTCTCTCGGTAGAGCCGCTGCTCGGACCTATCGACAGGTTGCCTCTGGAAGGAATTCACTGGGTGATCGTAGGAGGAGAATCTGGCCCAGGCGCACGCGAGATGCGACCCGAGTGGGTTGAAGCGATCTATTGCCAGTGCCAGACGCGAGGTGTGCCTTTCTTTTTCAAACAGTGGGGCGGAGTGCAAAAGCACCGCACGGGCAGAGAACTCTTCGGCCAGACTTTCGATGAGTTGCCAGCCGCATTCTCCGCTTGAGACGAATGGAGTGGGGCAATGAACATTGGAAGAGGTCCAGCAAAGGGCTACTACTCGATACTTCAATTCGTGCCCGATCTTGAGCGCAGCGAAGGCGCAAACATCGGCGTGGTTTTGTTCTGTCCCGATAAGCGTTTCCTGAAGGTACAGACGGCAACGGGCAATGACCGAGTTCGGCGATTCTTCGGACCCGAGGAGAGCGTTGATCTCGACCTCGACCGTGCTCAATGCACTGAAAGCCGCGTTTGAAGAGCGCGTGGCAGTGGAAACCGCTAGAGTCCAGACCCTGGAGGAGTTTCGGCAGTTCATCGACAGTCGAGCGAATCAAATGTTGCTGACAGCCCCTCGTTCGATCAAGGTCTTTGATGCCCAGACCGAACTAGCAACGTTGTTCGAGGCGTTGGTTGGTGGGCGGCGAAAGCGCGGCGAGCGACCAAGTCCGACGCCGGCTCAGGAGTTGTGTGAGCAGTTGGACAGACTAATTGACGGGCGCGGACTGAGCGAGCGCGTGCAGCGAAATGTTCGAATCGACTCGGTGTTGCTGGACCGGACTCTCGTGTTCCCGGTGGCATACCGCAACGGCTCGTTGAATGTGGTTCAGCCCGCATCGTTTGAGGCAGCGAAGGACCGCAACATTCAACTCGCGTGTGAGTTGGCAGTCGAAGGCGCCGATCTGAGCGAGCGTCCGGACCCGGTCAAGCTCAAGGTGCTGGGTAGCTTCAGGCCCGATGAAACCGAAAGCCTCCACCACGTGCGGGCGCTTCTTACGAAATACAATGTTGCACTACACACGGGCAGCGATCTCGAAAGTCTGATTAGGGAGATCGAGGTGCTTGATCAGGACATGGAAGAGACCAGCGACTCGTAGACATGAGTTTGCGAGACGGGGAAACTGAAGGTCTTTGCGGCCAAGTTGGATAATCCCGGAGGAATCGAGAATGGCGCACGACGTTACTTTCAGCGTACCTGAAGGCAGTCTTCGTACCGCCGACTTCTCTAGAATTCAAAGTGAACAAAGACGGAGAAGCTGTCGTCCGGCTAAGGTCTCTAAAGGTTCAGTCGTCTGGGCGCCTAGGAATCTCACCTACCGCTTCAAGCTGAACCGGACTCAACTCAACCCGCTCGCTCTCGACACGAGAGGCAATCGAGTACTGCAAGATGCGATGGGATTGATTCAAGCGAGGCCAAAATAGTGATTCCAGAGCTTGAAGATGGCGTATTGCCTGAAGGGATATACTCCTGCACCGTCGATGAAGTGGAGCAGGTGTTTGGGAGATTCTCGCGGTCAGATCGCAGACCGCCCTTGACCGAGAAGCTCAGACAGTACATTTTCGATGCTCGACTGGCCGGAATCGCTTCTGCGCTCGTCATTGACGGCAGCTACATCACCGCAAAGCAAGAACCCGGCGACATCGACATGGTCCTGGCCTTGCGACCGGACTTGGATTTGAGCGCCGAGCTTCGGCCGATGGAGTACAATGTTCAATCGAAGCGAATGGTCAAGCGGCTCTATGGATTTGATGTGCTTCTTGCGACCGACCAGAGTCTCGCATAGGAATGGATTGAGTTCTTCTCACAAGTGCGCCGCGACGATCCGGAACAAACAACGCGGCGCACCCGCAAAGGGCTACTGAGGATCGAGCTATGATCGAAAATGACGAGCAGTTGGATCAAACAAGAATCGCGATCGCACACCTCGAAACCGGATTGTCGGCGCTCAAGCGCGAAGTGCTGCCTCTAAACCCAGCTCGATTTGCGCTGATGGCTGAACCGGCTCTTGATCACATACGCGAGTTGCGGAGACAGGTCGAGGAATATGTCGGCGTCACATCAGCCGTCTCTCAAGGAGCGGAACTGTGGATGCGTCTTGAGGGACCTGAGATCGAATTAGGCGACGCTCCGACCAGCGTGGTCACCGCTATGCTCGACATTCTCCGCCTTGGCGTGCAATCGGTGGCTGAGTACCTTCAGCGAGGGGCTATGGGAGTGCGTCCGACCGCGAGCCTCAAAGATGCCTGCGATCTGCGAATCGTAGGCTGGATGCCGGGAAGTGTCCAGGTGGGTTTGCGGCTGCCTGAGATCACGACCGAAGCGGTTGACGGAATGGATTTACGTGAGCAGGCGCGCAAGGCTCTGAGGCTGTACCTCGATGCGAGTAACTGGGTGGCCGGAGAGGATGATGCCAGCGAGTTAGAACGGCTGATTCCGGAAGCCGAGCAGCGACGGCTGTTGCTCAACCAGATTGCCCGGCTCGTACCCCGGCCTCGCGGTGCTGCCGAGTTGGTGGAACTCTCCGGACGGAGCGTGGCGAGCGGACCCATAAGGTTGCGCCGCTCTGCGCGAGCGCGGGTAAGAAACGCGTTGTCTCATGGCGCTCAAGAACATCTGGTAACGGCGCAGGGCCTGCTTAGAGAGATCGACCTTGACGAGCGGTCATTCATCGTACGGGATCCAATTGAGGTCGGTAAGGAGACTCGATGCCAGATTGCGGAAGAGACCGATGATTTGTTAGAAATCGCTAAAGCTGCGCTAGACCATGCAGTGGTTGTGAGGGGCGCACAGCGAAAAGACGCGACCCGCCGCCAGGCCTATCCACTGCGCGTTCAGGAGATCGAGGTGTTGGATCAAGAAATCGAAGAGCCTCAGGATTCGTAGAGATTGGGTTCGCGAGCGAGGACGCGGACGTCTCGCAACGCAGTTAGACAACAGCGGAGGAATCGAGAATGGCGCACGACGTTACGTTCAGCGTGCCCGAACGCAGCCTTGGCAATGCTGACCTCGAATTCAAAGTCAAGAAGGACGGAGAAGCGGTCGGCCGTTTGAAGGTCTCCAAAGGTTCTATCGTCTGGGTCCCGAAGAACATGACCTACGGCTTCAAGCTGAACTGGATTCAATTCGACCAACTGATGCAAGAACACGGGACCCGTGAATAACTCTTGAGAGGCAGCGATGAGTTCATCGGCACCCGCAAAGTCCACGATCGACCATGTCCTCGAGTCGGACCCGCGCTACCCGAGATCCTTGTCGGTTCTAGGCGACCGCGCTCCGGCCTCGCTTGCGTTGCTTGGCAACGTTGATCTGCTCGGCGAACATGCGCTGGCGCTGTTCTGTTCCGTAAGGTGCCCAGGCAGCCTGATTCTGAAAACATACGATCTGGCTCAGAAGCTTCGCGAGAACGGCGTTACTGTTATTGGCGGCTTCCATTCACCCGTCGAGCGCGAGTGTTTGAACGTCTTACTGAAGTCGAGCAACAAGGTGATCATCTGTCCGGCGCGCGGGCTGGAGTCGATGCGGATACCTGCCGACTATCGCAAACCACTTGAAGATGGGCGATTGCTGCTCGTCTCACCGTTCACAGATAAGCAGCGCCAAGCCAATTCCGATATGGCTGAGCGGCGCAATCGACTCGTCGGTGCGATGGCAGATCGTATCTTTGTCGCTTATGCGGCGCCGCGCAGTAAGACCGAGAGGTTGTGCCGTGAGATGGTTCGATGGGGGAAGCTCCTCTACACGTTCGCCGGTGAGTACAACAGCAACCTCATTACGCTTGGCGCTGGAGAGATCGATGCTTGCTTTTCGCTGCTCGCCGGCCCAGTATCCACGAACCCGTGTTAGCGTCGCTAACCGCATTCAATCGAGCGCCGTTGGGTCATTCCTGCGGGTTGAGCTTTATCAGTATTCGCCGCCGCTCTCGCACCACTTTGAGTTGGACGACGCCCTGTGAAGTCGCGAACACGCTTTCCAAGAGCCACGTATTCACCGGCTCCTCCCTGAGAGTTCCGACTATGATGTCTCCGGCCCTCAATCCCGACCGCTCGGCGAGGCTTCCTTTGATGATCTCTTTCAACAGAACTCCGTTCGCGACGCGGAAGTACCTCGCGAGTTGGGGAGTGAGGTCGAGACCCGTGAATCCCGGTCTGAAATAGACGGCTAACGAGGCACGTTCCCCGGCATTGTTATTGGCTGCTACGGGTGGCTGCGGTGGAAGGCCTTTCTGCTGCCGGGCCATCTGCTCGTTGATCTGCTGCTCGAGATAGCGCAAGGTGTCCTGCAGTTGCCGGATCTCAAGCGTGATCTCGCGTCTGGCTTCCTCGACTTCCGGCGACCGGCCGGTGAGCTGCCGGTACCTCACGATGATCTCATCGAGTTGTTTTCTGACCTGCTCGCGCTCCGACAGCGTTGAGTCGGATTGCCACGGATCAATCCAGAGCTCCGGGCCGCTGAACGGGCGCGCGCCGAGCACGGCAGTGATTGCCGAAGGCTTACCCGACCTAATCACGCGCAGTACGGCGCGGTGCTCCGCAGGCAGCGACGACAGCAATGAAGTCAGGTCCTGGGCTCCCGTGATTGGGAGATCGTCGAATCCCACGATCACATCGTTCGGCAGCAAGCCCGCAGCCGCAGCCGGACTCGCCGGGGTGATCTCCCGCACGATGACGCCCATCTTCTCCTTCAATCCCAGTGCAGCCGAATCGCTGTCGGGAATCTGTGCGACGTTTTCACCGACAACCCCAAGCCAGCCAGCCGGTACGCTCGCCTTCTTCTCGATCACTCTCCTGGCAACCGTATTCCTGATGAAGTCAATCGTGTAGAGGTACGCGCGGCCGTAGCCTGCATATTGCGCCATCCCGAGGAGCTGGTTGGCCGGAGTCGTAACAACGCTGCTATCTTTCTTCGACACGAGTCCATCGGAACGCAGCGCGAGCGCGCCACGCACCCGCGAGAGAACAGTCTTGCCGGCGACTTCGCCGGTTGTTACCGTAAAAGCGGGGGAAAAGCGGAGCTCCGAGTTCTTGTCTATTGTCGCGACCTGCAAGTCGGCGCTGACCATCTTGATTGGAAAACCAATCTCCAGCAACGCAGCCGGAACGAATTCGGGAAGCGAGATCTTAAGCGAAGCTGCCTCGAGAACCGCAAAGCCCGTGGCACAGTCCACGCCGATCATCCGCGCCGGTATCGTGACACCTTCAGAAGTTGTGATCGAAATCGATTGCTTCTTGTCCTCCGGGTCGAGGTTCGCAAGCCTGGTGACGATACGGCCGTTGGCGTCAATCACCAGACCGGTGGCCACGTTGTAAAGAAAATCGGCCGCCGCCGAGGCCGGAACTCCTACGCGGACCTTCTGCTGCACGCGCATCTGGGCGGTCAGCTTATTCAGGTCGATCTTGTGAACGACCGACACCACCCACGGGCGGTTCTCGCTTCCAGGTACAACGGCAGACGGCGGCTGCTGCGAATGAGCCGTCCCCGCGATAATCAGAATCCAGAATGTGCTGTATGCGTACTGCTTCTTCATTTCTTAGAGTTTCTTCCAGTCGCGTCTGCGGCGACGCCATTCCACGAGCGTGACATCGCCTGAACTCACCTCAAAACGACGTCTTGATCGCGCTCGGCTGTGAGCGAACAGCGCCGCTGCTCGTGTACAACAGAGGTTGGGCGCCGACCGTCACCCGCGGCAGCGACACTTCCATTTCGCCGTCATCACCCCGCATGAAAACTACAGCGGAGGTTAGACTCCTTGCGCCGCGCGACAGTCTGTCTGCGGCGCGCAACCCGGTGGGAACTCTGGTGGTGGGTCCCGCGACTGCCGCCGGTACGGTCGAACCCGGCGCCGGAGTCTCCTCGGGGCCGACAATGGTTGTTCGTCCGGTGCTCGCAACAGATTCCTTCGACTCCGTTTCAGCCACGGACTCCTTCTGCGCCGTAGTAAACAACGCGTTCTGCACAACCAAGACCGCTGCGACCAAACAAGCGGTTGCAGCGCCCAGCCGCAGGTACCAGCCGAGCTCAAACCATCTCCCTCGACTGACCGCCGCCGTTCGCTCGCCGAGCCGCCTTTGCAGCACGATGTCAAAATCGCCTGGCGCGGCGACCCTCGTCACTGAGCCCAGCAAGCTCCTCAGCGTAGTCCTTTCGTCCGTGAACGCCCGGCACGACTCGCAGTCGGCGATGTGCCTGGCCGCATCGAAGCTGAGGCTCTCGGGCGGGTCCGCCTCGTCGATCAGTTTCTTGATTCTCCTGCAATCTCTCATAAGCTCGATTCCGATCTGCCACACTTCGTGGGCTAGATATACGCGCTCAGTTTCTCCTTGAGGAGGTTGCGAGCGCGGTTGATTCGTGACTTGACCGTTCCTTCCGACAGACTGAGCACCTCCGCGATTCGATCGTAGCTTAGTCCCTCGACGTCGCGGAGCACGATTGCGGCGCGGTACTTTTCGGGCAGCGACGTTATCGCGCGGGCCACTGCGGCTCGTCTCTCATTCTCGATCAGGCTCTGATCCTGCAGCGGTCTCACGTCAGGCGGGTCCATCTCGACGGGGCCCTCGCCGTCGGCGGAGGGCTGCGAGAAGAGCGAGACGAACTTGCGGCGCTTCCGCCGCCTCATTTCGCTGATCGCCAGGTTGGAAGCGATCCGGTAGATGTAAGTCGAGAAGCTGAATTTGGCCTCGTACCGCGAGGCGCTTGTGAAGATTCTGATGAAAGTTTCCTGGGCCAGTTCCACGGATCTCTCGTAATCATCCAGCATTCGATAAACGAAGTTCGTAATCGGATTGCGATAGCGGCGCACCAGTTCCTGGAAGGCCAGCTCGTCGCCGTCGCGAATCGCCGCAAGCAGCTCATGATCATTCGCCGCTTCTACCGACCGGCTGCCGCTAACTCCTATAAGTTGCGCCTGGTGAGTGAGGGTTGCCATTCAGCCCGTGTCGCCTTTTCCGTCGCTAATGGTCCATCATTATACCGTCAATGCTCACGCGCTGCGAGGCATAAAGTTCCCAAATGTGGAGGTTTGGTTGTCGTGGACAGCCGCGGCGCTGCGCCGGAGCGTTGGTTGACAAACCTGACACCGCCTATATAATGACTATCTTTTGCGCTGAGGGGTTTTTCGATAGTTCATGCGGGTGCTGCTCTGTAACCGGCGTGGCTCGGCCCGGAGGTCAGGGGAAGCTGAGGATGTCGGATGATCATCAACGTCACCCAGATCAGCGAGGACGAGGGATTAGATTTAACTCATCTGTACCCGGAAGGCGAACCGGCGCTGGCCGGCGGCGAAATCAGGATCGTAGGCAGCCCATCATTGAAACTACATGCCTCCCGCGAGGATGATAGGGTGAACTTGACCGGCTCGGTCAGCGCGAAGGTGCAGCTCGATTGCGACAGATGTTTGAAGCCCTTATACGTAGATGTAGATCAATCATTCGACCTCGAGTACATTCCATCCGGCAGCATCACCGCCTCCGAGCGCGTGCTCGGACAAGACGATCTGATGACCGGCTTTTATCTGAATCAGCTCATCGACCTGGATGACGTCGTTCGTGAGCAGATCGAGCTTTCGCTTCCGATGTCGAGGTTGTGCAACGACGAGTGCAAGGGTCTTTGCGGCATCTGCGGAGCGAGGTTGAATGATGAACCCTGCACGTGCGGGGTCGATAATCGCGATCCTCGCTGGGAGGCGTTGCGCGAACTCAAGATTAACGATTGACGGAGTAATCATGCCAAATCCAAAAAGGAAACACTCGAAGTCTCGAACCGGAAAGCGCCGGGCGCACGACCATCTGGCGCGGCCGGCCGTGGGCGCGTGTCCGCAATGCGGCGAGATGCGCCCGCCTCATCGCGTCTGTCCAAAGTGCGGGTTTTATCGAGGACGCGTGGCAATCGAGATTAAAGAGCGAGAGTAGCGTCCGGATCCGGCGCCTTGAGACCTCGACATCATGCTTAAGATCGCAGTTGATGCAATGGGTGGCGACTTCGCCCCGGCCTGCGAGGTTGAGGGGGCGATCGAAGCCGCGCGCGATTTCGGGGTACGGGTCGTGCTCGTTGGCCGCGCTGAGATGATCGAGGAGGAACTCGCCAAGCACCGCGAGGGTCGAGGCGTTCGCCGCGGACGACCCCGGAGGGACCCAAACATCGAGGTCGTCGACGCGCGCGAAGTCGTAGGAATGAACGACCCGGTAGCAATGTCGGTGCGGCGCAAACGCGACAGCTCAATAAGAGTCGCCGCCCAACTCGTGCGCGACGGCGAAGCTCAGGCCCTCGTGAGCTCGGGCAACACCGGAGCGGTGATGATGACCGCGAAGCTCGTGATCGGCATGCTGCCCGAAGTGGACCGCCCTGCTCTGGCGGCCGTGCTTCCCACCCTCAATGGAAGCCCGACTGTGATTCTGGACGTCGGCGCCAACGCGGAATGCAAGCCGTCACATCTGTACGAATTTGCGGTAATGGGCTCGGAGTACGCGGCGGCGATCGCCGGCGTGCGCGATCCGAAAGTCGGACTGTTGTCGATCGGCGAGGAAGAGATCAAGGGGAATGACCTCACCAAGGAGGCATTCAAGCTTCTCAAGAGCTCGTCCTTGAACTTCGTCGGGAACGTCGAAGGACGCGATATGTTCACCGGTCAGGTCGACGTCATCGTCTGCGATGGATTCACCGGCAACGTCGCGCTGAAGGTCAGTGAAGGCATCAGCGAAACGATGATGAAGATGCTGAAGCAGGAGTTGAAGTCCTCCCTGCAAACGAAGGCGGGCGCCTTGCTGACCAGACCCGCGTTCAGAAGACTCAAGCGCCGGCTCGACTATGCCGAGTACGGCGGCGCGCTGCTGCTGGGAATCAACGGCGTGGCGGTGATCTGTCACGGGAAGTCCACGCCGACCGCGATTCGCAACGCCATTCGAGTCGCGCGCGACTACTGTCGCGGCGAGGTGAACCGGAAGATCGAAAGCGAGCTTGGGC
>DATDOV010000101.1:0-84085 GCA_035293105.1 Blastocatellia bacterium
GAACCCCGAACCACAAACCACAAACGCCGAACCACGAACCACGAACCACGAACCACAAACCCCGAACTACAAACCACAAACCCCGAACCACAAACCACCCCATTCGTGCTAAACTTTCGACCTTATGATCGCAGGCGGAGAAATCAAGATCGGGAATCTGACCATAAGCCCGAACCTCGCGCTCGCGCCGATGGCCGGCGTCACCGATTCGTCTTTTCGGCGGCTGATCAAGGAACTCGGCGGCGTGGGCTTGATCGTCACCGAGTTCATCTCGGTTGAAGGACTCACGCGCGGCAACATGCGCTCGCATCGCATGCTCAGGTTCCTGCCTGAAGAGCAGCCGCTGTCGATTCAGATATTCGGCTACAACGACGACCGGATGGTGATGGCGGCCGAGATCATTCAGGAGATGGGGGCCGACATCGTCGACATCAACTGCGGCTGCCCGGCGAAGAAGGTCGTCAACGGCGGCGGCGGTTCGTCCTTGCTTCGCGACCTTCCTCAGCTTGAGAAGATCCTTCGCCGCGTGCGCAAGGCCGTCTCGATCCCGCTCACGATGAAGATTCGCACCGGTTGGGATCATTCGAGCATCAACGCCGTCGAAGTCGCGCGATTGGTCGAGGACTGCGGCGCCGATATGGTCGCGATTCACGGGCGCACGCGAATGCAGGGCTACAGCGGCCTGGCGGATTGGGACGTTATCGCGTCGGTGAAGCGAGCCATCTCGATTCCGGTGATCGGCTGCGGCGACATCACGACTCCCGAACAGGCGATTCGGCGGCTGGATGAGAGCGGTGTGGACGCGGTGATGATAGGCCGCGGGGCGATCGCGAATCCGTGGATCTTCCGGCAGACTTCGGAGCTGATGTGCGACGAGACTCCGTATGCCCCGCCGCTGTCCGAAAAGCACAGTGTGCTGCACCGATACTGGGAGTTGCTGCGCGACGAGATGCCGGAGCGGGCGCTTGCGGGCAAGCTCAAGCAGATGTGCGGCTACTTCACGCACGGGCTTGCGGGCGGGGCGCGGCTTCGCGAGCGAGTGTTCCATTCGCAGACGATCACCGAGATATTCGATCAGATAGATGAGTACTTCGCGGCGATGATCGAGCATGGAGTTCCGCCCGAGAAGCTGAATGGCCGGGGTCGCGATGAGGTCGAGGTAGATCGCGGACCTCGTGATGCGAAGTGTGCCGAGTTCACGCGATCCGTTCCGCCTCCCGCCGCCTGATTCCGGGATTCCTCGCTGAAGGCTCCGTCGGTTCGATCAGGCGAATTGCTAACCAACTACTGCGCAAGAGCACCCAGCTTCGGCATTCTCTCCGCGAAGATCATCTTCTCGATCGGCTCGTTGATTCGGTCTCTACGACTTACCGTCGAGCGAAGGCAGCGAATCAATCCTGTGCGAGTCCCTTCATAACTGCAAGTTCTGGAGGCGTCCAATGAGGCGTTGTGGGATCGTTGTTGTGCTCTCGCTGTTAGCTGCGGTTTGGGCGGCCCACATGAATGCCGCGAGCTCCGATGTCCGAGTCGACGAGGCCGTCACGCGAGTTGACTTCGCTCGGGACCGAATCGATCTATTACTCGCCGTAGTAAATCATTCATCTCACAGCCTCGGCGCGCGCATTAAACTGGAAGTCCTGGACCCGCAGAATCGCGTTCTCGCGACGACCCAAGTGAATGCGATGCTCAGAGAGGGTCTCAATCGCGTGCCGGCCAATCTGGCGCTGCCCCTAACGACGCACAATGGACGTCAACGAAGTCAACTTCCCTGGTATCGACTGCGCTACACGATCAGTTCCGCCGGTGGCGGTTCTGACGGGGTATCGGGCGTGATCTCTCTGTCGCAGATCACGCCGAACCTGTTTGAGCTCGGCGCGGTTGCGACCGGCCGGATGCAGGAGGGGGCCGGCTACCGAGTGATTGTTCGGGCCGTTCATCCCACGTCCGCGCTGCCAATCAGCGGAGTGAGCGTGGAAGGCGAAATCAGCCTTGATGACGAGTCCGATGACGCCACCCTAAGCCCTCCAGGATTGAAGACAGCCGGCGTAACCGGGCCCGATGGCTACACGGTGCTCGAGTTCTCGCTACCGCGCGAGGCATCGGCGCGAAAAGCAATCATAAGGATCAAGGGAGCGCTCGGCGGCATCATCAGCGAGGCCGAAGAAGAATTACGATTCGACAGATGGGCCAATGTGCTGCTGAGCACCGACAAGCCGCTCTATCAGCCGGGTCAGGCGCTGCATGTGCGCGCGCTGATTTTCGACCAAACAAGGCACGCGATAGCCGGGACGAATGCAACGGTGACGATCGACGACCCGGAAGGCACGACCGTCTTTCGGGCTGCGATGACGACGTCGCGCTTCGGGGTCGCGAGCGCGGACTGGCAGATTCCCAAGAACATCCGTCTTGGGTCCTTCGACCTGAGAATCAGACTCAATGACGCCGCGTATTCGGGCGGCGAGGCGTCGCGGCCTGTCACGATCAGCCGCTATGAACTCCCGAACTTCACGGTGAGCGTCAAGCCTGACCGCACGTATTATCTGCCGGGCCAAAACGCCGACGTGGTAGTAACCGCCGACTACTTGTTTGGTCGGCGTGTTGCGCGCGGCCACGTGATAGTTGCGCGCGAAACCGAGCGAAGCTGGAACTACCGCGAGCGGAAATGGGAGATTGAAGAGGAGGAGAAATACGAAGGCGAAACAGATGATGAGGGCCGCTTCACCGTACACATAGACCTCTCCAAGACGCACGAGGAAATGGCCGACGCTGACTACGACCGCTTCCGCGATCTGTCGTTCGCGGCGTACGTCACGGACCCGACTACCAACCGGACCGAACAGCGGCGTTTTGACCTACGGGTGACTAGGGACCCGATTCACGTCTACGTGATCGAAGGC
Source organism: Blastocatellia bacterium (assembly GCA_035293105.1). Lineage (GTDB taxonomy): Bacteria > Acidobacteriota > Blastocatellia > UBA7656 > UBA7656 > DATDOV01. The sequence continues at coordinate 2,898 of DATDOV010000101.1, forward strand.
CAGAATCGCAACGCCGCCGGGTTCCCGCTGTGGTTCTACCTCACGACGTTCTACCCGGACGGAAGGCCGGCCCGATGCCGCGTCGTCACCAAGGAATCGCGCGGCGAAGCTGGCGAGCGGCGGCGCAACGCTACGAACTCTCAGAACAAATCGATACGGTGTTCCGAAGGTCAGCCGCCTCACGAAGTGGGCAGGCCGGTAGATTAGGGTCAACATGGCTTAATTATTAGTGTCCTTTCTGGGTGGCGTTCGTCTCGTCAAAGAGCCCCTTTAATGCAATGGAATGCGCTTTTGAGTTCACGAGGAGCAAGAAAAGTTCGGGTAGAGTCTACTGAAGAGCACTGCGGACGAATGAGGATTCACGCGATCTTCTGTTTCATGGCGCGCAGCAACCGCTCAATCGATGGCTCTCCCGTGAAATCCTCGTGGCCGAAGCCCGGAAGAGCGGACTCACCGTTGACTGTTATCAGTTTCCTACGCCCCGACGCTAAGACTCTACCGATCTTGGTTCCACCAGCAGTCACTGCCAGGGCCTCGTGTTCGGGCTCAACAGCAAACAAGAATTGGCCATCGCCGCCAAATCCGAAAGCGAGTCGCCCCGGTTCAAGATTCCGAAGAGCCGCAACTTTATGAACGAGAGGATGCAGCGGGATCGTCTCAGAGTAAATCTCCAACCCAACATCGCTCGCGTCCGCTAGGTGGTGAGCATCCATACCGAGGCCGTCGCTTATGTCAATTGCTGCGACTCGAATACCTGCATCCCGAAGCTTCGTCGCCAACACCAGTGGTAGCTGAGGTCGCGTCAGAACACTCTTGCTCTCGTCACGAATATCGTAATCATCGGCTCCTTTGCTGAGCGCCAGCGCCGCAGCGGAAACGCCTCCGATGTTCCCCGAGAGAAAAAGAAGGTCACCAGGCCTAGCTCCCGTCCTGGCCCAATGACCTCCGACACCGACGCGCCCAAACAATGTCGCGTTCAGCACGAGACACGGAGCCTCTTTTGTGTCTCCCCCAATAACTGCTACGCCGCATTCATCGGCGGCCATGCGGATCCCATCGGCCAAAGCTCGGATTTCGTCTTTCTCAAGTGGGGCTGGAAGACCTAAAGCAACGACTGCGGCAATAGGAATCACTCCACTAGCGATCAGATCACTCACGTTGTGCGTAATGAGAAGGTAGCCCCTATCCCGAAGGGAGGATACTCCTAATTCCGCGCCGAGTGGACGAAAGTTGGTGAAATCCACGGTTACAGCGAGCCTTCCCCCAGCAAACTTGATGACACCCACATCATCGAGCCCTGCACCCACATCAACGTCTGCGCGCTCCGATCGAAGAATCGAAGTGAGTATTTGGATGGCTTCGGCTTGAGTAACCACAGGTAATATCGTAACGGCTAGCAAGCAAGCGCGCCAACACATTGCCGAACGCGAGCGCTGACCGTTAGTGCGAGTTCGGTCGATCTAGAAAACCCCAAGCTTCTTTCGCCGCCCCGTGAACAAAAAGAGTCCACACATCATCAGCAACAAGCGCGGAGATTCTGTGGTATGTGTTAGATCCGATTTTGTTCAATCGCCCAACACGCAAAGTGGTCGATCTAACCTGATCGATGCTGTCCAGGCGTTCTTCCACATAGCCGCCCGCCAGTATCAATGAGAACGCCCAGCGCCAAGGATGATTGTGCAGTCTTTCATCGCTATCTGGTCGTAAGATATGGTGCAGTACCACACCAATCCATCGTGATTTGATTAAGTAGTACCGCTCTAAATACGGAGCGCCATCGCTTTGGTCGTAAATCACCTTTCGCGGACACCGAGCGCGAAATGCTCCAAGCGCTGCTCTAATGGGAGAACCAATCATGATAAATCAACCAGGAGCCAGGAGCCATCCCCCTGAGCGTCCTCAGGTAGAGATTCGCGAGGGGTTTGGACCTAAGCCCTCCAAGTTCAGATCAGAATCACCCTTATCCCATTCACCAAGCACCGTCGCACCGCGTGCCAAGAGATACTTTAGATGTGTGAGGTAATGATCGTATAGAGCCCGGTCCATCCTTCGATGTAGCTTGATTACCGGGTTCGGTAGATCGCCAATGGCTCCGACCGGTAGCAGCCGCACAACCATCTTACCCCAGGGTTTATCTGCATCGCGGACAGTTGCGCCAAAGGACAGCAGCGAGTGGCTTATTCGAACATTGATACGTCGACGATGGTCCGCACCCAACAACTCAATGAATTCACCCAGCCTGTCTATCGACTGCTCAGCATCCGCCGCAAGCTTCTCCAGATCCTCTTTCCTACCCCAAATCCACTGACTATCACTTCTGCGGTCGGTAGACCGTATGCGGGCGTCACTTGCGGACAAAGCTTCCTTTGAAGAACTACTGAACGGCTCCGCTAGCGTTCTTAAGAGTGTCGGATTGCTTATCAGCAATCTAACATAGGTGCCTTTCTGGCCGTCGCCGGGCGTATGATTGAGTAGATTTTTTAACTCGCTTAGATACTCAGTTGTTACAAACCTGAGCTTGCGCCCTGATACATAAATGAGTTCGGACCCGGGAAGGAGAATCTGATCCCAAAGCTCGCCTTCATTGCCATCGCTGTCCTCGGATATGTAGTGTTTGATCTCGTACCGCACGGTTGAAGTTTTTGGCTCAACTGGCCTATTTCGCTCGAGGCACAGCGTCCAGTTTTCGTCCTCTTCGAAACGGTGCCGGGCTTTTCTGTATCGGTGAACTGTGAGGCCCGCATGATTCACGTCTTCAATGACCAGTAGGTTGCAGGCTGCGTTATCCGGAAGGCCCGAACTTGCAGATCCCACGGCATAGGCATGGCCAGCAGTCTGGAGGTCAAAGTCGAACTTGGCTATGGCCTGATCGTGCTGATGTCCATGCAGCACCAAATCAACACCATTCTGTTGTAGAGTTCGGAGCAACTGCACTCCCGCCGGCATCGTATTGTAGGCGTTCATCTGTGCAGACTCCACTACATTCGCGGAGGAAATTGGATTATGATGCAACACCAACAGGTGCAATTCACCCGATCTACGAGGCTTCGTTTTGGCGAGGCTCGTGTTAAGCTTTTCAAGCTCTTCTCTGAGGCATGCGCCGAGATTCATCCATATCGGATTAGTACTTACAGATCTAAAAGGATGGATGAAAAGCTTCTGCGCATAGCCGATGTCTTTCTCCACAAGCTTGCCGGTTAAGCCCGCCTTTTGTTCAAATTGAAAAAAGTTATTGAAGATGTCCAAGGGAGATTTGACCTGGACGTTGCGCGTAAGATCTTCGAGGAGTTCGTATGTATCGCCAAACCACCGCTTGATACTTGTCCTAGCCAACCAAGGAAGCTCTTGGAAACTATTAGTGAGCAAACTCGCAAACTGGCCTTGCAATACATCGTGGTTCCCCGGAACAACTACGCAGGTTCTTGAGCCCCGCCCGTCGCTGCGATATAGCATCGGTCTTATCCACTGATATGCAAGGTCGAAACTCTCCTTGTCACCGAAGGTTGTGATGTCGCCACTTATCAGCAGAACCTCGGGATCATTCTCCTGTATGAAATCGCGGAGGACCTCAGTCACCCTCTCATCGTGAAAACCGATCTCCAGATCGATGGGGAGGCGCTGTTGGATGCTGAGTGTCAAGCGTTCCAGCTTCTTGCGAAGTGTCGGCGCGCAAAAATGAAGATCCGATACGTGTACAATCTTCATCATAAGAACCGCCCGGTGATGTAGATTCTGGAAGCCAGCAGGCCTCCGATGCTGTCCCGGCAAGAACGCGCGATCTCAGTTAATCTCAGCAGGAAGCTGCCCCAATTACCAACATCGGTTGTGATTCATTGACGGAATCGACCCAAACGCGATGTGCTGCCGATAGGCCTGAGTGCCACCAAAGTTCTTTCAGCGTTAGCTGCCCCGTCATAACGTGAGTAATCCCACGAGTCACGCCGGCCCACTTCCCTTGCGATAACTCTTCGAAGCATTTGTGAACTGTGTTTTCGGGGTATCGCAAACAACGGTGCGCTATTGGGCTCTTCTATATATATGTATGGTGTCCCCACGCGATGAGTACGTCGCAGTTGTTCGAGACCGCCACAAGGCTGCCAATCGACGAGGGATGGATACATCCGTCGAGCAGCCTCGGTTAGGGAGAACCGTAAAGGAACAACGTGCATGTGAACGTGATCAATCCCGCAGCCAATGGACATGGCTTCCTTCGAGGGGCCGTTCTCGAAAAGCGTCGCAGCACCAAACATAGATTCGACCATCCTTCGCGCCCTGTAAACCCCACTCGCAAAATCTTCGAAGTCACCGCCCCCCAGCGCTGCGCTGCAAAGCAGATGTTTCTTTCCCACAACCAGAAGCCAACCAGGTACGAGCGCACCTTTTGTCGGAACCACCGAATAACCCGCTCCGTCCTCAATTACGGAGTCCCAGGGGTGGATAGGGACATAAGTGCTCTGTAGGAACGTAGTGCAATACACACACCCTTTGACTGGGGGCGGGTCGAAGGAACGAACTGAGGTTTCCTTCGCTCCGCTCGAAAGACCGGACAGGCTGTTAAGTGTCATATCGAACCTCAGTCTCCTCAAGTCGTTGTGTAGCCTACTGCCATCTCTGTCGCAATGCAAGGGAAGAGAGTAATAGTGACGGGAGCGAGCGCTTTACTATCTTGCATCCCATTTCGACGAGTTAGACGAGCCGTACGTGATAGCCTCGTACGCGCTGGCGGCTCGTGACGCGGGCGACGGCGCAGCCGCGTCGCGGCAGATAGAGAAGCTGCGCGCGCTGGCACACGACGAGAGCGGTGCGACATATTGGGCGCTGGAGTCGAACACGCCCTTTTACGGATGGGGACTCGCGGGCCGCCTTGAAACGACGGCCCTCGCGATCCAGGCGCTCAAGCGCGCACTCGACGACCCGGCCGTGCGCGCGGGAAAAGCGGACAAAGATCCTGAGCTGGTCAATCGGGGATTGCGGTTCCTGCTGCGAGAGAAGGACCGCTATGGTGTCTGGTATTCGACGCAGGCGACGGTCAACGTGCTCGACACGATTGTCACTCAGTTATCGAAGAACGAATCCGACACCAGAAAATCGGAGGCGGGTGCGGCCGAAGTCATCATCAACGGGAAGCAAGTGGCCTCGCTTGCAATGCCTCCAGGCGATGAGTTGAGCAGCCCCATCACGCTGGACATCTCCGAGCACCTGAGGGTCGGCGCCAATCGCATCGACGTTCGACTGCCTCCCGGCTCCGCGCCCGCCACAGCTTCCGTCGTCACGACTCACTATGTGCCCTGGCGCGCTGCGGAGGCTACCGACAACGCGAGCTCGAAATCGGCGCGCGTGGCCGCGCTCCGGCTTCGCGTGAGCTTCGACAAGACGGAAGCGCGGATCGGCGATGAGATAACGTGCCGCGTCGAGGCCGAACGAATCGGTTTCTCCGGCTACGGCATGATGCTTGGAGGAATCGGTCTGCCGCCCGGAGCCGAAGTCGACCGCGCGTCGCTCGAACGGGCGATGAAAGAGGCGGGCTGGGGGCTGGATCAATACGACGTGCTGCCCGACAGGCTCGTCGTCTACCTGTGGCCGCGCGCGGGCGGGACTCGGTTCGAGTTCAAGTTCCGGCCACGGTTCGGCGTTGCGGCGCTCAGTGCTCCATCGTTGCTTTACGACTACTACAATCCTGAAGCGCGCGCGGTTGTTGCGCCCTCGAAGTTCCTGATTCACTGATCCCACCTTGGACCACACACGCGCGCTCTGACCGACCTCGCCAACTTGCCCGCGCAATCTGCCCGGTTGTACAATCCGCGCCGTTAGCACAGTCGCTAACGTGGACCAGCAGCATTTCTTCTTCGGAACTTTTAGAGGCAGGGGAATCATCATGAGAGAGCGAAAAATGGAGCACGAGCTGGGACTCGAGTTCCTGCGAGTCGTCGAAGCCGCCGCCATCGCTTCCGCACACACCATGGGCCAGGGCGATCGGAAATACTCGGATCACGTCGCCGTCGAAGCGATGCGCGAGATCATGGACACCGTTCCGATGCGCGGCGAAATCGTCATCGGCGAAGGCGAGCGCGACGAAGCGCCGATGCTGTTCATCGGTGAAAAAGTCGGACTCGGTTTCAAGGACAGCGACGGCGACCAATACCCCGAAGTCGATATAGCCGTCGATCCGCTCGAAGGCACTAACCTGTGCGCGACCGGATCGCCCAACGCCATCGCCGTCATGGCCTGCTCGGAAAAAGGCGGCCTGCTGCGCGCGCCCGACATCTACATGCAGAAGCTCATCGTCGGGCCGTCATCCAAGGGCGCCGTCGACCTCGATGCGCCGGTCAAAGACAACCTCAAAGCAATCGCGCGGCGGCTCAATCGCGACATCGATGACCTGACCGTGATCGTGCTTGACCGGTCTCGCCACAAGAAGCTCATCGATGACATTCGCGAAGCCGGCGCCCGGATCAAGCTCATCACCGACGGCGACCTCTCCGCGGGGATATCCGCGGCCGTCGCCGGCTCAGGCGTGCACGCGGTAATGGGAACCGGAGGCGCACCCGAAGGCGTGCTGACCGCCGCCGCCATGAAGTGCTTGAACGGCCAGATACTGGCGCGGTTCGTCCTAAAGGAACAACTCGAAGATTTGGAAGACCGCAGCCGGATTCCCGAAGGCGTCGTCGATCGCATGAGAGAGATGGGCATCCGGGACCCCGCGCGCATCTACGACACCGACGACCTTGCGCCGGGCAAGCACATCATCTTTGCGGCGACCGGCGTGACCGACGGAACGATCCTGCGCGGGGTTCGGTTCTTTGGCACCGGCATCCGTACTTCGTCAATCATCATGGCGACCGAACACACGAAACGCGTCCGCTTCGTCGACACCGTCCACGTCGAGGGCGGGCCCGACACCGTGGTGAGGTTCTGAATAGGCGCTCGACTGCGGACTTGTTCATCGCCGATCGTCGTATGGTGAGTAATGGCGGGATACTCGGACACTCCGCTGATTAAGAAGCTGGGCATCAAGGAGGGGACGCGCGCGGCGCTCATTAACGCGCCGGCCGGCTTCGAACGGGAGCTTGGAGCGATTCCTCGGGACGCAGCGATCGTGTCGCCGTCGAAGAAGCCCCTCGACTTGATTCTCTGTTTCGTGAAGTCCGAGGCGGAGTTGAAGAAGAGATTTGCCGGGCTCGCGCGAAGGCTCGCGCCGGCGGGGATGTTGTGGATCGCGTGGCCGAAGAAGAGCGCGGGAGTCGCAACCGACCTGTCGTTTGGAGTCGTCCAGAAGATCGGGCTCGGCGCGGGACTTGTTGATACGAAGATATGCGCGGTGAACGAGGTCTGGTCGGGTCTGCGCTTCGTGATCCGGGTCAAAGACCGGCAACGACGCGATTGATCGAATGAAATCGACCGGCTCAAAAGTAGAGTGGCTCGCCTATCTGATCGTCGTTAGTCTGGCATCGGCGTGGGTGTTCGGACTCTTCCTTGTGCCGCTGCTCGCGCCGGATGGCGGGGCGGCGCCGGGGGAATCGTCGCTCGCCGCGCTGTTCCATTTCATGTACGGACGCGTTTGCCATCAGAACGCCGACAGGTCGTTTCATATCGCGGGGCATCCTCTTGCGGTTTGCGCTCGCTGCTCAGCCATCTACATCGGATATCTGATTGGGCTGATCGCCTATCCGATCGTGCGCCCGCTGGGTGATACTGACTTGCCGCGGCGGAGGTGGTTGATAGCGGCGCTCGTGCCTGTTGGCGTTGACACAGTGGGCGGGTACCTGGGAATTTTCGAGAACACCCTGGCGTCGCGCGCGCTGACCGGTTTCGTCGCCGGAGCGGCCGGCGTCTTCTATACGCTACCGGGTTTGGTTTCCCTGGCTGCGTCGTTGTTCAAACGGAGTGAAAAAGACTGCGTTGTTATTGAAGGTCCGGGCATGCCTGTGGGCTGACGGCTTTCCCGCATCGCAGCAAGGAGGAACACTGTGGTTGAAAAGCCGAACAAACTCCAGGCGGCGCTCCTCGCCGGTATCATCTTCGGGGCGCTGTCATCAATTCCATTCGTCAACTGGGCGAACCTCTGCTGCTGTTTGTGGGTCGTCATCGGAGGCGCGGTAGCGGCGCGCACTTTGATAAACCGCTCACCGGTCTTCCCGGTCACTAGCGGCGACGGCGCAGCGGTTGGTGCGATCACTGGAGCGATTTCCGCCGGTGTCTACCTGGTGCTTGGCATACCGCTGGCCCTACTGACGAATGAGCTTGTCATTTCGTTTATGCAGAACCTACTGTCTGGAGTGCAGGACCCCAACGTCCGGCGGGCGTTTGAGGACGCCGTGAGACAAGCGCGGACCCAGTCGATAGGCGAACAGCTTGGCGGCGCGTTGCTGCAATGGCTGATCGTCTCGGCTCTCGCCGTTGGGTTTGCCACGCTGGGCGGAGTGATCGGCGTCGCGATATTCGAGAAACGCAAGGGCCAGCCCATGCCTCCGTCCGCGCCTCAGCCGCCTTATGGCGGCGGGCCTCCGCAATACTAGCGGCACGGCCAGCCAGCAAGGCGTGGTTTCCGGTTTGCGTCCCGATGCGCAAACTGGAAACCACATCTCGGCTTGATCTCCTCTCGCGGCAAATCTTGAATTGTCAGCGTCGTGTCCATATACTTTCGCCTTGATTATCTCCCGACATTCGGCCCGTGAAGGGGCGTTCGAGTGCAGTTCATAAAACGACGAATCATCTTCGTGATCTGGGTTCTTATGGTTCTGACGCCGGCCCTGTCGGGAAGGGCGGGTGCCGCCACGGCTTCGCTCAGCGGCCGAATCGTTGACCTAAGAGGCGCGAAGGCGGCCTGGGTCATCGTAACCGCCCGCGATGTTGATACAGGCCGCGAGTATGAGGCAAAGACCGACGAGTCCGGCGCATTCGCCTTTGAAGGCCTCGAGGCCGGCCGCTACGTGCTCACCTGCGAGTACCCCGGCATCGAGCGGATCATCAAGCAAGTTCGGGTCGGCGACCGGCCGGTCACCGAAGTCGAGCTCCTCGCTCTCCCGCTGAACGAAACCGGAAACACCGCCATAGACAAACACGTGGGGTCGTCGGGCGCCCAGGGTGGCCGTTACCCCGCGGGCAACATCAGCTACCTGAACCTCAATGACGCCCTGGACGTGTATTTCATGGTTGCGTACTTCGGCATTCTCGGCCTGTTGTCGCTCTACGGCGTCTACCGATATCGGATGACGTACTTGTTCCTTCGATATCGAAAGCATGCGCCTCAACATCCGGGGCGATTCGATCAAAGCCGGCTTCCTCGCGTGACGGTACAGTTGCCGCTCTTCAACGAGATGTACGTAGCGGAGCGGTTGATCGATGCCGTGGTCAAGCTTGAGTACCCGCGCGAGCTGCTGGAGATCCAAGTCCTGGACGATTCGACCGACGCAACGCGCGAGATTGTTTCGGGGGTCGTGAGGAAGTACTTCGATGAGGGAGTCGACATATCCTACCATCATCGCGACGAGCGCACGGGCTTCAAGGCGGGCGCGCTCGAGGCCGGACTGAAGCGCTCGTCGGGCGAGTTCATTCTGATCTTCGACGCCGACTTCGTGCCCCGCCCGGATTGCATACGCCGGATGATAGATCACTTCACCGACGAGCGGGTCGGAATGGTGCAGATGCGGTGGAGTCATATCAATGCCAACTACTCGTTGCTGACGCGAGTTCAGGCGATCATGCTGGATGGTCACTTCGTGATCGAGCAGACGGCGCGGGACCGGTGCGGCGGTTTCTTCAATTTCAACGGCACGGCCGGGATGTGGCGGCGGGAAGCAATCGAATGGTCCGGCGGCTGGCAGCACGACACGCTTGCCGAGGACACCGATCTTTCTTATCGCGCACAGTTGATGGGCTGGCGATTCGTGTATCTGGTTGACGACGACGTGCCGGCCGAGCTTCCGGTCGAAATCACCGCGTTCAAATCGCAGCAACGCCGCTGGGCAAAAGGGCTGGTTCAGGTGGGACTCAAGATGCTCGGGCGAATATGGCGCGACCCGCGATTGCCGCTGCGGGTCAAGCTCGAGCAGTTCTTCCGTCTGACGGGAAACCTCGCCGCGCCGCTCGTGATCGTTCTGGCCCTGATCAATCTCCCGATTCTGATCGTTCGCTACAACCAGGGCCTGTTCCATCTTTTTGCGCTTGATGTTCCGATCCTCACCTTGTCGACGCTGTCGGTAGTCGCGTTCTACATAGTGCCCCAGTGGTACCTCCACCCGAAGACCTGGAAACGCTCGATCAAGTACATGCCGTGGGTGATGAGTATGGGCATCGCGCTGACCTTTTCAAACGCGCGGGCGGTGATCGAGGCGCTGGCCGGTGTGAAGACCCCGTTCGTGCGGACGCCGAAGTACCGAATCGAAGACGGCGGCGAGACAATGTGGGCAAAGAAACATTACACCGGGCGGCGTATCACGCTGCCGGTCTTCGAGGTGCTGTTCGCGGCCTATTTCGTATTTACGATCTGGTACGCAATAAGCAGCCACATCTATGCCACGTTACCGTTCCTGCTCATTTATCTGTGCGGCTATGCGTACGCGGCGGTGCTGTCGATAGCTCAGGCGCGAATCAACCTGCGACGTAAGTAGACGGCGCTGCAGAATGTTATGCCTTGAACCGTTCGAATCTGCCTCTCCGCACGTGCTAAACTGGCGTCGAGTTCGGTGATTGGAGGAATCGCGATGGTCTCTCAGCCGAAGAGGCGGTACACCGAAGAGGAATACCTGGCGCTTGAGCGTAGTTCGGAAGCCAAACACGAGTACTTCAACGGCGAGATCTTTGCGATGGGCGGCGCCAGCCGGCAGCATGTTCTTATCGTAACCAACGTTGTAGGCGAACTTCACTTACAGTTGAAACGAGGGCCCTGCAGAGTCTTCTCCACTGACTTGCGCGTGAAAGTCGACCCGGCGGGTCTCTATACGTATCCCGATGTAGTTGTGCTTTGCGACGCGGCGAGGTTCAGTGACGAGCAGGAAGACACGCTGTTGAACCCAGCCTTGATAATCGAGGTGCTCTCCGAGTCAACAAAGGACTACGACCGCGGCGGAAAGTTCGAGCAGTACCGCGCCATCGATTCGTTTGTCGAGTATCTGTTGGTCGCCCAGGACCGGCCCCACGTCGAGCACTATGTCCGTCAGCCCGACCGGAGTTGGACCCTCTATGAAACCAACAATCTTGAAGACATCGTTCAACTGACGTCGGTGCGCTGCTCGCTTCGTCCGGCCGACATCTACGACAAGATCGAGTTTCGAGGAACGCCGAGTCCATCATTGGATCACAGCTCAGGTATTGAGTGACCAATATTGTCGAACCGTAGTCATCCCTGAACGTCGGCTGCCGGGACGCGGCTCGAGTTGATTCCGCTGATGAGTTTGCGCTTTGGTTGCCGCCCTGAGGTAGAATCGACTTCCAGCGACTTAGGCCAGCACCGCGAGCGGTAGCGAGCGAGAATCGAGAATGAGGTTAGCTCAATGAGAAGTATCGCATCCGTTATCACAGCCCTAACCGTGACATTGGGATCGCTCGCGCTGCCGGGCGTCGTCAGCGGGCAGGCGACTCAGTACACCAAGACCCCGCTGCTTACCGACAAGGAGATCGCCGCGCTCGGCTCGGAGCTGAGCGGATTGATCGCCAAGGACACCGTGATCGAGCTTGCGCGGCATCACCGGGTGCAGGCGTCGTCGGGCTTCTCACGCGCGGCTGAATACATCGCGTCGAAGGCCAAGGAGTACGGCCTCGATCAAGTGCAAGTCGAACGCTTCCCGGCAGACGGCGAGAAGACCTACCTGACGCTGAAATCGACGCCCGGCTGGGAGGCCGAGCGCGGCGAGCTCTGGGAAGTTGAGCCCAATCGGACAAAGATCGCCGATTACGATGAGATGAGAGTGGCGCTGGCCGACTATTCACAGACCGCGGACGTGACGGCGGCGCTGGTCGACGCGGGCGCGGGCACGTCCGCTGCCGACTACGAAGGCAAGGACGTAAAAGACAGAATCGTGCTGGCGGGCGGCAACGTCGCGGCGGTCCACAAGCTTGCATGCGATCAACTCGGGGCGGCCGGCGTGCTGAGCTATCAGCAGAATCAAGCGACCGGGTGGTCCGGTGATTATCTGGACAATGTACGTTGGGGCCACCTCTCGCCCTACAACTCGAGCAACAAGTTCGCCTTCATGATCTCGCTGCGCCGCGCGCGCGACTACCGCGACCGGCTTCGGCGCGGAGAGAAGATCGCGCTTCGCGCGGTTGTCAAAGCCGAGATGCGCCCGGGCAACTACGATGTCGTCACCGCGATTATTCCCGGAAGCGACCTCGCAAGCGAAGAGATCGTCTTCACGTGTCACCTCTGCCATCAGAAACCGGGGGCGAACGATAACGCCTCGGGCGCGGCTGCGATACTCGAAGTGGCGCGCTCTCTGACGTCGCTCATCCGGCGCGGCGAGATAGAACGTCCGCGGCGCACGATCAGGTTCATCTGGCCTCCCGAGATCAACGGTACCGTAGCCTACTTCGCCGCGCACCCCGACATCGTCAAACGCATGAAGGCCGCGGTTCATTGCGACATGGTCGGCGGCAACTTCGCGATAACCAAATCCGTCCTCCACGTGACTCACACACCGCGGTCGCTCCCCAGCGCCGTGAACTGGGTCGCCGGAGTCTTCGCGGACTACGCCGTTTCCGGGAGCGTCAAAGCCGCCTCCGGAGCCGGTTTCGAGGACGCGCTGATTTCGCCCGAAGGCTCCAAGGAGAGTCTCGTCGCCGACGTTACTCCGTACGAGATGGGCTCCGATCACGACGTTTATCAGGAAGGCTCGTTCCGGATACCGACTATATACCTGCGCGACTGGCCCGACGTGTTCATTCACACGAACAACGACACGCCGGCCAACATTGACCCAACCAAGATGAAGCGGTCGGCCTTTATCGCCGCGGCGTCGGGATACTTTTTGGCGCGGGCGAGTTCGGCTGAAGCGTCACGGCTGGCCGACCTGGTTTTCGCCGGGGCGATGGCGCGAGTTCCGAAGGAGCGCGACCGCGCCCGGGCGATTGAGGTCACGGGCAGCGTCGGCGCCGACGAAGCGCGAAACATCATAGCTCGCGCGCTCGAAGAAGATGCCGAAGCCCTCGCCTCGGTAATGATGCTCGCGCCGGGCGACAAGACTCTTGAGAGCAAGATTGAAGCTCTGGTCGATCAACTGAGTGGCGCCTGGTTGTTGTTGACCGGGCAACTGACCGAACAACGAAAGGGCAAGCGAATCACCTTCACTTACGAGCCCAAAGAACCGCCGAAGGAACCGAAAGGCCCGCGCAACCCGAAGGAGGCCGCGCGCGCAGGCAACGGAGCCGAGTACGCTCGCGTTCCTGTGCGAAAGGTCTTCGGGCCGATGAATGTGTACTATTACGACTATGTTGCCGAGCGCGCCGGTGCCGATGACTTGCTGGTTGTCGAGCGAATAGGCGCGAGACCGGGCGGCGAGGTTCTGCTTTACGAGATTCTGAACCTGGTCGATGGCCAGCGGAGCGTTCAGGCGATCCGAGATTACATCGCAGCGGCTTATGGGCCGATCCCAATCGACGACGTTGCGAGTTACCTTGGGTTGCTGGAGAAGGTGGGCGTGCTGCGGATCGAAAGGTGAGGATCAGTCCTCATAACCATTCTGGCGGATAGTGCCCGGCACTAATAATCCTCTGGCGCACGCCAACTCGCTGGGGGTCATTCAGTCGTAGAAGGGCAACGGTCGCCCGGCCAACCGGGGTCAGACCTCTGAGCAGAGCGCCGACGACCTCAAAGTGGTCACTCCAAGCCTGAAGTCTTGGATTGAACAGAGGTACGATCACACCTTCCACTGGGTCAATCGCGGTCAGGTCATAACCCTTGTGGCGATTGCACCCCAGACAGGCCAACGCCAGGTTCTGGCCTGTCGTCTGACCGCGATGTCTGATCGGGATAATGTGATCAATATGGTGAGAGAACGCGGTGTGTTGTTGATCGAGCAGACCATACTCGCAGCAACCCCTTGCGCGTTCAACGACAAGTCGCCGGAGTGTTTCGGAGATGCGCGCTGAAGGCATGAGAGCGTAGCCTCATTCACTCTGCTTGCTCTCAGCAAGGAGCGCGCGAGCCTTTAGCGAAGACATTACGTGGTCAACCTGTTCATAGACGTCAAGCTCAGCGGACTCGGCCTCGGTTAGGCCTTCTTCGCGGTTCTTATCGAGTAGCTCGGCAAGCCGCCTCTGAGCGGCCTCTGATGCTTTGAAGGCGATGATCTGCTCTCGAGTCGGCCCCGAAGCGAGGAAGTCGATTATCTCGTCGAAGACAGGGTGCCTCAAGGAATGTTCAGCGAGAGAAGGAACGGTCGCGCCCTTCTGCCACGACAACAAATCCAGCAACTCGGGGAAAAGATCAGGAAGCCGGTCTCCTAAGCGATCCAGTCTTGCAGCCAGTTCGTCCGGGACCTCTAGCGTTATCGTAGTCATCCGGTTACTCCTTCTCTCGCGGTATTCTATCATGGCGGGGCACCCGGGAGGCGCTGATGGAAAAGCCCGGAAGCCTCGACGAGTTGCGTGAATGTCCTTGATGAGGACATTGTGTTGTCCGAACGTCGCGCGCACCAGAATTCTATTGCCCTATCGTCCCTCTTGGCGTATCTTCTTCCATAGTCGCACCCCGGCGAACTGAGACATCTGCGTTGCCCCTACCTCCAGGTCGAGACCCCTTAAAATCAGGACCCAAACCTAGCTGCCAGAAGACGAATCCCTGCGCCAGGAGACAAGAATGAGCTTCTTCGACCTTCCTCCGGTTTTAGACAAGATGCTTGCCGTCGCCGATAACATTTCAGACCTGAACTTTTCGGTCGGCAGGCCGCCTCAGGTGGAGATAAACGGCAAGCTCACGCCGGTCGACATCAAAGGACTGCGGTCGCTCACGCCATACCAGACCGAGATCATCGCCATGTCGCTGTTGGAAGGGAACCTCGACGCAGCGCGCCGGCTGATTCAGACTGGATCGAGCGACCTCAGCTACGCGATTCCCAACAAGGTGCGGTTCCGCGTCAACATCTTCAAGCAGCGCGGCACAATCTCGATAGTGATGCGCGTGATTCCGAACTATGTTCCGTCGATCGAGAGCCTCGCCTTGCCGCCGCAGTTGGGCGACATATCGCACCTCAAGAATGGCATCGTGCTGCTCACCGGTCCGACCGGCTCGGGCAAGTCCTCGACTCTCGCCGCGATCATAGACAAGATCAACGGCGAGTACAGCTATCACATCGTCACCATCGAAGACCCGATAGAATTTCTGCACACGCATAAGAAATCCACAATCAACCAGCGCGAGTTGGGGACTGATACTCCGGCGTTTGCGTTGGGCTTGCGCGCGGCCTTGCGCCAGGCGCCCAAGGTGATCCTGGTCGGCGAGATGCGCGACATGGAGACGACCGAGATCGCGCTCGAAGCTTCCGAGACCGGCCACCTGGTGTTGTCCACGCTGCACACGACCGACGCATCGAAGACCGTCAACCGCATCATCGGTATCTATCCGAAGTCGGAGGAGCACGTGATCCGCACGCGGCTGGCCCACTCGTTCCGCTACATCATCAGCCAGCGGCTGCTTCCGCGCGCGGACGGGACGGGCCGCATCGCCGCAGTCGAGGTGTGCAAATCGACGCCGCGAACTCGCGAGTACATTGAGCAGGGCGAGAGCGAAGGCAAGACACTGCTCGAAGCGATGAACGACGGCGAGCTCGAGGGAATGCAGCACTTCGATCAGGTGATCGAGCGGATGATACGAAGCGGAGTGATCTCGCAAGCCGACGGACTCGCATTTGCGACCAACCCGTCGAACCTGTTGCTGCGGCTCTCCGGACTGGGGACTTCCGACGACATGTTGAGCCGCCGGGAAGAACGCAGCGTAGCGGGGAGGGGCCGCGCGGTTGAACCGATCAGCCGGCCGAGGATTATCGACGTGGTGGAGAGGTGAGAGGGATGGTTCGTGGTTTTGTGGTTCGTGGTTTGTGGTTCCTCGCGATTATTGAATCCGCTCGAGGAATCGCCGCGGAACCACAAACCGCGAACCCGAACGACACAACTGAAGCTTTCAACGGAGTGATGAAATGATTGCCAATTGTCCACAGTGCGCGATGAGTTTGAGCTTCGACGACCAGCGGCTGCCGACCGAACCGTTCAACGTGTTGTGTCCGCGCTGCCGCCAGTCGGTGACTATAGTACCTCCGCCAAAAGAGGAGCCCCGGCTGCCGGGCGCAGCGGCGCCCGTGGAGGCCGGGCACTCGGACGGCAGTAGCGCGGCCGATCCCCTCCGAGCGCTCGCCGACTTGCTGTTGTCGGGAGCCAAGACGGCGCACGTACAGTCTCCTGAAGCGGCGAAGTGGAGCCGTCGGCGCGTGCTGCTCTGCCTCGAGGACGCCTCGGCGAGAGAGAAGTTGCGAGCCTCGCTGGATCCGTCGCGGTATGAGATCTTCTCAGCCGACTTCGCCCCTGAAGCCATCGAGATACTACACGAGTCGCGAGCGGAGGTGATCATTCTGAGCCCGGCGTTCGATTCAGAACATCAGGGCGGCGGGGCGATGATTCAATACGTCAACTCGCTGACGCCTCAGGTGCGCCGGAGAACCTACGTCGTATTGCTCTCGCCGCAGATGCGCACTCACGACACGTATCTGGCCTTTGCAAACGGGGTGAATCTGACGGTGCACCCGGAAGACATCACTTCGATACAATCAATCTTCGAGCGGAGCGTGCGGGACTTCAACGAGCTGTACCGGCCGTTCAATCAGGCCACCTCGGCCGCGCCGTTCTGAGGCCGCGAAACAGAAGCCAACGCAAAGTCTCGACGACGCAAAGACGCAATGCATAAGCAAGTATAGGCGCGCCTTCGTGCTCGGCCCCTGTCCAAGCGAGAGCTTCGCGTCTCTGCGACCTCGCGTCTTTGCGTTTCTTTCCCTCGTTTGACAGCCCGCCGAGCCAGCCGATAATCTTTAGCGCACTCAATGATGCGCCCGTAGCTCAACTGGACAGAGCATCGGTCTTCGGAACCGAGGGTTGGGAGTTCGAGTCTCTCCGGGCGCACATGAAAGACATCAATCCAGGAGAAAAACACCGTCATGACATTGAAGAAAAGTGTTCGAGTCGCGGTTGGGTTCCTGTTTCTGCTCAGCCTCTCCGGCGCAACCGAGGGGGCCGGCAGATGGGTATTACTGGGGACGCGAACCGTCACAGACCGGGCGGATCACGACACGATCGTAGTAACCGCGCGCCGGGGCGATTTCCACGCCATAAAGATCACAGTGCGGAACGTTGCCGTCGACTTCAAACGCGTCGTCGTCCACTTCGCGTCGGGCGGAGACCAGGAAATCGAGCTTCGAGATCGTATTCCCGCGGGCGGAGAGTCACGCGTGATCGATCTGCGCGGCGGCGATCGCGTAATCCGCAGCGTCGACTTCTGGTATGACGCACACACGGCGACGCGTCGTAGGGGCGTCGTGTCGCTCTGGGCGCGAACCTGACCCGGTCCCGCCAAACACATCAACGCGATCGGTATCCGATCAACCTTAACGCGAAACTCGTAGGGAAGGGCGGAGTCGTTCACCCGTCGGAACGAAGAAGGGGACCTGTCGGCTGACAGCCGGGATGTCCCCTTCACGTCGTCTGGTTATTAGCAGCGGTTGGCAAAACCTAAGCTGGATCGGCCGGATCACCGCGAGCTTGGACCCACGGTTCGGATCACCATCTCGGTTCCCGGGTCGAGAATCAGGTCCTTGTTGCCCTCAATGTAGACCGTTCCGACTCCGGCCGCGCCGCCGATGATGGCGCCCAGGATCGCTCCCTTTGCGCCGCCGGCGATTCCGCCGATTATCGCTCCGGCTGCTGCTCCAACGCCGCCTCGCACCTGAGAGTCGCGCGACTTGCTGCCGGTCTCAATGCGACCCTCCTCATCGACTTTCTTCACGTTCTCGGATTCGATGACCCGCTCAAGATCGGCGGCGAGTTTTCCCTGCCTGCCATCCGGCATCGTTATCGTGTCGAACATGAATCCGAGCTCGGTGCGGCCGCTCACTCGCCCCGAGCGATCAAGCGTCGAGATGTGGCCCTCGATCGTCGCGCGTTCATAGGCCGTCGGCAGCAGGACCTCGGCGGTGAAGCGGTCGCCCACTCTGTTCGTCTTGGTGCTGATTGGCGAGGTCAACTTGATGCGCATCTGTGTGCCGTCAGGAACGTTCACCGAGCCGGTTCGCCGAGGCTGCGTAGCTTCTCGCGGCCGAGTTTGCTCGACGTCTTGCGGCGGCGGGTTGTCGGCGCGATTGCGCTGGGCGTTGGCGAGCGCCGCCGCCTTAGCCAGTACGGCGCCGTTTGCGGGGACAGTGGCGTTGCGCGCGCGGCCGTAATAACCATCGGTGTAGCCCAACTCGAATCCAAGCTCGTAGCCCTGCCGATACTCTTCAGACGAGTTGTCGAAGCGGCTTTCGCGTTGCTCCCAGGCCTGAGAGTTTTCGTAGTCTCGCGCCGCCGTCTGCCGCCAATCCGTTCCGCCTTGCGCGTAGCCGTCACTGTAACCCTTGCGGTATCCCTGATCGTAGGGCGTAGCCGGCGGCGTGGTCCGCTTGCCTTGAGCCGCTCGAGATGACCGTTGCGCGGATAAGGCGACGCCCGGCGTTGTGGCCACAAGCCCCATTGCGACCAGGATCGTCGCCAGTACAACCCGCAGACTTGATCGGACAATCGTCTTCATATTAGACCCCCCTTTGAATGTCAGTTGAAGTACCCCACAGTATAGTTGCGCCGGAAAGTAACGAAGTTGCTCTTACCCTACGTTGATAGCAGAGGCATCCCCGGATCGCAAGCAGGCCGACTGCGCGACCGGCGCGTACAATCGCGCCCCGAAGGACGGGACGCGAGCGCGCAGTTTCAATGCGTGTCGGGAGTCGCTTTCAATGAGGAACAGCCGGTGAGGATTTCTGTTTCAATTCTTCCAGCCTCTCAACAGCACGATGTGCCGCGAGCTTGAGTTGGCTGATCACTTCGGTGCGTTCGGCCTCGCGGAGCAGGGCAATCGCCGACGGATCGTCGGTGTGCCCCAGCGCCCGAATCGCGGCCGCCCGCACGCTGTGAGTCTGGTCCTTCAGAGCTTCAGTCAGGCGCTTCATCACCCGCTCGCGTTCCTCCCTGTGTTCCTTCGCGAGCGAGCCGAGCGCCACGATCGCCCCCACGCGGGCGCTCTGCGAGCGGCCGGCCTCGGACCACTCCATCGCGACGTCGATGCCGCGGCGCTCTTTCATAAAGACGAGTGCGTCAAACACCGCCAGGCGTATCACGTCCTGATAAGTCTCACGTACGAGCGCGCGGGTAATCGTGTCGAAGACGCCGTCGCGCCCGACGTTGCCTAGTGCGCGGATGGCCGTCGCCTGAACGAAGAGTGACTCGTCGTTGTCGAGGGCGCGCTCCAGGAAGCTGTGCGCCGACTCGTTCTTCTTGAACGCTCCGGCAGCCCACACGCACGCGCGGCGGACTCGGTTGTCGCGCGCGCGGCCGTAGCTTTCGATCAACACACTCAGAGCCGACTCGCCGCCGATCTCGCCCAGAGCCGCCGCCGCCGCGACTCGGACGCCCCAGAATTTGTCGCTCGCAACCGCTTCGCCAAGCGCCGCAATCACATCGTCGCCGGGAAACGCCGCCAACTCGCGCGCCGCCCGCAACCTCGCCGTCGCGTCATCCGATTTGCGCAGAAGATGCAGGAGGTCTTCTTTGGGCCGGTCGAAACTCAGCGACTTCAGAATCCGGTTTCCGCGATCGAAGTTAACCGCGAGCGGCTCACTCTCGACCGAGAAGAAGAAATCCTGCTCGCCCCGTTCGATCGTTACTCGATGGACGCGCGCCCCCTCACGGGTGATGATCTCGATGTCGACGGGAGTTCGAAAGACCGGAGTGAGGGCGTCGGTCTGTTGCGCCTGCTGGACGGTAAGCCGAAGCAGCTTCTGCCGGCGGTCATAGCTCTGTGTGACTACGAACTCCGGGTAGCCCGCCTTGTGCAGCCATTGCTGGAAGAACCAGTCGAGGTTCTGGCCGGTGACCTCTTCGATTGCGCGGCGCAGGTCGTCGGTCTCGACGTTTTGCCACTGAAACTTCTTCAGAAAGTGCCGGATCGTTTTGAAGAACGCCTCGTCGCCCAGCACGAACCGGAGCATATCGACAACGAGCGCGCCCTTCTGATACGTGTGCCGGTCGAACAGCTCGATCGGGTAGATATATTTATTCGAGACGATGGGGCGGCGATACCGGCCGCGGTCTTCGTGAATGTACGAGATGTACTCGCGGATGAGCGAGAATCGGGCTTCGTCCCAGCCGCGTTCGTGCTCGGTGAACAGCGCCTCCGCGTAGGTCGCGAATCCTTCATTCAACCAGGCGTGCGACCAGTCCTTGCAGGTCACGACGTTGCCCCACCATTGATGCGCCAGCTCGTGCGCGACCAAATCCTGGTTTGAGACATCGCGCGCCGCGTGCCGATCGAGCAGCGCGCGGTCTGAGATGGTCGTCGCGGTCGTGTTCTCCATCGCGCCGAACGGAAACTCGCTCACAAGCACCTGATCGTACTTCGGGTAGGGATACTCGAAGCCGAACAGCTTGGAAAAGTAGCGGATCATCTTCGGCGTCTTGCCAAACAGCGCGGGCGCATCTTTGACCCGGTCGCGGTAAACGTAATAGCGAACCGGCCGGCCCTTGTACGAGTCTTTAATCTCGGCATAGTCGCCGACGGCCAGCGAGACAAGGTAGCTTGAATGCGGTTGCTCCTGCGACCAGTGAAACGTCTTAGTGCGGTTCTTCTTGTTGTGCTTCACTGAAACGAGGCGCCCGTTCGACAGCGCAGTCTGATTCTCGCGAACGGTCAGGATCAACTCCGAAGTCATCTTGTCATTGGGGTGATCGAAGCACGGAAACCAGTGGTGATTGTCCTGGTCCGCGCCCTGGCTCCAAACTTGATTGGGACGGTCCGGATAAAATTGATCGGGACGGATGAAATAGAGACCCGCCTTCGGACGGCACTTGTAATCCAGCACGACGGTCAGCAGTTCGCTCTCGCGGCACTCCCGGTCGAGCGCAATCCGAATTCGGTCTCCGTGCGTCTTGAACCGGCTCGTCTCCGGAGTCGCGCGGCCGTTTTTGACGACCACTCGCGAGAAGTTCATCTGGGCGGCGTCGAGTTCGATCTCGCGCAGCCCGCCGACGAACGGCCGCAGCGTGATCGTTGCCCGGCCGGCGACCTCGCCCTGTCCCTCGTCTAGCGTTAACTCGAGCCTGGTGTGCTGCACGTCGAATGCGCGGTTCGGGGCCTGGCGCGGCTCGCCCTTGAACTCCACGCGCTCGATCGGCGGATGAAGCTCGTAGATGTCGAGGTCGACCATCTGTCTGGGGTCCATCAGAACCGGATGGACGAGAGCATCAATGTCGTGCCGCATTCTTACGTCTCCGGCCGGCGAGACTGGGGGAGCTTCCGAAGGGTGAGAGTGTACCAAACCGCGGGGTGTTTTGTCTCGCCTGCCACGGTTGATTTTCCATCGGCCGCCTGCAAGACTTTCGGCCTGCTATGAGCCATCACACTACGGCGATCATCAGTGAAGCCGCGCGGCTCGGACGCGGAGTCACGGTCGGACCATACGCGGTGATAGAAGCCGATACCGAGATCGGCGAGCACACGGAGATCCGCGCTCACGCAGTAATCAAACGGCACACCACGCTCGGTCAGTCGAACATCGTCCACGAGGGGGCCGTGCTGGGCGGCGAGCCGCAAGACCTCGCTTTCGCGGAGTGCGCCAGCTACGTCCGTATCGGCTCGCGAAATCGCATCCGTGAGGGCGTGACTATACATCGCGGAAGACAGCCCGGCTCGACGACGGTTGTCGGGTCGGACTGTTTCATCATGGGTAACGCGCACGTCGCGCACGATTGCATTCTTGGCGACCGGGTAATCCTCGCGAACAACGTAGCGCTTGCCGGACACGTGACCATCGAAGACCAGGCATTCTTGTCAGGCGGCGTCGTGGTGCACCAGTTCTGCCGCATCGGCCGACTGGCAATGATCGGCGGCAATGCCAAGATAGTGCAGGACTGTTTACCCTTCGTGGTCACGGACGGCGTACCGGGCCGCGCTCGGGGATTGAATCTCGTGGGCCTTCGTCGAGCAGGCTACACGGGGAGCGACGTTGGCGTATTGAAGCAGGCCTACCGAACCTTGTTGCGATCCGGACTGACACTCGAAGACGCGATCGTTCAGATTGTTGCTGACCTGCGCAATCCGCTGATCGACCACCTTGTCACCTTCCTCAAGTCTTCCCAACGCGGCTTCTGTCGCGAGTAGCGCCTGGTCACGAAGGGCGCGATCTGGTGCCGCTTTTGTCGTGTTCTATTCAGCCTGCTCTGTGATAACTTACCCTCCTTCGCTATGCGCCAGTCAACAAAGAGGCTACTGACCGAGCACGGGCTGGAACTGCTCTTGGTTTTCATCCCAGTCGCGGCGGTGTTTCATTACACGAGGCGGCCGGCAGTATGGACGTTCGTCGCGTCGGCGCTGGCGATCGTGCCGCTTGCGGGATTGATGGGCAAGGCGACCGAGACGCTGGGCTCGCGATTGGGCGCGGGCATCGGCGGGCTGTTGAACGCGACGTTCGGCAACGCCGCCGAGATGATAATCGCGATTCAGGGACTGCGAGCCGGACTTGGCGAAGTGGTGAAAGCGTCGATCACCGGGTCGATCCTCGGCAACCTTCTCCTGGTGCTGGGACTGAGCGCGCTTGCCGGAGGACTCAAACACAAGAGTCAGAAGTTCAACCGCACCGCCGCCAGCATGAGCGCGACGATGCTGTTTTTGAGCGCGATCGGCTTGCTGGTTCCGGCGATCTTTCATTGGGTCACCGGCGGATCGAAGTCCGAGGCCGAGTTGAGCGTCGAGATCGCGATCGTCCTGTTTGTGACCTACGTGCTGAGTCTGGTCTTCGCGCTGCGCACTCACAAAGACCTGTACCTGGGCGAGGACCATTCGGAGACTCGCGGGCCTTGGCCAGGATGGAAAAGACCGGTGGCGATGCTCATTGTAGCGACGGCCCTCATAGCGTGGATGAGCGAGTTGCTGGTTCACGCGGTAGAACCGGCTTCGGCCGCGCTTGGCATGACCGAAGTGTTCGTCGGCGTGATCGTCGTGGCCGTCATCGGCAACGCTGCCGAGCACAGCAGCGCGATTCTCGTGGCGATGAAGAACAAGATGGACCTCGCATTTCACATCGCGGCCGGGTCGAGTATGCAGATCGCGCTGTTCGTCGCGCCGATACTGGTCTTCGTGAGCTACGCGATCGGGCGGCCAATGGACTTGTTGTTCACGACGTTCGAGGTGCTGGCGGTGGGGCTCGCTGTCGCGGTCGTGAGTATGGTGGCGGTGGATGGTGAATCCAATTGGATGGAAGGCGTGTTGCTTCTGGCGGTGTACCTGATCTTCGCGCTGGCGTTCTTCTTTCTGCCGGCGAGCCAACTGTCAACCAACGCGCTCGTCGTGGTTCAGGCGCCGTGACCGCGATGATTGGCCTGCAAGGCGACGGGTTGGGTTGGAGGGGTTCGCTACGGTGAGCGGCGGGATCGAACGCCCGATGAAACCGGTGCTCCGGGCGCCCGACTCCGACAGCCGTATAACCACAGAACTATGCAGATAGCGATTGTTCTTGGACTGCTGGTGCTGGCCATCGTTGCCTTCGCGTCGGAGAAGCTGTCTGTCGATGTCATCACCCTGCTCCTGTTGCTGGCCCTCGTGCTGGCCGGGATACTCACGCCCAGAGAGGCGTTCGCCGGATTCAGCGACGACATAATCATCGTCCTCGCGTCGATCTTCGTCCTCAGCGGTGCGTTGCAACACGCCGGCGTGATGGACGCCCTCGGCGCGTGGCTTCAGCGGATTGCGGGCGGAAGCGACAACCGTCTGCTGCTCGGGGTGATGGCTATGGTCAGCGGCATCTCCGCGTTCATGAACAACACGACCGCCACGGCCATCTTCGTTCCGCCGGTGTTGGGCGTCGCGAGGCAGTCGAAGACCAACCCTTCAAAGCTGCTGATGCCCGTCGCCTACGCGTCGATTCTGGGCGGGACGTGCACGTTGATCGGCACGTCAACCAACGTCGCGGTGAGCGGATATATCGCCAGAGCCGGGATGAACCCGCTCTCGCTGTTTGAGATCACTCCGATCGGCATAGTCATCGCCGTCGTCGGGATCGCCTACATGATGCTCATCGGCAAGCGGCTGCTGCCGGACCACAAGGATGAAAGCCTGACCGAGGAGTACGCGATTCGCGAATACCTGTGCGAGATAGTGCCGATGCCGGACTCGCACCTTATCGGCCAGACGATCTTCGAGTCGGACCTGTCGAGAATGGATTCCCGAATCCTGGAAGTGATCCGCGGCGATCAGAAGCTCCTGCCGAATTCGCGGACCAAGATCGACGTCGGCGACATCCTGCTCATCGAAGGCAAGGTAGCCGATCTGATCAAGGTGAAGGAGACCGCCGGCATCGAGATCAAAGCCGACGTCAGGCTCGGCGACCGCGACTTGCAGACCGACGACATCAAGATCGCCGAAGTGCTGATCGCTCCCCAGTCCGACCTGATCGGCAAGACGCTCAAGGAAGCAAACTTCCGCGCGCGGTTCGGGATGAGCGCGCTGGCGATTTACCGCGCCGGCCAGTCCTTGCGTGAGAAGATCGGCAGAATCAGGCTGCGGCTCGGAGACATGCTGCTGGTGCAGGGCACGGCCGATCGCCTCGAGGATTTGCGCCGGCAGCCCGACCTCTGGGTGCTCGAAGAGATGAAGGCGGTTTCATCCCGCCGGGGCCGCGCGGTTTATGCGGTCGCGATCTTCGTGACGGCGTTGATCGTTGGCGGCTTTGGGCTGGCGCCGCTATCGGTCGTGTTGCTGGCCGCGGCGGTGCTGATGGTCTTGATCCGCTGTATCACGGTTAAAGAAGCGTATGAGTTCATCGAGTGGCGGCTGATCATCCTGATCGGCGGGATGACCGCGTTCGGGACGGCGATGGCGAAGACGGGAGCGGCGGAGTATCTCGCCGGCGGCATCGTCGCAGCTCTGGCGCCGCATGGAGTGATGCTCGTCCTGGCGGGTTTCCTTGCGCTGACCGTGTTGCTGACGCAGCCGATGTCGAATGCGGCGGCCGCGCTGGTCGTGCTTCCGGTTGCGCTGGAGGCGGCCCAAAAGCTGGGCGTGAACGGACGGACTTTCGCGATTGCGATAATGCTCGCGGCGTCGGTTTCTTTCGTGACTCCGTTCGAGCCTTCGTGCATTCTGGTTTATGGGCCGGGCAAGTATCGCTTCTTCGATTTCGCGAGGACCGGATTCCCGCTGACCGTCATCTTGATGGTCGTGGTTCTGCTGTTGCTGCCGTTATTCTGGCCAATCCGCTAAACGGCGCAGCGCTTCTCGCTTCACGCGGGAGAAATGGGCGCCGGCGCCCCGGCCGCCGGTTCTCGCCTTCTGAGCGCAACCAGGGTGAGCGCCGTGATCGCTCCGAAGATTGCGCTCAACAACAGCAGCCCATCGATGCCGCCGTGCGTCGCGAGGAACCCGCCCGCAACCGCGCCGATCAACTGGCCGACTCCCAGAAAAACCGTGTACAAACCCATGATCGAGCCACGGTCTTTCGAGTAGGCTTCGGTCACATCGGCCAGATAAGTCAGCGCCGCCGGCGCAAACCCGCTGAGCATTATCACTCCGATCAACAGCAGCCCGACCAACGGATAGACGTGAGCACCCGCCGGTCCGAGATGATTAAGCCCGTACACCGGGGGCAACGTGATGCCTAAACCGGCGACGGCCACCAGCATAACGCTGGTCCGGCGATAACGTCCCAGCACAAAACTCCACGCCAGCACACCTGCCGCGAAGGTGATCAGGAGAACGGAATAGCCGTCGTACACCCTCCCGGACGCGCTCGCCCAGTAGCCCATCAGAAGCTGGCCGTACCGGTCTTTTCCCGTCAGCAATCCGATGAAGTGGTTCAGCCACATTCCGAGAAACGAGTTGATGGCAAGCCACGCCGGAACCAGCATCCACACCCGCGGCGATCGCAGCATTGCCCGATAGCTTTGCAGCGCGTCAATCAGTCCGGCCAGCTTGCCCGCGTCGCTTTCACCAGCCGGCCTGCGGGCCTGCCGCCCCGTGAGCCTAAGTCCCCACACGAACACCGCGACACTGACCAGGTAGATCAATCCGTTGATGCTGAACGCGGGACTGAGCACCGTGACTCCGGCAACCGTGGCCTCTTGACCGAACGCCGTCCAAAGATACTTGCCCACTTCGGCGCCGATCGCCATTCCGCCGACGAAGGTGATCTCGAACAACCCGATGACTCGCGCGCGCAGCTTCGGGCGGCCCTTCGTGATCTCCGAAATGTACCCAAGCGTCGCCGGTATTGCGCTCGCGGTCGACAGACCTTCGAGCAGCCGGGTGATGACGAGCAACCAGATAGCCATCGTCATCGACGTGATCTGGACGGCGATCGCTCCAAAAACGGGACCGAGGATTATGAAGCGCCGGCGTCCGTAGCGGTCGCTCAACGCGCCAAGCAACTGCGATCCTAGAAGCTCGGCGACAAAAAATGACGCCAGTATGAATCCTCTGGTCGTGTGGGAGAGACGAAAATAGTCGCGGTCGATCCTGTCGAAGTACGACTGAAGCATCAGGCTCATCGTTTGGGCCGCGAGCCGCAGGATTAAGCTGCCTACCAGCAGGGCGATGATCGAGCGAAGCAGCGCAGCTCCGACCATGCTGCCCGCTGACTTGGTGAGGGGCGGGCCGGCATCGTGCACCGAAGCGCCGTCCGCTGCGGCCGCATCGCCTGTCAGGGCGCCTGGGGACGACGCTTCGACGTCGACCTGATCTCGGGTGAGTCTCATTTCAGGGTTTTGATGTTCGCCGTGCCGGTTCGATAGTTTGATCTCAAGGTCTAAACGTGGTCTTGTCTGCGCAGGCGGCGCTTCGGGTCCCGATGCGCATATGTTGCCTCGACACCAAACCTAACAAAAGCGGTAGTGTGTGTCGAGCCTCATAAGAGATGAGGGCCCACTCGGCACATGACCTGATTACGCCCGAGGCCCGTGACGCATAGGCGGTCGCCGGCGCAAGAGGCACTCGTCGCAAAGCCTTCTCCCGCCGGCGGGCGGAATAAACGGCGCTCACAACCGATATTCAATGCTTAGAGGATTGAAAACATCGCAGTCGATGGCAGGGATTAACATGAGAACCGCAATTATCCGGAACAAGGGACATCAGAGAGGTGGCAGCACGGTCGGTATGGTTATTTTGATCGTTTCTACGGTGCTCGCGGCGACAAGCTTCTCTGTGAGTTACAGGAGTTGTCGCTCGGGCGGCGCGAATGAATCAAAAGCGGCAAGCAGCAAAGGCGCGGCAGGCGCCGCCGCCGCTGACTTCAGGTTGAAAGACCTGTCGGGCAAAGAGCTGAAGCTGTCAGACTACAAGGGCCAGGTCGTGGTTTTGAATTTCTGGGCGACATGGTGCGGACCATGCCGTGCCGAGATCCCTTCTTTCGTCAAGCTGCGCCAGCAGTATCGTGAGAGGGGCTTAGAAGTTATCGGCATATCACTCGACGAGGTTGACTTGGAAGGAGTGGCCGGATTCGCCAGCCGCTTCGGCATCGACTACCCGATCGTCATGGGTACCCGGGAAACCGTCGAGGCATATGGTCCAATGAATGCCATTCCGACGACGTATTTCATAGACCGCCAGGGCCGAACGGCCAGCCGCCATCTGGGCACGATGTCGTTCGATGAGATTGAACGCGAAGTCAAACCGCTGCTGTTCTGATCGCACTTATCTTCGCGGCGTTGAGTTTGCGATGCCCAACTAGCGTGGAGCGTGTCGTGAAACGAAGAATCGAGAAACTTATCTTCATCTATGACGCCGACTCTGGAAAGGCCGGCGCCATAGTTGACAGCGTGAAGAAGGTGCTACGGCTGAAGGGCTGCGCTCTTTGCGCGATCACACACGGGGTTGCTGGAGAGAAGCAGGAGTGGAAGAGCTGCCAGGAAGACTTGGGGGTACCTGTCGATTATTGGCATCGTGATGAGGTGCCACCGATGGCAAGGACGCGTATAGGCAACGAACTGCCGTGTGTTGCAGCTCAGGTGGACGGAGAGACCTTGGTGCTTATCGGGCCAGACGTGATCGAGCGTTGCAAGGGCAGCGTAGCAGACCTGAAGGGCAGGCTGCGCTACTACGCCGGCGCACGGAACCTAGAGCTTCCGGAGACCGGATAGGCGTAGTCAGGCGCGGGCTTTGTAGTACGCTGGCAGATAGCGCAAGAGAGCCTCTGATGTCGCCGCCTCCACAGGTCGAATGCGCATGCGGGGGTTTTAGACCAGATGCAAATGCCGCGGGAGGGCTAGTGAGGGCAATTATCGACATGGAACATTCGGTTGAGGAACGGTACGCCCTAGCGGCAGCCTCTCGCCAGGACCAACTTTGCTGTCCCGTTCAGTATGATCCGCGGTATCTGGACGTTATCCCTGACGAAGTCAAGGAGCGGGACTACGGCTGCGGCGATCCCTCAGCCTTTGTGCGGGAAGGCGACGTAGTGCTGGATCTCGGCTCGGGCAGCGGGAAGATCTGCTACATAGCCGCGCAAATCACTGGTCCGGGGGGTCGCGCGATCGGCGTTGACATGAACGACGAGATGCTCGAGTTGGCGGAAAGACACCGCCGCGAAATCGGTGATCGCCTCGGCTACCACAACGTCGAGTTTCGCAAAGGCCGCATTCAGGACCTGCGTCTCGATCCTGCCCTAGTTGACTCCTATCTGGTCGAGAATCCCGTGCGGTCTGCCGCCGATCTTGGTCGCTTTGATGGATTCTGCAGCAAGATGCGGCTTGAATACCCTTTGGTTCCCGACGACTCCGTCGACCTTGTGCTCTCAAACTGCGTGCTGAATCTCGTCCGGCCCGAGCACAAGAGGCTACTCTTTGGCGAGATGTTTCGCGTCGTGCGCCGAGGCGGTCGAGTCGCCGTCAGCGACATCGTGAGCGATGAAGATGTGCCCGAAGAAATGCAGCACGACGCGGAACTTTGGTCCGGCTGCATATCGGGCGCATTCCGCGAAGACAAATTCATCGAAGCGTTCGATGCCGGCGGATTCTACGGCATGCAAATCGTCAAGCGTGACGAGAAGCCGTGGCGCACGATTCAAGGCATCGAGTTTCGCTCGATCACGGTCGTAGCATACAAAGGGAAGCAAGGACCTTGTTTCGAGCGGAACCAGGCGGTCATCTATCGCGGTCCGTGGCGAAAGGTGATCGACGATGATGGGCACGTCCTGGAGCGCGGAAAACGAATGGCGGTCTGCGAAAAGACCTTTGAGATATACAACCGCACTCCATATGCCGCTGAAATACTCCCGGTGGAGCCGCTTGAATCGGTGTCACCCGAGAAGGCTGAGGCTTTCGATTGCAAGCGTTCCGCCGTGCGCGACCCGCGCGAAACGAAAGGGGCGGATTACGACGCGACAAGCCTGTCGGGCGCTGAGTGCTGCGAGCCGGGCAGCAATTGCTTCTGACGGTCACGCAGCGCTTCCTATCGGTGATTCGATAAGTTGCGGGGAGCCCAATGTCGTACTACGAAGAAGATGACTTGAGCCGCTTTTCCGATATCGGCAAACACCGGCCCGAGCTGTTCGAAAAATTCACGGCGTGGTACGAGGCCTGCCAGGAAGATGGCGCGCTTTCCAGACGGGAGAAGGCGCTTATCGGGCTGGCGGTAGCACACGCACTGCAATGCCCATATTGCATAGATGCTTACGCTCAGGCATGCCTCGAAAGCGGATCCAACATGGACCAGATGACCGAAGCCATACACATGGCGTCGGCGATCAGAGGCGGCGCAGCGCTGATACACGGCGTTCAGACGCACAACTCCGTGAACAAGGTCTCGATGTAATGTCTGTCAGTCTTTCCGTCGTAGAGGCAGAGCCACCATCGGCCAGAGCGCCGATTGACTTCGATGAGAAGCTGGCTGAGCACGGTATCGATCTGCGAGCTGATGTGGTAAGGACGCTGCAGGTCAACGTCGGCAAGCTGTGCAACCAGGCCTGCAAGCATTGCCACGTGGATGCAGGGCCGTCCCGCACTGAGATTATGACGCGAAAAACCGCGCAGGAAGTGATCGCGGCTCTGCACAGATATCGCATTCCCACGCTTGACATAACCGGAGGAGCGCCCGAGCTAACCCCCTCTTTCCGATATCTGGTCACGGAAGCTCGGTCTGCGGGGGCTCACGTTATCGTGCGCCACAACCTGACGGTGATGTTCGAGTCAGGCCAGGATGACTTGCCTGAATTCTTCCGCGACCAGGGCGTCGAAGTGGTATCCTCATTGCCGTACTTTCTCGAGCAACAAACGGACGCGCAGCGCGGCCGAGGTGTTTTCCAGAAATCAACCGAGGCGCTACGCCGCTTGAACGCGGTCGGCTACGGTACCAACGACGCCCTGTTGCTCAACCTGGTTTATAATCCGGTTGGAGCTTACCTGCCGCCGCCGCAGTCCTCGATTGAAGCTGATTTCAAGCGCGAGTTGATGGCCAGATACGGTATCTCGTTCCATCGCCTCTACACGATCACTAACATGCCGATAAAGAGGTTCCTGGATTACTTGCGTCGGTCGGGTAACGAAGAAAGGTACATGAGAAAGCTGATTGAAGCCTTCAACCCCAACGCGGTCGACGGCCTAATGTGCCGCAGCCTGATCAACGTAGACTGGAGCGGCCGGTTATATGATTGCGACTTCAATCAGATGGTTGGCGTCGGGGTGGCGCCCGGACTACCAAAATCGATTTCTGATTTCAACCCGCTCGAATTCGCCGGCAGGCGAGTGACCACGGCCGCACACTGCTTCGGCTGTACTGCGGGAGCTGGTTCTAGCTGTCGAGGAGCAGTGGTGAACGGCAATCCCGGGTGATCACGTGCGTTGCTCACCTCAAATGCTTGCCCGCACGTCGCGTCGGTAACGCTGATGAAGATCTCGGTTGTGATTCCGACATTGAACGAAGCACAGAACGTGCTTGCAACTCTGCTCAGCATAGAGCAACAAGACGGCGATTTTGAGATCGTGGTTGTTGATGGCGGCAGCACTGACGGCACCTTGGAGACTGCGAGGCCACATGCCTTGGTGGTCTCTAGCGAGCGCGGCCGCGCTGTCCAGATGAACGCCGGCGCGCGCCAGGCTAGCGGCGAGGCGCTGCTCTTCCTGCACGCCGACACCTGTCTTCATCCAAACGCGCTGAGTCGTTTGAGGCAGACGCTGACAGACTCATCGACGGTGGGCGGTACGTTCACTTTGAGGTTCGACAGCAACAGGTTCCCCCTCAGGATCTACGCCTTCTTCACGCGCTTCAAGTTCCGATACTTCCATTACGGCGATCAAGGCATTTTCGTGAGACGATCAACTTTTGAACAGCTAGGTGGATTCAAGGAGATGCCTATAATGGAGGATATCGACTTCTTGCTTCGATTGCGGAGGAAGGGTCGCCAAGCGTTAATCAATCTGCCCGTCACGACTTCCGCTCGGAGATTCCTTAAACGAGGGTTGATTAGGCAACAGATGCTCAACATCTGTCTGGTTGCTTTGTATCTGCTGGGCCTAAGGCCCGAGACCCTCTCAACGTGGTATTCGTCCGGAGGTGCGAAGATGACTCGCCCGAGGCAGTTGGAAAGACACAATGTTGGATTCGCTGACCGCTCATCGCGTCAACGTCAGCCACGCCGATAGCACGTTCTCTCCAGCCTTCTACGCTTCACCTGGAAGGCGGCATACCCAGCGCCGGTTTCACCTGGCCGCGATGACAGGTCGTGCAATTCACTTGCCCTTTCCCGATGGCCTGTTTCAATTCCTGATTGACCTTGCCCATGAACTGCCACATCTTGCGCGCCGTCTGTTTCGCTTCCTTGTCATCTTTCTCCCACTGATCCGCGATGTGGCAATGCGTGCAATCAACGCCGAGCGACGTGCTGAAGGCCATATCCATAACGCGAAGGATGCGCCCAGCAGTCATGCCTTTGAGCAGTTGAATATTCTTGAAAACTTCTTCGGCGGGCTTATTCTCCCGCCCGGCGATCTGCTTCTCCAGAGCAGCGATGTAGGGGTTCTTGCCGGCTGTCGGGCCACTGCCCTGAGCTGCTTGAGGAGCGAGGTAACTTGAGTTCGAACCGCTCAAGAAACCAGCCTTCGCCGTCGTGGGTAACCAGCCGACCAACAACAGCGCAATTGCCGATCCGATCAAAAAACTGGCCATCACGCCTCTGACAATTATTCTGCGCATTGATTCCCTCCTTCGATGTAAGTTCAGCCGCTTGTGGAAAACAACAGGGTGGATGATCAGCTAAATGCCCGCTCGCTCTACTTCACCCTCGCGTGGAGTCTTTGTAGGAATGAACCAGCTCTCGACATACTATCGCCTTCGAAGCATCTCCTGCTCAGCCACACCCTGTAGTTTCTGTGCGTCGAGGATAACGACCTCTTTGCGCTTTACCTGTATGATTCTCTGATCTTGCAGGCTGTCCAACGCATTCGTGACTGTTTCCCGGTAAACGCCGATCGTATCTGCCAGGTCTTGATGGGTGATTCCTTTGATCGGTTGTGCTCCTTCATTTGACAGCCTTAAGAGCAGGGATGCTACTCGCGCCGGTATTCCTTTGAAGGCGGTGTCGCCGAGTCGTTCCTGCACCTCGTGCATTCGTTGGCCGATCTCTTCGAGGATGCGAAGGCCCACCTGCGGTTTTGACAGGATCAATCGCTCGACATCAGGGCGGCTCATAACACAAATAAGGCACTCTTCGGCGGCTTCGGCGAACAGGTCCTGCATGTTCTGGCCCACGACGGCCATTTCGCCGAAGAAAGTCATTGGCCCGACGGTCTGGACTATCAACTTGCGGCCCTCAGACGAGAGGCGATACAAGCGCACAGATCCCTTCTTCAACAGGAACAACACTTCTCCGGTTTCGCCCGGCATGTAGATCATCTTGCCTTTCGTCGCCGTGGTCATGACCGTCGAGTCAACGATCATCTTCATGTCATTTGGCGAAAGGTCGCGGAATATCCGCATCGCCGAGAGGTAGGCGGTTTTCTGAGGGAGCTCCGTTTGTAGGTTATCAACGCCTTCTACCGTGGCAACGGGCTGGGCCGCCGCGCTCCGGCCCCCGCCGACGAGTCGCGATAGCGATGACAAAAACTTCTTCTCCACGAGGTCCTCCTATCGGCTCGCCGCCGCGTCCGCCGACAACACCTCGGCTATTCTAGCAAACAAATGCTCGCGGTAAGGGTTCCCCAAGCTTACCACGTGTCCATCGAGCAAGTAAGTTGGCACCGCGAAGACTGTCTCGGGCTTCGCGGTGCAGGGGTCTTCGAGGTTGACTATCTCGGCGATGATCTGGGGGAACCTCTGCGTTATCTCGGCAGCTATCAAGACGGCCTCTTCGCAACTGAAGCAGTTTGACGCTATGTAGATCCGCAATCGGTGCCGAAGCACGCTCCCGCATCCCGTCGAGTCAACTGAACTCGTTGTCATTCGCACAATCTACTACCATAAAAGCCGGACCGCTTCGGTGGCTGCAACCACAGAGCCCGAATGGCCCTCGCACGGGGGTCGATGATTCCGTTTCGGGAAGAACGGGAAGAAAAGGAGCGTAGATTCGGTCTTACATTGATGACGGGGTGAGATGCACCAGCGTTTTCAAGTGATTCGAGGCAAGCAACCTGCCGAGGGCGCCGAAGAGCATCTGCGCCTGCGCGAGCATTCGACGTTTGAGGACGCGTTGCTCAAACACCTGGATAGCCTGCTCGGTTTCGCCCTCCGCCTGACGAGCGGCCATCGCGCGGCGGCTGAGGACCTGGTGCAGGAGACCTCGCTGCGGGCGTTCCGAAGTTTTGACGGCCTGCGCTCGCCGACGAAGATCAAATCGTGGCTCTTTAGAATCCTCGTCAATACTCGAATCAACGAGTTTCACCGACGTGCCCGCGAGGCGCCGATCGTTGATATTGAGCTGAGCGAAAGCCTGCTGGAGTCGGCCGGTACGAAACAGACTTCGACGCCGGAGCAGAACTTGTTCGAACAACTGCTCGACGACGAAATACAAGAGGCGCTGGATTGGCTTCCGGTCGAATTCCGTACCGTGGTCTGGCTCTCGGATGTTGAAGAACTCAGTTATAGAGAGATCGGTGAGGTCATCGGTTGCCCCTTGGGAACTGTCGCCTCGCGCCTCTATAGGGGGCACGGCCTTCTGCGCGAACGGCTTCAAGAATTTGGCCGACGGCGGGGATTTATCAAGGAGTAGGTTATGCAGTGCGGCGTAGCGAGAAAACACCTCTATCTTTCGCGCGACTCTCGCGCTGAGGGGGTCGCATTTCCGATACGACACGAAGCGGCGCAAGCCGAAGATCATCTGTCGCACTGCGAAGCCTGCCAGGAGTTTCTTGCATCCGAGCAGCAATTGACGGAGTTACTGCGGATGCGCGCGCCGCGACAAAAAGTCCCGGCAGCGTTGCGTGAGAGGATATTCAGCCAGATCGCCCGCGAACGGAAACAAGGCACAGCGGGATCGCGCAGGTTTTTGGGATTGCTGCGGTCGAGACGCGCGTTAGCATTGGCCTCCGTGCTGGTGCTGGCGGTCGCAGGGGGCAGTCTTTGGCTCGCCTACCATCAAAAGAGCGCTGGTGCGCAAGAACTGGCATCGGTTCTCATAGACGATCACGCGCGCAGTGTGCCGGGCGCGACCGAGATCGCGTCCGCCGATCGGGACATGGTGCTGGCGTGGTTTGATGGGAGATTGGACTTCAGGTTCCATCTGCCGGCCACGAGCGAGCCTTCACTGATCGGAGGCCGGCTTTGCAATGTGCAGGGACGGCGGGCGGCGCTGATTCTCTACCGGCACCATCGGAGCCCAGTGTCGCTCTTCATCTTTGATGGCAGCAATTTCGATATACCAGAAGACCGGCTCATTGCCGTCGACGGAAGGCGCTGCTTCATCGACGCAAACAGGGGATATAACCTCGTGATGTGGAGCGACCGCAACTTGATATATGGGCTTGTCTCGGATGTGCGTAGCGCAGATTTGTTGCAACTCGCCGCGCAGTTCTGACGGCTGAATCGGGGCTGATTTTGGCTCTCGGTCCGGGCCCGTCTCCATAATTCTAAATCTCTCGTTTTCCCGGAGAAGACTTCATGGTTCGACTGGCATTGAAGAATCCGTTTCTGGTTATCGTCATGGGGTTGGCGATCTTGATGTTCGGCTTGACTGCGCTGACTCGCATTCCAACCGATCTGTTGCCGACGTTCAAAACGCCTGCGGTGCAGATTCTCACCTTCTACCCCGGCATGCCGGCGGAGATCGTCGAAAGGGACATCACTACTCGACTCGAGCGCTGGACAGGACAAAGCAATGGGGTGGCTCGCCAAGAATCGAAATCAATGATCGGCGTCTCGATAGTCAAGGACTACTTCCGGCCGGACATCGATCCAAACACCGCGATGTCGCAGGTGACCTCGCTTGCGATGTCGGACCTCTACTATTTGCCGCCTGGAACCGTTCCGCCGATGGTCATGCCGTTCGATCCTACTGCCTCGAACCCGCTGGCCCTGATCACGGTCAGCAGCCCGGCCTTCGACGAGAAGAAGCTGTACGACGTTGCGTATTTCGACCTGCGGAATCGCCTGCAAGGAATCACCGGCGTGATTGCGCCTGCGGTCTACGGCGGGAAGCTGCGGCGAATACTTGCCTACGTAGATCGCGAGAAGCTGCAGGTGCGCGGCCTTTCGCCGATTGATGTGGCCAAGGCCATAAGAGCGAACAACCTGATGATCCCAACCGGCAACGCCAAGTTCGG
Source organism: Blastocatellia bacterium (assembly GCA_035293105.1). GTDB lineage: Bacteria > Acidobacteriota > Blastocatellia > UBA7656 > UBA7656 > DATDOV01. Next base: position 38,856 of record DATDOV010000101.1, read on the forward strand.
CGAGCTCGACTACCAGATCATCACCAACAGCATGGTGCCCGAGGTGGAGCAAATAAATGATTTCCCAATCAAGGTGGACGACAACGGCGCGCCCATATTCATCAAGGATGTCGCCAAAACCGAGGACTCGAGCCAGATCCAGACCAACATTGTCCGTGTAGACGGCCGCCGACAGGTCTATATCCCCGTCTACCGGCAGCCGGGCGCTAATACGATCCAGATCGTCGATGGGATCAAGGAGGCTCTGGGGCGGATTCTGGAGCGGCTGCCGAAGGGCATCAATCTCGACGTGGTTATGGATCAGTCGGTCTACGTGCGCAAAGCAATCGCGGATCTGATTCAGGAGGGCACGCTCGGGGCGGCGCTCGCAGCCATCATGGTGCTGATTTTCTTGGGGAGCTTCCGCTCTATGGCCATCGTTCTGATCTCGCTGCCGCTTGCCATCCTTGCAGCGTGCGTCGGACTGTACTTCGCGGGCGAGAGCCTCAATGCCATGACCCTGGGCGGGTTGGCGCTGGCCGTCGGGCTGCTCATCGACCAGACGATTGTCGTATTGGAGAACATCTCGCGCCATTTGGGGATGGGCAAGTCCCCGGGCAAAGCAGCGTTAGACGGCACAATCGAAGTCGCCACCCCGATGCTGATCATCACGCTCACTATCATCGCCGTCTTCTTCCCGGTCGTCTTCATCACCGGCATCGGAAAGTTCCTGTTCACTCCTCTCGCATTGAGCGTGAGTTTCGCGCTGATCGCTTCTTACGTCCTGGCTCTGATGGTCGTGCCGACGTGCGCGGCGCGGTTTTTGAAGTCGAGGGTGAGCGGAGAGAGCCGCGCACCGTCGAGCGAGTCTGTCAGCCATGGGTTCGAGCGATGGTTCGACCCAATCAAAGATCGCTATGGCCGCTTCCTTGAGTGGGTGCTCTCAAGAAGAAAGCGAGTGCTGGCAGCAGTGGCCGTCGTCTTTTTCGGCTCCCTGTTGCTTTACCCACTAATCGGCAAGGAATTGTTGCCGGCGGTTGACGCAGGGCAACTGATGATTCATGTGCGCGCGCCATCGGGCACACGCGTCGAGGTCACCGAAGGAGTCATTGAGAAAGTTGAAAGTGAAATCCGCCAGGCGGTTCCTGCGGAGGAACTGAAGACGATGATCTCAAACATCGGCGTCCTTTATGACTGGCCCGCGGCTTACACGCCGAATTCCGGGCCGATGGACGCGTTTGTGAACTTGCAGTTTTCAGATGCTCGCACGAAGACGGCGCAGGAGTACGCCAGTCTGTTGCGCGCCAGGCTGCGCGAGCGCTTCGCCGGAATCGAGTTCGCCTTCGATACCGGCGGGCTCATCACCGCAGCTCTCAACTTCGGCCTGCCTGCGCCAATCAACATTCAGGTTGAGGGGAACAAACTGGAAACGGCCTACGAGGTCGCTAGCAGGATCAAAGAGATGGTTGCCGAAGTGCCCGGAACCGTCGACGTGCGCATTCAACAAAAACTCGATTACCCTCAGATCGCCGTCGACGTTGACCGCGTCAAGGCCGCCCAGCTTGGCCTGACACAGGAGCAGGTGGTGAAGAACGTAGTTACTACACTCAACTCGAGCATAAACTTCGACCCGGCTTTCTGGATAGACGAGAACAACGGAAACCACTACTTCATCGGAGCACAGTACCGTGAAAGCGACATCAAGTCGATAGAGACGCTGAAGGATGTTCCGATCACGAGTCCTGCGCAGTCGCAGCCGATTCCCCTGCGCAATATCGCCTCGTTCAAGCGGGCGACGGCCCCGGGAGAGGTCAACCACCTCAACATCACCCGCGTTATCGATGTCTACGCGAACGTCGAGGGGCGGGACATCGGTTCCGTGGCGGCCGATATCGAAGAGAAACTGAAGGACGTGAAAACGCCGGAAGGTTATTTCGTTCGGGTGCGAGGCGAGGTTCAGAGCATGCGCGAATCGTTTGGCAGTCTCGGATTCGGCCTCGTCATGGCAGTGGGATTGGTCTACCTGGTGATGGTCATCCAGTTTCGCTCCTTTATGGACCCGTTCATCGTTATGTTCGCAGTGCCGTTAGGCGCGGTGGGCGTGTTGTGGATGCTCTTTTTGACCAACACGACGTTCAACGTTCAGTCATTGATGGGCGTCATAATGATGGTTGGTGTGGTCGTGGCTTTTAGCCTGTTAATGGTGGACTTCGCCAATCGGCTGAGAAGCGAAGGCGTTGAGACCAAGCGAGCCATTGTGGAAGCGGCCAGGCTGCGGCTGCGCCCAATAATCATGACGTCGCTTGCGGCCACGCTCGGCCTTGTGCCGATGGCCATTGCCGGCGGTGCGAACATTCCGTTGGCTCGCGCGATGGTCGGCGGTGTGCTGGCCTCGACCGTGCTGACTCTGGTTGTGGTACCGATCTTGTACACGATCCTCAAGCGCAATCAGAAGGCGTCGAACGTCTTGGAGGAAGCAGATTTTCAGGAAGGTTACTTATTCCGCCCGCGTTCGCCTGGTCGTCAGGCGCCAAACTCCAGTTCGTGAACGCGAGGGTTGGTCCGATATCAGTTGGGAGAGAAGAGGATGCCAGGTAAGAAGATCTTTGTGTCTGCGCTTCGTAGGAAGGATGCTCTGGTGATCGTTGGGGTGTTGTTGATCGGCGGAGCCACCGTCGCTCTGGTTTTGAGGAACAGTTCAAGCGGGAGTCCCCGGCTAACCCCGGCGAAGGCGAGCTCTACCGATGAGGTGAGCGTCCAGGTTGCTCTGCCCGAGCGAAACGAAATCACGAAACAGGTAGTGCTGGCGGGAAGCGTGGAAGCAATCGAGCAGGCCACGCTCTACGCCAGAATCTCCGGCTACTTGAAATCGATCAAGGTTGACATCGGCGATCGCGTCAGCAGCGAGGTGCTGGCGGAGATCGATGTGCCGGAGATGGGCCCCGAGTATCAGGGAGCAGAAGCCGAGGTGGAGCGCGCCAAGATGAACATCGAGAATGCTCGGGCTGAACTCGAGCGCGCCAGAGCTGAGCTTGAACTGAAGAGAATCACCTACGAGCGGCTCAACAGCATACGCGAACAAGAGCCGGACGTGATGCCTCAGCAACAGGTCGACGAAGCAAAGGCACAGTTCGAGGTCGCCCGCGCGATGGTAAGCGTGGCCGAAGCCAAGATCAAAGTCCACAGGAGCGAGGTGTCCAAAGCCGAAGCATCTCGCGCCCGGCTGGCGACGCTGATGGAGTACACCAAGATCCGTGCCCCCTTCAGCGGCGTCATCGTCAAGAGACACGTCGACCCCGGCGCGCTGATTCAACAAGCCTCCTCGCAAACGAATGTTTCACCGGTGGTCACCGTTGCGAGGGTCGATACTCTCAGGGTGTTTGTTGACGTCGCCGAGCCGGAGATTTCTTTTGTCAAGAAAGGTAGTCCGGTGACCTTGAGGGTCGACTCGTTGCCGGGAAGGGTTTTTAAGGGCACTTGCACTCGCTATGCCGGCGCGCTCGACCCTAAGACTCGCACGATGAGAACCCAAATCGACCTCCCGAATCGGGATGGGGTGTTGCGTCCCGGAATGTACGCGGAAGTTGTTCTCTCATTGGGACAGAAACAGGATGTTCTCACAGTGCCGGCCTCGGCCCTCATCATTGAGGGGGAAAAGAGCTATGTCTACACAGCAACCGGCGGCAAGGCGAGACGAGTGGAGGTGCGGACCGGTTCTGACGATGGCATACGGGTCGAGATAACCGACGGGTTGACCGGCGCCGAGCCAGTCATCACCAACGGCAAGAACCTGGTGAAGGACGGCACGCCGGTCAGAGTCTCGGCAGCCTCATCCTAGAAGCTAATACAGATGGCAGTTCTTCATGCGCGTGAGAGAGGATCGAGAGATGATTATGAAGCCGGCAATGTTCGTGGCATGTGTTGTCCTTGTTTTGGGCGCGCCGCCGGCCGCCCTGGCGCAAACGGCGGCGGCAGGTCCAACAGCGCCACTGGAGTCAACTCAATCACCGGCGCCACAGCCGCCGAAGCTGACTCTTGACGACGCGATTCGCGTGGCATTGGCACAGCATCCTGCCTTGCGGCAGGCCCGCGAGGCAATCGTCGCGGCAGAAGCGAGAACCAAACAGGCGAAGTCGGCTTACTTCCCGCAAATCACCGCGTCAGGAATAGCCAAGCAGGGGCTATCAGGCGCTTCGGGCGCGCTTGGGCTCCGAGGTCTGGTAACTTCGCCTTTGTTTCGCGACATCGGCGCGTCGTCGGCCGCATTTCAGAACCTCTACGACTTCGGCCGCACAGCTCATCAAGTGAAGGCCAGCAAGTGGGCGGCGGTCTCATTGAATCACGCCCTCGAAGCCGAGCAGTCCTTCGTTGTTCTCGACGTCCAGCAAGCCTATTACAGCACTTTGCAGCAGCAACGCCTGGTCACAGTCGATGAAAAGATTCTCGCTGACCGTCAGCTCATAGCGAGGCAAGCAGCAGCGTTCTACAACGCTCAGATAAGATCGAAAGTGGACGTGTCGCTCGCCGAAGTCGGAGTGTCAAATGCGAATCTCGAGCTAGTGCGAGCGCGTGACCAATTGCGAACCGCTTTCGCCGAGCTGAATCGCGCGATGGGCGCCGACGGAGCGCCTGTTTACGCATTGGAAGAGCCGAAGATCACGATTGAGTCGCCGCCCGCGTTGGAGCCGCTCATCGCCGAGAGTCAACAGAAGCGGCCGGATTTGCTGGCCATTGATACGCAGATCAAGTCCGATGAGGAAATCGTCGCTCGCGCCAGGAGCAATCGCTGGCCAAAGCTAGCGCTGCTGTTCAGCAGCGGCTGGGTGCGATTCAGCGAGTATTCCCCCGGAAGGTTGCTACTGGGCGCATTCGGGATTGACCTCCCGATTTTCACCGGGGGTCGAATCGAAGCTGAAATCGAAGAAGCAAAGGCCAACCTTGCGCAGTCTCGGGCAGGCCGCGACGCTCTGGCGCAGAACATTCGCTTTCAAGTACAGCGGGCTCACAACGAACTGATAAGCGCTATCGAAGCGATCAGGGCAAGCGAGCAGTTGATCGCTCAGGCTCGAGAAGCTATGCGGCTCGCTCAGGTTCGCTATCGCGTGAACATCGGTTCATTCGTCGAGCTCAGCGCGGCGGAGGCTGCGTCCAGCAATGCTGAAGCTCAGTATGCGCAAGCGCGGTATAGATACAAACTCGCTGATAGCTTGCTCAATTATGCGGCGGGCCGTCGCTCCCCGTAGCCGACTGCCGTCGACTGAAGGGCCAAGACCTGGGTCTATTCGGACTGTCAGACGCACGAAAGCCTGCCTAGGAGCCCGCCATTTTCTACTGCCGCGTGGCATTCGTATTTCCCCAGCCTCGCCTATCGGACTACAGCGTGAGTGCAACTACTGATTGGCATCTCCTAGCCTGGTACGCTGAACGCGGAAAAGGAAGCCGCGTGTCGCGGCATCGTTTCGGAAAGTGAGGTAGGAGGAATGAAAAACGTGAATGTTCGTAAAGCGATCAGGGCTGGTTTCGCCGGCACTGCGGTTATGACCGTTGTGATGATGTTGGCGCCGACGATGGGTCTGCCAAAGATGGATATTGCCGCGATGCTGGGAAGCATGTTTGCGTCCACATCGCCGGTTTCAGGCTCGGCGGCATGGTTCGCGGGCTTCGCGATGCACCTGATGGTCGGCACAGTAGTGTTGTCGATCGGCTATGCGCTTCTGAGCACCAAACTGCGGGTGAGAAGCGCGCTGGCGAAAGGCATCGCGTACGGAGGGGTAGTTTGGCTCATCGCGCAATCGATGGTTATGCCGATGATGGGAGCCGGGCTCTTCTCGTCACATCTGCCAAGCGGCGCAATGATCACGGTGGGCAGTCTGATGGGCCACCTGACGGGCAGTGCTGGCTGGCATCTACGGGTCTCGGGGATCAGAGAAGTCGGCTGGCAACCTCTCCATATTGAGGTCCTGAGCGCGCAGTGATACAAGGACGGCTTGGTTTGTCCCCGCGCTCGCGTCGCAACATCGGAGGAAGGCCGACATCTTGGTCGCTATGCTCCGAGGAAACCGCCGTCATCGGCGTGGTCATTGAACGAGCCGCGCCTGGGCGAAAAACAGGAGGCACAATGAGCAGAATTCTAGTCGTGGCCGATAACCCACCACTGACCGAAATGATAGAGAAGACGCTCGGAGGCGACGGGCACTCGGTTGTCCAAGCACCCGATGCGCAGCGTGGAGTTGCCGTACTTGCCGAGCAACCAGTTGATCTCGTGATCGGCGACCTGGCTCTGCAGGAGAACGCGGTTGCGTTCCTCGAGCGACTCCGCCGCGACCACGAGAACGCGAAGTGCATCATGATGAGCGGAGACGAGACCTCCGATACGGTGATCGGCGCGCTCCGTGGCCACGTCTGCGCCTTGCTGACCAAACCCTTCACGGCTGCCGAACTTCGCGCCTCGGTAAACGTCTCGCTCGCCCGCTGCCCGGCCGCCGGGATCGAGGTCGTCTCCGCGCGGACGGACTGGGTTGAATTGCTCATCCCCTGCGACCTCGCTGACGTGCCCCCACTCGAGCAGTTACTCGGGCGGCTTGATGCCGACTTGCCTGAGGATATGCGCGAGGCAATCGCCTACGCCTTCCGTGAGATGCTGAGCAACGCGATTGAGCACGGGTGCAACCTGGATCCGGCGAAGCGGGTCCAGGTCAGCTACGTGCGGTTCCGGCGAGCAATCATTTGTAGCATCAAGGACCCTGGCGAAGGCTTCGACCCGGCTCGCCTGGAACACGCCGCGGTCAGCAATCCGGGCGATGACCCGGTTCATCATCTCATGGTGCGTGAGGAGAAAGGCTTGCGACCTGGAGGCTTCGGCATTCTGATGACTAATCAAATGGTGGACGAGTTGGTTTACAACGAGAGGCATAACGAGCTGATGTTCATCAAGTACCTGCCTTGAAATCAAGCTCGTGTGGATTTGTTCACATACGTGCGAGGATAAGATTATGAGTGTTCTATACGCAGTCATTTTGGTCGCTTTGTACTTTCTCTTGACGGGGTACATATTGCCGCGGCTTGGCGTTCCCACGTGAGCGTCCCGGCAATGTGGCGCCGAGGGTCGGCGCCACGAAGAACAGCGGGGCACGGTTCGATCTTAGATCCACGTGCGCAGGATTGGTCCTGCCCTTTACAGTTAGCAGTGCACGAATAGGCAACTCGGCGCTGGTTTATCGAGTTCCGTCGACTTCGAGCGTACGGCATCCTCGATCCTGAAGAATTCGACCAGAAGGTCAAGCCGCTGCTCCAATCGCACACTGACTCGTGAAGATTCGCGTCTATTGGCGGACAGGCACATTCCTCTTGACTTTGGACTCAGCTCCAAGGTTTACGATCTCAAAAGGAGAAAAGGGAATGACGGGCGCCCTGAAAATAGGCGAGCTGGCCTTGGCGGCAGGAGTGAGCGCGGACACCGTTAGATACTACGAACGGCTCAATCTGCTTCCGCGAGCAAGCCGCACCCGCGCGGGCTATCGCCTCTACTCGAATGCGGACCTGGAACGGCTGCGCTTCGTCAAGCAGGCGCAGATATTCGGGTTCTCGCTGGATGAGATCAAAGAGATTCTGCCTGGAAGAGAAGCTGGACTGTCGGAGTGCCGCCGGGTTCACGACCTGGTTGGGTCAAAGCTCGAAGAGGTTAATGCACGGCTGGCTGAGTTGCGCGCCTTCCGGCGCCTGCTCGCCGCCTACTTTGAAGAGTGTGAACAGGAGCTCGCTGGCAAACGCGGGGACGCGTGTCCAGTGCTTTTCGAAATCTCGCACCCATCTCGCAAGAAGCTTGCGAGAGCACCGGAGCGCAAGACGAAAGAGGTTTTCAAAAGAAAGAAAGGAGTCAAAAAGTGAAAGACAAAGTTGTGTTAGGTGGATCGATAATGGCAGCTATTGCTGCGAGCCTGTGTTGCATCGGACCGCTGGTAGCAGTCGCGATTGGCCTCGGCACGTTCAGCGCGGCGGCTGCCTTCGCGGCTCTGCGGCCCTACCTGATTGGCTTGACCGCATTGCTGCTTGCAGGCGCGTTTTACCTGACCTATCGCAAGCGCGCGGTGACCTGCGAAGGAGGAGCGTGCCAGGTCCGGGGCGCAAGCCGCACGAGCAATATCCTGCTCTGGCTTGCGACGGTTGCCGTCGTGGCCTTCGCAACTTTTCCTTACTACTCCGCCGCGTTTCTCAGAGCTAACACGCAGAAGAATGATTCACCGGCCACTTTGAATGCGACCGCTGGCGTGGCAAGTCCAATTTATACAGGTCAGCAATCCCAGCCGGCGACTGTGACCGCGTTGATCGGCATTGAGGGCTTGACGTGCGGGGCGTGCGCCGTTACAGCTCGGCTCGCGCTCAATAAAGTCAAAGGGGTCAGCTCGGCAGAGGTGAGCTTTGAGAAGAAGGAAGCAAAAGTGACTTATGACCCTGCGCTCGCCACGCCAGACCAGCTCAAGGCAGCAATTGACGCCGCTGGCTTCAAGGCCGTTTCAAGATAACCTAGGAGAGAATTGTGAACTGTTGTGAAGTGCCAGTCAAAACCGAGCACGCGCAAAGCAAGGCGCTGGCAGTTTGCGCCGCGTGCCACAGCAAGGCCAAGAAAGTCGAGCGGCTCACGGTTGAGCATCTGATCAAGGACGAACGTCTCGAAGAAGTCAGAGAGACGCAGTACTACTTTTGCGAGACGCCGAGCTGCGAAGTGGTCTACTTCTCGAACGAAACCGGGCAGTATCTCAGGAAGGGAGATGTGCGGGTTCGCGTCGGCATCAAGGAGACCGAAGACCCGATCCCTATCTGCTACTGCTTCGACTTCACTGAGAAAATGGTTCGGGACCAATTACTGGAAACAGGAACAACCATTATTCCGGACGCGATCACGCAAGAGATCAGGGCTGGCCGCTGCGCTTGCGAGGTGAAGAACCCATCAGGGCGCTGCTGCCTGGGCGAGGTCAAGAGGAGTGTTAATCGAGTACAGGCCCAACTCAAGCTTGCTGCGCAACCGGGCGCGGCTCGCAAAGAAGGTCGCGATTGCTGTTCCCTTAAGCCTGGGCTGTCAAGGCACCTATGGAATCCCGTTTCGGGCGGAGAGAGGCGATGAAGATTAAGTTGCTGTACTTTGACGGCTGCCCTTCTTACGAACATGCCTTGCGGGATTTGCGCGAGGCGGTCGCTGAAGAAGAGGTGGACGCGATTGTCGAATTGATAAACGTGAGGTCGCCGGAGGAGGCCGAACCCCTTCGCTTCTTAGGTTCGCCTACGATCCAGATTGACGATATTGATTTGGAAGGCCCAGAGGCGGTCAACGCCGGCATCGGCTATGGCTGCCGCGTATACGAAGATGGCGGGCAGATGCGCGGGTGGCCCTCCAAGAAGCAGATTCGCGCCGCGCTGAGACGTCGGCTCCAGCAAACGCCCTAACCGAGCCCCCTGCTGCCGCCACTGAGTGAAGATGGTAACGAAGCGGACAGGGAGTGCTGGGTTGCTTGAGTTCGCGAAACGAATGGGGAGAGAGTTCGTATTTCCGCCCTTATGAGCTGCCGTTCTCGGCTATTAATAACTCTCTCGCAGGCACCACCGAATCTCGGGGAGTTGTCTCGAACCTCCGAAAGTGTGCACCTTCAGACGTGGAGAGAATCGATCGTGAGCGTGTCTGCTACTACTGAACCCGTCGCTGACTTGGCACATACTGACCGCGTACTCGGTCAACGCCGTTCGCAGCGACGCTGAGACCGATGGCAGTGAGTGAAAAGGAGAATCAGACAGATGGCAAACAAGAAACTACGTGAAATCGGGTCTGGCGAGCTCGCGGCACAATTTGAGGGGCGCGGGGTGCGCATTCTCGGCATCAACATCAAGGATAGCCAGGCGCGCACGGAAGCTGGGATCAAGGATTTCGGGATACGCTATCAGGTCTTACGTGATACTGATGCAGCGACTGCACGGAGTTATCGGGTCACCGGTACTCCCACCGTAGTCTTCTTGGACAAGCAAGGCGTTGTGCGCTACTTCGGCAACGGTCTGCCGCGAGACTACGAACAGCGCCTGGACGCACTGATTGACGACAGAGGTTGACGGTGAGAGGGGAGGGCGAGGAGACCTTCGCGAAGAGTATATCGTTGGGGATTGACGTTAGCCGGCTAACATCGGAAGGCTCATTGGCCGTGTTAGCATCTGGTCCACTCACGAGTTTGCAAATGTGGTTTGAGAGCGGGGTGACTCGACAGGCGGCCATAGTGGACGGCGGGCAGCCTGCAAACACGAGACTGTCGGCAAGGATGCATGGACATGCCGAAAGATACCATGCGAGAAGTGGCCGATCATCGCGTCTGTCAAACGCTTACGGGGCTGACCTTAGATCACCTTCCGCGTGATCGTTCACTCGGAAAAGGCCGGCGTTACCGCAAGGGGGCGGACGCGTGGCAGCCGGGCGATCGAGCAGACAGCATCTTCTTCCTCCGCCGCGGTCAGGTGGCAGTGATGACCAGCGATAAGGAAGGCCGTGAGGTAATCGTAAGGCTGATTGGCGCGGGGGAACCGTTTGGCGAACTGTGTTTTTGCGCAAGGGCCGGCGGGCTCCGCCAAACCTTTGCGCGCGCGGTCGTGGACTGCGAAGCCGTCGAGGTTAAGCTCACGGACTTTTTCAGCTATCTACAAAAGAACCGTGATGCAATGACTGCATTCGTGTTCACCTTTTGCATGCGACTTTCCGAGGCCGAGCAACGACTGGAGGTGCTCGCCAATCGAGGCGCTGAAGAACGGTTGGGGCGGTTGTTGCTTCAGCTTGCAGCCTCGCTGGACAGAACGAGTGGCGCCGAAACAGATGAGGTTACCTTGCACGTGAGTCACGACGAACTTGCGCAGATGGCGGCGATGAGTCGGTCGCACGTAACCGTCACGATGGGAAAGTTTCGCGACCGCGGGCTGGTGCGGTATGAGCGTGGTTTTCCGCTCGCGGTGAATGTGAAGTCGCTGACTGCCTACTTGGAAGGCGAGTCAATACACGAGTGACCGCGACAACTTTGCAGCAATGCGGATGGCACGACGCCCGATCGTTGGCAGCTTCTCAATCGAGCTTCGGAATAGGAGCGCGGCGGTTGAGATTTATATGAATTAGTGCTCACTGCCATGCTGCTCGGGTCGCCGCGAGCCTTCCGATGGAGGTCCGCAACAAATGGCCAAGAAACGCCAACCGAACATTTCAGATCAAGAACTGGCGCCCGCGGCTATGCTTCGGGAGCGCGTCGCCCTGCGAGCTTATGAGTTGTATGAGCTCAGAGACCGCGAGAGCGGGTTCGACTTGCAGGACTGGTTTCAAGCAGAGCAAGAGATACTCCCCCAATTGGAACAGTCCGGCGAACCTGCAAAGTAACAATCCAGCAAGAGTAGAACAAGGAGAATTGCCATGAAGAAAAGAGTACAGCTTTTGACCGTCTTTGTTTTCCTAGTGGGCTTCGGCGGCTTAGTCCTCGCTGGTTCTGAAGCTGCGGCGAAGCTCAATGACCAGCCTGGCGTAGAGCAGCAGAAGCCGGCGAATCCATGTAATCCCTGCGCCAAGGGGACGGAGCAGAACCCGTGCAACCCGTGCGCGAAGAAGAAGGCGCAGAATCCATGTAATCCCTGCGCGAAGAAGGCTCAGAACCCGTGCAATCCTTGCGCGGCAAAGAAAGCCTCCGAAGAAGTCTACCAACCGGCTGTTGCTCATCGCGGCTGGACGAAGATAAACAGCAAACCGATTCTCAGCGAGGCACACGGCGGCATGCTGGTGACCACGTACGCCAACACGGCAGCTCAAGCCGCCGTTGAGAGCAAGGCTGGCAGCTTTCCAGTAGGGGCCATACTGGTCAAGGAGTCCCATGCGAATTCAAACGGCAAACCTGGCGCAAAAGGGACCGTCTTTGCGATGGAGAAGACTGCCGCCGGGTGGCTGTGGGTAACGACCGATGCGACGGGGCACGTGACCGGAAAAGGCGATAGCGGGCAGATGCAGATGTGCGCGAGCTGCCACGCCAGCGCGACCGTGGATTCCGCCTTCCTGCGCACGAAGTAAGTGCCATCCGCGGGCGGGAACTCGCCGTGGCGTCGGTAACGGCCTAGTGGCGCAGCAGGCTTGCCACGCGGGGCGTGCTGATCACGAGAGGGGACGAACTGCGCGGGGGAATTCATGAGGGTGACAATAATGAAGTCTCTAAAGTCTCTAATTGGATTGAAACTAGCTACAGTCTCGGCTGCCGTGGCCATCTGGGTTCTTCTCCTGCTGAGCTTCTCAAGCGCCAATGTCGGGCAAGCTGCCCCCGCCTCGGCCGCTCAGGGAATAAACGGGGCCGAGTTGTTCGCGGCAAAGTGCGCGGGTTGTCACGGCAAAAACGGTCGCGGGCTGCCGAATTGGCGGGCGAAGGGACAGCCTGACTTCGCAGATGTCAGTTTCCAAAAATCCCGGACCGATGCGCAGCTTGCCGAGTCTCTAGCGAACGGAAAGGGCAAATTCATGCCTGCCTGGAAAGACAAGCTGTCGGGAGAGCAGATTAACGCGCTGGTTGGACAGGTTCGGGCGTTCGGAAAGAAGAAGTGAGCGCCGGCGCTCACCGGTCTAACCGGGGCTGACAGCGGCCAACTTTCAGGTGATCTGCCTGGCGCGTAACAGCAATAACGGGCGCCGTCCGAGTCAGATTGCCAGCCGAATCGAAGGTCAGAATGGCAGAGCGGGTGCACGTGGTCATCGCTGGCGGCGGGTTCGGCGGCATCTACGCGGGACTTCAGTGCGAAAGGATCATTGCAGACCCCGATCGCATGAGGCTCACTCTCATCAGCCGTGATAATTTTTTCGTCTTCACGCCGATGCTCCACGAGGTGTCGTCGGGGAGCATCGCAACTCGGCACATCACGATACCCATCCGCAAGCTCTACAGGAAATGTGATTTCCGGGAGGCCGAGATCGAGTCCATTGACTTGGCCAGCCGCCACGTGGTCACCGTTCACGGCGCGCGAGGTCGCGAGCACCGCCATTCGATCGAGTATACGCACCTCCTGATCGCTCTGGGCAGCGTTACGAACTTTTATGGGATGGAGAACGTCGAGCGCCACGCGATGACGATGAAAACCATCGGCGACGCCATCATCCTTCGCAATCACATTATAGACATGTTGGAGCAAGCAGAGGTCGAGCCCACGAGTGAGCAAGACGGCCTGCTTACCTTTGTTGTTGCGGGAGCGGGCTTCGCGGGCGTGGAGCTCGTCGCCGAGATGAACGACTTCGTTCGCGAGGCTGCGCGGAACTATCGCCACGTGGACCGCTGCCGCATCAGGGTTTTGCTGGTGCACCCTGAGACTCGGGTTCTGCCCGAACTCAGCGAAGACCTCGGCGAGTTCGCGCTTGGCAAACTTCGCAAGCGTGGTATCGAGATCCTGCTCGGCACGCGCATCAACGACGCATCGCCAGACGAAGTGACCCTCAGCGACGGCAGCAAGATTCCGACTCGCAGTCTCATCTGGACTGCAGGCGTCGCACCCGACCCGATCCTGGCAACGTTGCCATGCGACCACGACCAGCGCGGCCGAATTCTGACTAACCAGTTTCTGGAAGTGCCCGACTACGAGAACGTCTGGGCTATTGGCGACTGTGCGGCGGTGCCCGATCTGCGTTCGCGCAAGACGTATCCGCCTACCGCGCAGCACGCTATCCGGCAAGGCCGTCTCGCCGCCTCAAACATTGCGGCATCGATCATGGGAGGGCAGAAGCGGGCGTTCGTCTATGACATGAAGGGCCAGCTCGCCTCACTGGGTGAAAGATCCGGCGTGGCAAACCTCTATGGAATCAAGTTCTCCGGTTTCCTGGCATGGTGGCTCTGGCGAACCATCTACCTTTTCAAGCTCCCCCAATTGGATCGCAAGGTTCGCGTGGCGCTCGACTGGACGCTGGACCTTGTCTTCGCAAGGGACATCGTAAAACTGAAAACTCTCTCGCCCGAGCTCCACCGTGCTCGCGCGATAAGAAGCGGAGCGCAACCGGCTATGAATCGATCAAAGAGCAAAGATCAACACGAAAGAACCAGCCGATCTGCAGCCAGCGAGGGTACGACAGCGGAGCGAGACGAATCGAGGCGCGTCGTGAACGTGCCTGATGATCATTCGTTGCCGCAGTCTCGGCGCTCGTTCCTGGGTCTGATGACGAGTCTTATGGGCACCACCGTCGCCGCAATCATGAGCGCGGTGTTCGCCGGGTACAGCCTCTTTCCGGTTTTCAAGAAGGTTGTAGCGGAGGATTGGACTGACGTTGGTCCGATCGATGAGATCCCGGATGGAGAGGCTACGAAGCGAGCTGTTGTGATCTCGCAAGACGGTGGCTGGGGCCGCTTCAACTCGCAGCAGCTCGTCTGGATAGAGAAGAAGGGCGACAACCTGGTCGTGTACTCGGCCGCGTGTCCGCATCTCGGGTGCACGATCAACGCGGCCGAGAGCGGATTTATATGCCCGTGCCACGGCAGCGCCTGGAATCGCGACGGCAGCAAGGTTGGCGGCCCTGCGCCGCGAGGAATGGACACGCTCGAGTATCGAGTCGAAGAGGGCATTCTCCAAGTGAAATACCGCTTCTTCAGACAGGGCGTTGCCGATAAACAAGTCATCGCGTGAGGAGCAGAGCATGGCAAGCCTTTATGAGTGGATCGACGACCGTGTAGGCGTAAAGAGGATTTCGCGCGCGATCCTAGACGAACCTATCCGCGGCGGCGCGCGCTTCGCATACGTCTTCGGCAGCGCCCTGCTTTTTCTTTTCGTGCTCCAGGGCGCCACTGGGATTCTCCTTGCGATGTATTATGTGCCTTCGGTAGACCACGCGCATGCAAGCGTCGCCTATATCGAAAAAGTCGTGACCATGGGAGGTATCGTTCGCGGGCTGCATTACTACGGCGCAAGCGCGATGGTCGTCACTGTGATTGCTCATCTCACGCAGACCTACCTCTTTGGCGCTTACAAGCAAAGGCGCGAGCTACTGTGGATCGTGGGCGTCATCATGATGTTGATCGTGCTCGGATTCGCGTTCACCGGCTACCTGCTGCCCTGGGATCAGGAGGCCTACTTCGGGACCAAGGTAGGAACGAGCGTAGCAGGCGAGGTCCCGCTGGTTGGCGAGCTAACACAGCGCATCATGCTGGGCGGCCATGATCTGACTACGGTCACGCTGTCGAGGTTTTTCGTCATTCACATATTTCTGTTGCCGCTCTTATTGCTGTTCCTCGCGGTGGTTCACCTGTACTTCTTTCGGCGAGCCGGCGCCGCGGGACCGGTTCATCACAAAGATGACGCGAGGGTGGAACTCTTCTACCCGAATCAAGTCTTCAAGGACATGGTTGTCGTCTTTGTGATCTTTCTCGGGCTGTTAGCTCTGTCGATAGCGGCGCCTGCCCGGCTCGGACCGCAGGCGGACCCGGCGTCGGATTTTCTTGCCCGGCCTCCCTGGTACTTCCTGCCGCTGTTTGAACTGCTCAAGTACTTCCCGGGTAAGCTGGCGCTCATCCCGACGGTGGTTCTTCCGGCGGTACTCTTCGGCCTGCTGTTCTTGCTTCCCTTCATGGACAAGCGAGCGGAGAGGCGTCCTCTGCATCGGCCCTTAGCGATCGGTGCGCTGGCTTTAACTTTGGGCGGCAGCGTTGTTCTGACGGGGCTTTCGAAGTATCAAGATCGAACCAATCCCGAATTCAGCGCGAAAATTCGCGCTCAGGACGAGGAGGGAAAAGCCTTCTTGGGCACTCCGTATTTTCAGCAAGAGATTGGCCGTTCTGTTCCGGTCACTCCACCAACCGTCAAGAACCCGACCGTCGCCGGTTCGCAAGCGCTCAAGATTTATTTTGCCAACTGCGCAAACTGCCATGGCTCGGATGCGATGGGCGGTCCGATGGCTCCGGCTTTGGTAGGCCTGGCCAAGACCAGACGGCTGACGAAACCATTCCTTGTGGACTATCTCGCCGGTCATAAACGAGAGGCGGCGCCCGGCTCCATGCCGAAATTCATTCAGCTTGCGGCCGAGGACCGTGAAGCGATAGCCGAATGGGTCTTGACACTTAATGAGCCGGTTCGAACAACCAGCAAGGAGACAGCAGCAGTGGCGGGCGCCGCTCCTCCGCCGGCTTTCGCGGCCAACTGCGCGATCTGTCACGGCGATAATGGAGAGGGCAACATCGGACCGTCGCTGGCGGGCATCAGCAGCAAACCGAACCGGGGCTTGGATGACATCATCAAGATACTCTCGAGCGCTCGGCGGTACGGTTTGAAGGACCCGATGCCTGCAAGTTTCCCGGAGCTTTCCGATGATGAGCGGAGGCAAATAGCAGAGTGGCTCTCGAAGCTGAGATGAAAATATGAACTGCCGCGCCGGCACTACTGCAGACGGGTGTATGTGCACCTACTGAGGCGGATCATGACTCGGCATACACTCTACAACGGATGCACAAACGTTCGAGCGTTCGGTTCGGTCACAAACTCGGCGAGCGTGGTTGTGAGTTTCTTCATGGCGGACAATAGCACAAGGACATTGGTTCTGATCTGCCGGCGAGGCTTCTGTCGGGTACTCGACCGCGTGTTGCTGATTGAGGGCTTCAGCGGCTTTCAGCACGGCGACCTCAATCTGGTTGGAAGATCTGATATTGAAGCGAGGGTAGGGAAAGGCGCTACCGAAGTGTTCGTAATTCAGGCGGACGCTTGGCGTGCCGAGAGATTGATAAGCCTGCTGCGCGCTTGTCCCATTCGAGGAGAGGGGCGGGAGGCCTTCGAGCTCTACACGCTCGGCGAGTAAAGCGCCCGAGGCTTCCCGCCAATTGTGGCACTGGAAATGGCGTTCGATGCATTTATGGACGACTCAGATCGAGAGACAACAGTCTCGGTCAAACCTTGTGGGGTTTGCGGTTTTGGGCTGTTCGCAAGTGACAAGTTCTGCCGGTACTGTGGCGCCAGACAGATTGGCTGGTCAGACTCGCGGGTGATCATTGGGCCCGAGGAAGACCCGCGCAAAGTTCCTTACTATGATGTTGTCTCCCCGTCCCGATCATTCGAAACATCACTGATAAGCACCGTCGTCACCGAAGAGAACACTTACCGGTCAACCTCAGGCCCGATGGTCAACGCACTGGCCAACAGCATGTCTACAGCCGCTCCAACCGGGTTCTGCGGGCGCCTCGCGAGGAAGCCGGTCTCTGTACTTATATCGTTGACGATCTGGCTGATGATTGTTTTGCTGTCTCCGCTCGATGCTTATGTGGCGTCGAAGTCCGTCTGGGCTCGCAGCCAATGCGAAAGAAAACCCAAATCCAACGCCCGGATGGAAGAAGATCACCGATGGTTGTCGTGAACTCTTTGCGAGCAACAGCCGGACATACTCAAACGGAGAAACGTCCGTCAGGCGGCTAGCGTCCCTATTCCATCTCCACGCCCAGGCCAAGGGCCATTCTGTTGACGAAATTGAAGTACGAAACAATAGCGGCTACGTCGTGAATCGCGGAATCCGAAAGCCCCGCATCGCGGAGCCCCGCAATATCCTCCTGCGTGACGGCCTGGGGTTTTAGCGTCAACTTCAGCGCGTAATCGATGATTGCCCGGCGACGCTGGTCGAGCGGCGCGTTCTCAGGGTCGTGCTGCAAAGCAGCTAGAAGGTCGTCGTCCTTTGTAAGCGCACGGAGAGACTCCCCGTGATGGCGGACTCAGTAGTCGCAGTGGTTCGCCGCCGAGACGGTGACCGCGATCATCTCGCGTTCCGGCCTCGTCAGTTCCGATCGGCCGAACATCAGCTCGCGATAGAGGGCGAAGTGAGCCGTTAGCGCTTCGGGATGAAGGCTGTGCACCTTGAGGATGTTCGCCACACGTCCGCGCCTTGCCGCCACTTCCGCGTACGCGTCGCGCAATTTTCCCTCAGCCTCTACCTCGTGTATGACTTCGATCCACGCCATCTTATGTCCTCTTCTTTCTGGCGAAGGTCCGGCGCCCCGAACGACACGCTGAAAGCTGTTTCCATCCAGGAGCGTCCTTCCTTCCAGTTGTGGATTACGGAGTGGTTGCCGGTGAAGCAGTCGACGGAAGCCGCGCCGAGGCCGGCTCATTGAATCGTGACCCTCTTCATCGCCACGGGATTGACGGGCCGGTTGTTGGGTCCGCTAGTCGGCGCGGTCGCGATCTTGTCGACGACCTCAAGCCCCTCGATCACCTTTCCAAAGATGGTGTAGTTGGGTTGGAGCGGATAAGTTTGATGCATGATGAAGAACTGGCTTGTACCGCTCTCGGGCGTGCCCTTGTTGGCCATGGCTACGAGGCCGCGGCGGTAACCACCCTGGTAATAGGGCGATCGCAGGTTGACTTCATTGACCAGCGGCTGACCGGTTGCTGTGGCGCCGCCCATGCCCGTGCCGGTAGGGTCTCCGCCTTGAATCATGAAACCGCTGATCACGCGGTGAAAGATCGTTCCGTTATAGAGTCCGCGCTGGGCCAGCAGCCGGAAGTTCCCGACGGTCTTTGGCGCTTCGGACTCGAGCAGCTCGATCTTGATTGTCCCAGCGTCGGTCTCGATCACCGCAGTCTGGCCTTTTCCGCTCGGAGTAGTCGGCGTAGCTGTTCCCCCGCTGCCGGCCTGATTCGAATTGGCGGTCGCACCAGACTTGGCCGTCTCGTCCTTCTTCTCGCCGCACGCCCCGAGCATCAGCGCCAACAGAACAACTGCACATCCGGCGATGAATTCGCGCCTGCGCCAGCCGGACAACTTCGCGGTTCTGCCCATCGAATCCTCCCTCCATCAATAAGCGGCGACCCGGGGCATCTTTAGTCGACGCGCGCGGCTCGCCGCTACCATATATCGTGAGTGCATGCGGTCCACAGCTCGAGGCGGCGGGCTAGCTTCCCTTCTTCTCAGCCGCGATCTTCTCTTTGAATCCTTCCTTGCAGCCGTCGCAGCAGAAGTACACCCTGCGGCCCTCGTGCTCTATCCATCGCGTCTGATCGTGAATGTGCTCGTTGGTCATCGGGCATAGCTCGTTGGGCTTGATCGCATCCTGATCTTCCTTCGACAGTTTGGCGATGTAGGTTTCGGGCGATTTCTCGAACATCGTGATGCAGCCCTGGCAACAGAAGTAGACGTACTGGCCCTTGTACTCGGCGCGGAATTTCTCGCTGACTTCCGAATTCATGACCGGGCAGCGCTTGTTGGTGACGGGTTTCTTGGCCTCACCCTCCAACATCTTCGCAGCGCCGACGACGGCAAGGGCCGAAACAAGAAACAAGGTAAAAGCAAACTTGCGCATAGTATTTGAAGAACTCCTTCTTGATATTGGACCGGAAGAACCGGTCCAAGATTATACCGGCGGGCCAACCCTCTCGCAAAGCGCTCAAACTCCGGTCGCGTCAGTGGAGGTACATCTCCACAACGCGATTCTGAAGCCGCGGGTCATAGATGATCGAGACGACGTCCCCTTCGTTCAACTCGGCGGCAGTGATCGTTTCGTCCTCGCGCGCATCGCCCGTGAGCAGTCCGAAGAGGTCGCTCTCACTGTCGCGACCGACCGCGGCGCCGACCAGGTCGTTCTCGCGCGCAAGCACGGTGACTTCAGCAAAATCGCTCCCTGGCCTGACGGTGATCAGCACCGTCCCCTTGCTCTGGCCTTTGATCCTGATAATCTCACCTCGCACGGCAAGCAGTTGTCTGGCGCCCGGTTCCGCGGCTTGGGGCTTCGCCGCCTGACCCGCATTCTTGTGACGGGCCGCGGCCGGAGGGATCGTCATCGGAAATGACAGCAGCGCGGTGAGGCCCAGTGCCATAGTGATGGTGAGCATAATGAAACCCTGCCCTTAACTGTGGGTGCGAATCCGACTTGCAGCCCGAATGGGGGAGATCGAATGAATCAAGACCTGAACTCGACCCTGAATCTGCACGCGATCCTTCACCGAACGGGCCGGCACTTCCAATAGTAATTGGTGAAGCCTTCCGCTTCGTACAATCGCCTGAACGTCAGCTCTACCTCTTGCTCGATCCTAACGTCGGCCGGATTGCGGTCGGTCATCATCAAATAAGCCCTCCCACCGCCCTCGAAGTCCACCACCGTCATCACCGTCGGGGGGTCCGGGTCGGCGTTCAAGAAATCGTGTGTGAACGTAAACAACGTCCCGCGTTTGTCGGCGAGCCTCACGCTCTCGAAACTATCCCGCGCCTGGCAGCTTATGCACACGCGCTGCGCCGGGTACTGGACCTTCCCGCATGCGAGACACCGATGACCGTAGAACCGGTAGATTTCGTCGCGGTCTCGCCAGGTCTGCGAAGCCGAAGCCGAAGGGGCCTGCCGCCGCGCGCCTTCGGTGTCGATCAACTCGCGGAACTTCGCGTAGCGTTCGTAGCTGTCCAGGTTCGTCTTCGACGCGAGGTAGCCCTTCACTCCTCTCTGCCCCTCGCGTTTCGCATTCTCGATTTCGTCGGTTACCTCGAACAACATCGCGTCGGCGCCGCTGCCGTATCCGACAACGAGAAGCTTTTCACCCGCGCGGGCGTCTTCAAGCACCGATGACAGCACCAGCAGCGGCATCGCGGCGCCGGTGTTGCCGACCGTCGAGAACAGATGATCGGGAATCTGCTCCGGCTTCAGCCCGAGACTCTTGGCAACTGCCGCGAGCGAACTGGCGTCGGGCGCGTAGAAGATCGCCTTCGATATCTCAGCCGGGCCGATCGCGCTCCGCTCGAAGAGCTCGCCGACCGTTTGCTTGACGACTCGCTGGTAGCCCTGAGTCACCGCGAACCGCTCTTCCCATCCGCCGACGAATCGCTCGTCATCGCCGCGCCAGACGTCGGTGATCTCATCGATGGTCGAGTGACTGGCGAGCAACCTGGCGATGACGTGGTCGCCGCCGACTTCGATTGCCGATGCGGCATCGCCAAACGACCGCTCGTTGGCGGACTTAGGCGGCGCGAGTCGCGTGTCTGCCGACGTGATGATGACTCTTGAAGCGGACCCGGCGGCGACCGAATCAAGCGCCGCGAGAACGGCGGTGGTAGCCGATCTCAGGGAGCTGGTGTAGTCGCCGGTCCTCACGTCGTGCCGGAGGTCGGTCACCGTCGCGATCAACGCCGAGGCTTGCTTCTCGCTGTAGGGCGAGGTCGTCGTGGCGAACATCAACCCATCGACGTCGCGGCCGTCGCGCCTGGCGAGCAAATCGCGCACGGCTTCAACGGCCATTGTGATCGAGTCTTCGTCGATGTTGGCGACGGCGCGCTCGCCGTCGTCGGCGCGTCCGCCCCAGGCGCGAGCGATCTCTTTGTGCGATAGCCGGTAATACGGTATGTAAGCCCCAAACGATGTGATTCCCGTCATCTGGTATTCTCCGCGCTTGGGTATACCAAAGCGGATTGCGAAGCGTCAAGAAAACGGGGGATGACTAGCAGAGAATAGGCTCCTGAAAGGAAGAGCTGACGGTGTGCTTTCGTTCCCTCTGGCAGACAGAGGCAGACAGATCGAGTACGTGGACCTATCGAGCATTGATGCTATAATCTCAACCGTGAGAGCTAGCGATGGTTGAGTAATCATCGGGGGCGCTTTCCTAGCGTTAAGACTAACTTTGGCACAAAGCTGGAGGGGAAATGGTGGTTGTCTTCACAGGGGATGTCGAAACAAAGGGAGCTACCATGAGGGCCGAAGTATCTTGCCTGTTTCATCTAGATGAAGATCAAAACATCGTCAAGGCGGCCGAGATAGGCAGCGACGTCCATATTGAGGAGTTCATCGGCAGCGATTGGAGAAGTGAGGTACTGGCCGAAGTACTCAAAGACCCTTGGGTCGAAGCCAAGCAGAGGCTCGAAAATCGGCCGTACACACATCGCTTCTACGTTTCTCTGGAGCGAGCCTCGGAGTATGGCAACACGCAAGTCGTCGAAGATGCAGAGCAACTGATCATCCGGGCGATTGTTCTGTCCAGAATAGTTCACCCAAATCCGATTGCCACCGGAGGCCTGTGGATACGGAGCTTTTATCCTGAGGGGGAAAAGCCTCGTCACGTCCCAAAGGTTGGAGCAGGCTTTTACGGCAAGGCCTACGTGGCGCCAAACGCTGACAAAACGATAACGCGGGATGATGTGAACCGGATGCGGGAGCTGTGGCCGCCTTTCCAGAATCTATTCAAGAATGAGGAGAAGTATCGAAGGATTCTTCGCGCCCTGAAGTTCTTCGATGGCGGTTATCATATCTTCCCGTCAGAGTTCAGACACATAGTATTCTTCGCCGCGCTTGAGGCTCTGATATGCACAACCCCTGACTCCACCAGGACACAACTAGCCCAACGTCTACCTCGACTCGTCCCAGTAATAACTGAAAGGCAGGCCATTACCATCTACGAGCTATACGAAGATATTAAACACTCAGCGACACCACTACGGCTAAGAATGGTGAAGGGCGGGATGCCAGTTGATGACGCTCAGAGCGGAAGCGAGGATGAATTGGTTGCGGACAATCAGGAAAGGCTCGACGCAGTGGGATGGTTGGAGACTGCTCTGCGACGGTTGCTAGAGAGAGCGATTGAAGAACCGGAGTTCGCCGATTCGCTATGCGATCGGGCAGAGTTTAAGCGTCACTATCCGGTAGAAATCAAGAGAAGCTCTATCGGGCGCATGATTGTTCGTGATCCGACGATAAGAGGCGGCCGTCCAGTCATCGCTGGAACAGGTGTCACTGTCCACCGGGTCGCGGGCTGGTACAAACTCGGATTGAGGCCTGAGGAGATCGCTTCACGTATAGGGCTATCGCCTGCGCAGGTTTATGCCGCCCTCGCTCACTATCACGCAAACCGGGATCTGATCGATGATGAAATCGCTGCTGACGAGGCCGAGGCTGATAGATTGGAGCAGGAACACTACTTGTCCCTTCAGAGTAGTTCGTGACGATTCGTTTATATCTCGACGACGATTGCCTTGCCAAAGGACTCGTCAAAGCACTGCGATCCGATGGAGTAGACGTGGTCACCGCGCAAGAGGCCGGTATCGCGGGCTATGACGATGAGGAGCACTTAGCCTATGCGACGGAGCAAGGCCGTGTTTTGTATAGCTTCAACAGGGGAGACTTCTTGCGTCTGAACAAACAGTGGCTCGAAGCCAATAGATCTCACGCCGGAATCATACTCGCTGCGCAACAGCGATACGGCATCGGCGAGCAGAAGCGCCGCATCATGAAGGTCATCAATGGCAAGTCCGCAGAAGACATGATGAACTGCGTGGAGTTTCTCAATCGTTGGGGTTGAGGCGACGACGCGGTGTTGAACGCTCTGAGAGTCGTTCGCGCAGCTTACGTGCTGATTCTGCGCTGTCAACCAAGTCGGCTCTGTCTTTCCACATTCCGACGAGCCCGGACTTCCGAAGGGAGACGACCAGTTCCTTGGCAGTCCTCGGCTTGCGAGCGACGAGATCTGCTGAAGCGTCGTCCTTGATGATCCTGTCTCTGCGTCTAACCATGGCTGAAGCTCGCCGTGAATTCTACACAGCATTCCGACAGAACGACAGTGTACTGTACCGACCGACCGCTCGCCGTTTCTCTTCACACGCCCCAGCCGCCGCTCAAATGAATGTTCGTTCCATTCACGTAGCGCGCGTCGTCCGAAAGCAGATAACAGACAGCGCCGGCGGCGTCCTGGGTGCTGCCGATATAGCCGGCGGGAATGTTCTTGACCATCTTCGCAAGCTCCTCCTGAGGCGCGCTGCCCGACTCGATGAAGCCCGGAGAGATCGCATTCACGGTGATCCCATGCGGCGCGAGGACTTTTGCCAGCGAGCGAGTCAGTATCAAGACGCCGGCCTTTGCGATGTAGTGCGCAGTGACGAACGGCTGCCCCACGTGCTGATCCGCGTTGGCCATGCTGAAGTTGACGATGCGGCCCCAGCCTCGCGCTTTCATCCCCGGTGCGACGGCGCGGCTGAGGTAGAAGACCGGGTGGAGGTTGTTGTCGAACATCGAGTGCCAGCCTTCGGGAGTTTCGTCGAGAAGATTCACGCGATGGTACGGTCCGGCGCAGTTGATCAACGCGTCGACGCGCCCCAGCTCCGACTCGACGCGACGCACGAGGTCTTCGGCGTCGCCGATCCTGGAAACGTCGGCGCGCACGGTCAAGGCGCGTGCGCCCTTTTCTTGCAATTCAGCGGTAAGCCGTTGCGCGTCGTCCTGGCTTGTGCGGTAACAGGTGGCGACAGCCCAACCGCGCTCGGAGATGGCTAACGCAATCGCGCGTCCGATCCCACGAGCTCCGCCGGTTATCAAAGCAACTCGCTCTTCCATAAGCAATTCCGGAGCGGTGAAAAGCGTCCCAACAAAATGCGTAGCTACTCGACTACAAAGCGGGGTCGGATGCTGTGGCCGGAGCGCCGCCCTTTTCGGCCCCGCGGATGACGTTGGTCTCGTCGATGTAAAAGGACCGGCGTCCGCTGATCCCGAACTTCTCGGGTACTGCCGTAGCCTCGAAGCCGTTGGGATGCAGTCGGACTTCGAATTTGTAGCTTGAGAGCTTCCCTCGCGCCGGGTCCGCTAGCAGTTCCCTCTCGATCAACTCATCAAGCGTCGCGTAGACGCCGGAATCGGCTTGATGAGCAGCTTCTGCAGTCGCAATCGATCGAAGCCTCGCCTGTGCGGCCAGCTCGTTGGCGAGTGTAACTTGCGGCGATTGCCCGACAGGGGGGGCGGCTGATTTGCACGACGAAAGCGATACAGCGGCGACTCCTATAGACGCCAGAAACAACAATGGTCTCATCATAATCTAAACACCCCACGGGCTTACGTAGAAACGCCGGCGAAGGCCTCTATCTCGCGAAGTCGTCACTATCGTATTTCCAGCCAAGGTGACAGGCAAGCAGAAAACCGCAGTTCGGTTGCAAAATCACCGTCGTATTTCGCGTCATGATAGTTGAGCGAAGTTTTCACCCCACCGCTGCCGCATTGTTATTCGAGCAGCGGCAGTCTCGAGAATTCCTAGCGAGGAGGTGTCCTGCAATGTCCGATTTCAGTCTTCGAAGGCGTTTGACCTCAGGTTGGCCGGCCCTATTGACTGTCGTGCTGATTGCGGCTCCGGCCTTACAGATTGGGAGAGCGAATGGTTCGGCCTCAAAGCCTGCGTTCTCGGGTTGCGCCAATCCTGCCGCTCCTCCGAACATCCTCCCAATGATGTTCGAGCCCAATCAAGGGCAGGCCGACGCCGTGGTAAAGTTCCTGGCGCGCGGCCGCGGCTATGAGGTATTTCTAACGGGCACTGACGCCGTTGTCCGCCTTCGACGAGCCGGGAGTAAGATGACGCGCGAGGACATGGACCCGACTGGTACGTCCAATCGGCAAGCGGCCACCCGCGCTGAGCGATCTGCAGTGTTGAGAATGAAGCTCGTCGGCGCGAACCCGCCGGCCGCCATCAAAGGCATCGAGGAGCTTTCCGGCGTAAGCAACTACGTCAGGGGCAAAGATCCGTCGAGATGGGTCCTTGGTGTTCCCCAATTCAGCGCCGTGCGCTACGACGACGTTTATCCGGGAATTGCCCAGGCCTTCTACGGCACTGATCATCAACTCGAGTACGACTTCATCGTTTCGCCCGGCTCCGACCCGAGTGCGATCGGCATCGGGTTCGAAGGAGCCCGGCGCCTCAGTCTGAACCCGCACGGAGATCTGTTGCTGGACACTGCGGCGGGCATCATCACTCAACAAAAACCGTTTATCTATCAGGAAGTCGCCGGTGAAAGAAGAGAGGTCGATGGTGGGTACGTTGTCGCCGGTATGCTGGTCGGCATCCGGGTCGGCGACTACGAACCAAGCCTTCCGCTTATCATCGATCCTGTGCTTGGCTACTCGACTTTTCTCGGCGGCTGTTGCGGCGACGCAGGGGCAGGCATTGCAGTCGATTCACGGGGTAACACCTATGTCACTGGTGAAACCGGCTCGCCGGATTTTCCCGCGACTGCGGGTGCAGCGCAGAAGTCTCTTCGAGGCTCGACCGACGTCTTTGTGACAAAGTTGAACCCCTCGGGTTCGGCGGTCATCTACTCGACTTACCTCGGCGGCGTGGCATTCGACTCGGGAGCGGCGATCGCGATCGACGCGGCGGGGAACACTTACGTCACGGGAAGAACTGAATCGCCGGACTTCCCCGTCACGCCGGGCGCGGCCCAGACAACGTCTGGGGGCGGCGCCGACGCGTTCGTCGCGAAACTAAATCCGGCAGGCGGCGCGCTGGTCTACGCGACGTTCCTGGGCGGCGAGGCTCTCGACGCGGCCACGTCGGTCGCTCTGGATTCTTCGAACAACGCGTACCTGACGGGGCTTACGACGTCGATCAGTTTCCCGGTCACGACTGGCGCGTTACAGGAAAGCTGCAAGGGACGCGCTGACGCGTTTGTCGCCAAGCTCGACCAGGCGGGCGCCCGGTTCCTTTACTCCACTTACCTCGGAGGACCTGGGAGCAACGAAGGAAACGGGATCGCGGTCGACTCTGCGGGAAACGCTTACGTCGCCGGATCCACAACCTCGCTTGAATTCGCAACGACGGCGGGCGCGCTTCAGACGTCGATCGGCGGCGCGGCGGACGCCTTCGTGACCAAACTCAATCCGGCTGGCGCGGCGCTGGTCTATTCGACCTATGTCGGAGGGACCAATGACGATATGGCCAACGGCATTGCGCTCGACTCCGCGGGAAACGCATACGTCGCCGGAGAGACCACGTCGTCGGACTTCGCGACAACGGCCGGCTCTTTCCAAACCATCTTGCGCGGTCCGCGAGACGGCTTTGTGGTTAAGCTCAGCGCGGCAGGCTCGTCGCGGGTCTACTCGACGCTTGTAGGCGGAGAAGGCTTCGATGTGATCAAGGCGATTGCGTTCGATGGCGGAGGCGTCTACCTGACAGGCTCCACCAATTCGTTTGCTCTTCCCACCGGGCCGGGAGCGGCTCAACCGGCTCTGGGAGGCCGTGACGACGCGTTCGCCGCGAGGCTGGATGCGAGCGGCACAGCCCTGACGTATTCGACCTACATCGGCGGGCCTGAAACAGACGAGGGTCGCGCTATCGCGACGGACTCGGTTGGGAACGCATACGTCACCGGCATCACGGTGTCGGCGAGTTTCCCGACCACCGTCGGCGCGGCGCAAGGGAGCTTCGGCGGCGGGTCCGACGGGTTCGTCGTAAAGATTGCCGCGACCGCCGACCTGTCGCTTTCTTCCAGGATATTACCCGCCGAGCTTCAGACCGGTTCCACAGCAACGATCTCTCTCACCTTGCTCAACAGCGGACCGGCGCCGGCCGATGACGTCGTCGTCAAGGACACTCTCCCTGAAGGCGTCATGTTCGTGTCGTGTTCGGCGACGGGAAGCGGAGTTTGCGGAGGCTCCGCCAGCATGCGGACGGTGAGCTTTTCGTCGTTGGCCGCGGGCCGGTCGGAAGTGATCTCCCTCGTCGTCGAACTGGATTGCTCGCTAGCGGGCGCCATGCTCACCAACCTCGCCGAGATCACGACCACCACGCCCGAGAGCGACGCAACGAACAACCTTGCGGCAGTGACCCTGATGCCGATGGCCGGGCCGCCGTCGTTAGGGATCGACAAGACCACGCTCGACTTCGGCGAGGTGAACCCAACATCCAGAGGAGTAAGGTCGCAGGCCGTTGGCACGTTTACGATCCGGAATGAGGGGTGTTCGCGGCTGACCGTCAATTCGGTTGAAATCAGACGTGTGGCCACCCGCGAGGAGAAGGGGAACATTATCATCACATCGGGTTCCGAATTCTTCTCGATCGACGCCCCCAATGCCGGCATCGAACGCGCCGAGCCAAGGACGTTCACCGTTCGCTTCAACCCCGTCCTGCCCGATGCAGTTATTCCCCAGCCGCTGCCGGCGAATCAGGTACTGCCACAGAACCTGAAGTCGATCCTGACGGTGTTTCACGACGGAGTTAAGAAGGACGTCGAGGTGACGCTGACCGGAAGCGTGCCGACCGCCGTTAGACTGATGAACATACCTGCAGGCGCTCCGGCTGTTGCGTTGGTGAGAGACGGAGATAAAGTCTTTGCGACGTTTACTCTCTATGACGCGAATCTCGACCTCGACAGGGTGCACTTTGAGTTTCTGACCTCTGATGGCCGCGTGCTGACGCCAACCCCGCCCGACGTGAGTCTCAGGGAGCACATGGTCAGCGAACATATACTGCCCGGTCAGGCGTTCCGGGTCATACAGCAGTTCAAAGGGGCGAGGCGCCATCGGAGCATTTCGAGAATCCGCATCACGGTATTCGATGGCGAGGGCAAAGTCATCGGGCTGTCGAGTCCGGTGGGGACCGCATCCGCGAACTCGGCGGGTCAACTCAACGCCCGTGATCAGAGCCCGCTCGTCTCGCTTCCTGAGATCAGCCTCAAGACTCGAAAGGAGAAAAACAGATGATGAGCCGGCGCTTCCGCATTCCCACGTGTTCACTCCTCACCTTGCTTTCGATCGCGACCTGTGTCCGAGCCGCTGAACCACCGCGCAGCGACGACTGGCGCGCGGCCGCAGCTTCATACGAGTATGGGCCGATGGGCGCCGTCGCGGGCATTGGTGAGGTCTTCATCAACCGTCGGACGGCGCGCGGCGACCAATTGGTTTGGCGCGGCGACCTGGTAGCGACTGCGCCCGGCGCGCGCGCAGCCGTGATGCTGAACCTCGGGGGGCAGCTTGCGCTCGGCGAGGGGACGGCGGTTCGCATCTCGGAGGGCGTGATTGCGACCGAGGGTGGGACGCGGGCTCCAATACTCATAGCGTCGCTCGTGGCCGGCGACGTGGTAGTACGGCTTGGGTCTCAAACGTCCGCCTACATCGAAGCCGGGGGGTCCGCGTTCAGGTCAACCCCCGGCGCAGCTTTTCGCATCGCGGTGAGCGGGAGCGGCGCCGTTGCTGAGGCGTCGGTCGGAGAGGTCCTGGCTGAAGCTCCGCCCTTTTTGCCAAACTGCCTGCTGAGCCGCGTGAGGAAGGACGTGCGGACTGGCCGGCTGGTACCGGTCACGAAGGACATCAACCTGGCGAAGAAAGGCGTCGAGCAGATTCAATTGCTTCTGATATGTGACGGCAAGCCGGTGTCCGGCCGCCAGATCGACTTCCTCATCAGGCCTCCGATCGGCCACTTCCACGCGCAGACGTTCAATACAACCACTGATGCCGATGGCATAGCGACGGCGAACTTCACGGCCGGCGACGCCGTGGCACGAGGTCAAATCATCGCGACCGCCCCAGGCCTGGACGTCGAGTGGATCAGCGAAGTCACGATTCACGGGTTTTGGACGCTACCGAAAAAGCTGGCGGTCGTCGCGGCAGTAGGCGGTGGCGTGATTGTCTGCGCGGTCAAATGCCGGCCTGGTAGCGGACTGACGACCGTTCCGCCTCCGATCTTCATTCCGTGATCGTTGTAGCGTCATCAGGGGTACATTGGATCAGGTGCCGAGCCGGGTTCTTTCAAGATAGCGTTACTGAGAGGGGCATCCCTTGGCTCGGTTCTTGATTTCATCCGCCTCGCGGTTCCTGGCGGTCTGACGCAGAAGCTCCTCGTACTTTGAGAAGACGGCACACAACTCCGGGTATGGGCGAGATAGATTGGCGTTGTCGGCGACGGCGAGCGCCCTCTTGAGCGCCTCTTCAGCCTTACTGAAGTCTTCTTGTCGGAAGTACACCAGAGCGACGTTGTTCAAGTCCACGATCAGCGCCGGGCTTTCAGGGCCCATCACATTCTCGTCGATTGTGAGCGCCCGCTCTAATAGCGCCTTCGACTCTTCGTATTTCTTCATGTCGACGTAAAGCACACCGAGGCTCCCCATAATCCCAGCGGCGCCGTGGTTCTCCAATCCGACCTCTTCCTCCGCGATAGCAAGCGCCCTCTGAAGTTCTCGCTCTGCGTCCGCGTACTTCTCTTGCCTGCGATATTCCAAGCCCAGGCTAGTCAGGGCAAACGCCAGCAATGTCCGGTCAGTCTCCCCACTGGCCTCGAATGCCTTCGTTGCGCGCTCGAAGTAACTTCCCGGATCCGACCCTCCGGGGAGCTCGCCGGTTATAGTACCCAAGAACAGGTAGGACAGTCCTTCGCCAGTGGGGTCGCGGAAATCGCGATACTTCTGCGGGCCCTCTTCTGTGTCGGCGCCTCCCGGCCTTAGGAAGCTCGCCACTACGCGCCCTGGAGCCTCGCCGATCACGAGCATCGTTTGCGCGAGCTGTGCGTTTCTTTGTTTTAGATTCGAATTAGCAACTCGTTGTCCTTCGAGCGCCACTGCTCTGGCTTGCAGGGCAACGCCGCCGAAGACCAGCGCTACGACCGCAACGACGAGTCCAGCCGCCAGCGCGACCGACAACTTGCGCAGCCTCCCAGCCGACCTTGCCTGCTCCTCCCTCCGGGCCTTCTCTTCAGCCTGTGCTTGTGCGTAGCGCCTTCCCCACGCCACCGCCGCCGAGGCCAGCACGTCGTGGAATACCTCATAGCGTGTTGTCTGAAGTTGACCGGGCGGCGGTACTACCGGGCGAAGAAGACGGACGCCGCCTCCGGACAGTTTCTCCAACACAGTCTTCATCTGGTCTTCGGGCACTTGCGACCATTCGGCCAGCGTGTCGGCGCTATGTGCGATCTTGGCGCCTGACGGCGTGACCAGATAACGGAACGCTCCAGCAGCGATACCCTGCTGTTCGAGCGGCATCCCGCTCATCGCCTCATCCATGTGCATGCTCACTATGCGCCGGGCTCCTCCGAGTCGATCGAAGGTCGAAAGCCGCAAACTGCGGGAGCCGGCCGCGACTTCTTCTTGCCACAAGCGGGTCATGACGAGTTGCAAATACGGCGCTTCGATTCGAGCGGTTTCGCCCTTCGGAGGCATGACGCCGCGACCCGTCTCGTCAAGCGTCACTTCTCCGGCCCTCACTTGATCGAGCACCGCTTCAACAAGAGCGGGCTCGATTGCGAACCTCTTTTCAGTCCCTGCCGGAATACGGTTGAACTCATCAATTGGCTTAACAATCGCCGCCCGTGCCGCATCCCTTCCCAGATGCTCGATTCGCAGGTAGTTGTCCAAGAGATTTGGGATACGTCCTTTGAACCGATCAAGCTTCGCAAGGGAGTCCTCGCGGATCGAAATCAGAAAACTGATGCGCGACCCCGCCTGCGCCACCGCGCGGGGGAACTCGGCGGCGAAGGTCCCAGCCCCCTCCTCCTGTCCGTGATACATGAAGTAGTCCTCGAACTGGTCGAGGATGACGATCAAGTCGCCGCCCAGCCGCTCAGCCGATGCCTCCAGGGTGTCGGCGAGAGTGAACGATTCGGGCGGCGCCTCCAGGGTGTCGGCGAGAGTGAACGATTCGGGCGGCGCCTCCAGTTTTTGGCCAAGCGCCGCTGATACGGACCGTTGTATCCGCGCTTTCAATCCGATCAGGGGGGCATCCCGCCATTCACGGAAGACCGCGACGGCAAGCTCGGGACGGCCACGCTCCGCCACGTTCCGGCGCGCAAGCTGGCTGAGGTGATGCGCGACGCCGACGTTCAGCATAGAACTCTTTCCGACGCCGCTGGCCCCGTAGAGTACGGTCAGTCGCGAGCCCATCAGATTCGCGATGATGATGTCCCGCTCGGTCTCGCGCCCGAAGAAGAAACGGGCGTCTTCTTCGCTCTGCTCATATGGCACGAGCCCCTTGTAAGGCGAGTTGAGATTGAATCCGCTCATCTTGTTGCCCCGGCGGCCGGAGCTGCATCCAGCCGTCTGCTGAGCGCGACGACGTAGTCTTCGAGGCGCTGGTTGTGAATCTCCACGTCACGGTACTTCCAGAATTTCTTGTCCATCTCTTCAGGGTCCAGTTGGATCGCCCACGACTTGTAGTCGACTTTTTGTTCCCTCCAGATTCGGCGAAGGATGGCCCGCAAGTTCCAGTCGCGCAGACTGTAGCCCAGAAACAGAAAGTGGCTTTTCTTGAGGATCGCAGGGAGCGGTACCGGAAGCACGCTCGATATGTCGGTGCGCGTCAAGTAGTCGATGTAGTGATCTTCGGTGATCACAAAGCTGTCGTACTCGGAACTGGCGCAATCGACCGCCCCGTGTATCTTCAGAAGGACGGGGTGCTGATCGGCGATCAGCGCTTCATATTCGTTGCCGGCCTCGATCAGGCGACACGCGCCCTCCGGTCCCCGGTGCAAGAACTTCCCGCACTGTTCTGGTTTGGCCATGTCAGCCAGGTAAGACACGACGTGGAATGGCTCACCGGCTTGTTCAAACGCGCGTTCGAGGATGTCGTCATAGTTGGTCGTTACTACTAGAAGCCGCCGCCGCAGCGGATCCTCCGAACGAGGATAGTTCTTCTCCCTCATTAGCGAGGGCAGACGCGCGAGGAATCGGTGCAGCGGATTGGGCTCGTAAGCCACGCAAAACAGCGAGTGCAACTCCTCGTAAAGCGGACCTGATCCGCTCGTCACCGCGACGTACTGTGACACGCGGGCAAGGTCCATCGCGCCGGTCTCGGGATACTTGTACGTCTTCGCGAGGTATTTGGTTAGTTCCCAGCCGCTCGGTGGACACCGGCCCGGCCGCCACTCGTCGATGGCGCCTCGATTCCACAGGTTCACGCCAGCCCCAAGGAAGGGCACGACCCGGCCATCAGTGATTGCTTTTGTTACCACGTCGTAGTGCTCGTCGAGTTGATCGGACATTAGGGTCCTCCGTGTGAAGCTTCGACAGTTTTACGGCGGAAACCGGGAATCCGTTGAACGGCGCCGAATTCACCAATGAGATTGCGCTTCGAGACGCCCCGCTCCCTACCATGAGAGACGGAAAAACGGCGGCGTGCATTGCAGGACTCCTAGAAAAAGGTCCTGCGCGCGGCGCTCGCATCGTGACCCGGCCAGCCGACCAGTACCCTCAGGTAGGGAGACGGCTGCGACGGCGTCAGTCGCATTGCACCGGCGTCCCAGTCAGGTTAGGCTTCTGAACTGCCAGGCCCAGTGCCCCATCTCGCGGGGTCGAGGCTTGAAGGTCCCAGGGTTCTCGGGGGGCTGAGATGAGAATCTTGATCACCGGCGCGACAGGCTTGATTGGCAGAACACTAGTCAAGTCGCTCACTACCGACGGACATCACGTCGTTGCGGTGTCACGCTCGCCGGAGAAGGCTGCCGGTTTGTCGGGCGTCACGCTGATCAAGTGGGACCCGATGAGCGGTCCTCCTCCAAAACAAGCGCTCGAAAGCCTCGACGCCGTGGTCAACCTGGCGGGTGAATCCATTGCAGACCACCGATGGAGCGAAGCGCAAAAGCGCCGCATTCGAGATTCGCGAATTGTCACTACACGCAACCTGGTCGAGGGCATCCTGAACGTCGAACGCAAGCCGCGAGTGCTCGTCAGCGGTTCGGCTGTCGGTTATTACGGCGATCGCGGTGACGAACAGCTCGAAGAGAGCGCAGCTCCCGCGAGCGGCTTTCTCGGCGAGCTCAGCCAGGAGTGGGAGAACGAGGCTGCCCGCGCCCGCGAGGCCGGTCTCAGAGTAGTCCAGGTTCGCACTGGAGTCGTGCTCAGCACCGAGGGCGGCGCGTTGAAGAAGATGCTGCCGGCCTTCAAGCTCGGCGTCGCGGGCCCGCTCGCAAGCGGACGCCAGTGGTTCCCGTGGATTCACATCGACGACCTCGTCGGCATAATCCGCCACGCAATCGCGTCGGCTTCGATGGATGAACCCGTCAACGGCGCGGCGCCGGGAATCGTGACTAACAGGGAATTCACTCGCGAGTTGGCGCGAATTCTGCACCGGCCGGCGTTCTTCTCAGTGCCGGAATTCGCGCTGCGGATTCTGATGGGAGAGATGGCCGACATCCTGATTGCGAGCCAGCGAGTCGTGCCGGCTGTGGCGTTGCGGTCGGGATATGAGTTTCGCCACGCGCTGTTGGAGCCCGCGCTTCGGTCGTTGTTCTGAAATCTGAGGTTTGAAATGGTGAAATATTGAAATCTGAAAATCCCTGAACGACTGAACTATCTTCAATCCAAACTCGAGATTCATGATCGGACGTTGGCGCGCGGCGGTAGGACGAGTCGGCCTCAACCGGTCATGATCTGACCAAGTCTCAAAGTCCAGGCCGATGAGAAGCCCAGGGACTCGGAGGCGAGGGAGCGAGAGTGATTTGGGCCCGACAAGGATCAGCGCGTGAGCCGCGGATAGCTGTGATCTCAAGTTGGTACGCCCGGCAGGACTCGAACCTGCGACCCCCTGCTTAGAAGGCAGGTGCTCTATCCTCTGAGCTACGGGCGCCTTCTTTTCTCAAACGCGAAAAGTGACGAGTGACATCGTTCTGTTCATCACTCGTCACTCTTCGCTTGCTGATGATCATGGTCGGGGCGATTGGATTCGAACCAACGACCTCTCGGTCCCAAACCGAGCGCTCTACCAAACTGAGCCACGCCCCGATAAGAGCAAACCAATTCTAGAGTAGCAATCCGCATCGGTCAATCAACACCCCAACTCAACCAACTCAACACCCAACTCATCAGATCATCCGACGCCCGCTCATCGCAGCCTCACAATCCGATGGGCATGCCCCTTCCGTGATCGGTTCGGGCCGGACGACTTGAGCTCACGCGTCCGGCGGCATCAGTTCGTCCGAGACACGGTAATGCACAATGTCCCCGTCCGCTCGGACGAAGATGAAGACCACTTCCTCTTCAGGATCGTAATCGCGAATGACTTCTTCGATTTCTTCGCTCGGCCAGCCGCCCAGTTCCTCCAGCCGCTCGCTTGCGTCCGCAACGTAGTAGGTCGTCACGCGGATCGCGCCGCCGGCCGCGGAGGGATTCGTCAAATCCACCACGACCGCGCCACGGCCTTCGCGTTGATACCGCCCCCACGCGAACGCCGCAAAATCCCGCCACTGCGATTTGATCAAACGCTGGTGTTCCTCGGGCGTGTCGATCGCCCGCTGATCGCTCGATTTTTCGGCTTCGTTCATAGCCCGCTCTGTCGGCTGCTGTTAAACTACGACGGCCAGATTCTAGCCGCGCAGCCCGTGTCTTGCGAACCGTTGTGGCATAATGCGGCCTCCTAGAGACTGCGCGCAGGGAAGATTCAGGTTATTGCTCGCGTAATGCGGCTCAGGAGGGGAAGGCTATGAAATCGACCATTCATTCAACCGCTGTGCTGCTCGTTATGTTCGTTCTGGGATGCGGACAGGTGCCGCCAGGAAAAGGCGAGGGCGAAGTTGGTTCGACGGCCGCCGGCAACACAAGGTTTCGAGTAGAGACGTTCGCCGGCGGGCTCGAGGTTCCGTGGTCGATCGCCTTTGCGCCCGACAGGCGAGTGTTTCTCACAGAGCGCCCCGGCCGAGTGCGCGTGATCGAAAACGGAAAGCTGCGAGCCGAACCGCTCGCGACGCTCGGCGACGTTGTGTCGGAGGGCGAAAACGGGTTGATGGGACTCGCGCTGCACCCGCAGTTCCAGTCGAATCACCTGCTGTACGTTGCCTACACCTATGGCGAAGGCAATCGAGTCCGGGTCGTCCGATTCCGCGAAACGAAGACGGCGCTCGCAGATCGCAACGTGATAATCGAGGACATCCCGGCCGCGACGATACACGCGGGCTGCCGGTTGCGCTTCGGCCCGGACGGCAAGCTCTACATCACGACCGGCGACGCGGCGCGCCGAGAGCAGGCACAGCGGTTGGACTCGCTTGGCGGGAAGATTCTCCGGCTAAATGACGACGGCACGATTCCGACGGACAATCCATTCGTTAATCAGCAGCGTGCGCGCGGCGAGATATGGTCTTACGGTCATCGCAATCCGCAGGGACTCGACTGGCAGCCGCGAACGAATCTGATGTTTGACACGGAGCACGGCCCGTCGGGGTTTGACGGGCCGGGCGGCGGTGACGAAATCAACATCGTCGAGAAGGGCAAGAACTATGGGTGGCCGGTGATCCATCATCAGCAGACCAAGGAAGGGATGGAATCGCCGCTGCTCGAGTACACGCCTTCGGTGGCGCCGGCGAGCGGGATGTTCTATCGCGGCTCGGCGTTCGCGGAGTTTCGCGGCAACTTCTTCTTTGGATGCCTGCGTGGGCGAGCGCTCGTCAGGGTCGTGCTTGATGGGAGGAAGGTCGTCAGTCAGGAGCGATTGATCGATCAGAGCTTCGGCCGGATACGCGAGGTCGCGGAAGGACCCGACGGCGCGATTTATTTTTCGACATCGAACCGCGACGGGAGAGGGAGACCGGCTGCGGATGATGATCGGATAATCAGGCTCGTTCCGGTGAAGTGAGGATCTCGCGAGCGCGTTGATCGAACCGCGTCGGGAACGTACGTCCTGGTTGAGCAGCCTGCAACGCTGTGCCCGGCGATCAATTCCAGAACTCGACCTGCAACCCAGGGATGCGTTCGAAGTCACGGCGATTACGTGAAACCAGAGTGGCCGCATGCGCAACGCACGTCGCAGCAATCCGCAAGTCGTGGGTGCCTGCGCGAATCGCTTGTCCCCGCCACTGTCCATAGAACGACTCTGCTTGAGAGGTGTATGACAAGATGTGAAGCCGGCGAAAGTCCTTGAAGGTCTCTTCGAACAACTCGTGCGCGCGAGCGATGCTGATGGTGGTTCTGCTCGCTTCCGCCTGCCGGATGACGTTTAGCCGGCCGCGCATTACTTCTTCAATCACTATCACTGGGACAGCCTGCTCGTGCGCCGGAATCGTTGCCGCGCGCTCCACAAGAGAGGCGTTACCCATCAGGAGTTCCGTTAGAACATCCGTGTCAAAGGCGATCATTAGCCTCGTTCAGCATCACGTGCTAGATAGGCATCCTCACAGATCGCACGCAGCGTTGGGTCTGCATCGTATTTCCCGGCCAGACTGGAGACGCCAACCGTCTCGATGTCCAGCGACACGAGCCCTCCCTCGGCGACGCGCTGCTCAATCTCTACCTTCAGCGCGTCGATGGCTTGGGAGCGTGTCGCCCCCACCACTCGCACCTCAGGTATCCCGACGAGCGACGCGGCGAACTGTCCGTCGCAATCTTCTACCAAAACTGGAAACGTCATAATCGAAACCCGGCAGTCATTCTACGCCCTACGATTTCCAGCTTCAATAGTACGCATTCGGCGCATTCGGCGGACTCTGTGGAAACGAAAACGCCTGACGAGGGCCGCCAGGCGTTCGATAGCAGAAAAAATGGCGGAGAAGGAGGGATTCGAACCCTCGATAGAGGTTTACGCCCCTATAGCGGTTTAGCAAACCGCCGCCCTCAGCCACTAGGCGACTTCTCCACAAAACAACGCTGCGAAGTATAGCGGACTGCTGATGACGCGATCAACCTCGGCCATCTTTACATCTTCACATTAACGCGAGTGCTCATCTTCTCTCGTGCGCGCGAATCCGCAATACCGTCGCATGGACATCACTATACACGGTCTCGAACTCGCCGCTTTCTTCGGCGATCTTCAAGAACGCACCGTGCTCGTTGTCGGTGAACACGTACCGGGCGCCGAAGCCGTCCGTAATGAGCCGAGCCGGACTCGGTTCCTCGCCTAGCGTGATGCGTGCGTAGAGCTTCCACAACTCCGGGTCGCTATCGTACAAGTACGTCGGGTCGAGTCCCGCGACATACTCGTTGCGAGAGTTGTAGTAAAACAGCATCGGGAAATCATCCCAGTCGGTGTTGAAGACCCTCGTCCCCGGCTCGGTGTTCGAGGCCAGCCACTCCGACGCGCCGCGATACGCGAACGGGTCGGCCTCGGTCTGCACGTCGTGGCGCGCCTGCAATATCGACATCGCGCCCGCAACCGACAGGCCGACGACGATCAGTGACGCGGCAGCGGCGGCGATGACCTGATCTCGCGCGTGCAGCAACCGCGTGCGTTTGAGCCGGTCGATCCTCCCGCGCAGTGTGAACGCGGCGAACGTCACGGCGAACGGCGGCCAGTACTCGATGAACCGCCGCGATTTGAACGCCATCAGCAGCAGCATCGACGACACGATCAGAAAGAAGAGAGGCTTGATGTCGCGCAAGCGGCTCCGGTAGTCGAAGGCTGCCAGCGCGACGAAGAAAATTAAGAACGCGGCGACGCTCCCCTGCAGAATCACCCACGTATCGTATGGGTACCACTCGACTCCAACCGGTACCGAGTAGTCCGCTGCCACCTTCATCCTCAAGTGCTCGACGAACAAAACGAGGTTCCTTGGGAAGTACGGGTTGATCACGAGACCGAGCACGATGCCCGATAACGAAGCTGCCGCCGCCCATAGATCTACTCGCCTCTCAGCAAGGTAGACCGCGACCGCGTGCGCGAGAGCAAACGCGAGGATGAGAGGAAACAGGCTGTACAGCCACGTGAATGCGAACGACAGCAGCCCGACCAGCAACAGCTTGCGCTTAAGTATCAGATACGATCCGCCGCCGAGCATCGCAAGCGCAAGGCCCGGCGCCCGAGTCATCGCCATTCGATACAGGAACGGCTCAGAGCTCGCAACAAGCGGTGCGAGCCACAGCCAGCGATACGGGATGCGATAGCCGACCAGCAGCGCGAACAGCGACGCGAGCCCGATGCTCGAGAACACGGCGGCGGCGAGCTTCGCGCCCGTTCGCAGATCGCCATAGGTGAACGGCATTAGCAGGACGTGAAACAGGAAATGGTGGTCGGCGTAGTCGCGCTCGTTGACGGTCGTGAGCGGAAGGTGCGTGAACGCGGGCAGTCTCGGGGCCGACTCGCGCAACATCGCCGCCCATCGGATGTGGTAGTAGCCGTCGTTGTCGAGGATTGCCGGACCGCTGAATTGGATAAACGCCATCACGCCAACGATGAGGGCGGCAGCGGCTCCCACTTCAATGGCGCGCGAGGCCGGCGCGGCGGCGAGATCTCTTCGGATCACGCGAAGCGGATTCAGCAGATTGCACCTCCCGCGCGGTATATGAACAAGCGTGATTGTCCAGGAAGTGGTTGGTGGACCGGCGCGGCCTGGCTACTTGATTCGGGCGGCGATGGTTTCGACCTGCTTGCCCAATTCTTCGAGTTTGCCGACGAACTGCTCAGCCAGATCGCCTTCGGTCTGGCGAAGTTCGGCCGCCAGCGCCGAGATGCGTTTCGCCAGGACTTCGACGGAGCGGAGCGCATCCGCTTTGTTGAAAGAGCGAGAGATCCCTGCTGTGGTCCGCTGGTCAAGCGCATCGACGTCGGACGCGATGCCGCCGAGAATCGCTTCGAAGGTCGCGCGCTGGAGGCGGTCGAGACGCTCTTCGCGCTCCTTCAGCTCGGCGGTGCGCTCGCCCAGCTCTTCAGTGCGCGCTTCGATCTGACGCGCGCGGCGGTCCAACTCCCGCTCGATCGCTTCGGTGCGAGTCGCAAGCACCGAAGCTTGTTCTTGAGCGCGGCCGGCCTGTCGCGCCGCGCCCACGGCTCGGTTGTCGACCTCGCCAAGTTTGGTCGTGAGCTGTTCGGCCTTCTGCTTTGCGGTGCTGGCGTCGGTGAGCGCCTCGCCGGTTCGCGCCTCTATCGCGCCGGCTCGCGTGGTGAGCTCACCCAACTGTTCAGGCAGCGACGAGGTCGTCTGCTGCAACTGCGACGCAAGTGACTTGGTGAAGTCAATCTCGGTGCGCTGGCCCGCGAGCGTCAGTCCTTGCTCCTTGAACTTCTTGCCGCTGGAGTAGTCGATGTCGTCGAGGCGGCGTTCCAATTCCGCAAGCCGCGCGTCGAGCGCGGTCTCTCGGCCTGCGGCGGACGAATTATCCGCCGCCGCAACGTTGAAACTTTGCAGCGCTGACGGTGCGCCCGACAGCGCGGCATTATCCGCGCTCTGACCGGTGTCGGCGCTTCCAGCTAACAATAAGTTGCTTCGCATGAATCCAAGTTGGGAGGACGGGTTATCGTGGCTTGACCCGAGGCTCAAAGCAGTCGCCGCGGCCCAAAAGACGAATACAACGATGGATGTGGAAGCGGCAAAACGGTTGAACGAATAATGGACGTTGGACAGCAGCTTGAACGGAGCGTCGAAAAACGGCGCGGTCGTGATCTCGCTCCGTTCCGGGAACCAGTTTTCGCGTTCCTTCAGTCCTGCCGGCTCAAACGAGCTGCCGGTTGATCTCCTCAGTCCGCGCAAGTCCGATGTTCGCTTCCACATTCCGGCGAGCGGTCCTGCGAAGTAGACCGCCACAAACGCGAGAGTGAAAAGGCCGAGACTCGCCAGTCCCCACCACCTCATAGACCGGTCGATTGCGCCGAGATAGGCGCGGTAGTTGCGCGCGTCGCGTTCCTTGAGGTAGGGCTCGACCTGCCAAATGCCGAGCATTCGGAGGTTGGCTTCGCCGGTTATGGAGGCGACCTCCTGTCCGATGCGATCCTCTGAGTAGATCCGATTTCGATCGAGGTAGTACTTAAGCCACTCGCGAAAGCCGTTGGGGTCCTGGCCGCCGTCAATGTAATCGTTCATGACCCGCAGAGCATCACGCCATGCGGCGTCGTCCTTCAACCGCGACGTGATCCAGCGGCCGGGTCCGTTGCGGAGGTAGGTTTCATAATCGCGCCTGAACTTTGCATCCCTCGTCAGCCAGTTCGCTTCGACCCATTCGCTGTAGCTCTTCTCGGTTGCGCCGCGTTGTCTTGAGAACTGCACGATCGAGGCGGAGCGCTGCACCGGGTTCGACTTGCCGCGAACGACCAGATACGTGCCGAGCAGCGACACCGCCAGCACTCCGAGCGTAACCGGCACCGTCGTTCGCCAGGATCGGAAGTACCGTCCTCCAAACAGCATCCCCAGCGCCAGCATCGGCGCGGTGACAAGGACGAGGAAGACGAAGACGAGCAGGAAGACCGGCTCGTCGTGCGGCAGTACCGGATTCCACCATGCCGGGGTCGGGGCAAGCTGGATGAACAACGCCGTCGCGCCGAGCGAGAGCAGCAGCACCGCTTGCTGGCCAACGACGAGCATCAAAAGCGCGGCCAGGCGCCCTCCCCACTCCTTGGCGGCGAAGCGCCGAAAGAACGTGCGGGCGAGACGCTCATCGATCTCGCGTCTAAGCGCGGCGAGATCTTCGTCGCCGGCTTCAATGCTCGTGGAGTCCATCTCGCGCCGCAGCCGGGCCAGTTTCAGCGTCGCCGCGAGCCGCGCGAATGGTGAGAGTCCCCGTTCACGCGCGTCGAGCGCCGCCAGATACTCCCGCAGTATGTCGCTGTCTCTTGTTATCACCGTTTCCATAATTGCCATTCACGTCTTCACGTTTTGAACTGCTCGCACCTCGTCTCCCGTTACCGCGTCGATGTAGACGGTCCACGACGGCGTTGTGCCGGCAACGACCTCCCAGACCAGACGCACTTCGATTTCATCAGCTTTCTCGATCGGCAGTACCACCAAGCGCCGAACGCTGACTTCCTCGCGGCTGCCGACCATTGACTGCTGTTCTCGGCCGGCAACATCGGAGTAGGTGAAGCTTCGGCCAACGACCTTTTTGAGCGCGGCGTCTCGGTCGATCGACGGGCGCTTAGGCAGCTCGACGGGAGGGATGAATCTGTCGTCAAGCTGGGTCAAGCGTCCGTCGAGGCTTACGACTACGGCCATCACGCCAAATCCCTCAGCAATCGGGTACTGGTAATCGACTTGCCGAAACGTCATTCGTTGGGAGTCGCCGGACTCGTCAACGCTGCGGAGCGACATCGTGCTCAGGTCCGCGCCGATCATGTCTCGCCAGCGGTCGAGGAACGCTTTCACAGCCTCGCGTAGCGCCAGCGCGTCGGAACTGCCGTCGGCCCTCTCCCCAGTGATCTTAATGCCGCCCGATACGCCAAGCAATGAGCGCGGGGTATAAGTTATGGGATACAGATCGGGAGGCGTCTGCGGTACTTTGTAAGCATCTAGCATGCGCCTCCACACACGCTCGGCTCGGGCGCGCCGGTCTATTGAGTCCTTTATGACGGCCGGATAATCTCGGGCTGATGTTTTGGCCGACTGAGCCGTTGATGTGTTCACAATCGCCAGAATGACAGTCACAAGGAGGGTCGAACGAACTAAGATCATATGGACAGGGAAGCAACGAACCGCTTCGGCCGAAAGCTTTCGTGCGCCGCGTCAAAGCAAGTGTGAATTATTCATGGTTTCGCATGAGCAGGCAAGCTGATTGCCGGATCAGGTATGATTTCGTGCATGTCGCTCGGTTGTTTCCTCCGGAGGTTCTTTGATAAGCGCGCGAAACGCGGCGAGGTTGATGCCCAGATGGAGCCGGAGGCCGAGAGTGGGTCGATCGACGCGATGAACCCGTTTCCCGAGCCGGTGGTCATCGAGTTCAGGGACGTGATCGACTTGCACTCGGTCCCGCCGCATCAGGTGAGAGTCATCGTCGGGGAGTACCTTGAGGAGGCACACAGTCGAGGAATCCGATGGGTTCGCATCATTCACGGCAAGGGAGTAGGGGTGCAGCGCGAGATGGTGCATTCGATTCTGGCTCGCACGGAATACGTGGAGGACTTTGGGGACGCGCCGCCCGAAGCCGGCGGGTGGGGAGCTACAGTGGTGACACTCAGGACAGCCGATACGGATGGAAAAAGCTCGGTTTGAACGGTAGAACCGAAGGGTCGAAGTGCCTCGCTGCGATCCGGCTCTGCCAGAGCTGCGCGAACGGGTTGAGCAACAGTGGGTGATACGACTGACCCGGAGCTACGGAGACGGCCATCTGGTCTCCATCATTGACGTGAAAGC
Source organism: Blastocatellia bacterium (assembly GCA_035293105.1). GTDB lineage: Bacteria > Acidobacteriota > Blastocatellia > UBA7656 > UBA7656 > DATDOV01. Next base: position 81,510 of record DATDOV010000101.1, read on the forward strand.
GTGCTACGAAGGGCGAAGTCAGCGCGACGGACGGGAGTTACTTCCGACCTTCGACGCCTGTCGTCCCTCCCGGGCATTGTGCTAAATTATCCGCGCGATGACGAAGCGTTCAAGTCTGTGCCTCACATTGATCCTGGTCGCAGCGGGGCTGGTGGCGGGATGCTCACGGGCTCCGCGGAATACCGATTCGCCGGAGAGCGCCGCCAAGCAGAACCCCGCGCCATCGGCCAACTCGAATGCCAGCACACTTGTTGGGGCGGCCGCATCCTCGCAGACACCAACGACCATTGCCGACGATAGAGCGGCGACCGCCAAGGCGGCCGATGTATCGGCAGACCGCACTCCGACTTCCGCAGTGGGTTCTCCAACGGCACCCAGGTTGGCTGTGCCGCTCAAACGGATAAACTTCGGCAAACAGCGAAAAGGGAAGACTCTGGTGCGGTCGTTTGTCGTGAGGAACACCGGTTTGTCCACGCTGAAGATCGAATCAGTTGAACCTGGCTGAGGGTGCACCACCGTGAACTTCCCGAAAGTTCTCCCTCCTGGTAAGGCGGGCACGATCAAGGTAAAAGTAGAAACCGGCACAGCGCCGGGCGAGCACGTAAAGTCGGTTACGATAAAGTCGAATGACCCGGCTCAACCAAGCCTTGTCGTTGAGCTCGTATTCAATGTGAGAGGATGAGCCCGCCAAATCTGGCGGCTCGTGGTTTGAACTCTGTGATCTGATATTAGAAGTAACCTCAGGTTTGATTCGCGGAGTTTGCGGTTGACAGTTGCGATTCTTGGTTGAGGAATGTTGAAGCTCGAAACCGATTATGATTCTCTCCAGTCCCAGCTAGGGCGGAACCTCCGACCGAACGCCATTCGCAACCTGACCAAGCTGCTCGGCCGAAGCGACGTCATATCGCTTGCGGCCGGGGCGCCAAGTCCCGAAACTTTTCCGCTCGAGGAACTGGCCGAGATTTCCGCCCGCGTGATCCGTGACCGCGGTCAGTTTGCGTTGCAATACGGACCGACTCGCGGACAGGGAAAGCTGGTCGAGCAGGTCGTCCAAATCATGAAGGCACGAGGAGTAGAGAACGCCGACCCCTCTGAAGTCGTGATGACGACCGGCTCGCAGCAGGGGCTGGATTTGATTGCTCGATTGCTTCTCGATCCTGGGGATGTAGCTCTGGTCGAGCTGCCGAGTTACATTGGCGGAACGATCGCGCTGCACAATGCCCAGGCCGAGCTTGTCGGTGTGCGTCAGGACGACGCCGGCATAGACATCGAGCATCTTCGCCGGCAGCTTCGTCGATTGCGCGTGGAAGGCCGCAAGGTCAAGTGCCTCTACACCACTCCGAACTTCCAGAACCCCTCCGGAGTCACGCTCGCAGGCGAGCGTCGAATGCAATTGATCGACATCGCTGCAGAGTACGACATGCTGATTATCGAAGACGACGCGTACTACGAGCTGTTTTTCCGGAGCGAGGCGAGGCGTCCGTCGCCATTGGCGGCGCTTGATCCCTCGCGCGTCGTGTACCTAAGCAGTTTTTCGAAGGTGCTCGCGCCTGGAATTCGGTGCGCATGGATTCAAGCTCCCGAGTTGTTGTCTTCACGGATTGAGCTTGCAAAGGAGGGGGCCGATTTGTCCTCGAGCGTCCTGGACCAGGCCATCGTCTCCGAGGCGTTGGACTCAGGGCTCATTGCGAGTCGGTTACCGGCGCTCCGTGAGTTTTATGAGCTCCGCTGCCACGCGATGCTCGACGCCTTGAAGCTGTATGCTCCGGCCGGCGCTCGGTGGACAGTGCCGGCCGGTGGGTTCTTCATTCTAATGCACGTCGGCGGAGACGTGGATACGACCGATCTTTTGCCCCAGGCGATTGAGGAGGGCGTCGCTTATGTGCCCGGGCAGCCTTTCTTTGTCGATGGCAGCGGCACTGACTCATTGCGGCTCGCGTTTTCAAAAGAGAGTCCGGAGAGAATCGCGCAAGGAATTGAGAAATTGTGTCGGGCTATCGCCCACAATTGACGGATTGTCACGCCATCCTGCCGCGGACCGGCTCGGACACCCTTCGAGCCATGACACGCCATAGTGCTCCTCGTCAGGGGAAGCCCGCATCGGTCACGGCCGACCGGATTCACTCGCCCGAATCCAATCAACATGGTCTAAGGGGACGCCGTTGAAGACCCACCGAGACTGGCCGACCCCGTCCAGCCTGCCGTTTCTAATGAAATCGCCTAATCCTACGCGTCTGGAATGGAACTTGTAAGGGGACGTCGAGTATCACGGTCAGATTACACCTAGCCTCCCGGTGCGAGTTGTAGATTCGTTTGTTAGGAGTCAGCCCCCCTCATCGGACTGCCGCCCCCGACTGCTAGATCCGATGCCCCCGCCGCAGTGCCATGGCGACTTGGCGACGCCGAGCAAGCTCAGGGCACTGCGGCGGAGGCTCCTAACCCGGATTTCTCACAAACTGTCTGCTGGCTCGACACAATCGGACTTTCGCACATCAAAGCCCGACTGCGAAGTCGTTTCAGCAGGATTGGATCAAGTTGAAGCCTTGGGCTGTCGCGTTGCCGACTCTCAGGCTTTC